>NZ_BAFR01000142.1 GCF_000308435.1 Nocardia araoensis NBRC 100135 | reverse complement strand
CCTTTCTCGTCGGGCATGGCGTCGAGATGACGTTCCAGGGCGTCGAGGCTGGTCTCCCACATCCGCCGGTACGGCGCGAGCCAGGCCTCGATCTCGGTCAGCGGTTCCGCCCGCACCCGATACCACCGGCGCTGCGCGTCTTGGCGGACATCCACCAAGCCCGCGCCGCGCAGGACCTTCAGGTGCTTGGACACCGTGGGCTGAGCCAATCGCAGCTCCGCGACCAAGTCGCCGACCAGTCGCTCCCGCTCGCGCAACAGGTCCAGGATCTCCCGGCGGCGAGGCTCGGCCAGCGCCTCGAACGTAGATGCCATATCGGCAATATAGCCGAAGTGGCATATTGACGCCATCGGGCCCGTGCGAGTCGATGCGACGGTTCCAGAACGCCGCTGGGGGAGTTGCTGAAAGATCGCTATTTCGGCTGCGCGAAGATTGCTCCGCATCGGGCGGCAGTGCTCGATGGTCATCCGGTACGGAAATGCCCGTGGTGTCCGATGAACTGGAAGTCGACGGCTGTGGGCCGGCGAACGTGCATGCGGCCGACCCTCGGCCGGACTCGACCCGGGCGGTGGCCGCCGAGCCCGGGTGGCGGAGGTCGTCTCAGGGGCTTGCGCCGAGCGTCGGGATGTGCTTCCCGTCGAGCCCGAGTGCACCGTGTCGTGAAGCCCGCCAAACGTGCTCGCCGAAAGCCACGCCATTGCGGATGCACCTCCGGCACCCCAATAGTCCTGCGGTGATACTTGAATGCTATTGAGCACGACCGGCATGCGCGGACCCGTTCGGCAGTGGCCGTGGCGGTCAGGAGTTTTCGGTGAACTGGGGCGTAATCAATTCATCTAGTACGTTCTCCGGGATAACGAGAAGCAGTTCTCGGGTGAGGGCGGCGTCGAGCGCCGGTTCCGAACCCGGCCGCTCGGCGACATCGGGCGGGTAGGTGGAGGTGTCCATGCTTGTTGACCGCGCTGTCGTCATTGGGCGGGGAGACAAGAGTCAGTCGACCCGAGGCCGCGCCCCTGCCGCCGCGGTCGCCGGTCGGCGGGCCGGGAGTTCGCGAGAAGAATGTGCCGAAAATGTCTACTGATCGATTCCGCAGAGTCCTGAACGTCCTCGGTTGTGCGGCGCTTGCCGCGGCTCTGGTAGCCGCGTGCGGAACCAACCGCGCCGAGGACTCGTCGAGCGAACCCACCATTACCGAGGCCGCGGCGCGCACCGACCAGAAGGGTCTGTCCATCATCGTGCCCGGCACCTTGGCCGCGAGCTATGCCGAGCTCGCTGCGGGCGTGCGCGGGAAGCTGGGCATGGCCATCGTGCCGGTCGGCGGCGAGCAGCCGATCACCTTCGGCGAATGGACCAGCGGTCCGGCCTGGTCGACGATGAAGGTGCCGCTGACCATCGCCGCGCTGCGCCGCAGTCCGAGCAGCTCGAACTACGCCGCGTCGGCCGCGATCACGCAATCCGACAACGCCGCCGCCGACGTGCTGTGGCAGTCGCTGGGCACGCCGCAGGAGGCGGCGCAGGCCGTGCAGTCGGTCCTGCGCGAAGGCGGGGACAGCAAGACCGTCGTGCCCGCCACCCGCGCCCGTGCCGAGCACTCGGCCTTCGGCCAGGCGGAGTGGTCGCTGACCGACCAGGTGCGGTTCGCCTCGCGGTTGCCCTGTCTGCCCCAGGTCGATCGCGTCACCTCCCTGATGGAACAGGTCGTCACCAGTCAGCGCTGGGGTCTCGGCGAGTTCACCGGCGCCGAGTTCAAGGGCGGCTGGGGGCCGGACGTCGCGGGCAACTACCTGGTGCGGCAGTTCGGGATCATCAACGTCCCCTCGGGGCAGATCGCGATCGCCGTCGCGGTGCAGCCCGAGTCGGGATCGTTCAGCGACGGCATGAACATTCTGGACAAACTCGCCACGGTCGTCTCCCAGCATCTCGACGAGCTGCACGGGGGGCACTGCCCGGCCGCGTGAGGTCATCTGTCCAGGTCAGTGTTACGCGACGTTCACGGGGGCGAGGCTGCCGAGATCGGACATGAGGGGCAAGATAGCGGCCATGCGCATCGGAGTTCTGACCGGAGGCGGAGACTGCCCAGGACTGAACGCGGTCATCCGCGCCGTCGTTCGTACCGCGAACGGCCGTTACGGAGACGCGATCGTCGGCTTCGAGGACGGTTGGCGCGGCCTATTGGAGGACCGAAAGATCCAGATCCGCAACGACGACCGCACCGACCGGATCCTCACCAAGGGCGGCACCATCCTCGGCACCGCCCGCACCAACCCCGACGTGTTGCGCGCCGGACTGGGCCGGATCAAGCAGACCCTGGACGACAACGGCATCGAGGCCCTGATCCCGATCGGCGGCGAGGGCACGCTCACCGCCGCGAGCTGGTTGTCCGACGAGGGCGTGCCGGTGGTCGGCGTCCCGAAGACCATCGACAACGACATCGACTGCACCGACGTCACTTTCGGCCACGACACGGCACTCAACATCGCCACCGAGGCGATCGACCGGCTGCACACCACCGCCGAATCGCATCAGCGCGTCATGCTCATCGAGGTGATGGGCCGTCACGCGGGATGGATCGCGATCGGCGCGGGCATGGCGGCGGGCGCGCACCTGACACTGGTGCCGGAGGTCCCGTTCGAGGTGGACGAGGTGTGCGCCATGATCAAGCGGCGATTCCAGCGCGGCGACAAGCACTTCATCTGCGTCGTCGCCGAGGGGTCGCACCCCGCGCCGGACTCCGGATTCACCTTGCGCGAGGGCGGTATCGACGAGTTCGGCCACGAGCGTTTCACCGGCGTCGCCCAGCAGCTCGGTGTGGAGATCGAGCGGCGCATCGGCAAGGAGGTCCGCACCACCGTGCTCGGTCACGTGCAGCGCGGCGGCAGCCCCACCCCCTACGACCGGGTGCTGGCCACCCGCTTCGGCCTGCACGCGGCTGAGGCGGTGCACGCGGGCAAATTCGGCCAGATGGTCGCGCTGCACGGCACCACCATCGGCTTGGTCCCGCTGTCGGAGGCCACCAAGCAGCTCAAGCGGGTGCCCTCGGAGCGCTACCGCGAGGCGGAGGCGTTCTTCGGGTAAGCGCGGGCGCAGGGCCCACTCGAACCTATAGCCCTGGATAGCATCCGGGGCTATGATCGACATGTGTCTCGGACTATCAGCCAAGCTGAACTGCGCAACGGAAGCGCCGCCGTGATGGATGCCCTGGAAGCAGGCGAAGATTTCATCATCACTCGTAACGGTCGCCCGGTGGGTGAGTTGCGGCCGTTGGCGCCGGCGCGTGAGGTCACCACGGCTGAATTGAAGCGGCGGCTCGCTCGCTTTGCTCGCGCGGGCAGCAGTGTCGAGGAGCGCGCGCAGGTGGATGCGATCTTCGGGGAAGACCGGCTCGATGACCAGTGAACGGCTGGACTCGGGCCTCCTGGATACATGCGTGTTGATCGATCTCAATGAAATCCCGGATGATCAGCTTCCGCTCGTATCGAAGATCAGCACCGTGACACTTGCTGAGCTCGGGTTGGGGGTTGCCGCAGCAACTGACGCTACCAGCAGGTTGTTACGTACCGAACGTCTTCAAGAGTTCGAAAGCACTTTTGAAGCGTTGCCTTTCAGTGCAGAGGCTGCCCGCCGTTTCACTTTGATGGCCGGGTTGCTGGCGGCCGGGGGACGAAGCCCGAAGCCACGCAAGTTCGATCTGATGATCGGTGCGATCGCCTCCATACACGGCCTGTCGCTGTTTACCCGTAACCCCAAAGATTTCTATGGGCTCGAGCAGGTGCTGACAGTCGTTCCGGTGTGAGCGTCTCACCGGCGTACATGTAATGAGTTCGCACGAGCGGCCAACTCGCTCGCGCTGTTCGGTAGCAGGGCGTCGTGTGTCGGTACTGTGAGTCGCATGCGCAGTGGGCGACTGATCGCGTTGGCACTGTTGGTGATCACGGCAGTGGCAGCCGGGTGCTCGGAGTCGAATCCGCCCGAGCCGACCACGGGTGACTGGCACGGCGCCGTCGAGCTCCCCGGCCGGCCGGTGCAGGTCGGCGTGAGTTTCCACGACGACGGCACCGCCACCATCGATATCCCCTCGCAGGGCATGAGCGGCGTGCAACTCAAAGACGTCAGCTCCGACCGCAACGGCGTGTCTTTCGCGGTCCCGGACATTCCTGGCGACCCGGTGTTCCACGGCAAGTACGAGTCCGGAACCGACCGGATCACCGGCGATCTCAACCAGGCGGGCCAGAACTTCCCGCTGGCACTGAGCCGGGGCAAGGTGGTCCCGCCCGCCCATCCGCAGGAACCGAAACCGCCGTTCCCGTACAAGTCCGAGGATGTCACCTATCGCAGCGGCGATATCACCATCGCGGGCACTCTGACCGAACCGCAGGGCGCGGGCCCGTTCCCCGCCATTCTCATGATCACCGGAAGCGGCGCCCAGGACCGCAATGAGGAACTCATGGGCCACAAGCCGTTCCTGCTGCTGGCCGACACCTTCACCCGTGCGGGGTACGCCGTGCTGCGCACCGACGACCGCGGCGTCGGCGGCACCGGCGGCAAGCTGGACGACGCGAACTACACCGTTCTGGCCGAGGACGCCGCGGCGGGCATCCGCTTCCTGCGCGCCCGCTCCGACATCGACCCGGCGCGGGTCGGGCTCTTCGGCCACAGCGAGGGCGGCTACCTCGCGCCGTTGGTCGCCGCGCGTCCCGACAGCGGCGTCGCCTTCGCCGTCCTGATGGCCGGACCGGGCGTTCCCGGATCCGACGTGCTCGTCGAACAGACGCGCTTGCTCGCCACCGCGAACGGCACCCCTCCCGACCAGGTGGAGACCCGGGTCCGCGACACCGCCGAACTGGCCGCCCTGCTGAAAGCGGGTGACCTCGAGGGCGCGAGACAACTGGCCGTTCGGCAGAACCAGGCACTGCCCGCAGGCCAGCGCGTGCCGGACGATCAGGCGGCCGCGCAGATCACGCCGTATCTGGCCTCCTTGGTCGCCTACGATCCGGCGCCCGCCCTCTCCGCTCTGCGCGTTCCGGTGCTCGCGTTCTTCGGCGGCAAGGATCTCCAGGTGCCCCCGGCGCAGAGCGAGCAGCCGATGCGCGACCACCTCGCCGCCGACCCCGACGCGACCGTCCACGTCTTCGCGGGTCTCAACCACCTGATGCAGCCCACGGAGACGGGCCGTCCCAGCGAGTACGGGGCCATCGAGACGACCATCGCTCCCGAGGTGCTCGACTACGTCACCGGCTGGTTGCGGCAGCGGGTCCCGGCGAAATAGCGCCACGGGACGCGAGAGCCGCTGCGCTGCGGCGCGAGCGCTTACCTAAACTGATGGCCATGAGCGCACCCACGGTCGACCTGATGGATTACTCGGATGTCATCGCCCGGTTCGAGCCGGTGCTCGGCATGGAGGTCCACGTCGAGCTGAACACCGCGACGAAGATGTTCTGCGGTTGCCCGACCGAGTTCGGCGCCGAGCCGAACACTCAGGTGTGCCCGGTGTGCCTCGGTCTGCCCGGGTCGCTTCCGGTGGTGAACCAGAAGGCCGTCGAGTCGGCCATCCGGATCGGGCTGGCGCTGAACTGCTCGATCACGCCGTGGGGCCGATTCGCGCGCAAGAACTACTTCTACCCCGATCAGCCGAAGAACTATCAGATCAGCCAGTACGACGAGCCGATCGCCACGAACGGGCACCTGGACGTGGTGCTCGACGACGGCAGCACCTTCCGCATCGACATCGAGCGCGCGCACATGGAGGAGGACACCGGCAAGTCGGTGCACATCGGCGGTGCGACCGGCCGCATCCACGGCGCGAGCCACTCCCTGCTCGATTACAACCGGGCGGGCGTGCCGCTGATCGAGATCGTCACCAAGCCGATCACCGGCGCGGGGGAGCGCGCACCCGAGGTGGCGCGGGCGTATGTGACGGCGCTGCGCGATCTGCTGAAGTCGCTCGGTGTGTCCGACGTGAAGATGGAGCAGGGCTCACTGCGCTGCGACGCGAACGTCTCCCTGATGCCTGTCGGTGCAACGGAATTCGGCACCCGCACGGAGACCAAGAACGTCAACTCGCTGCGCAGCGTCGAGGTCGCGGTGCGCTACGAGATGCGAAGGCAGGCCGCGGTGCTCGCGGGCGGCGGCACGGTCGTGCAGGAGACCCGTCACTTCCATGAGGCCGACGGCACCACCTCGCCCGGCCGCCGCAAGGAGACCGCCGAGGACTACCGCTACTTCCCGGAGCCGGACCTCGAGCCTGTCGCGCCCGACGCGGACTGGGTCGAGCAGTTGCGCGGCACCATCCCCGAGTACCCGTGGCTGCGTCGCGCGCGCATCCAGTCCGACTGGGGCCTGTCCGACGAAGTGATGCGCGACCTGGTGAACGCGGGTGCGCTGGACCTGATCATCGCCACCGTCGACGCGGGGGCCCCGGCCAACGAGGCGCGCTCCTGGTGGGTCGCCTACCTCACCGAGAAGGCCAAGGAACGCGAGGTCGCGCTGGAGGAGTTGCCGATCAGCCCGGCCCAGGTCGCCGAGGTGATCAAGCTGGTCGACGCGAAGACGATCAACAACAAGGTGGCCAAGCAGGTCGTCGACCACGTGCTGGCAGGCGAGGGCGACCCGGCGCAGATCGTCGAGGCCAAGGGCCTCGGCATGGTCAGCGACGACAGCGCCCTGCGAGCGGAGGTGGAGAAGGCACTGGCCGCCAACCCCGACATCGCCGACAAGATCCGCTCCGGCAAGGTCCAGGCCGCGGGCAAGATCGTCGGCGATGTCATGAAGGCGACCCGCGGCCAGGCCGACGCGGCGCGCGTTCGCGAACTCGTGCTCGCCGCCTGCGGCTAGGGGCGGGCGACCGCCACAAAGTTGTAGGACGTGGTCGGAGTCGGCGGCGTGGTGTAGCGCGCGTTGGGCAAGTACAGCCGCTCCTCGTACGCCGCGACGGTCGTCGGCACGTCGAAGCGCGGGTCGGTGACGCGTCGTACGACCGCTCCCGTGGTTCCCGCGTGGTCGAGCGTGACCACGGCGATCGTGTTGGACCGGTTCTGCACGACCAGAAGCGTGTTGCCGCGCAGCAGCAGCCCATCCCCGTTGGGCAGCGTCTCCGCGCCGAGGTCGATCTGCCGTGTCGCGCCCGTCGCCGGGTCGACGCGGAACAACCGGCCGGTCACCGACTGCATGATGATCAATCCGGTGCCATCGGGTGTGCGCACGATCCCGTTGGCGTTGATCGCTCCGGGCTCGTAGTGGATGTCGCCGGTCAGCGGGCGTCGCACCAGCGCAGCGGGTGCGGGCAGGTCGTCCTGGGCGCCTGCGGGCAGGTAGTACAGCACGGGCGCCCGGGAGTCGGTGAACCACGCGCCCGTGGGCGTGAGCACCACGTCGTTGACGAACGTGTCCGGCGGCGTGCCGAGGCGGTAGTTCGCCAGCACCGCGCCTGTACCGGTGTCCACGACGCGGGCGTCGCCTCCCGTGCCACCGGCGACGAACAGCCGACCGCGGTGGTCGAGCTGGAGCCCGAGCGCCGGTGTCCCCGGCCCGGGGCTCAGGATGTCGCCTCGTCCGGTCACCAGGTCGGCGCGGTAGATGGAGCCATCGGCCCGCGACCCGAAATAGGCGACCGGTCGCGACCCGATGGCGATGCCCTCCGGCTGGAATCCGGCGGGTAGGTCGAACTCGGCGGCGAGGACCGGAAGGTCGGCCGTTCGGTCCGCGGGCGCCAGCGCGGCCGCGCCGAAGCAGGCGAGGGCGGCCGCGATCACCAGGACGCGCTTCATCTCATCGTTCCTCTGTCAGTGGTCGCCCGTCCTACCCTGCCGACGCGCTCGTGCGGTGCCGAGCGTTCGGGTCCCGACTCAGTAGCCGACGGTGAAATGTTCGTCCTCGCCCGGATTCTCGAGCTCGTCCAAGACGGCCACGGCTAGGTCCTCCGCCGAGATCCGCGAGGTGGCATCGGCGCCGGTGATCAGCGTGGTGGTGCCGCGTCGATAGTTCCCGGTGCGCTGTCCGGGTTCGAGCAGGGCGGGCGGGCTGAGATAGACCCAGTCGGCCGGATGCGCACGGCAGGCTTCCCACTGCGCGACGCTCGCGGCGGCGATGGTGCGAATGTGTGCCGGTACGTATTCCGGACTGTCGAGCACGAGCCGCTCGGGGTGTCCCGGAACCCGGAGCGGGGCGGCGCCGCCGACCACGAGGATGCGTGTCCCGGTGTTGGTGGCCGCGTCGAGCAGGGCGGCCGTGGTCGCCGTGACGGTGTGTTCCTGCCCGGCGGCGGGACGGGTCGCCGCCACGATCGCGTCGGCGCCGTCGAACAGTTCGCTCATCCGGACGCGGTCGGTCGCGTCCCCCTCGACGGCGGTCACCGTGGGCGGCAGAGCCATCCGCCGCGCCGTGCGGAAGACGGCGACGACCTCATGGCCGCGGCTCGCGGCCTCGTCGACGACGCACGAGCCGACCATGCCTGCGGCTCCGACGACGGCGATTCTCATTTCGATATCCCTTCGGGTGCTGGAACGGGAGCGGACGAGCGGGTGGGCGCGGGAAGCTGGCCCGCGACGATCGCGGCGAGCGCGAGCCCGAATCCGACGAGTTGGACCTGGCCGAGCGTCTGGCCGAGCAGGACGGCGCCCAGAACGGCCGCGACCAGCGGCGAGAGCAGGACCAGCACCGCGACCGAGGTGACGGGCAAGGTGCCGATCCCGCGGAACCAGACGACATACGCGAGCAGACCGCCGACGAGCCCGAGCCAGAGATAGCCGAGGGCAGCGGGCGCGTCGATCGCCGGCGGCGGCCCTTCGGCGAAGAACGTGAGGGGCAGCAGAAAGAGGCCGCCCGCGGTGAGTTGCCAGCCCGCGAAAGCTGTGGGACCGATCCCGGCGGGCCTTCCCCACCTTTTCGTGAGGGTCAGCCCCAGCGCCATCGAAGCCGCGGCGGCCAGACCCGCCACGACCCCGGTGAGATCGAGGGCCGCGTTCGGCCCGATCACCACCAAACCGACGCCGACGATGCCCAGCACCCCCCACGCGAGGCGCCAGGCGGAGGGCGTCTCGCCCAGGACCACCACGGCCGAGACGGCTACGACGAGCGGCTGGGCCGCCGCCAAGGTCGCGGCCACTCCGCCCGGTAGGCGTTCGGCGGCGAGGAACAGCAGCGGGAAGAGCAGCCCGATGTTGAGCACGCCCAGTACCGCGGCCTTGCCCCACCAGGCCCCGCGCGGCAGCGTCCGCGTGATCGCCAGCGCGATCAAACCCGCGGGCAAGGCGCGCAGGAGCCCAGCGAACAGCGGGTGTCCCGGTGGGAGCAGTTCCGTGGTGACGACATAGGTCGTGCCCCAGGACACGGGAGCCAGCGCCGTCAGGACGGTGCGCGGCAGGGTGCCCAGTGGCGTGTCCGCGCCGGAAACCACCTGTATGCCTGAACTTTTCACCTACGCAGTCTCACGCGGCACCGATCAATGAGTCCAACACATGTTTGTCACTTCATCAATCGTGTTCCACGATTGATCTATGGAGCTCCAGCAGATGCGCTATGTGATCGCCGTGGCCGAGACGAACAGTTTCACCAGGGCAGCCGAACGATGCCTGGTCGTGCAGTCCGCCCTCAGTCATCAGATCGCGCGTCTGGAACGGGAATTGGGCGCCCGACTCTTCGAGCGCACCAGCCGCAGGGTGCGCCTGACACCGGCGGGCGCGGCGTTCCTTCCCGCCGCGCGTCAGTGTCTGGACGCCGCCGACCGCGCCGCCGCCGAGGTGGCCGCGGCCGTCGGAGAGGTACGTGGACGGCTCGCCGTCGGCCTGATCCCCACCGTCGCAGCGGTGGATATCCCGGAGGCGCTGCGCGACTTCCGCCGCCGTCATCCGCACGTGCGCATCAGCTTGCGGGTGGGTGCGAGCGAGGAATTGGTGGAGAAGGTCGAGCAGGGAGCCATCGACATCGCATTCCTCGGATTGCCGACCACGGCACGTCCGCGCGGCGTGGTCGCGCACGAACTCGCCCGCGACCGGCTCGTCGCCGTCGTCGCGCCGGACCATCCGCTCGCCGGGCAGCGGTCGACCGACCTGCGCACGCTGTCTTCCGAGGTCTTCGTGGATCTTCCGGCCGGGACAGCCGGACGTCTCCAGTCCGACCAAGCCTTCGCGGCCGCCGGTCTGGACCGCGACGTCGCCTTCGAAGTGACCAGCGCGGACTACATCGCCCGGCTCGTCCGTCCCGGCCTCGCCGTCGCCATGCTCCCCTCCGCCTACGTGCCCCAACTCGAGGGCGTGACCACCATCGAGGTCGCCGACGCCCCGGCCCGCATCGAATACGTCATCTGGAGCCGCAGCCGCACCCCCGCGGCCACCGCCTTCCTCACCGTGATCGGCATCGCCGAATAAAACGCGGACGCGTTCGGCAGCACCGCCCCGAGCGCGAGACCTGGCATGCGCCGTTCGCGGCCGCGCGGCCGAAAACTCAGTCCGGTCCGCCGCCTCCGGCCTGCGGCGGCGGGATGCGGACGACGCGGTCGTCGAACGGTCCCGGCTGGCCGTCGGTCTTGTTCACCGTGGTCACCCAGATGGTGCCGTCGGCGCCGACCGCCGCGCCGCCGAGTTGCCCGTACTTGTCCTGCGCCGTCAGCGTCGGCGTCGCGGTGACCGCGTGGGTGGCGGGGTCGGCGGCGGCGATGGCCAGGGCCCTCGCGCGGGTCAGCGAGATCGCGACACCGTCCTGGGCGGCGGCGCACCCGGCGACGCCGGGGCGGTCCGGCCAGGTCCACATGGTGGTGACCGCGCCGTCGCCGCCGAGCCGCTGCAGCCGGTCCTCCGCGGCGGTGCGGTCGGTGATCCAGATGCTGTCCTTGCCGTCCCGGCACACGTCCCCGGCGGTTCCGATGCCAGAGACGGCGATCTCCGGCGCGGGGGTGCGGCCGGGCACCGGGGAGTTCACGCGCAGCAGCTTGCCCGCCAGGGAGCCCGTCGATGCGGCCGCGCCGGGATTGCCCGCGTCACCGGTCAGCACCAGCATCTGGTTGGGCGAGGCGAACTCGATCGCGCCGTGATTTCCGCTCGCGCCCTTCGGAATTCCGGTGAGCACGTCCTTCGGGGAGCCGCCTTCGGCGATGCGGACCACCCGGTTGTCGCTGCCGGTGGTGATGTACGCGTACATCAGGCCGTCTTCGCTGTAGGTCGGGGACAGCGCGATGTCGCTGAGACCGCCGTCGCCGGAGCCGTCCACGTCCAGCCGGGCGATCTCGACCGGCGGCTGATCCGGCACCACCTTCAGGATGCGCCCGGTGCGGCGCTCGGCGACCAGCGCGCCGTCGGGGAGCGTGACCAGTCCGCCGGTGGTGTCCAAGCAGGTGGCGACCACCGCGGGGTCGGGATCGATGCACGGGCCGCTCGGCCGGGTGGTCGAGGTGGGGGACTGGCTGGGTTTCTTCGGGTCGATGTTGGCTCCGTGCAGGGTCGGTTCCGGGGTGAACGGACTGGACGCCGAATCGTCGAACCGGGCGCATCCGACCAGCAGGACGGAGCCGAGCGCCAAGCTCGCCGCGACGCGGCCCACGACAACCAAACTCATAGCCCAGACGTTACGGAAATTCCGTCGCCCGCGCCCTTCCGGGTGGGGGTGTCGCGCGCGCACTGACACGCCGCGCGGTACTTGCCCGCCCCGGTGCGGTGCGGCATAGGGTATTGGCCGTGACCGACAAGCCGAAAGACACACCCGAACCCGAGGCCGGGAACGCCACTCCCGCCACGGCCGAGCAGACGGCGGTGTCGTCCACCGGTCGGGGAGTGACCAGCCCGTACGACTCGCCGACGGAGCAGTTCGAGCGGGTGGATCCGGCCCAGCGGCCGCAGCTGTCCAAGGACGTCCCGCGCTCCGAGGAAGAACTCGGGCTCGATCCGGAGGTCCCCAGCACGGGGGCGAGGAAACCCACCGCCGGCGCGACGGCCGCGCCAACTTACGAATACGCCAGCATTCCGCCCGCTCCCGCGCCGCCGAGCGACACGGGGCGCCTGCGCCGTCGCAACGGCGAGGTCCGCCGCGGCACGCTCGACCTGGGCTTGTTGCTGCTGCGCTTGGTCGTCGGCGCCACCTTCCTCTACCACGGCCTGCAGAAGCTGACCGGCTGGTTCCACGGCCCCGGCCTGGACGGCACCCGCGACATGATGGAGCGCGGCGGCTGGGATCACCCGAGCGTGTCCGCCATCCTGGTCACAGCGGGCGAGGTCGGCGGCGGCGCGCTGCTGATCCTCGGTCTGTTCACGCCGTTGGCGGCCGGTGCGGTGCTCGCGGTCATCCTGGACGCCTGGGCTTGGAAACAGGGCATGGCCCCCGGGTTCCAGTACAAAGCCGGGCCGGGAGCGGTGGAATACGAGAGCGTCCTCGCGGGCATCTCGGCCGTCATCATCCTGACCGGTCCCGGTCGCCTGTCCTTCGACCGCAACCGCGGCTGGGCCATCCGCCCCGCCTCGGGCTCCTTCGTCATCCTGCTGCTGGCCGTTGCGGCCGCGGTCGGCGCGTACTGGTACCTGCACGGTGGCAACCCACTGACGGGTATCGGCCCCTTCGACTGATCCAGACGAACCGGAGGCCCCTTCGTCCCGCAACGGGATGAAGAGGCCTCCGTCGTTCGTGTCTCCAGTCGCCGGTGACAACTGATCTCGCAGGTACATGGGTAACTCGCCGGGTACGCCCAAAACTCGTGACGCGTCTGACGCAGGACCTGAGACCAAGCCTTGTCGCACCGAACTAGTACGGCCTCAAGACCCGGAGAGGCGGGGAAGCCTACGGCACGTGGCGGACGGCGCCTTTGTCGGCCGAGGTGGCCATCGCGGCATATGCGCGCAGCGCGGTCGTCACCGGACGATCCCGGTTCACCGGCTGCCACGGCCGTTCGGAGGCCTCCATTTTCGCGCGGCGCTCGGCCAGCACGGCATCGTCCACGAGGACCTCGAGCGTGCGGCTGGTCACGTCGATACGGATCTGGTCACCGTTCTCGACCAGTCCGATGACCCCACCGCTGGCAGCCTCGGGCGAGATGTGCCCGATCGACAGACCCGAGGTGCCGCCGGAGAAACGGCCGTCGGTGATCAAAGCGCACTGCTTGCCGAGGCCCGAGCCCTTCAGGAAGGCGGTGGGGTGCAGCATCTCCTGCATGCCGGGGCCGCCCGCGGGTCCTTCGTAGCGGACCACGATCACGTCGCCGGGCTTGATCTTCTTGCCAAGGATGACCGACACGGCCTCCTCCTGCGACTCCACCACCACGGCCGGGCCCTGGAAGGAGAACAGCTCCTCGTCGATGCCGGCGGTCTTGAGCACCGCGCCATCGGGCGCGATGTTGCCGCGCAGCACGACCAGGCCGCCTTCCTTGGTGTAGGCGTGCTCGAGATCGCGGATGCAGCCGCCCTCCGCGTCGGTGTCCAGCGACGACCAGCGGTTGTCGGTGGAGAACGGCTCGGTGGTGCGGACCCCGCCCGGGGCGGCGTGGAAGAGTTCGATGGCTTCCTGAGAGGCCTTGCCGGAGCGGATGTCCCAGGTGTCGAGCCACTCGTCGAAGCTCGCGCTGTGCACCGTGGTGACGTCGGTTTCCAGCAGGCCCGCACGGCGCAGCTCGCCGAGGATGGCGGGGATGCCGCCCGCGCGGTGCACGTCCTCCATGTGGTAGTCGGAGTTGGGCGACACCTTCGACAGCGTGGGCACGCGGCGGCTGATCTCCTCGATCGTGTGCAGATCGAAGTCGATCTCGCCTTCCTGCGCGGCGGCGAGCGTGTGCAGCACGGTGTTGGTCGAACCGCCCATCGCCACGTCCAGCGCCATCGCGTTGCGGAAAGCCTTGGCATCGGCGACATTGCGCGGCAGCACGGACGCGTCGTCCTCGCGGTACCAGCGGTTGGCGATGTCCACCACCACGGTGCCCGCCCGCTCGAACAGCGCCCGGCGCGCGGCGTGCGTCGCGAGGGTGGAGCCGTTGCCGGGCAGCGCGAGACCCAGCGCCTCGGTGAGGCAGTTCATCGAGTTCGCGGTGAACATGCCCGAGCAGGAACCGCAGGTCGGGCACGCGGAGCGCTCGACCTCGGACAGGCCCTCCTCCGACACCGCCTGATTCGCGCTCGCGGAGATCGCGGTGATCAAGTCGGTCGGCGCCTGCGCGACCCCGCCGACGACGACGGCCTTGCCCGCCTCCATCGGCCCGCCGGAGACGAACACCGTCGGAATGTTCAGCCGCATGGCCGCATTGAGCATGCCCGGCGTGATCTTGTCGCAGTTGGAGATGCAGACCAGCGCGTCGGCGGTGTGCGCGTTCACCATGTACTCGACCGAGTCGGCGATGATCTCGCGCGAGGGCAGCGAGTAGAGCATGCCGCCGTGTCCCATGGCGATGCCGTCGTCGACGGCGATGGTGTGGAATTCGCGCGGCACGCCGCCCGCGGCGCGCACCGCGTCGGCCACGATGTCGCCGACGTTCTTCAGATGCACGTGGCCGGGGACGAACTGGGTGTAGGAGTTCGCGATGGCGACGATCGGCTTGCCGAAGTCGGTGTCGGTCATGCCGGTGGCGCGCCAGAGTGCGCGTGCGCCTGCGGCATTGCGGCCGATGGTCGTGGTTCGTGAACGAAGCGGTGGCATTTCGATGGTCCTCGGGTCGCGGGGGCTGACGTGCGACGGGCGCGGAGCGTGCTCGGCGGTCCACCACGTTACTCCCGGTGGGCGTGCCCACCGGCCGGTGGTGTGGCGTCCCATCGCGGTCGGCCGGGTCGGGTGTGTCGCCGGTGCGTGGTGTCGCGGGCGACGACGGTGACGCCGGAGGTACCGGAACGTCGAGTGGGACTGGACGGAGGATCACTGCTCCGGGGAAATCATCCCATCACTCGACCGCAACCTCCCAACGGCGGCGAATGTTCCGCCTCGGCTCAGGCCGCGTCGAGTCGACGATGTCGTCGCCGGGCTTCGCGACCCGCTGATCGCCGGGCCGCCGTCGGCGCTTACGTCGTGCTGTCGCGTCGCGCGTCTTCGTCGGTGTTCTCGCCGGACTTCGCCACCCCGTTGGTCGCCGGGTTGCCCTCGGCGCTCGAGGTGCTGCCGCTCGCGTCCGCGGGTTCGGCGGATGGCTCTTCCTTCGCGGCTTCCGCCTCGGCGAACGGGTCCGGAATCCGTCCGCCGGAGAACGCGGCCAGATCGCGCAGCCGGTCGTAGCTCACCGCGGGCAACTTCACTTCGGTGCCGTCGGTCAGGTCGGCGCGCACGTATCCACGCTTCGGGATCCGCACACCCTTCAGCTGCCCCCAGTCGAGGTGGCGCGAGCCGAACAGCGTCCGCAGCTCCAGCCCCGCGTCCGAGACGCCGGTCTGGGTCCGCAGCACCCAAGCCAGCACCGCGACGGGGATGAGCAGCAGCCACCACAGTCCGGCGGGCCAGCCGACGAAGGGGAAGAACACGCACATCAGCAGGATGAACACACCCAGGAAAGCCAGCCGTGGGATGCGGATCACATGGGCGTCGGAGGCGCCACCCGTATCCGTCGTCCCCACGGGTGTGTGGGACGATTCAGACGGTGGCACGGACTGATGCGGTGATGACACACCACCATCCTCGCATCCTGATGAACGGACACAAGCAACCGCACTCTCCCACATAATGGGACACACGGGGTCATCTGTTTGACTCTTCGGTTCACACCCGCTTAACGTCGTGCGCGTGAATCGAAACGAGTTGCTCGTAATCGGCCGGCGCGTCCAGCGTTGAGCCTGACACACTGAGTCGAATACGTCAGCTCGCGTTGCGACGCGCCACCCTCGATCAGCCCTGGGCTGTCGGGGGCTTTTTTATGTTCGGACTAATGTCCGGCATGGCGAAGCGCAAGACACCGCTGGCACAACATCCGGGGTCGGAACCACAACCAGTAAGGAACGAAGACGGTGAGCGCACCTACCGCACGGCCAGGGCCTTCGGCCCGTAGGCCAGCGCCTTCGGCGAATCAGCAGGCCACGCCCGCTGCCAACGCGACGTCCGCGGCCAACCGCCGCCAGCTCCCGCCCGAGCGGGTCACCGGCGCGCAGTCGGTCGTCCGCTCGCTCGAGGAGCTCGGCGTCGACACCGTATTCGGCATTCCGGGCGGCGCGATCCTTCCCGTCTACGACCCGCTCTTCGATTCGACCAAGGTGCGTCACGTGCTCGTCCGCCACGAGCAGGGCGCGGGTCACGCCGCCACCGGTTACGCCCAGGCGACCGGCAAGGTCGGTGTGTGTATGGCCACATCCGGTCCCGGCGCGACCAACCTGGTCACCCCGATCGCCGACGCGCAGATGGACTCGGTCCCGATCGTGGCCATCACCGGCCAGGTCGGCCGCGGCCTGATCGGCACCGACGCGTTCCAGGAAGCCGACATCTCCGGCATCACCATGCCGATCACCAAGCACAACTTCCTGATCACCGAGGGCGTCGACATCCCGCGCATCATCGCGGAGGCGTTCTACCTCGCCGCGTCCGGGCGCCCCGGCGCCGTGCTGGTCGACATCCCGAAGGACGTGCTGCAGGCGCAGACCACCTTCACCTGGCCGCCGGAGATGCGGCTGCCCGGCTACCGCCCGGTCACCAAGCCGCACGGCAAGCAGGTGCGCGAGGCCGCGCGGATGATCATGGAAGCCAAGGCTCCCGTGCTCTACGTCGGCGGCGGCGTGATCAAGGCCGACGCCTCGGCCGAGCTGCTGCAACTGGCCGAGCTGACCGGCATCCCCGTGGTCACCACGCTGATGGCGCGCGGCGCGTTCCCCGACAGCCACCGCCTGAACATGGGCATGCCCGGCATGCACGGCACGGTGGGCGCGGTCGCCGCCTTGCAGCGGTCGGATCTGCTGATCACCCTGGGCGCGCGGTTCGACGACCGCGTCACCGGTCAGCTGGACTCCTTCGCGCCCGGCGCCAAGGTCATCCACGCCGACATCGACCCGGCCGAGATCGGCAAGAACCGCCACGCCGACGTCCCGATCGTGGGCGACTGCCGCGAGGTGATCGTCGAGCTCATCGAGACCCTGAAGGCCGACCCTTCGGCAAGCGACGCGCTGCCGCTGCACCTGACCGACTGGTGGACCTACCTCGACGGCGTGCGCGACGCCTACCCGCTGGGTTGGACCCCGCCCGCGGACGGCTCGCTGTCGCCGGAGTTCGTCATCGAGGCGCTCGGCCGCCTGGCCGGACCCGACGCGATCTACTGCGCGGGCGTCGGCCAGCACCAGATGTGGGCCGCCCAGTTCATCAAGTACGAGAAGCCGCGCACCTGGCTGAACTCCGGCGGCCTCGGCACCATGGGCTACGCCGTCCCGGCGGCCATGGGCGCCAAGATGGGCGCGCCGGACAAAGAGGTGTGGGCGGTCGACGGCGACGGCTGCTTCCAGATGACCAATCAGGAACTGGCCACCTGCGCCGTCGAGGGCGTCCCGATCAAGGTCGCGCTGATCAACAACGGCAACCTCGGCATGGTGCGCCAGTGGCAGACGCTGTTCTACCAGGAGCGCTACTCCAACACCGACCTCGGCACGCACACCCTGCGCATCCCCGACTTCGTGAAGCTCGCCGAAGCCCTCGGCTGCCACGGCATCCGGGTGGAGCGCGAGGAGGACGTGGAGGCCGCGATCCGCGAGGCGCAGTCCATCAACGACCGTCCCGTGGTGATCGACTTCATCGTCGGCAAGGACGCCCAGGTGTGGCCGATGGTCGCCGCGGGCACCAGCAACGACGAGATCATGGCCGCTCGCGGCATCCGTCCGCTGTTCGACGATGACGAGCAGGCCGCCGAGCCCGCGGTCATCCACACGGCGATGTCGCACGAACAGAACAAGGTGAACAACGGATGAGTACCACGCATACCCTCAGCGTTCTCGTCGAGGACAAACCGGGCGTGCTGGCACGGGTCGCGGCGCTGTTCTCCCGCCGCGGCTTCAACATCGAGTCGCTGGCGGTCGGTGGCACCGAGCTGCCGGAGATCTCGCGCATGACCATCGTCGTCACCGTCGAGGACCTGCCGCTCGAGCAGGTCACCAAGCAGCTCAACAAGCTGGTGAACGTCATCAAGATCGTGGAGCAGGACTCCGACAGCTCGGTGGCCCGCGAACTGATCCTGGTGAAGGTGCGCGCCGACGCCAGTGTGCGGACCCAGGTGATCGAGGCCGTCGGTCTGTTCCGCGCGAAGGTCATCGACGTGTCGCCGGACGCGCTCACCGTCGAGGCGACCGGAACCCGGTCCAAGCTCGACGCGCTGCTGCGGATGCTCGAACCGTACGGCATCCGGGAGATCGTGCAGTCCGGTGTCGTCGCGGTGGGGCGTGGGCCGAAGTCCATCACCGCCACCCGATGAGCTGACGAGCGGCACACCGATGGGGCCGACCGCCCGGCGGCGGCCACACGCTAGTCTTTCTGCGATCGACGGTTGGCGTGCCGCCTCCCCGCTCACGCGGGAATGATCCCCTCCCGCGCCCGCGGGGGTGATCCGATCCAGAACAACGAAAATCAACACCTGCGCGAGCACGGTGTGCCCCGCCTCGCGCGGGGACTATCCCGGAAGGAACCACAGTGGCAGTCGAGATGTTCTACGACGACGATGCCGACCTGTCGATCATCCAGGGCCGCAAGGTCGCTGTCATCGGCTACGGCAGCCAGGGTCACGCGCACTCGCTGAGCCTGCGCGACTCGGGCGTCGAGGTCCGCGTCGGTCTGGCCGAGGGTTCGAAGTCGCGTCCGAAGGCCGAGGAGGCGGGCCTGACCGTCGGTACGCCCGCCGAGGTCTCGGAGTGGGCGGACGTCATCATGGTGCTCGCGCCCGACACCGCGCAGGCGTCGATCTTCACCAACGACATCGAGCCGAACCTGAAGGACGGCGACGCGCTGTTCTTCGGCCACGGCCTCAACATCCACTTCGGCCTGATCAAGCCGCCCGCCAACGTCACCATCGGCATGGTCGCCCCGAAGGGCCCCGGCCACCTGGTGCGTCGTCAGTTCGTCGACGGCAAGGGCGTTCCCGCGCTGATCGCGATCGACCAGGACCCGAAGGGCGAGGGCCAGGCGCTGGCGCTGTCCTACGCCAAGGGCATCGGCGGCACCCGCGCGGGCGTCATCAAGACCACCTTCAAGGAAGAGACCGAGACCGACCTGTTCGGTGAGCAGGCCGTGCTCTGCGGCGGCACCGAGGAACTGGTCAAGACCGGTTTCGAGGTCATGGTCGAGGCCGGCTACGCGCCGGAGATGGCCTACTTCGAGGTGCTGCACGAGCTGAAGCTGATCGTCGACCTGATGTACGAGGGCGGCATCGCGCGGATGAACTACTCGGTCTCCGACACCGCCGAGTTCGGTGGCTACCTGTCGGGCCCGCGGGTCATCGACGCCGACACCAAGAAGCGCATGCAGGACATCCTCAAGGACATCCAGGACGGCAGCTTCGTCAAGCGTCTGGTCGCCAACGTCGAGGGCGGCAACAAGGAGCTCGAGGCGCTGCGCAAGAAGAACGCCGAGCACCCGATCGAGGTCACCGGCGCCAAGCTGCGCGGCCTGATGAGCTGGGTCGATCGCCCGATCACCGAGACCGCCTGATATTCGGGCTGATTCGCGCGGTGGCCCGCTCCGGAGTCTCGGAGCGGGCCACCGGCGTCTTTCGCGGAGTTTCTAACTGCTGCCGAATGAGCCGGTGCCCGGGAATCCCTGG
The DNA here is from genome assembly GCF_000308435.1 of Nocardia araoensis NBRC 100135. GTDB lineage: Bacteria > Actinomycetota > Actinomycetes > Mycobacteriales > Mycobacteriaceae > Nocardia > Nocardia araoensis. The sequence continues at coordinate 19,025 of NZ_BAFR01000142.1, read as the reverse complement.
CCCCAGCCCCCGCCCCAGCCCTGGTTCCAACCTCCGCCCCAGCCCTGGTTCCAGCCTCCGCCGCCCCAGCCCTGGTTCCAGCCCCCGCCGCCCCAGCCCCCGCCACCCCAGCCTTCTCCCCAGCCAGGGCCGCGGCCATAAGGTGGTGCGCCGTAGTGGGGTTTGTCGACCAAGACGTTGTTGTTGCAACTCCAGTCCTGGAACGGGCCGAAGGCGCACTGGTTGTAAGCCGGAGTGACCCCGGGTGCGCTCGGTGTGGCGGAGGCGGGCATCGCCAGCGCGGTCAACGGAATCGCGGCGATCGCACCGGCGACGGCCACGCGAAAGATACGGCGTGCGCTGATTGACGAGAACAACGTAAATCCTTTCACTCTGCGGCGAGCGTCTCCGCCCGCCATCCCCCGTTGCGGGGTCCGCCCACGGCCTACCCCCGCAGACAGATCTTGGATCTACGGTCACTGCTTCGCGGTCGCGCTTACCGACGGGGCAGCGACTACACGATTCCACTCTTGCGCACTTGCCGCCAAAGGTCACGGGTGTTCTCTCCCCTGCGGGCCAAATCGAACCGCGGTATTAGGGAGTTCCCCTATCGCCGCATCCTGGGTCAGCCGAAGAGTGGCAGCACCGTGTCCACGATGTCCGCCGGTGACGGCAGTGACGTGAACGCGCTCGCTGGGCTCAGGTGGCGTTGCAGCGCGCGCTGATGCGCCGCGCCCACCAGCAGAAGCGCTGCCGCGCGCAGATTTACGGCGCTCGAGGCGGAGGGTCGCGCGGCCGCGAGCCGCGCCTGCATCGCGTCCACCGCGCGGTGCGGACCGATGTCCGCCTCCTGGGCGCGATCGAGGTACCGCGCGCGCAGTTCGGCGTCGGATTGGATCGCGGCGGCGACGGGGATCGTGGCGACGAAGAAGTCTTCCAGCGCTTCCATCAAGGCGACGAGATCCGCGCGCAGGTCCCGGTGCGCGCCGACGTCGCCGAGGACGTCCTTGACCGGTCGCAGGTGTCGCTGGACCACGGCCTGCAACAGCCCGGTGCGGTCGCGGAAGTGATAGAAGATGCTCGACTCGGCGACACCGGCGCGGTCGGCGACCCCTTTCGTGGACAGCCGCGCCACACCCTCCTCGGCGAGGATCCGCTCCGCGGCAGCGATCACCGCGTCGCGGACACCCGTCGACGGCCGCCCACGGCGGCGTCCTTCCACCTGGCCGGATGCCGTCACGAATCCTCCGTCCTTTCGTTCGTCACCCCTTGCAGTATGCCCGAGGCGGCGCGTATTTTCTGAGTAGATACTCAGTAAATCTCTCGGAGGTGACCGATATGTCCAGCCAGGCTTCGGTGCGACCGTCCCCATCGCGTTTCCAGCGCACCGGGGACGCGGTCGTCAGGTCGTTGCTCCGGTCTCCGCTGCATCGGGTGCTCAGCGGCAGGTTGCTGCTGGTCACCGTGCTCGGGCGGAAATCGGGACGCGAGTACACCAATCCGGTCGGGTACGCCGACCATGACGGAGCGCTGCTCGTCGGCACGACGGCCGGATGGCGGCGCAATCTCCGCGACGGTGAAGCCGTGCGAGTTCGGCTGCGCGGCAGCGAGATCCGGGCCAGGGCCGAAGTGATCACCGACGAGGCCCGGCTCGCCGCGCTCGCTCCGGTGGTGGTGTCGGCGAATCCGATCCACGGGCGCTACGCGGGTATCGGACTGGAGCCGGACGGGACGGTCGATCGCGACGATCTGCGGCGAGCCATGGCGAACGGATATGCGATCGTTCGTCTGATCCCGGTCTGAGGCGGGCCGGATCGTTGGTCCGTTTCGCGTCGTCCGGATCGCTCTCCCGCGGCCGCGCGGTAGAGGCATCCGTTGTAGCGATCGCCTGGTTACTCGCTCGTACGGCGGTTGGGGCCTAGGGTTCTCTCGGACAACGAGGTCGGAGAAATGTACACCCGGAGATTCCCTGTCCGAACGGATTCCGCACCGTGGCCCACTCGACAAAGCTCGACCGCACCGTGACCGTCCCCACCTCGGCCGGCCGCCGACCCGAGGCGATCCACCGATTTCTCGTGAAGCCCGACGACGCGGGCATCGTCGGATCGGTGGACGGCGGCAAACTCCTGGAATGGATCGACAAGGTCGCCTACGCGGCGGCGGCCCAGTGGAGCGGCCGCTACTGCGTCACCGCCTACGTCGGGAACATCCATCTCGACCGGCCGATCGTGGTCGGCGAGCTGGTCGAATTGCATGCGAATCTGGTCCATACCGGGCGCACCAGCATGCACATCCTCGTCACGGTCTATTCCACCGATCCCACCCGGGTGCAGCCGGTGCAGTCGGCGCAATGCCTGACGATCTTCGTCGCCGTGGACGACGACCGGCGCACCGTGGAAGTGCCGCAATGGAATCCGGCCACGCTGCTGGAGTTGCAGCGGCACCGCCAGGCGCGCGCCCGGATCTCGGTGCGCAAGCTGATCGAAGAGGCGATGGCCGCGCAGCGGTACACGTCGGCGGGCACCGCGCCGAGCGCAACGCTGCGGTTCCTGGCCGCGCCGTCGGACATCAACTGGGGCGGCAAGGTGCACGGCGGCCGCACGATGCGGTGGATCGACGAGGCGGCCTACGTCTGCGGTGCGGACTGGGCCGGGCAGCGCGTCATCACGTCGTACTTCGGCGGCATCCGCTTCTACCGGCCGATCGTCATCGGCCATGTCGTCGAGGTCACCGCGCGGCTGATCCACACCGGCCCGCGCAGCATGCACGTCAGCGTGCACGTGACCTCCACCGACACCCACTCCGACGAACCCGCGCTCGCCGCGCACGGTCTCGCCGTGGTCGTCGCGCTGGACGGCGAGGGCAAAGCGCGACCCGTGCGGCAGTGGGAACCGGTCTCCGAGGAGGATCGCGCGCTGGACGCGCACGCCCGGCACCTCGTCGAACTGCGCTCGCTGGTCGAGCCGTTCACCGTGGCGAGCGCCGTGCCGTCCGACGCCGAGCCGAGCCATTTCCGCATACCTGCGCCGAGCTGAGGCCGAAGCGCCCGGTCTAGACTGGTTACCGATGAGTAAGTTCTTCGCGTCGGTGGACGAGGTGACCGGGCGTCTCACCGAGGCCGGGTATCTCCCGTCCCTCGATATCGCCACCGCCGTGTTCCTCGCGGGCCACCTCGGCAAGCCCCTGCTGATCGAGGGCCCCGCGGGCGTCGGCAAGACCGAGCTGGCCAAGGCCGTCGCCGCCGCGACCACGTCCGACCTGGTGCGATTGCAGTGCTACGAGGGCATCGACGAGGCCCGCGCCCTCTACGAGTGGAACCACGCCAAGCAGCTGCTGCGCATCACCGCCTCGGACGACGAAGGCTGGGACAGCACCCGCGACCACGTCTTCACCGAGGAGTTCCTCCTCGCCCGCCCGCTGCTGGCCGCCATCCGCAACCCGCGTTCCACGGTGCTGCTGATCGACGAACTCGACAAGGCCGACGTGGAGCTGGAAGGTCTGCTACTCGAGGTGCTCGGCGACTATCAGGTGAGCATTCCCGAACTCGGCACCGTCACCGCGGTGCGCAAGCCGTTCGTCATCGTGACGTCGAATGCCAACCGCGAGCTGTCCGAAGCGCTCAAGCGGCGCTGCCTGTATCTGCACATCGATTACCCGACCGCCGAGTTGGAGCGGGCGATCGTGCGGATGAAGGTCCCGGAGCTGGACGAGGCGCTGGGGGAACCGGTGGTGCGTGTGGTCGGGGCGTTGCGTCAGCTCTCGTTGCGGAAAGCGCCGTCGATCGCGGAGACCGTCGATTGGGCGAAGACGCTGGTCGCCCTCGGTGCGCGCAATCTGACCGGTGGTGTCGTCCGCTCGACGCTCGGTGTGCTGTTGAAATATCAATCCGATCACCGTCTGGCGATCGAGCGGCTCGGACTCGATCTGGATGCCGAGCAAGGTGGGCGGTGAGATGGGGTTCAGTCCGACCGCTAACCGCCTATCGGCCGAGGCCGGTCATCGCGTCCACTGCGGGGCAGGGGCGTTATGAGCATCGCTGAAAGCCGCGCCGATGAGACGGGTACCGGATCGATGACCGATCGGCTCGTCGAATTCGTCGGGCTGCTGCGTGACCGCGGCATCGACGCGGGACCGAGCGAGACCATCGACGCGGCCGAGGCGATGATCGCCCTCGGAATCGATGATCGCAATCGCTTGCGTTCCGGCATGGCCGCCTGCCTGCTGCGCCGCAATGGTCAACGCGCCGTGTTCGATCAACTCTTCGACCTGTATTTCCTAACCGCCCAGCAGCCGCAGCCCGTCGATCCGTCGACGCCCGAATCCATCGAAGCGCTGCGAGATCGGCTCGTGGCCGCACTGGCACAGGATGATTCGGACTCGGTCGCCGAACTGGCCCGCCAGGCGCTGACCGAACTCGGCGGCTACGGCGGCGCGGGCGCCGGGCAGTCCTCCGCGCCGGTATCCACCGCATCCGGCGCAGGCTGGTCCTCTTACCTGACCATGAAAGCCCTACGCCCGGAGGAACTCATCGATCGCGTCGTGGCGGGCATGAACGGCTCCTCCCAGCTCGACACCACCGTCCACACCATCGAAGCCAACCGCAGGCTCGCCGCCTTCCGCACCGCCGTCCAGACCGAGGCCCGGCTTCGCTCCGCACAGCTGCGCGGCACCGAATACATCGCCCGCCGCGGCGTCGAATCCAGCACCGACCAGATCGATTTCCTCGGCGCTCGCGAACAGGACCTCGCCGAAATGCGCCGCCTCGTCCACCCTTTGGCCCGCAAACTCGCCACCCGTCTCGCCGTCCGCCGCCGCAAAGCCGTCCGCGGCCAGATCGATCTCCGCCGCACCGTGCGCCGCTCCATGTCCACCGGAGGCGTCCCCATCGACCCGGTCCTGCGCGCCCGCAAACACGGCCGCCCCGACCTGGTCGTCCTCGCCGACATCTCCGGCTCGGTCACCGGCTTCGCCGAATTCACCCTCCACCTGATCCAGGCCCTGCAAGACCAATTCAGCAAGGTCCGCAGCTTCGGCTTCGTCGACACCTGCGACGAGATCACCCGCTTCTTCACGCCCGGCGAACCACCGACCCCCGGCACCGCCGCCCGAATCATCCGCTCCACCAAAGTCGCTCGCTTCGGCAGCTCGAACTACGGCGAAGCCTTTCAAGGCTTCCTCGACAACTACGCCGACGCCCTCGGGCCGCGTACGTCCGTCCTCATCCTCGGTGACGGGCGCACGAACCGCACGGACCCGAATCTCGCTGCGGTGCAGACGATCGCCGACCGGGCGAAGCACACCTACTGGCTGAATCCCGAACCGTCTCGGTCATGGTCGACAGGGGATTCCGCAGCCCACGTCTACGCGGAGTGCGTGACCATGCACGAGTGCCGGAACGTCAAGCAGTTGACCGAGGTCGTCGCGCGGTTGCTGCCTGCGTGACTCGGCTCGCTGAGGCGACGTCGAATCGCATCGGCGCGTCTCCGGCCGAGCTACGCCGCTACCCGCACCGACGTCAGCAGACGCAGTCGGCGAGCGAATCGGGGACCGACGGAACCATTGCTGCCATGGTTTGCACACCGTGACAGCAATCGGCTTCTTCCTTCTCAGAGGTCAGTCTGGATCCTCATCCCAAGCACCGAGACGGTGTATGGCTCTGGGGTGCGGGCTTTCGAAATCGCCACCGCCTAACCCGTCTCCCTGTCGACTTCGGATCTGCCAGGCAACTCCGACCCAGCGCCCGTCAGCACCGAGGAAGGCATGCTCTTCTGCGCCACCCGAGCAAATTCCATCAATAATGGCTGCCACGTGCGAAAGCCGCCCGGGGTTGCCGATCGTGTAGTCGGCGAGGCCGTCGATGCACCATCCTGTCCGTATCCGCGCTGCTTCATCGTCGAAACGGGTGATGAGGATGCTTCGGGCGGAATGATCGTGTGGTCGGGACGTGGTCGCCGACACGATCACTTGCCCTTCCGACAGGTGCGTGGTGGCACCGTAGCGGATCGCGACATCGCAGATTTCCGGGACCAAGTCTTCCCACGTTCGATTGCTGCCCATAATCTCTCGTCTCGTTGGTCCCGAAACCGCTTCCTCCCACCGCCGACTACGGGCATGGTCGACCTTGCGCTGACGACGAGAAGATCAGGTCCGGCTCAGCCACTACCCGCGCCGCCGCTCACTCGGATGCCTGTCGGGCGCAGCTTGTGGACAACGGCGGCCGTCGCGGTGGCGATAACGTCGTCGACCCAGTACGGAATGGGCGCCGCGTTCGCGATGTACTCGCGGACGAGCCCGTAGGGAATCGCCTTGACGGCAGCCACCGCGATCGCCATGCGATGCTCGTCGGCCTCGCCGAATTCCGCCGCGACGGCAGCGCGTAGCGCGTCGTTCATTCGGTCGTTGACCGTGGCGATGTCGGCGCGCAACTCGGTAGAGCCCACTTCGAGCAGTTCCTCACGCCGGAACATCTTCATCGCCCGAGCTTCGGTGGGATGCTCGCGGCAGTATCGCGGCAGGTGCATCGCGGCGGTGAGCAGCGGGTCGGCTCCCTCCAGCGCGGCGATGACTCCGATCTGAAAGCGCTGGATCGAGCGCAGCCACAGTCGTGCGAGCAATTCTTCCCGGGAAGCGAAGCGCACATAGATCGATCCGGTGTGGATGCCGGAGGCGGCACTGATCGCGGCGATGGTGGGCCGGGTTGTCGCCGGATCGGCGAGCAAGTCGCGCGCGGCGTCGAGAACCTGGTCATCGGTGAATCGCCGGGGTCTTGCCATGAGGGAAAGCCTAAGGCAAGGTTTAGGAATATGGATTCAAAAACTGCGCTTCCGCTGACCGGCGGCCTACTCGCATTCATCGGATCGGCGCATACCGCGCTCGGTGTTGTCATCTGGGCAACCGGTCGAGAGGAGACCGAACTCGCCTTCTGGTTCACCGCGTTCGGAGTCGCCGCCGTCGCCTTCGGCGTCGCCGTGATCGAGACGGAGCGCGCCCGCGGCTACGTACCGGCGCCGATCCTCGCCGCAATCGCTGTTCTCACCGCGTTCGGCCTCGTATTCGAGCCGGTATCAGGGTTTCTCACCGTCCTGATACCGCTGGCCATCGGCGTCCGCGGGTGGATGCGCCGCCGCCGTATTGCCGCGATCCCGGCAGGGTGAGCCGGACTCCGCTCGGCCACCGCGGACAGGAATCGCTGCATTGAAGCGCTGAGCCGCACCTCTTTCCTCAGTGTGCAGCAGCACCCTGCTGGTCCACGTGAGCCTGTCGAAGATCGCGCATCAGAACATCGAATCGCGGCGCATCGGGCCAATCCGGGCGCAGCGTACCGACGCGGTGCCACCCCCACCGGCGATAGTTGTCATACGCCCGGTGGTTATCCGGCCGGACCAGCAGGGTTGCGCGCTGTTCCGACCGACCCTCGAGCAGTTCGTCGTGCAGGGCACGCGCAATACCCTTCCCCGTGAACTGCTTGCGCACCATGATCTCGCTGAGTGCGAATGTGCGGGAACCGTTCTCTGCGGTAAAGGACGCTTGGTCGCCTTGATCGAGTTCCAGTCCGTCCCACCACCGGGTCTTGGCGGTGAGCGGCCAGCCCCACGCCTGGCCACAGGGTTCGCCGTCGAGGCGGGCGATCACCAACTCGAATGCACCGGGGCGGTCGGGATCGGTGTAGGCGTCGAAACGGTGCATGAACGCTTCGGGCGATTCGAACTCGTCACCGGACTCGATCGCGTCAACGTAGGAGTCTCGGAAGATGGTTTCGACCTCGTCGCGTAGTGCGCGGGCCTGCGCGACGGGGTAGCGCTGAAAGTTGATGTCAACCATTGACGCGAAGTGCTCAGAGGTCATACTTTGACCGCCTTGGTCAGCTAGCTTCCTTGAATTCGGCAAACCGCTCCTGGAGTCGCTCCGCCGATGGCCAGTCCTTCCGCCGTCTCGGTAGTGCTAGTGGCTGACCGTTCATTGCTTGTAGCCCGTGACGCAGCATCGGACCCTTGTCCGGGTCCTGCATCAGCTGTGCGCCGACGTGGATTTCGTACCCGGGAGAGATACCAATCAGATTGCTGTCGTAGGCGGCGTGATGGATTTTGCAAAGACTCAGGCCATTGTCGACATCGGCCGTACCGTGTTCCTTGCCGTCTCCGATGATGTGGGCGGCGTCCAGCAATTGCGCGTGGCGTACCTTGCACATCGCGCAGCGGTTGTCGTAGGCCAGCAGAACCCGACCTCGGAACTCCGGCTGGTGTAGTCGTTGCTTCGTCACGCGTTGGGCGTAGGCGCGCTCGATCGGCTCGAGATGCAACGGATCGCTGACTTCTCGCAGACCCTCGTCCAGCGCCAGGATGAACCGTTTGCCCGGCTGGTCGTCCGCAACGACGTAGACAGGAAATACCGGGACGTACCGGATCGCTGAACCGATCTTGATCCATCGAAGCAGGATTATGGGTAGTGCTAACTCGAACGCGCGCCTCAACTTGGTGTTGTCGCCCCGGATGTTGCCGTCTCGATATGCATAGGCATAGAGAGAATCGCCAACTTCCTCATCGTCGTAGGGGCTGTCGGGCTTCGAGAGAATCGACAAGGTGGCGGCGAATTGCGAAGGATTCCAGATTCCCTTGTTGCGGTCGATCAGCCGGTAGGTCTCGGTGCCGACTTCGAACTCGGTCAGCTCCTCGCGAGTCAGCGAACCCTGCTCCTGGACTCGTCGCGCCAGGTGATCGAAGATCATCTGGCGCAGCTCGCGCTCCACCTCGCTCTCCATGTATGGAGTGTGCCATGGTCACCCCAGATCGACTGCCTTACGAGGACCCCTGTGCCACGGTGCCTCCTGCACGCGGCCTTCGAGAAGGACTGGATCCGTACAGTCACCGATGTGCTAATGGCAGGCTGACACGGTCCAGCCTTCAAGTCCGTCCGTGGGCGTGGTCTTCGGATCACGTCTGTACGGGCACCGGTTCAGTCAGTGCTCTCGAGCCGAGCTGGACCACCTCGGCCAGAGTGACGCGGTCGAGCATCAGCTCGAATTCGTTGCCCGAAGTGCCGAACACGAAGGTTACGTAATCGCGGTGCTCATCGACAACGGTTCTCACGGGGCAGCCTTCATACGTGCTGACCCAACTGCCGATGGTCAGTCGGTCCCATGTCATCGTTGCTCCTCCTCGCCTATCGCGCTCGACGTCGACGAGGCAGGGCACATGCCCGGATGGCTTCGATGACAGCCAGCCCTGACGGTCGGTAGCTGTCACGTGGCGGCTGTACCCACACTCGAAATCCATGGCGGTCGGCGGGCGATGGGAGTGCGATTTGGGCGCCGAGTCTGGCGACGGATGCGTTGAGGCGGAACAGTTCGCCGAACAGAGCCCGGTCGTCGTTGGGGACATCCGGTGTGACGAGGAAAGTCCACCGCTTGGAGCGGGGATGCGAGGCGATCGGGCCGGGCCGAATGCCGCTCCCCTGCATGTGAACTTTGATGGAAGCGCCGAGTTCGGCTGGAACGGTGATTCCTCCGACGCTGCCCGAGGGGATGAAGATCTGCCGGAGTTGCGGCTGTACACGCGCGGGCAGCCCGCAGACCTCCCTGTAGAAGCGGCATCTCGACATCAATGTGTCTGACGGTATGCCGTGCACGAGTGGTGTTTGGTGCGTCGCGCCACCCGTCGCATATCTGTGAACGGATCGCATTCCTAGCCTCCTGCTCCAGTCGATCGAAGACGAGCACCTGATGCCGGAGGGCCTGAAAGCGCTTCGGCGTGAGGTGCTGTGGCTAGATTCCGTCTCGAGGTGGCTCTGCGGGAACGCCTGTTTGAGGGAGGACAAGGGGAGAATCGGGGGATGTCGGGCTGGTTCGGGTCTTGGCGGCCTGGAGCGGATGCAATGATCTGGCTGCGGGTTACCGAACGAGGGGGACGGGGCTTGTCCGAACCGAATCACAAGCTCAGCGCGGCACGAGCTCGAACGAAATCCGAACTCACGGGGCATTCGTTGTCTCGTACGGAGCTCGCCGACGCGGTGAACGACTGGGTCTATCGGCAAACAGGTCGGGTTGTTCAACTGTCGGGCAACTACATCGGGAAGTTGGAGCGCGGCGTCTTCCACTGGCCCAACGCGGACTACCGCGCCGGGCTGAGGGCCGTACTCGGCGTCGCGACTGACGCCGAACTCGGTTTTCGCCCGGTCGAGCGCGGAATCGGCGGCGATACCATGGAGTCGGACGATCCACCGATATTCCTGCCGAGCGCGGGGAAAGAGGTTGACGACGTGCAACGCCGAACCTTTCTGCTCAGCGCGTCAGCCGCCGGTGTCGGTATGGCTTTCGGATTGGAGTCGGCTCGGCACGGCCTGAATCGCGCTGTGTCAGAGGGTGTCGCGGTCGATCTGGAGGACTGGAGCGAGATAGTCCGCGAATACGGAGCCGCACACGTCACCCATACGTCCACCGAGTTGCAAGAGATGCTGTTGGTGGATGTCCTGAGCCTCGAGTCGGCGCTCGGTCTATCACGGAGCGCCAGCCAGCGCCGCGAGCTGTACAAGATAGGCGCTCTTTTGAGCCAGTACATGGCCCAATCCATCGGAGACCTCGGCCGCCGACGCGAAGGGGCACGGTGGTGGCGCACGGCTCGCTACGCCGCAGACTGCTCAGGCGATCCCCACACCATCATGTTCGTGCGGGGACGCAAGGCCATCCGAGCGATTTACGACGGACAGGACCCTGAAACCATCATCGATGAGATTGGCGAATGCGATCCCCTGATCGCGGACGGTCCGGCAGCCGGGAGACCGAGCCTGCTTGCTGCGCGGGCTCAGTCCTTCGCTCTGTTGGGCCGCGCCGAGGAGGCGGAGTCGTCATTGAACGATCTGCGGGAGACATTCGCCGCTCTGCCGTCTTCCATGACCAAGGATCACAGCTGGCACTGCTGGGCATATCCGGAAGAGCGAGTCAGATTCGCTGAAAGCTTCGTGTACTCCCATCTAGGCGATACCCGCCGGGCAGAACAGGCGCAGTCGGCGGCGCTCGACCTGTATCCGCCGAATAGTCGGCGCGGGCCGGTTCAGATCGAGTTGCAGCGTGCCATCTGCTTGGTCTCGGCAGGAGACCCAACCGAGGGCGCTGGTCATGCGACTACCACCTTGGCGGGTTTGCCGACCGAGCACCGGACGCGGTTCGTCATGGGCTTGGGGGAACAAGTACTCGCGGCCGTACCGAAGGGCCAGCGGCGGGCGCGCAGCGCTCTGGAACTCCACGAACTGCTGCGGGACGACGCCTTTTGTCGTGAGAAGGCCATCGGGTCATGACCTCGCGCCCGCTCGATCTCGCCCACTACGACGCCGCTGAGGCACTCGAACTCGAAGACGAACTCAAGGCCCTGTACTTCGACTCCCACCGCGAGCAGCAAGACAACCCGTGGTACAGCCCAGTGCGATTCTGGGAACGACTCGAAGAAATGTACGCACCGATAACAGGCTTCGAACTGGTCGCGGGACGAATAGGCGGCCGGATGATCGGCTATGCCTTCGGCACTCCCTACAGCAGACCACAAGCGGTGTGGAAGAAAGCAATTCGGGTCTACCCGCAATCGGCCCCTGAAACAGAGGGCGCACCGGTCTACATCTTTCGCGAGTTCGCCGTACATCCTGACTACCAAGGCCAAGGTTTCGCGAGGACCATCCACGATGCCTTGCTGACGCGGCGGCCGGAACCACTGGCCTACCTGCTGGTGCGAGTCGGCAACCCGGCCCGCGCCGCATACGAGGCATGGGGTTGGCGCGTGATCGGCCAAGACCAGCCGTTCGCCGACTCTCCGATTATGGATGAGATGGCCCGGCTGTTGAGCTGACTCATCCATTGCCGGTCACGTGCGCCCGCAGGAAGAGCGCAAGCTCATCGAATAGCTCCGCGATGCCCATATGAGTCTTCCGCCGACAGCCTGATCACTGAATCGGAATGTCGGCTCTACCGACCCCGGTTATCTCTCAGCGCCGTACTTCTGCTATTTCGACAGCCCTACCCTGTCGCCGCGACAGCTCGCATGCCTCTGCTACATAGAACGCCTCCAGAGCCTCCGCCGGAGTGCAGGGGCTATCGAGCCGCCCGGCCGCAACCTCGATGAACGCCGCCAGCTCCTCCGCATACGCCGGACGGAACCGTTCCATGAAACCCCCATAGGGAGGGTAGGGGGAGGGATTGTGATCGGGTTCGACGGAAATCAGCGGCGACCGGTCGTCCAATCCGACGATGGCATTTCCTTTGGAACCCAACGCTTCCAGCCGAACGTCGTACCCGGCCCCGTTGTACCGGGTCAGCGATACGGTGGCCAGCGTTCCATCATCCAGACGCAGCACCACCGCCGCCGTGTCGACGTCATCTGCTTCCGCGAAGAACGCCGCGCCCCGGTTCCCCCCGACCGCATACACCTCGACGATCTCCCGCCCCGTCACCCACCGAATGATGTCGAAATCATGCACACCGCAGTCGCGGAAGATGCCACCCGACCGCGGAACGTACTCGGCGGGTGGAGGGGCCGGATCGAGCGTGGTCGCACGCAACGTATGCAGCCACCCCAGCTTGCCGGAGCGAATCGCTTCGCGCGCCGCCCGGTAGCCGGCGTCGAAGCGGCGTTGGAAGCCGATCTGGACCGGGACGGGGCAGTCGCGGAGGTGGTCGATGACGGCGAGGGTGCCGGTGATGTCGGCGGCCAAGGGTTTTTCGCAGAAGACGGGGATGCCCGCGTCGACGGCGCGGATGATGAGTTCGGGGTGGGAGTCGGTGGCGGTGGCGATGATCAGGCCGTCGAGGTCGGCGGCGAAGAGGGCGTCGAGGTCGGGGGCGAATTCGACGCCGAGGACGGCCGCGGTGGTGCGGGCGCGGTCGGCGTCGGCGTCGGCGACCAGGACGGTCGCCACGTTCGGGAGTTTCTTCAGGGTCTCGGCGTGTGAGGTCCCGATGCGGCCGGTTCCGGCGAGGCCCAGCGTGACGGCTCGAGATGACATCGGCTCTCCTTATATATGGACGCGACGTGTGTTGGCGGGCGCCGGTGGTTCAGCGTGGGGCGGCTGTGGTGGAGCGGACGACGAGCGACGGTTCCACCCGGCGGCGGGCCGGGCTGGTGCGGCCGTCGCGGAGGCGTTCGGCGAGCGCCTCGATCGCGAGGTGACCCATCTGGATGCGGGGCTGGTCGATGGTGGTCAGGGCGACGTGGCGCAGCGCGGCCAGCGAGGTGTTGTCGTAGCCGACCACCGAGACGTCCTCGGGCACCCGCAGCCCCGCTTCCTCCAGCGCGGACATCGCCCCCACGGCGTTGAAGTCGTTGCCGCAGACCAGTGCCGTGGGGAAGTTGTCGTGGGAGAACAGGTTCAGCAGTTTGCGTACCGCGGCCATGCCCGCGGAGTCGGTGTGCTCGCTGGCCACGACCATCGGTTCCAGGCCGTGGCGCTGCATGGCGGCGCGGTAGCCCTTGCGGCGCGGCGCGGAGGTGAAAGCGCCGCCGCCGTCGAGGTGCACGATGCGCCGATGTCCGAGCGAGACCAGGTGATCGACGGCCAGACCGGTGCCGGCCTCGCCGTCGTCGTTGACCGTATCGATCTCCGCGACGGTCGAGGTGCGCGAGACCAGCACCAGCGGAGCCTGCTGCGCCGCTGCGCGAATGGCGGCGGCGGGCAGGATCGGCGACAGCAGGATGACGCCACCGGGACGGAAGGACAGCAGGCTCTCCAGGGCGGTGCGCTCGCGTGCGGCGGTGCGCCTGCCGGTGTTGAGGATCAGTTCGAGGCCGCAGGCCTGGGCGGCGGCGTCCATGCCTTCGACGACGTCGGCGAAGAAGGCGTTGCGGAGGTCGGAGACCATGACGCCGACGATGTTGGAGGTCCGGCTGGCCAGCGACCGGGCCATGATGTGCGGTTGGTAGCCGAGGTCTTTCGCCGCGTCCAGCACGGCGCGACGGCGGTGCTCGCTGACCTTCGGGGAGTTGCGCATGACCAGCGAGACGAGGGCGCGGGAGACGCCCGCGCGGGCGGCGACGTCTTCCATGGTCGGTCGTGCCATGTCGCCTCCGTTCCTGGTTCGCAGGCCTTTTCGGCTCGGACGATACAAGCCCCGGGCGGGTCGAGCAATAGAGCGCTCTAATCGGACCTCACCTGTGGCGTGTCGGGTCGGTATAAGGCGTGTGCGGCGGAATATCGCCTGGTAATTGCGCTTTGGCAGACGCGATGACGACTCTTGACACGCTATGACCTGCGTTACATAGTTGGAGCGCTCCAATAGGGCGGATCACCTCGACGTCGAAGGTCGGAGAAGCACCGATGACCGAATCCCTCTACCCGCTGCGCATCGCGGCCGCGCCGATCTCCTGGGGAGTCTGCGAGGCCCCCGGTTGGGGTCACGTGCTCGACGCGCACACCGTCCTGGCGGAGATGGCCGCGCTCGGCCTGACCGCGACGGAACTCGGTCCTCCCGGCTATCTGCCACGCGATCCCGATGAGCTGCGCCGGTTGCTGGAGACCTTCGGGCTCACCGCCGTCGGCGGATTCCTCGCCGTCGCGCTGCACCGCGACCGGCAGGACGCCGTCGCCCGCGCCGAGAGCACCGCCGCCCAGTTGGCCGCCGCGGGCGCGGAAGTCCTCGTGCTCGCCGCGGCGACCGGACTCGGCGGGTACGACGCGCGCCCGCAACTCGGCGGCTCCGAATGGAGCGCCTTGGTCGACACGGCCGCCGCGATCCGCGACGCCGCCGCCGCGCGCGGGGTGCGCACGGTGCTGCATCCGCATGTCGGCACCCATGTGGAGAGCGAGGCCGAGGTCGAGCGGTTCCTCGCCGATTCCGATCTCGACATCTGCCTGGACACCGGGCATCTGCTCATCGGCGGCACCGATCCGGTTCGGCTCGCCCGGCGGCACGCCGAGCGGATCGGGCACATCCATCTCAAAGACGTGCGCGGCACGCTGGCCGATCAGGTCCGCGCCGGAAAGCTGAGCTACAGCGAGGCCGTGTGCCGCGGGCTGTATGTGCCGCTGGGTGCGGGCGACGTCGACATCGCGGCAATCGTGCGCACCCCGGGCTACCGAGGCTGGTACGTGCTGGAGCAGGACGCCGCGCTGCGCCCGGGCGACTCGGCGCGGCAGGCCAGCGACGACACCGCGCGCAGCCTGCGCCACCTCGCGGACATCACGCTCGCCGCCGCGGGCATCTAGCGGAAGCGACGACAACGATGTCTCCGACACCACAGCGCGGCGTGGCCGCGAGATGGCGGCGATCGAGCCGCCTGCTGCCGTGGATCGCCACGGCCGCGCTCCTGGCCGCGTGCACCGGCCCAGGCGCCGACGCGCCGGCACCTTCGCAGACTCCGATCGCCGCCGGGACGGTGGAATCCGTCGCGGTGGTGACCCACGGCAGTCCGGGTGACGCGTTCTGGAACGTCGTCAAGAACGGCGCGGAAGCGGCGGGCAAGGATCTCGGAATCCGGGTGGAGTACAACGCCTCCGGTGATCCCGGCCAGCAGGCGAAGCTGATCGACAACGCGGTGGCACAGGGCGTCGACGGGCTCGTCGTCTCGATGGCCAATCCCGAGGCGCTGCGTCCGTCCGTGGAAAAGGCTGTCGCCGCGGGCATTCCGGTGGTGACCATCAATTCGGGCGAGGCAGAGAGCGCGAAATTCGGCGCGTTCGTCCATGTGGGTCAAAGCGAGTCGCTGGCCGGACAGGCCGCGGGGAAGCGGCTCGCGGAGGCGCGGCGGACGAAAATACTGTGCGTCATCCACGAGGCGGGCAATATCGGCGCGAACGAGCGCTGCGCGGGCGCGACCAAGGCCTTCGGCAACGCCGCCACGCTCCAGGTGGACATCAACAACCCCACCGACGCGCAATCGCGGATCAAAGGCGCGCTGGAGGCCGATCGATCCATCGATGCCGTCCTGACGTTGAACTCACAGGTCGCCGCGCGAGCCGTGGACGCGGTGCGGGAGGCCGCATCGGCCGCCACCGTCGCCACCTTCGACCTGAACTCCGATGTGGTGGAGGCGATCCGGGCCGGGAAGCTGCTGTTCGCCGTCGATCAGCAGCAGTACGAGCAAGGCTATCTGCCGATCGTGCTGCTGAAGCTGCACCGGACGAATCTGAACACCGTCGGAGGCGGCGCGCCGGTGCAGACCGGTCCCGGCTTCGTCGACAAGAGCAATGTGGACGCCGTCGCCGCGCTCGTCGCGCAGGGCACGCGCTGAGGTGGATGAAATGATCGTTGCCACAAAGACATCCGACCCGGCGCGAGAGACGGTTCGCTCGCCGTTGCAACGCCTGGCCGTGCGGCCGGAGATCGGCGCGGCGCTGGGCGCGCTGCTGGTGTTCGTCTTCTTCTCCGTCGTCACCGACCGGTTCCTGAGTCCGCTCGGCGTCGCGACCTGGCTGGACGACGCCTCCACGCTGGGCATCATGGCGGTGGCCGTGGCTCTGCTGATGATCGGCGGCGAGTTCGATCTGTCGGCGGGCGTGATGACCGCTTCGACGGCACTGGTCACCGCGCTGCTCGCGGTGCACGCGGGCTGGAACGTGTGGTTCGCGCTGCTCGCCTCGCTGGTGTTCGCGCTGCTCGTCGGCGCGTTCAACGGCTGGGTGGTGATGCGGACCGGCCTGCCCAGCTTCATCGTCACGCTGGGCACGTTCCTCGCGCTTCAGGGCTTGAATCTCGGCGTGACGCGGCTGGTCACCGACACGGTGCAGGTGTCGGGTGTGCGGGGCGCGGACGGCTATCAGTCGGCGGGCTGGGTGTTCGCCTCGACGCTCGACATCGGGGACGCGCACCTTCAGGCGTCGGTGGTCTGGTGGGTCGTGCTCACCGCGATCGCCGCGATCGTTCTGGTCCGCACGAGGTTCGGCAACTGGATCTTCGCCGTCGGCGGGGCGCTGCCCAGCGCCCGCGCGGTGGGCGTGCCCGCGGATCGCACCAAGATCCTGCTGTTCATGGGCACCGCGTTCGCCGGCTGGGTGGTCGGCTCCTGCAACATCCTGCGATTCGCGAGCGTGCAGGCCAATCAAGGCGTCGGGCTGGAACTGCACTACATCATCGCGGCCGTGGTCGGCGGGTGCCTGCTCACCGGTGGCTTCGGCTCGGCGGTGGGGGCGGCGATCGGCGCGCTGATCTTCGGCATGGCGCGCCAAGGCATCGTGTTCGCCCGCTGGGACAGCGACTGGTTCATGCTGTTCCTCGGTGTGCTGCTGCTGGCGGCGGTGCTGGTCAACAACCGATTCCAGAAACGAGCCGAAAGGGTGCGCCGATGACTTCCCTCATCGAGGCCGTCGACCTCGGCAAGAGCTACGGCGGCGTCGTCGCCCTGCGCGAGGTGTCGACGGTGGTGAACGCAGGCGAGGTGACCTGCGTGCTCGGCGACAACGGCGCGGGCAAATCCACGCTGATCAAGATCCTCGCCGGAGTGCATCAGCACGACCGGGGCGAACTGCGCGTCGAGGGCGAATCGGTGCGGTTCGCCTCGCCGCGTGCGGCATTGGATCGCGGCATCGCCACGGTGTACCAGGATCTCGCCGTGGTGGGGCTGATGAGCGTGTGGCGCAACTTCGTGCTCGGCTCCGAACCGACGTTCGGATTCGGCCCGTTTCGCCTGCTGGACCGCAAGAAGGGATGCGAGATCGCGCGAACAGCGTTGGCGGACATGGGCATCGAGATCCGCGACATGGAACAGCCGGTCGGCACGCTGTCGGGCGGCCAGCGCCAGTGCATCGCCATCGCGCGGGCCGTGCACTACGGCGCGAAGGTGCTGATTCTCGACGAGCCGACCGCGGCGCTGGGCGTCAAACAGGCCGGGGTGGTGCTGAAGTACGTCGTGCAGGCGCGCGAACGCGGGCTCGGCGTCGTGCTCATCACGCACAACCCGCACCACGCCTATCCGGTCGGCGACCGGTTCCTGCTGCTGAAGCGGGGCGCGATGCTCGGCTCGTACGAGAAATCCGAGATCGATCTGCCCGAACTGACCCGGCAGATGGCCGGCGGGGCGGAACTGGAGGCGTTGCAGCACGAACTGCGACGCGTGGTGACGCCGTGAAGGAGGCGAATCCGTGACCGAGCTGGAGGCGTTGACCATCGGCCGCGTCGGGGTGGACCTGTATCCCGAACAAAGCGGTGTCGCCTTGGCACAGGTGCGCAGTTTCGCGAAGTTTCTCGGCGGCACCGCGACCAACGTCGCCGTGGCCGCCGCCCGGCTCGGCCGCCGTACGGCGGTGCTGACCAAGGTGGGCCCCGACGGTTTCGGCGACTTCGTGCGCACGGCGTTGGAGGGCTTCGGCGTCTCGTCCCGTCATGTGACCACCGCGCCGGACCTCCAGACGCCCGTGATCTTCTGCGAGCTCACGCCGCCGTCCGATCCGCCACTGCTGTTCTACCGCGCGCCGATCGCGCCGGACCTGACCATCACTCCGGACGAAGTGCCCTGGGAAGTCGTGGATGCCGTGCCCCTGCTGTGGGTCACCGGTACCGGGGTGAGCGCGGAGCCGGGGCGCAGTACGCAGCGGGAGATTCTGCTGCGGCGGGCACGGCGTGGGCACACGGTGCTCGACCTGGACTACCGGCCGATGTTCTGGCCGGATGTCGAGACCGCGCGGGCCGAGATCGGGTGGATGGTCGACCACGTGAACGTGGTGGTCGGCAACCGCGCCGAAACCGAGGTGGCGGTGGGCACCGCCGACCCGGACGCGGCGGCCGATCGACTGCTCGCCCGTGGCGTGCGCCTGGCGGTGATCAAACAGGGCGGCGACGGCGTGCTGGTGGCCACCGCCGAGGAACGCTGGACGGTGCCGCCGTGCCGCGTGGACGTGGTGTGCGGGCTCGGCGCGGGTGACGGTTTCGGCGGCGCGCTGATCCACGGCCTGCTCGCGGACTGGGACCCACGGCGCATCGCCACCTACGCCAACGCGGCGGGCGCCCTGGTCGCCGCGCGTCTGGCCTGCGCGGACGCGATGCCAACGGCCGCGGAGATCGAGGAACTGCTGTGCGGCTGAGTCGCGAGGGCGGGGCGAAGCTGTCGTGCCCGCGGCGGATGTGCGGAAGGAGGAAT
>NZ_BAFR01000143.1 GCF_000308435.1 Nocardia araoensis NBRC 100135 | reverse complement strand
GCAACACCTCGACGACGGGCAGGTAGGACGCGGCCCAGGACTGGTAGAGCCATTCCTCGCCGACCGGCCAGCGACCGTGATGGGCCAGCCAGGGCAGGTGGGAGTGCAGGACCAAGGTGAACTGGCCCGGCACGGGGCTCGCTGCGTGGGTACTGCGATCGGTCAAGGCTTCACCGCGATGGCGATCAGATCCAGGCTCGCGTCGATGTCGGCGGCGAGCAGCTCGAAATCGTCCACCGTGACGCTCGCGACGTCCGCGGTGAGTTCCGCGGGCCAGGGCTCTCCGGCCAGCGCCCGTTCGATCTGCGCGTCGATGAACGACCCGCCGTGCTTGGCGTCCAACGCTTTCAGGCCCGGCCCGTGGTGCACGCCGATCATCTCCGCGACCTCGAACCCGGCATCGACCAGCAGTTCGGTCAGCTCGGCCGCGTTGAGTTCCCGCGTGTGGAACGGGTTGAGCGGAGTGTCGCGACCGGGCGAGAAAGTGATCCGGTTGGGGGTGCTGATCAGCAGCTCACCGCCGGGGCGAAGCACGCGCAGGCACTCGCGCAGGAACTGGGACTGGTCCCAAAGGTGCTCGATCACTTGGAAATTCACCACGACATCGACCGAGGCGTCGTCCAGCGGCAGCTCGGCGAGATTGCCCTGGATCATCTCGACGCGGGGGTAGCGCGCGCGCACGTGCTCGACGGCGCCGGTGTCGTAATCCACGCCGATCACCTTGGTGGCAACGCCCGCGATCATGTCGGCGCCGTAGCCCTCGCCCGAACCGGCCTCGAGCACGGTCTTTCCGGCACAGCGGTCGAGCAGGCGGGCGTAGGCGATCTCGTGCCTGCGGAACCAGTAGTTCTCCTCGGCGATGCCGGGAACGGTGCGCTCGCCGGTCAGCGGCAGTGGTTCGACGGCGCCGACGGTCGTCTCGGTAATGCCGGTCGGGTCGCCCACTGCGGCAGGGATCACAGCCTCGCTCATCACTCCGACGTTACTGGCACGGCATCCGCGGGGCATACCCCACCCGGCCGCCCCGGACTGCGGCTTCGCTCGCCGGGAAAGGGGCCGCTGGAACGGCGCACTGTAGTGCGTGGTAACCAATTGTGAGAGAGAAGCCACTAAGTTACCCACGGGTAACTTAACGTAGGGTAATGTCACGGCCTGAGCCACCCACCGGGGCGTACGGCGCAGTTCGTGCGACCACCACATACGTGTAACCAGAACAGGAGGTCGACGAAGACCGATGCCGAACATCGTCGTACTCATCAAGCAGGTTCCCGACACCTGGTCGGAGCGCAAGCTCACCGACGGTGACTTCACGCTCGATCGCGAGGCCGCCGACGCCGTCCTCGACGAGATCAACGAGCGCGCCGTCGAAGAGGCGCTGCTGATCAAGGAGGCCCAGGGCGGTGAGGTCACCGTGCTGGCCGCCGGTCCCGACCGCGCCACCGAGGCCATCCGCAAGGCGCTGTCCATGGGCGCCGACAAGGCCATCCACATCAACGACCCGGCCATCCACGGCTCCGACGCCGTGCAGACGGCGTGGGTGCTGGCGAGCGCGCTCGGCCAGGTCGAGGGTGTCGAGCTGGTCATCGCGGGCAACGAGGCCACCGACGGTCGCGCGGGCGCGGTGCCCGCGATCATCGCCGAGTACCTGGGCCTGCCGCAGCTGACCCACCTGCGCAAGCTGACCGTCGACGGTGACAAGATCACCGGCGAGCGCGAGACCGACGAAGGCGTGTTCAAGCTGGAGGCCTCGCTGCCCGCCATCGTCAGCGTCACCGAGAAGATCAACGAGCCGCGCTTCCCGTCCTTCAAGGGCATCATGGCCGCGAAGAAGAAGGAAGTGCAGACCTTCACGCTGGCCGACCTGGGCGTCGACCCCTCGACCGTCGGCGTCGCCAACGCGGGCTCCGTCGTCACCGCGGCCACGCCGAAGCCTCCGCGCACCGCGGGCGAGAAGATCGCCGACGAGGGTGACGGCGGCACCAAGATCGCCCAGTACCTGATCGGCCAGAAGATCATCTGATCTCGGTAGCGCAGACTTCCTAGGAGAGAACACACATGGCTGAAGTACTCGTGCTCGTCGAGCACGCCGAGGGTGCGATCAAGAAGGTCAGCACCGAACTGCTCACCGCCGCTCGCGCCCTTGGCGAGCCCGCCGCCGTCGTGCTCGGCACCGCGGGCACCGGCGAGAAGCTGGCCGACGCGCTGGCCGCCGCGGGCGCCGAGAAGATCTACATCGCCGAGTCCGACGATGTGGAGAACTACTTGGTGACCCCGAAGGTCGACGTGCTGGCCGCGCTGACCGAGTCGGTCTCGCCCGCCGCCGTCATCGTCGCCGCCTCCGCCGAGGGCAAGGAGGTGTCGGGTCGCCTGGCCGCCCGCATCGGCTCCGGCCTGCTGGTCGACGTCATCGACGTGAAGTCCGACGGCAGCGCCGTGCACTCCATCTTCGGTGGCGCGTTCACCGTCGACGCGAAGGTCACCGGCGACGTCCCGGTGATCTCGGTCCGCCCGGGCGCCGTCGAGGCCTCCGCGCAGGCCGGCGCCGGCGAGAAGGTGACCGTGGAGGTGCCTGCGCAGGAAGAGGGCGTCGTCAAGGTGACCTCGCGCGAGCCGGTCGTCGCCGGTGACCGTCCGGAACTCACCGAGGCGAGCATCGTGGTCTCCGGTGGCCGCGGCGTCGGTTCCGCCGACAACTTCTCGGTGGTCGAGGCTCTGGCCGACTCGCTCGGCGCGGCCGTCGGCGCCTCGCGCGCCGCCGTCGACTCCGGCTACTACCCGGGTCAGTTCCAGGTCGGCCAGACCGGTAAGACGGTCTCCCCGCAGCTGTACATCGCCCTGGGCATCTCCGGCGCGATCCAGCACCGCGCGGGCATGCAGACCTCGAAGACCATCGTCGCGGTCAACAAGGACGAAGAGGCGCCGATCTTCGAGATCGCCGACTACGGCATCGTGGGCGACCTGTTCAACGTCGCGCCCCAGCTGACCGAAGCGGTCAAGGCGCACAAGGGCTGACACGCCCGGAGCGATCGAAAGTGGCCCCGACCGAGACGGTCGGGGCCACTTTTTCGGTTTTTCACCGCTGAAAACGTGATGCCACAACGGATTTGAGCTACTGTTGGCGAGCGTTGCTGCACTGCGGAATGGGGGAAGGGGGGCGATGAGCGACGTCGTGGACAGCGGCGATCTTCAGACGGCGACCGGCGTGGACGGCGGTCTGCCGATCACCGCGCGGCAGGAACAATTCAGCCTCGGTTTCGTGCGCATGGTCGCCGCCGCTGCGGGCTGTTCGGTCAAGAGTCACGAGACCGACTACGACGGAGTCGACATCACGATCGTCGCTTCATCGGATTATGCGAGATACTACTGCCCCGAATTCGAAATGCAGCTCAAGTGCACGACGCAGCAGCACCTGTTGAGACCGCAGGACATTGTGTGGTCGCTGAAACGGGACCGGTTTCTCAAGCTGGTGAATCCCAAGCGGTTCGTGCCGGCAGTGCTCGGCGTGTTGCTCATACCGGACGAGCCGGATGAACTGTTAGACCTTTCCGAAGACGGGCTCAGAACAGCCAGCCGCATGTATTGGGAACGCGCGGCGAACCTCGGCGGGATCGAGGACGATAAAGCAAGCAAGACGGTCCACCTACCGCGAAGTAACCTCTTCGACGTGGGTGGGCTGCGCGGCATCATGCAGTCGATCGGCGAAGGAGGTCAGTGGTGAGAAGTGCTCCGCTCGACAACCTCCGGGAGGTCGCGTCCGCGCTATCGCCCCCAGCTGTGTCCCAGTACCTCGCGACCCATGACTGGCAGCTCGAGGTTCGCGAGCAAGGTGTCAAAGAGATTTGGCAACTTTCGGGCGAGGACGGCCTTCTAGGGCGGATCATGCTGCCCCTGGCGACCGACTACGTCGACTTCTCCCGGCGGTTCCGCGAAACACTGCAATCGCTCGCCACCATCTACGACTGGGACCCTGCACAACTGGTCGAACGAATAGCGGCTGCTCGAGCGGACTTGTTCTTCGTGCGACTCGACCAGGAAATGAGTGACGGCACCATCCCGTTCCGGCAGGCCGAGACAACCTTGGAAGCCCTGTTCACGATGATGAAGGCCGCCGCGACCACTGCCGACGACCCGACCCACTCGCATCGGGGTCGCAGATCGGCCGTGGTCACCAATTTTCTGGAAGACGACATTCGTCTCGGACACACCAAGCGCGGCAGTTTCGTGTTCACCGTGGTGACCCGTCTCGGCGAGATTCCGTTACCGCAAGTCGCCGGGCCACCAGCGGTGCCGTTTCCGCGCAAGGTGATGACAACGTTGGCGACAGGTCTGCAGTCGGCGCGGCAGCTCGCGCTCGACTGGGACGAGCGCGCCTTAGACCACGCGGGACAGTTGGGCCTGAGTGGCAGTTTGGTCGAATCTGTGCTGGACCTGACGCAGCCCGAAGCCCTACGCGCACTCGATCTATCCTTCGACTGGGCAGCCGGCGAGCGGCCGCCGGAGGTCGAGACCTCACGGATCGTTATCGACCGCAACGCGATGGCGGGGTTGCCTCGTGTCCGAGAGCGTTTGGTTCGCCGTGAAGAGCCGCCGCGTCATTTGACCCTGATCGGTCTGGTGCGCACCCTGAACCGGGATGACCTCGGTGACGATGACCAAGAAGCCACGAGCATCGTATTGTCGGCACACGTAGACGGACGTCTGCGAAAAGTGCACGTACCACTCGTCGGTGACGACTATCAGTGGGCGATCCGCGCACACCAGAGCAAGCAGCCGATTGTTGTGTCCGGCGATCTGGTGTTCGAACGCGGTGCTTGGCGCTTGACCGGAACGATAAACCTGGACCCGAGTTATCTGCACCGGGAGGGGTTGACCTAGGGTGCGAGCGACTTCACTGGAACGTCGCGGTCATCGTGGATGCCACCGTACAAATTCGCGCCCCAGCTGACCGAAGCGGTCGAGGCGCAAGGGCTATAGTGCTCTCGCCGTCGAACGGGCCCGGACCTCGTGTCCGGGGCCGTTCGCGTTCCGCGGGTGTGTCTTCTCGGCTTCGTGTTGTGACCGGTCGGAAAAGGCCGGCGCGAAATTGGTGCGAACTCTCGAGGCGTTCCGCGCGGATTCGTGACCGATGCGAAAGAAATTACGGCGCAGGCGATTTCGCGTCGAAGTCGCAGGTCGCGGACGTACACTCGGCCGGTGAGCATCCCAACGGAACCGATCGGTAGCATCCCTCGACCTCACGACCTGTTGGCCGCCATGGCCGACGATTCCGGCGACGCCGCCGCGCTCGCCGAACTCCAGCGGAGCGCAGTCGCCGAGACCATCCGCAAGCTGGAAGAACTCGGCTCTCCCGTCGTCACCGACGGCGAGCAGTCCAAGCCGAGTTTCGCCACTTATCCGATCGCCGGGCTGGAGAATCTGGCCCCTGACGGGGCGATCATCCCGTTCGCCGACGGGCACCAGAGACAGCTGCCCCGGCTGGCCTCGGGCCCGTTCCGCTATGTCGCCCACGCGGCGGACTATCTGCGCGACGCGCAGCAGCACGCCACCGTTCCGGTGAAGCAGGCCGTCATCGCGCCGTCGGCGCTGAGCCTGCTGTATCCGGCCGACGGGATCGAGGGTTACCCCCGCGAGCAGTTCCTCGCCGACCTCGCCGACGCGGCCGAGGCCGACATCCGTGGCTGTCTGGACGCGGGAGCGCACCTGGTGCAGCTCGACTTCACCGAGGGGCGGCTGTCGCTCAAGCTCGATCCGAGCGGCGGCGTGCTCGACCAGTTCATCGAGCTGAACAACACCGTGCTCGAGCGGTTCTCGGACGAGGAGCGGGCCAGGATCGGGGTGCACACCTGCCCGGGCGGCGACCAGGACTCCACACACAGCCTGGACGTGGATTACGTCGAATTGCTGCCGAAGCTGCTGCAACTGCGGGTAGGCGCGTTCTACCTCCAGCTCGCCAGCGAGCCGGACCCGGAGAAGGTGCTCGCCGTAGTCGCGGAACACCTGCCCGCCGAGGCGCGGGTGTTCATCGGCGTCACCGACCCGATCGACCCTCAGGTCGAGACACCCGAACAGGTCCGCGACCGGGTACTGCTCGCCGCCCGCTTCCTGCCCGTCGACCGGTTGGGCACCTGCGACGACTGCGGCTTCTCACCATTCGCAGACGACACCTCCACCTCGCGGGAGACCGCGTTCGCCAAGATCCGCGCGCGCATCGAGGGCACGGCGTTGGCGTCGACGGAATTGCGCGTCTGACCTATAGCGACTCGGACGACCGGCCCCGGGTGGACCTGGGGCCGGTCTCGTCCGGTGAGGAGCCGGGCTGCGGTTGCCCGATGGCTCAGCTCAGATGTCCACCAGGATCGTTGAGTTGTAGCGGAACCCAATAGACGTATGCGGAGCGGCCCCGCTCCGCCCGTGTGATGGGCGGAGCGGGGCCGATCGTTTCTGTCGGCGTGCGAGTAGGGTTCAGGCGGGGCCGAATTCGCCGCTCTGCATGCCTGTGGTGAAGGCGTCCCACTCGCCTGGTGCGAACACCAACGCCGGGCCGGTCGGGTTCTTGCTGTCCCTGACGCCGATCATGCCGCCATCGAGCCATGCCACTTCGACGCATTGCGAACCGCTGGCGCTGCGGCTGCTCTTGAACCAGTTCGCCTCGGATAGGTCACCGTTCACCGCTCGTAACTCCTTGCCACCCGCCGGAGCAGGTCTCGCGATTCCACTTCACCCAGGCACTTGTCCCGGATGGCCGAGGCGAGCTCACTATAGAGCCGAATCTCCTCGGCTTTCTCCAGGTATACATCCTGCGCCGGGCCTCCCTCCAGGTAAACGATCGGTGGTTCGATCGGCACACCTCTGGCGTTCGAGTCGAACTCCATGATGATGAACAGGCCGTGCGGCATCCCCCAAGCCATCCCGGCACTGAAGGGATGGATCCGCAGTGTGACGTTGGGCAGCTTCGAAATCTCGGCCATGTGCCGGTGCTGGACCGACATGATCTTCGGCCCTCCGACCATGCGGTGCAGTGCCGACTCATGCAGCAAAACTTCCAACGCAATCGGCTTGGTCTTGCGAGTGACTATGGCTTGCCGCCTGAGTCGGTGCTCCACACGCCGCTCGATGTCTTCCCTGCTGAATTCCGGATATGCCCCGATCACTGCGCGCGCGTAGTCTGCGGTCTGCAACCACCCAGGGACGTGTTCGTGGTACGTGGTCAGTCGACGCGCGGCCGCTTCGAGCCCGACGTACATGTTGAAAGCGCCGCTGTACAGACCGCCATACGCGTGGTACCAGCTCTTCGTTCTAGCTTGCACCGCAAGGTCCACCGCCGCTTCGGTATCCGGGGCCTCCACGGCGTACAGCTCGCATAGCGCCTGGACGTCCTGTTTACGGACTTTCTGGATCTGCCCGGTCTCCATGCGCTGGAGTACCGCCCGGGATAGATCGACGAGTTTTGCCGCCTCGGCGATGGTGAAGCCAGCCGCTTCGCGGCGGTCGCGCAGGAAGCGTCCGAGTTGGCGACGCGGCAGGGTCGATGAGGGACCTTCTTCATCAAGGCTGGTCACGCAGGTCTCCTAAAAGTGAGTCGTGCGGGATTGCAAACCGATCTGGGTCAGCTCGAGAACCGAGCACCGTCCTGGGCAATTGAGCCGATCAGGAGCGGGTGCTCGTTTTCGAGCGTATTCGCTGGTCACGGGTGGTGTGCTGGTTTCCGGCGTTCGAGGCGGAAACCCGTGCAGGGGGCTGCGCCTCAGGAAAGTGAATCCAAACACGCACGCTGTCAACATGATCCGGGAGCGATGATGCACGCCCAAAAGATCGGGACAACCGGCCGGCTCGCCACGCATAGGAGGCAGCCACCGAATGCCGTAGGACTGATACGAACCGAGATATCCGGACCGCACGCCCCACGGCACGCGCTCGAAATACGCCGCCACGCCGAACGATTGGGCTACCACTACCTCTACACCGTCCGGCCGCCGGAAGGGGAAGTCGATCCGGTCGGGTACGCGCTGGCCGTCGCGGTCGGTGTGCACGCTGCCGCCCTCGTCGTCCACGACCTGACCACCGTGGACAACACCCCCGCGCGGGTCTGCGAGACATGCGACCTCGAAACGGTGTGCCCTGCGGTAACTTGGGCGCGCGCTGAGCCCGGTGTGATCGGCCCTGGCCATACCCACCCTGACCACCCGCTCACCATCGCTGAATCGCATCGAATCATGCAGCAGCACAGAGGATGTCGTGCCGCCACCTGTCCACGGAAGGCGTCGGCGCTCAGCTGCCTGGTGCGGGCGGGCAAGCTCGTTCCGCCGGTTTCCAGCCCACGCGAACGCGCCGCGGCTCGTGGTCTGGCGTTCGAACCCGCCGATCGACTGTCCGTCTCGCCTGGCCCCAGCCTGGAAACACTGCTGAATGTGCTGGACGCGCTCGCCGCCTCCGTCGCGGATTCCCGAACGCTGGTATCCCGTCCGCGCGAAGTCGCGCACAGCGAGCGGGACTGATGTGGAATGCGCGACATCCATCACACCGAAGCCGAGGGCTTTCGGGCTACCTGGCGACCGGAAGGCCACCGCATCGCGATCTTGGTCGTGCGGGACGCATCCGACATGACGCCGATCGCCTTGTACCACCCCGGTTCTTACCCCGACCTCGCGCAAGCCCGCGAACTGCTGCCGGAATTGACCGGACTATGGGACGCGGTTCGCCACGACTTCTGGTCACAGCTCCTGCCCGGCCATCGACCTTCCACCGCCTGTGTCGACGGCTGGATGTGAGCACGTGGGTGGCCGGGTAACAGGCCGCGTCCCGCTCAGCAGCGGTGCAGCGCGGTGAGCAGGGTGTCCAGGATCGGTGAGCGTTTGGCGTCGGCGCGCAGCACCGCCGACACCGGAATCCGCAGCTTGTTCTCGGCCAATCGCAGGACGACGAGTCCTTCGGTGGTGCTTTCGGCGTAGAGGACGGTCCACGCGTCCGGGCGGTTGATCAGCTCCATCGTCGCGGTGTGGTCCGGCGGAATGGGCGGCCCGAACGTAGGCCCGGTGGGGAGTTCGGCGAAGGCGTTGCGAATGACGGTGTGCAGGAGGACCTGCTCCTGCTCCGGGGGCAGTAGCAGCGGGTAGGAGGCCAGATCCGCCAGGGTCACCGCGTCCTTCGTAGCCAGCGGATGCGCGCTGGAGGTGGCGATCACCAGATCCTCGACCCACAGCTGCTCGACCACGAGGCCGGGCTGGTCGACGCGGCCGCGGATCAGGGCCAGATCGCAGTCGCCGTCCGTCACCGCGGTGATGCGCTGGCGGAAGGGTTTGATGACGAACTCGATCTCCGCTTCCGGATGCGCGGCGCGCGCCCCCGCGATCGCGGACAGCGAGCGGGTGGCGAAGGACATGTTCGCGGCGAGCCGGATGCGCGGCCCCACCGTGCGCACGGCGGCGCGGATCGCGGACTCCAGGCTCAGCATTTGTTTCGCAAGGGGAAGTAGCCGTGCGGTGGCGTCGGTGGGCACGACCGACCGGGTCGAGCGCTCGAACAGTTGCACACCGAGGTCGCGCTCGAGCCGGGAGATCTGGTGGCTGATCGCCGACTGGGAGATGAAGCAGCGCGCCGCGGCGCCGCTGAAGCTGAGCTCCTCGCACACTGCGACGAAGTAGGTGAGCTGCCGAAGTTCCACGGCCGCCTCCTCATTAATTACGAATCGAGATAAGAGTCATCTGAATTATGCGCCCACACACCTGAAATATCCGCCCTCCGGATCGCGGTTCGTAATGAGAGAAGGAGGCTGTCATGCAGTACGTGGAAGCGGGAATCGAAACCGCGGGTGTCGTCATTGTCGGATCGGGGTTCGGCGGGCTCGCCGCCGCCAAGCAGCTGGCCAAGTCGGGGGTGGACTATGTGCTGATCTCCAGCACGCCCGAGCATCTGTTCCAACCGCTGTTGTACCAGGTAGCGACCGGTGTGCTCACATCGGAGGAGATCGCGCCGCCGATCGCGGGCATCCTGCGCCGCCATCGGGAGGCCGACGTGCGCCTGGGCACCGTGGTCGACATCGATCCCGACCGCGCCATCGTCACCTACGAGCACGAGGGCGTGTCCCATCGCATCCGCTACGGCTCGCTGATCGCGGCCACCGGCGCGAGCCAGTCCTACTTCGGCCGCGACGACTTCGCGGAGAAGACCTATTCGCTCAAGACCATCGATGACGCGCGGCGGCTGCGCGCGCAGATCGCGCGCGTCTTCGCCGAAGCCGCGCAGGCCGACGAGCAGACCAGGCGCAGGCTGCTGAGCTTCGTCGTGGTCGGCGCGGGCGCGACCGGCGTCGAGGTGGCCGGCCAGCTCAAGGAGCTGGCGAAACGGCACTTCCACCAGGAGGTCTCGGTCACGCTCGTCGAGGGCGCGGGCGAGGTGCTCCCGCCGTTCGGCGGCGGGCTGTCGGAGTACGCGAAGAAGTCGCTGACCAGCAGCGGCGTCGACGTGCTGCTCGGCACCTTCGTCACCGACATCGAGCACGGCAAGGTCACCGTCAAGGGCGCGGACGGCGTCGAGCACGCCATCGCGGCGGAGACCGTGGTGTGGTCGGCTGGCGTGCAGGCGGGCGGGTTCGCGAAGATCCTGGCCGAGGCCACGGGCGTGGCGACCGACCGGGCCGGCCGGCTGCTGATCAACCCCGATCTCACCGTCGGCGGCTACGCCGACATCTACGCCATCGGCGACATGACCTCGCTCAACGGCTACCCCGGCCAGTCGCCGGTGGCCATGCAGGAGGGCAGGCACGCCGCCGACATCATCCGCCGCAAGAAGCAGCCCGGCACCGCCTTCACCTACTGGGACAAGGGCAGCATGGCTGTGATCAGCCGATTCAGCGCCGTCACGAAGCTGAACGACCGCGTCACCTTCCGCGGCCTGATCGCCTGGGTCATGTGGCTCGCGGTGCACCTGTTCTACCTGGTCGGCTTCCGCAACCGCTTCGCCGCGGTCGCGTCCTGGCTGGTCGCGTTCATCTTCACCGGGCGTCCCGGTTTCGCCGAAGAGGACACGACCGCGCCGAAGGTACTCGCCGCGGAGAGTCGAGCCGCCTGACGGCTTCTCGCACCTGAGAATCGCGTCGAAGGCGGCGCGATTCACGGTGCGCGCGGCTTTTCCGCTGCACGGAACCGAACCGCGACTCGCGCGGTAAACGGCATGTCGGAAGCGGTTTCGATGCGGATGGGCGAACGCGGTGGAACCGTTCGGTGAACGCTCGGTGTGACAGCCGTCTCGTTCACCCAACCGGCATCGCGGCGACACTTCGAGGTTGCTGGGCGGCATTGTCGGACTGGCTTCATCGTGGATATGACTATTTCGTCCGTGCTGACGGCCCCGGCTCGACCGACGGACTCCGGGGAGGGACGGTCGCGTTACTCGCTGGTGGTCTCCTCCGACCTCGACCACCGCGTCGCCGCACAGCGCCTGCGCTACAACGTGTTCGCCAACGAGCCGGGCTTCCGGATCCCGGACGACGGCAGCGGTTTGGACGCCGACCGATTCGACGAGCACTGCGACCACATGCTGGTGCGCGACGACGCCAGCGGCGAGTTCGTCGGCTGTTACCGGATGCTGCCGCCGGACAAGGTCGCCGCTGCGGGCGGGTACTACACGGCGACGGAATTCGATCTCGCGCAACTGGATCCGGAGGGCATGCGGATCGTCGAGATGGGCCGCGCCTGCGTGGTCCCCGACCACCGCAACGGCTCGGTGCTCACGCTCATGTGGGCGGGGATCCTGCACTACATCCAGCTCACCGGCTACGAGTGGGTGATGGGCTGCGTGTCGGTGCCGATGCAGAACATTCCGGCCGATCCGCCCGGGGTGAACGTGCGCGGCGTGCGCGACATGCTGCTCGGCCGGCACGCCTCCGACCCGGAGCGCCGGGTACACCCGTACAACCCGGTGATCGTCGACGGCAAGACCCTGGACGAACTGACCCCGCCGTCGCGGCCGAAGCTGCCCCCGCTGGTGCGCGGATACCTGCGGCTGGGCGCGGAGATCTGTGGCGAGCCCGCCCATGATCCCGCTTTCGCGGTCGCCGACTTCGTCGTGCTGCTCGGGCTGAACACCATCAACACCCGCTACCTCAACCGCCTACAAGACGCCGCCGCGTCGTTCGACGGGGGACGGTGAGGACCGTGGTTTTCGACGCGCCACCCGCTACGGCCGCCGCGCACGCTTGGATGCCGTCGAGCCCCTGTGGTCCCGGCTGTATCGATTCGATCGACCAGGTCGGCCCGGCACGGGTGGCCGCCCGGCTGGCCGGGGTCGCCGGAGTGCTGCTCAGCTACCCGATCGCGCACGCGGTGACCCCGCGCGGCAAGCGGGCGCCGTTGCAGCGCGGCTACGCACGCCTCCTGCTCGGTTGCATCGGCCTGCGGTTGCGCATCGTCGACAACCGGGTCACCGCGGAGCGCGGTGTCGCCGATGAGGGCGACACCGCGCGCGCCGGTTTCGGCGCCGGCGACGCAGGCGTGCTGGTCGTCACCGGGCATATCAGCTGGACCGACATCGTCGCGCTCGCCTCGGTGCAGCCGCTCGGCTTCGTGGCCCGCGCCGACATGGTGGACTGGCCGCTGCTCGGCAAACTCGCCGAGCTGATGCGGGTGATCCCGATCGAGCGCGAGAGCCTGCGGCAGTTGCCCGGCGTGGTTGCCGCGGTCGCAGCGCGGTTGGCCGCTGGTGAGCGGATCGGCGTCTTCCCCGAGGGCACCACCTGGTGTGGCCGCGCCTACGGCGGCATGCGCCCCGCGTTGTTCCAAGCGGCGGTGGACACCGGCACCCCCGTGCAGCCGGTGCGATTGCGGTACCTGGACCGGCACGGTGTGCCGTGCACGGTGCCCGCATTCGTCGGCGTCGACACCTTCGGCTCCTCCGCCGCGCGGGTGCTGCGCTCGCGCGGAATGGTCGCCGAGGTGGTGCTGGAGCCGGTGCTGGAACCCGGCGCCGACCGGCGCGAACTCGCCCGCCGCTGCGAGGCCGCCGTCCGCGGCGCCGTGTCGCCGCGACACGGTGAGCTGGAAACCACGGAGTGGATCGAGGCGGGGCACACCCGAGTCCAAGACCCGTCGCTCGCCACCGAGACACCAGAAGTACGCCGACCTCGCCGCCGCCCGATTCTGCGCGGCCGCCGGAGTACTGCGGTCGCGCACTGAGCGGCACGTCCGCGTCCACCACTCGACAGGTCTCACGAGTGGTACACCACCGAGAGGTCTACTCGCGATTTGCCGCATGTACCACTCGCGGACGTTTCGCTGTGCTGCACACAGCTGCGGGGCGGGCCGATGTCGGCCCGCCCCGCAGCAGGGAATGACTCAGAAGCCGCTGCCCGTCGGCGGCCGCCACCTGTGGTCCCAGCCGGGCCTGCCGTGGTCCCAGTCGTCGTGGCGGTCGCGGCCGCGGAACCAGTCGTCGTGGCGGCCACGATCCCAGTCGTTGTGCCTGCCGCGGTTCCAGTCGTCGTGACCGTGGCGGCCGTGGGTCGCGTCGAGCTGGTCGGCGGGTTCGAGCACGATCGGGTCGGCGAGCGCGGGCACCGCGACGGCGGCGACCGGCATCAGGGCGAGTACGGACGCGGCGGCGGCGCGTGCCAGCACACGTCGCGTACGTCCATGGGTGCGTGGTTCCATCGGAACTTCCTCACTATCGATTCGTCCGGGAGTCGACCGCTCGGCGTCCCGGCCCGGATCCGCTCCCGAACGGAACGGATCGGCGATCAACACGCTGAACAACGTACCGCTATATAGCGGCGCATTCAATAGGTGAAAACCCTGAGATTCGGCCGGTCATAGGACGTTCGGGTGTGAATCGGACCGGTGAACGGACCCTGCGCGGGCGCGTGAGCAGGGGGGAATAACCGGCTGGGCGTGACGGCTATCCTTAACTGGTCATGAAGTCGGCTTTTTCGGGTCCGGTCAACGGTGCTGCGCCCCAGACGGTCTACCTCGATCACGCGGCCACCACACCGATGCTGCCCGCGGCCATCGAGGCGATGACGGCTGCCCTGCGCAGCACGGGCAACGCGTCGTCGCTGCACGGCTCGGGGCGCGCCGCCCGCCGGCTGCTGGAGGAGGCGCGCGAATCGATCGCCGCGGATTTGGGCGCCCGGCCGTCCGAGGTCATCTTCACCTCCGGCGGCACCGAGAGCGACAACCTGGCGGTGAAGGGCATCTTCTGGGCGCGCCGCGACGCCGATCCGCGCCGCAACCGGATCATCGCCAGCTCGGTGGAGCATCACGCGGTGATCGACGCGGTGGAGTGGCTGGAGCGGCACGAGGGCGCCGAGGTCACCTGGCTGCCGGTGGACGCCGATGGCGTGGTCGCGGCCGCGGTCCTGCGCGCCGCGCTCGCCGCCCATCCCGACGAGGTGGCGCTGGTCACCGTCATGTGGGCGAACAACGAGGTCGGCACGATCCAGCCGATCGGCGAACTCGCTTCCGTCGCAGCGGAATTCGGCGTCCCGATGCACAGTGACGCGGTGCAGGCCGCGGCGCAGCTGCCCATCGACTTCGGCGCGAGCGGCCTTTCCGCGGCCAGCTTCGCCGGGCACAAGGTCGGGGGACCGCACGGTATCGGGGTGCTGCTGCTCGGCAGGCAGGTGCCGTGCGTACCGCTGCTGCACGGCGGCGGGCACGAGCGCGACCTCCGGTCGGGCACCTCGGACACGGCGGCGGCCATCGGGCTGGCCGCCGCGCTGCGCCAGACCTCGATCGAACGCCACGCTCGGACCGCCGAGTTGGTCGCGCTGCGGGACGCGCTGATCGACGGTATCCGCGCGATGGCGCCCGACGCGGTGCTCAACGGTCCGGCCGGCGAACGGCGACTGCCCGGCAACGTGCACGTCACTTTCCCCGGCTGCGAGGGGGATTCGCTGCTGATGCTGCTGGACGCGGCGGGCATCGAATGCTCGACCGGCTCGGCGTGCACCGCGGGCGTCGCCACGCCAAGTCACGTGCTGATCGCCATGGGCGTCGAGCCGTGGCAGGCGCGCGGATCGCTGCGCTTCTCGCTGGGGCACACCTCGACGCGCGCCGACGTCGACGCAGTTCTGGAAGTCTTGCCGCAGGTGGTGGAGCGGGCCAAGGCCGCGGGCCTGGCCGGTGCGAAAGGAGGTGTCTGATGCGGGTACTCGCCGCGATGAGCGGTGGTGTGGATTCGGCCGTGGCGGCGGCGCGTGCCGTCGACGCCGGTCACGAGGTGGTCGGCGTGCATCTGGCGCTGTCGGCGACACCGGGCACGCTGCGCACCGGATCGCGCGGTTGCTGCTCGAAGGAGGACGCCGGGGACGCCCGGCGCGCCGCCGACGTGCTCGGCATCCCGTTCTACGTCTGGGATTTCGCCGACCGCTTCAAGGAAGACGTCATCGATGACTTCGTCGCGGCCTACGCGGCGGGTGAGACGCCGAATCCGTGCCTGCGCTGCAACGAGAAGATCAAGTTCTCCGCCCTGGCCGACCGCGCGGTGGCGCTCGGCTTCGACGCCGTGGTGACCGGGCACTACGCGCGGTTGGACGACGGTGTGCTGCGCCGCGCCGTCGACGCCGACAAGGACCAGTCCTATGTGCTGGCGGTGCTGACCGCGCAGCAGCTCTCCCGTGCGATGTTCCCGGTGGGCGACACCCCCAAGCCGCAGATCCGCGCCGAGGCCGCCGAGCGCGGACTCGCCGTCGCGAACAAGCCCGACAGTCACGACATCTGCTTCATCCCCTCCGGCGACACCCGTGCCTTCCTGGGCGCGAAGATCGGCATCCGGCCCGGCGCGGTCGTCGACGCCGACGGGCGGGAACTCGCGCGGCACGAGGGCGTGCACGGGTTCACCATCGGCCAGCGCAAGGGCCTCGGTTTGCCGGGTCCCGCCGCCGACGGCAAGCCGAGGTACGTCACCGGCATCGATCCCGAGTCCGGCACGGTGCGCGTCGGGTCGGCCGATGACCTGCGGGTCTGGACGGTCGAGGCGGAGCGAGCGATCTGGACGTCCGGCTCCGTGCCCACGGGTCCGATCGAGTGCGTGGCACAGGTGCGCGCGCACGGCGGCATCGCGCCCGCGGTCGCCGAGGCGGTGGGCGACGGACTGCGCGTGCGGCTGCGTGAGCCGTTGACCGGTGTCGCGCGCGGCCAGGCAGTGGTGCTCTATCGCCCGGATCCCGAGGGCGACGAGGTGATCGGAAGTGGCACCATTTCCGGTACCGCCAGCGAGCCGGTCCCGAGTGACGCGCGGGTCGACGCGCGGCGGTGATCTTCGGGCAGCGTCTCGCCGGCTGCCCGCGCGACAGTGCATCCGAGGACGGTCCAGCCGCTGAACGCGGCGCGGTGGCGTAACGGCGGAATCGAGCGGACGGAGTACGACGAGGGTGGACGAGACCGGCACGGCTGACGTGGCGCGAGACAGTGGGACGGGTACGGCGACCGAGCCGGTGCGCTTCCCGGGCGGCATCGCCACCGGCATCGGTTCCTGGCCGGGCACCGATCCGCGTGAGGCCGCGGCGACCATCGTCGGCGAACTCGGTGAGCTGCCGCACCTGGTGGAGTTGCCGGGGCGCGGTGCGGGCGCGGACCTGATCGGACGGGCCTCCGCCCTGCTGGTCGACCTGCGCTTCGACACGACGCCGAGGGGCTACCGGCTCGCGCAGCGGCCGGGCGCGGTCTCGCGCCGGGCCCGCGATCTGCTGCGCACCGATCTGGACGCGCTCGAGGAAGCATGGGAGAACGCGGGCTTGTCCGGCGGCGACCGGCTGGTCAAGGTGCAGGCGGCGGGGCCGCTGACGTTGGCCGCGCAGGTCGAACTGCCCGGCGGGCATCGCGTGCTCACCGATTCCGGTGCGGTGCGCGATCTTTCGGACTCGCTGGCCGAGGGGCTGGCGCAGCACGTCGCCGAGGTGGGCAAGCGGCTCGGCGCGCGCGTCGTCCTGCAACTGGACGAACCGTCGCTGACCGCGGTGCTGGAAGGCTCGCTGCGCGGGGTGAGCGTACTGAACACGGTACGCGCTGTGCCCGAGCCGGAAGCGCTCGCGCTGTTGGACACGGTGATCGCCGCTCAGTCCGCGCCCGTGCTGGTGCACAGTTGCGCGCAGCCGCCCGCGCTGGGTTTGCTGCGTCGCAGCGCCGCCGCCGCGATCGGCTTCGACCTGAGCGCGATCGGCACCAGGCAACTCGACGAAGTCGGGGAGACCGTCGAAGCGGGCAAACAGTTGGTGCTCGGTGTGGTCCCGACCGAAGTGCCCGCGACCCCGGTCACTTGGCGCGACCTCGCCGAGCCCGGTGTCCGGCTGATCGATCGGCTCGGCTTCGGCCGCCGCACGCTGGCACAACGGGTCGCGGTCAGTCCGGCGTGCGGTCTCGCGGGTGCTCCGCTGGAGTGGAGTCGGCGCGCACTGCGCTTGGCCGCGGAGGTCGCGCGCGCGTATGCGGAAGAGCCGGAAGAGCTTTCCTTCGACTGACCGATCGCACCGTCGAGACGGGCAGGCCGCGCGTCTGTGCCGCCGGAGCGCCTGTGCTCGCGCCGCGAAACGGACCGGCCGGAATTCGTCTCCGCAAGGCGGCGACGTGCGCGAACACGGCGACTCCCTGTCGGTGGCCTCCGCTAATGTGCGATGGGTGAGTGACAGCGAGAGCGCGGCGGCCCCGGCGACGCCAGAGCAGCGGGTGGAGTGGCAGCAACTCGCGGACGAGGTGCGTGAGCACCAGTTCCGCTACTACGTCCGGGACGCGCCGATCATCTCCGACGGGGAGTTCGACGCGCTGTTGCGGCGGTTGCAGGCCATGGAGGACGACCATCCGGACCTGCGCACGCCGGATTCGCCGACCCAGCTCGTGGGCGGCGGGTTCGCGACCGATTTCACCGCCGTCGATCACCTCGAGCGGATGCTGTCGCTGGACAACGTGTTCGACGTCGACGAGCTACACGCCTGGGCCGCCCGGGTGGAGGCCGAGACGGGGCCGGACCTGCACTACCTGTGCGAGGTCAAGATCGACGGCGTCGCGCTGAACCTGGTGTACGAGAACGGGAGGCTGGTCCGCGGCGCCACCCGAGGCGACGGACGCACCGGCGAGGACGTCACGCTCAACGCGCGCACCATCGATGACATCCCCGGCGAGCTGACTCCCAGCGAGGAGTTCCCGATCCCGCGACTGCTGGAGGTCCGGGGCGAGGTGTACTTCCGGCTGGAAGATTTCGAGACGCTCAACGCCGCCATCGTGGCCGAGGGCAAGCCGCCCTATGCCAACCCGCGCAACACCGCCGCCGGTTCGCTGCGGCAGAAGGACCCGTCGGTCACCGCGCGGCGCAGGCTGCGCATGATCTGTCACGGCTTCGGCCGGATCGAGGGCTACACGCCGACCTCGCAGTACGAGGCCTACCGCGCCCTCTCGGCATGGGGCCTGCCGGTGTCGGAGCACACCAGGCGGGTGCAGGGCATCGACGCGGTGATCGAGCGGGTCGCGTATTGGGGCGAGCACCGGCACGACATCGAGCACGAGATCGATGGCCAGGTGATCAAGGTCGACGAGACGGCGCTGCAACGCCGCCTCGGCTCCACCTCGCGCGCTCCGCGCTGGGCGATCGCCTACAAGTACCCGCCGGAAGAGGCGACGACGAAGCTGCTGAACATCCAGGTGAACGTCGGCCGCACGGGCCGGGTGACGCCGTTCGCGGTGATGGAGCCGGTGTCCGTCGCGGGGTCCACGGTCGCGATGGCCACGTTGCACAATGCGGCCGAGGTCAAGCGCAAAGGCGTGCTGATCGGCGACACGGTCACCATCCGCAAGGCGGGCGACGTGATCCCGGAGGTGCTGGGTCCGGTGGTGGACGCGCGTCCCGAGGACGCACGCGAGTTCGTCATGCCGACGCACTGCCCCGAATGCGGCACCGAACTGCGCCCGGAGAAGGAGGGCGACGCCGACATCCGCTGCCCGAATCAGCAGTTCTGCCCGGCCCAGTTGCGCGAGCGCGTCTACCACGTAGCAGGTCGCGGCGCTTTCGACATCGAGGCCCTCGGTTACGAAGGCGCCATCGATCTGCTGAAGTCCGGCGCCATCACCGACGAGGGCGACCTGTTCGACCTGGACGAGGCGGCGCTGCTCACCACCTCGCTCTACGCCAACAAGAACGGCAGCCTCTCCGCCAACGGCAAGCGGTTGCTGGAGAACCTGGCCGCGGTCAAGAACCGGCCGCTGTGGCGGGTGCTGGTCGGCCTGTCCATCCGGCACGTCGGCCCCACCGCAGCGCGGGCGCTGGCCGCCGAGTTCGGCAGCCTCGACCGCATCGAGGCGGCGTCGGTCGAGGAATTGGCCGCCGCCGACGGCGTGGGTCCGACCATCGCGGCCGCGGTGGCGGAGTGGTTCACCGTGGATTGGCACCGGGCCGTGGTGGCGAAGTGGCGGGCCGCGGGTGTGCGAATGGAAGACGAGCGCGACGAATCCATCGAGCGCAATCTGGAGGGTCTGTCCATCGTGGTGACGGGGTCGCTGCAGGGCTTCACCCGCGACGGCGCCAAGGAGGCGATCCTGGTGCGCGGCGGCAAGGCGGCCAGTTCGGTCTCGAAGAAGACCGCGTTCGTGGTGGTCGGTGACGCGCCCGGATCCAAGGCCGCCAAGGCGGAGGAACTCGGTGTGCCGATTCTCGACGAGGAGGGGTTCCAGCGGCTGCTGGCCGGCGGTCCCGAGGCGGTCACCCCGGAGACGGCCGCGGAGGACGCCGAAGCCGAGGAGTGATCGGCGCTTGACCTGAAGATACGTTGAGGTATGAGGATCGACTGGTAGGCGACTACCTGGAGGTCATCATGTCTCGTCCTACCGCACTGATCACCGGCGCATCGGCTGGATTCGGCGCGGCGCTCGCGCGGGCGCTGATCGAACAAGGGTGGCGGGTGCTGGGGACGGGGCGTCGTGCCGAGCGGTTGCGGCGCGTGGCCGACGAACTCGGGTCGTCGTTCCTGGCGGTTCCCGGCGACGTCACCGATCCGGCGGATCGAGCCCGGCTGGCGGATGCCGCGCGCGGCGCGGGAGAACTCGCCCTGGTGGTGAACAACGCCAGCCGCCTCGGGCCGAGTCCGCTGCCCCGCCTCGCGGAGTATCCGCTCGACGAATTCGAGCGCGTCCTGCGCACCAACGTGGTTGCGCCACTGGCTGTGGTGCGGATGGCGCTGCCGCTGCTGCGGTCGGACGGCGCCGTGGTGAACATCAGTTCCGACGCCGCCGTGGAGCCGTATCCCACGTGGGGTGGATACGGTTCGTCGAAGGCGGCGCTCGATCAGCTCACGGCGATTCTCGGCGCGGAACATCCGGATCTCTCCGTCTATGCCTTCGATCCCGGCGACATGCGCACCGAGATGCATCAGGCCGCGTTTCCCGGCGTCGACATCTCCGACCGGCCCGAGCCCGCGACGGTGGTGCCCGCACTGCTGCGGTTGCTCGCCGAGAAGCCGAAGAACGGGCGTTATGCCGCTGCGGACTTCATGGCCGGGCGTGCGTCATGACGGTGCGGACCGAACTGCCGTCTTTCGATCCGACTCCCGAACACAACGCCACCGTCCCGCCCGAAGCCCGGGGCATGGCCCGCGACGAGGTCCGTCTGCTCGTCGCCGACGATGGACTGACGCACGCTCGATTCCGGGAACTGCCCGATCGCCTGCACCCGGGCGACCTTCTGGTGGTGAACAACTCGGCGACCATGTCGTCGGCGGTCGACGCCACGATGGACGGCGAGCCCGTCGTGCTGCACTTCTCCACCTGGCTGGACGACGGCCGATGGGTAGTGGAGGTCCGGACCACCGAGCGCACCCCCTATCCGGCCGAGCGGGTCTCGGTCGGGACCGTGCTGCGGTTGCCGGGTGCGGCGGCGACACTCAGCGCGCCGTGGCTACCCGGCGGACGCCGTCTCTGGAGCGCGGACGTCACCGGTGACGTGTTCCGGTTACTGGCCGCGCACGGCCGCCCCGTCACGTATTCCTATGTGCCGCAGCGATGGTCGGCCGACTATTACACAACGGTCTTCGGCCGGGTTCCGGGCAGCGCGGAAATGCCAAGTGCGGCACGACCATTCACCGAGCGGCTGGTGCTGGATCTGATCGTCGCGGGCGTCGCTCTCGCGCCGATCACCCTGCACACCGGCGTCTCCTCGCCTGAGACCGGGGAACCGCCGAGCCCGGAGCGGTTCGTCGTCCCCGCCCCGACGGCGCGGCTGGTGAACGACACCAAAGCCGCCGGTGGGCGGGTCGTCGCGGTCGGCACGACGGTGACCCGGGCGCTGGAGACCGCCGCCGACGCGTCGGGCCTGGTCCACGCGTCGCGCGGCTGGACCGACCTGGTGCTCGGCGCCGAGCGACCGGCCCGTGTGGTGGACGGTCTGATCACCGGTTGGCACGCGCCCGGTGCGTCACACCTGGATCTCCTGGTAGCGGTGGCGGGGGAGGAAACCGTCGCCGCCGCCTACGCCGCGGCCGTGGACACCGGCTATCTATGGCACGAGTTCGGCGACAGCGCGCTGCTGTTCGGGCCCGACCCGCTCAGTGGACCGTGACCGTGGCGCCCAGCTGGCCCGCGATGTCGAACCGCCCGCAGCGGCCGTCGCTCAGGTCGAGCTTCTGGGTGATGATCTTGCCGCGGCGATTCTTGAACGTCGCCTCGGCGGACACGTCGGCGCTCGCCGTCGAGCACACCTTCGACACCACGCCGGGCGGGTCGTAGCTGACCGTCCCTCCGCCCTGGCAGGTGTTCGTGCTGTTGGCCAGGAACACGCGTGCGGTGCCCTCCGGACAGGGCGCGTCCGCCACCGCCTCCGGCGCCACGGTCAGCGAGCCCAGCGCGAGCGCGGCGACGGCGGAGCCTCCGACCACAACGCGACGAACCGTCGATCCCATCGTTACCCTCATCCCATCGAACAACTTCGGCAGTACGCCGCGGCAAGACCGCAGCGTGCAGGCATGCTAACCCGCTATCACCGCACTTGTCCCGGCGACGGACGCGGCTACCGCGCGCACAAGAGGTCGTCGACGTCGAGTTCGGTATCCGCGTAGCGCACCGGATGCGGTGGCCGGGCCAGTGCGCGATCTGGGCTCTGTGTATTCGCGCCGGTGGCTGCCAATGGTTCCGATGTGCAGCCGGGGCGCAGGTGTATGGCGCGCGACACATGAGCCGTACCGGCGGGTTGCCATGGCCTACCCGTCGCGCAGGCGGAAGTATGGCGGCATGCTGCGCAGTTTTCAGGTGACCAATCACAGATCGCTGGCCGACGAGCAGGAGTTGCGGCTCACCAAGGGGAGCGGGCCGGTGGCGGTGCCGGTGACCGCCGTGCACGGCGGCGCCGCTGCGGGCAAGACGAACCTGATCGATGCGCT
Organism: Nocardia araoensis NBRC 100135; assembly: GCF_000308435.1. Lineage (GTDB taxonomy): Bacteria > Actinomycetota > Actinomycetes > Mycobacteriales > Mycobacteriaceae > Nocardia > Nocardia araoensis. The sequence continues at coordinate 21,997 of NZ_BAFR01000143.1, read as the reverse complement.
GGGGCAGATGCGCGATGCGGTGCTGCACTCGGTGACGGGCTGGGACCCGTACGCGGGTCCGGTGCGGGCGCCGCATCTCGGATTCCCGGACCGGCCTTCGGAGTTCGTGGCGGCCTTCGTCGCCGAGGGGGTGCCGTATACCTACGGCTTCCGGCTGGACAACGCCGACGTCGTGGCGGAATGGCTGCACACCCACCCGCGGTCGCGTAAGCGAATCGTGTTCGAGCGCAACGGGGAACAGATCAAGATCGGTCCCATGTTCGAGGCGGCGCGCTACGGGATCACCGCGCTGGCTCCCTTGGTCCGTCCGAATGCCCTGCTGCTCAGTCTCGCCGGTCAGATGTACTCCGAGGCGCTGGTGCCGGCCTACCGCTGGTTCGAGTCCATGCTCGAGGTGCAGCGCGGTCCCGCCGGACCCGAGGCCATCGCCCACCGGCTGGGCAGCCACCTCTCCCGATCCCCGGACAACGCGGCGCGGTTGCTGATGCTGCTGCGCACGGCCGAACTCGGCATCACCGACCTGCTCGTCGCCGAACCCGACCCGATGTACGCCGACTACCTGCGCGACCTGGACGCCGACATCGCCGGTCTCGGCAAGCAGATCGACCTGTGCGCCTCCTCGCCCGGGTATGCCGACCAGTTGCTGCGCGACAACGGCCTCACCCCGGTGCTGCTCGAGCGCGAGCTGACCAACCTTGGTGCCGCCCGTGACGCCTTGTACGCGCGCATGGTGGCCCGGCGCGGCGTCGGCCTGAGCCTGGTGCACGACGGCATCGATGCCCCGTTCGGGATCGGTGACGAATCCTCCGCCACGCTGTTGTTGCTCCGGGTCCTGCCCGTGATGCTCGACGCGCTGGACGCGGGCCGGGTGCTCGCCGTCGACGACATCGGCGCGTGCCTGCCCGCGGAGGAGACCGATCGGTTGATCCAGCTGTTCCAGAATCCGGAGACCAATGCGCGCGGCGCGCAGTTGATCTTCACCACCGGCAATCGGCTGCTGATCGATCGGGGCAACGGACGCTCCCAGCGCACCCGCACGTCGGTCTGGCAGGTCCGGCGCACCGCTCGGGGCACCAGCGAACTCACGCCGGTGTGACGCGCACCTAGCATGGGGACATGCTGGAGTTCGTCGCGCTGGTGACCCTGACCGCGGTGCTGGTGACGCTGATCGTGTTCGCGATCCGCGGCAAGCGGGGCTATCGCCTGGCGAACCCGGAGGAGGGCACGCTGTACATCACCGGTGTGAGCCCGCCTCCGGACGCTCCCGGCGAGCAGTACGTCACCATCACCGGAAAACTGACCGGTCCTTCGGTCCCCGGCAAGATCGTGTACGGCCGTTTCGCCTGGGACACGGGTTCCTGGCCGTCGATCGGCGATCTGCTCACCGTCGTCTATCCGGCGGGCAAGCCCGACCGCTGGCAGATCTCTCGTCCCGGCTGAGCGGTTGCCGCTGCTCGCGGGCGGCTCCTCGGTCGATCGGCCGAACCACCCGCTCATCAGGCGATGGGACCCCGCGCGACGTAGCCCACACTATGGTCGATGGCATCATGCCGGGTATGGATGAGCGGGACGCGGGTGTCGTCGTCCGGGCGGCACGGCCCGAGGAGTACGCGGCGATCGGCGAGTTGACGGTGGAGGTCTACGTCGGCGAAGGCTACGTCGAGGCGGGCAGCTGGTACGCGGACGAGCTGGCCGACACCGCCCGCCGCGCCGCCTCCGCCCGGATCCTGGTCGCCACGCACGCGGACCGCATCGTCGGCTCGCTCACGGTCGCCGCGGCGGGCAATCCGTACGCGGAGATCGCGCAGCCGGGTGAACTCGAGTTCCGCATGCTCGCCGTCGCGAAGACCGCGCGCGGACTCGGCGCGGGAACGGCGTTGGTGCGCACCGTGATCGACCTCGCCCGCGCGGAGGGTTGCGCGGCGGTCGCCCTCACCACCATGTCCGCCATGGTCGACGCCCGGCGGATCTACGACCGCTTCGGCTTCCGTCCCGTACCGAGCCGGGACTGGCGTACCACCGCCGGAGAGCTGTTGCACGTGCTCCGGCTGCCGCTCGGTCCGTCCGGCGATTCCGCCTAGGTTCCCGCCGGATATCCGCTTCGCGGATGCGACCTTCGCCCGCGACGATGGGCTGTGGAGTATGTAGATGGCGGCGCGCCCAGTCCGACCGCGAACGGCAACCGGGCCGGCTCGTCCGCGATCCGAGGCTCCGTGCAGTTCCCGGGCACGCGCCGGGATTTTCCATCGACGTATTCCTCTGTGGCGCGGAACCTTCAGTGCCCCTGAGGAATTCAGCCGAGGACGGTGGCGACGATCCCGGCGAGGTAGCCGAGCCGGGCCACCTCGGAGGGCCGGAAGTCGGGACCGCCCGGCCGGCCGAGCAGCAGCACCTTCCCGGTGTTGCCGAGCGGAGCGGCGGCGAGTTTGGTGTCCATGTCGCGCCAGATCTGCGGCACCCAGTCGGCTTCGGGGTCGAGCACCGTCGGCTTCTCCAGCGGCATCCACGGCGCCGAACCCGCCTGTGTCTGTGGCGCACTCGGGCTGCCCACCACCCGGTAGGCCCCCTGCGGCCCGATGTCGATGATCGTGCTCCAGCCGACGCGCAGCACCCGCGGCACGCCGTCCACCAGCACCTGCATCCGGTCGTCGCGAGCACCGGCCACCTGATCGATGAGCTCGAGCTCACGGTGGGTGTCGAGCACGCCGGAGTACGGGCGGATCGAGTCCACGTGCACGTCGCCGATCGATTCGGCGGCGGTGATGAGGGTGTCGGGGAGCGCGCCGGAGGGTACCTCGACGACCAGATCGTCGACGGCGTAGCCCGCGCCGCGCTCGACCACGTCCAGCGAGAGGATGTCGGCGCCGACGGAGCCGAGTGCGAGGGCGAGCGCACCGAGGCTTCCCGGTCGATCCGGAAGTTGCACGCGGAGCAGATACGACACGTGCGTTTCCTTTCTTAGGGCGGCCGAGGCTCTGAACGGATACCCGGGTGACGCAATACTTACACCCCTTTCGGCCGGTTATCGAGTCGAAGTCCCTCCAGTGGCGCACGCCACTCGGCAAATTCGCCCGAAAGCGGCGTGTCGGGCTAGTAGGAGTGGCCGTGTCGCGGGCCGGAGGGGTTTGCCGGGGGCCTGCTGGGCGACGGTTCCCGCGCCGCGCCGACGAAGCCCGGGTGCCCGGGTGGTGAGCCGGTCGCCGGTGGCTAGGCTGTGTGGGTTGAGCACTGTTGATAACGAAGCCGAAAGGGGTCCCGCGGTGCCCGCCATCTCCCGCGACGAGGTCGCACACCTCGCCCGGCTGTCCCGGCTCGCGCTGTCCGACGCGGAACTGGATCAGTTCGCCGGACAGCTGGATTCGATCCTGAGCCACGTGCGGACCATTTCCGAGGTAGCCGCCGCCGACGTCCCGGCTACGGCGTCGCCGAACCCGGCGACCAATGTGACCCGCCCCGACGAGGTGGTGCCGGGCCTGACCCCGCGGGAGGCGCTGTCGGGCGCGCCCGCCGTGGACGAGCAGCGGTTCCTGGTGCCGCAGATTCTGGGGGAGGGCGAATGACGGATTTGACGACGCTGTCGGCGGCCGAGCTGGCCGACAAGATCCACGGCCGCGAGCTGTCCTCGGTCGAGGTCACCCAGGCGCACCTGGACCGCATCGCCGCGGTCGACGGCGAGTACCACGCCTTCCTGCACGTCGCGCAGGAGCGGGCGCTGGAGGCCGCGGCAGCGGTGGACGCCGCGATCGCCTCGGGCGCCGAGCCCGCCTCGCCGCTGGCCGGAGTTCCGTTGGCGCTCAAGGACGTGTTCACCACCACGGACATGCCCACCACCTGTGCGTCGAAGATCCTCGAGGGCTGGGTGTCGCCGTACGACGCGACGCTCACCACGCGGTTGCGCGCGGCCGGTATCCCGATCCTCGGCAAGACCAATATGGACGAGTTCGCGATGGGCTCCTCCACCGAGAACTCCGCCTACGGCCCGACCCGCAACCCCTGGGACACCACCCGCATCCCCGGCGGTTCGGGCGGCGGCTCCGCGGCGGCGCTGGCCTCCCACCAGGCGCCGCTGGCCATCGGCACCGACACCGGCGGCTCGATCCGCCAGCCCGCGGCCGTCACCGCCACCGTCGGCACCAAGCCCACCTACGGCACGGTGTCGCGCTTCGGCCTGGTCGCGTGCGCGTCGTCGCTGGACCAGGGCGGTCCGTGCGGTCGCACCGTGCTGGACACCGCCCTGCTGCACGAGGTGATCGCCGGATACGACCCGCGCGACTCCACCTCGCGCGACGTGCCGGTGCCGCCGGTGGTGGCCGCCGCGCGCGCCGGGGCGCAGGGCGATCTCCGCGGCGTCAAGATCGGCGTGGTGAAGGAACTGCACTCCGACAGCTACCAGCCCGGCGTGCTCGCCTCCTTCGACGCCGCCGTGGCGGTGCTGAAGGATCTCGGCGCCGAGGTGGTCGAGGTGTCCTGCCCGCACTTCGAGTACGCGCTGTCGTCCTACTACTTGGTGATGCCGTCGGAGGTGTCGTCCAACCTCGCGCGGTTCGACGCCATGCGCTACGGCCTGCGCGTCGCCGACGACGGGCAGCACAGCGCCGAGCAGGTCATGGCGGCCACGCGTGCGGCCGGGTTCGGCCCCGAGGTCAAGCGGCGCATCATGATCGGTACCTACGCGCTGTCGGCAGGCTACTACGACGCCTACTACGGCCAGGCGCTGAAGGTGCGCACGCTCATCGCCCGCGATTTCGACAAGGCCTATGAGCAGGTCGACGTGCTCGTCTCGCCGACCAGCCCGTTCACACCGTGGAAGCTGGGCGAGAAGGTCGACGATCCGCTGGCGATGTACCTGTCGGACCTGTGCACCCTGCCGACCAACCTGGCCGGTCACCCCGCCATGTCGGTCCCCTCCGGTCTGAGCAAGGACGACGGCATGCCCGTCGGCCTCCAGATCATGGCCCCCGCCCTCGCCGACGATCGCCTCTACCGGGTGGGCGCGGCCTACGAGGCCGCCCGCGGTCCCATCGCCTGACGTTCCTCGTAGAGCCGCTCGGTTTCGCGTATACGCGGAGCCGAGCGGCTCCGCGAGTGATCATGCGGGCCAGGTGAATTCGGGGTCGCTGACGTAGTCGGCGCGGCGTTGGTCCAACGCGAGTGCGACCATCTGGTGCGCGCCGGGCCCGATGATCTTGCGTAGCGGAGGGTTCGGCATGTTCACCAACTCGATCAGGCCCGCGGCGCCGACCTCCGGGGCCGCTTCGATCCACTCGCCTTCGGTGTCGGCCGACTCGACGGGAGCGGCGGGCTCGCTCGACGTATTCCCCGGCGCCGCGTCGGTCGACTCGGTTCCGGTCGCGGACGCCGCGACCGGGTAGTCCGGCATACCGAGGATGGCGCTGCGCAACTGCGTGTAGGCGGGAACGCCGGTGGCGAAGCGCATGCTCGACTTGGCCCAGTCGGTATCGAAGCCGCCCATCTGCGCGAGCGTGACCCGGATGCCGAAGGGGCGCAGTTCATCCGCGAGCGCGGCGCTGAATCCCTCCAGGGCCCACTTGCTCGCGTTGTACAGGCCGAACAGGGGGAGACTGCCCACGGCCCCGACCGTGGAGATCTGCACGATGTGCCCCGAACCCTGCGTGCGCAGATGTGGCGCCGCCGCTTGGGAAACCCAGAGGGCGCCGAAGAAGTTGGTGTCCATCTGGTCGCGGATCTGTGTCTCGGTCAGCTCCTCGACGGCGCCGACCAAGCCGTAACCCGCGTTGTTCACGATCACGTCGATCGTGCCCGTCAGCGCGAACGCGTTGTCCACCGTGGCGATCACGCTCGCACGATCGCGAACGTCCAGAGGCAGCACGGTCAGGCGGTCGTCGGCGATGTTCGCGAGGGCCTCCGGATCGCGGGCGGTCGCGACGACGCGGTCGCCCTCGGCGAGCGCGGCCGTGGTGAAGGCACGGCCGAGTCCACGGCCTGCGCCGGTGATGAACCAGGTTCTGGTCACAGGAAATCCTTTCGTCGCGAGACGCTCCGTCTCGCCGGATACGGTGCCAAGCCGTTCGGGACTTGTCAAGACGAGACGTTTCGTCTCGCTGTCTGCTACCGTGGCGGCATGGCCGACACTCCCACCGCCGCGCGCCGCAGTGAGCGCTCCCGTGCGGCGATACTCGCCGCGACCGCCGAGCTGATCCGCGAGGTGTCCTACGCGAAGCTGAGCATCGAGGCGATCGCGGCACGTGCGGGTGTGGGAAAGCAGACGATCTACCGCTGGTGGCCGTCGAAGGGTGCGGTCGTGTTCGACGCGATGCTCGAATCCGACTCGGGGCCGGAGGGGCCCGCCCTGCCCGACACCGGCGACGTCGCCGCCGATCTGCGCCGGCTGCTGCGCGGTTCGGTCGTCGCGCTCACCGATCCCGGGTTCGAATCCTTCCTCCGCGCGATGTACATCGAGATCCAGCAGGACGCCGAGTTGGGCGCGGCCTACCGAGAGCGCCTGTTGCTACCCCAGCGCGCCGCGGTCGCCGACCGCCTGGCCGCGGGCGTCGCCACCGGCGAATTGCGCGCGGACCTCGATCTCGAACTCGCCATCGACCTGCTGCTGGGTCCCACGCAGATGCGGTGGTCGCTCGGCCTCGGTGGCCTCACCGAGGCATACGCCGACGCCGCGCTCGACGCCGCGCTGGCCTACCTGCGCGCGTGAGTCCGCCCGCCGCGCAACCGCTTTCGCCGATTCGGGACCGGCTCGCCGCAGGAACGACCCACCGGGGTGGGCGGGCGCCTCGTTGTGCGGCATTCGTCCATCGCGCTCAGGGGAATCGCGCGGCGATCGCCGCGGAGATCGCGTCCGGGGCGTGTTCCTGAACGAAGTGCCGTGCGCGCGGCAGCTCGACTACGTCGAGATCGGTGAAGGCGGTACGCATTCGCGGAATACAGGCGTTCGGACGGAACACCATGTCGCGCATGCCCCACGCCAACAGGGCCGGTTTGCCGCCGAGCAGGGCGGGCACATCTCGGGCGAGTTGCTCCAGCAGCGGGCGCGCGGCGCGAATTTCCCTGGGGGTCACCGCGAGTGCGCACCGTGCTTCGGCGGTGGGCTGCACCGCCCGGTAGTGCTCGGCCTCGGCCGCGGTGAGCTTGCGCCCTAGTTCCGCGAGCAGGACGCGCTCGACGAGGAAATTCTGTTCGAGTATCCGCCGCCGCATCGGGCGGCTGCCCATGATCACGCTGAAAGCTCGATTGGCCATCGCTTCGATCGGCCAGAACACGGTGTTGCTCAACACGATCCCGCGCACCCGATCCGCGCGCGCGGCGGCCGCGCCCAGGCCGATGGGTCCGCCCCAATCCTGTCCCATCAGGACGAAGCCGTCGAGACCCAGGTGATCGATCAGCTCACCGAGGACCGCGGTGTGCTCGGCGATCGTGTAGCCGTAACCCGCGGGGCGCTCGGACAAGCCGAAGCCCGGATAGTCGATGGCGACACATCGGTACCGGTCGCGCAGGTCCTTCACGATGTGGCGGTAGAGGAAACTCCACGTCGGAGCGCCATGGCAGAACAGAATCGGCGGTCCGGCTCCCTCGTCGATGTAGTGCACCCGGCCGACGGACGAGTCGAACCAGCGCGACTCGAAAGGGTACAGATTCCCGTCCGGAACGAAGTCGATCAGCATTGGGCCCTCCCTCCCGATGCCAGACTATATGTGGTGCACCTCGGGCGCGGTAGCCCGCGCCGAAACCCTCAGGAAGCGCGCAGCGACTCGGCCTGCTTCCGGATGCCGTCGGTCATGCCCTCGAAACCACGGCGCAAGTTCTCGCCGAGCGACATGACGACCACGGGATGCAGCCAGCCGCCGAGCTCGAAGTGTGATTCGTAGCGCGCGCGGTCGTCCGGGAGCGGCGTCACGGTGTGCGAGCGCAAGCTGTGCAGCGCGCCCAAGGGCACGGGCTTCATCGAGTAGCTCAGCTCGCGGCCCGGGGTGTGTGAGCGAATCCATTCCCGCTGCCTGCGCGGCTTCGAGCCGGAGACCTGGACGAGCATGTCGATCGGCTCGCCGGGCACCAGCGAACTGCGGCACTCCGTGACGAAGGGATTCCACTCGCCGTAGCGCGGGAAATCGGTGATCACCTGCCACACCAGGGCGGCGGGGGCGTCGATGTCGGCGGCGAGGTCGATGACGAAGGCCATGAAGAAATTAGAACATGTTCTATGAAGGGCGTCGTGGGCGCCATGCCGAACGGCTCAGCACGAGGCCATCGCCGTCCCTTGGTCCAGGCCGTAACGGTGGCCGTGGCCCGGCGGAGCGTGCAGGGCGGCGAGCAGGTCGGCGGTGGTCTGCGCGAAACTGATCACCGGAAGCCATCGCGGAACCGGAGCGTCGACGCGGGCGCCGGCCAGGTCGGGCGCGCGCCACAGCTGGGAAAGCGACCAGTGGACCACCGGGTCGGAGCTGTTGGCCAGTACCGTCGCGCCGCCGCGGTGGACGTGGTCGGCCGGTGGGCCCGCCCACAGGACCGCGCAGGTCCGGTCGTCCTGCTCGGCGTCGTCGGCGAAGACGGCGTTGCCGCCGAGGGCGCCCAGACTCTGCCCGTACAGGTACAGCTTCGGCTTGTGCGCCATGCCCTCGATGTGGCGCTCGACGGCGGTGAACAAGGCGCGTGCGGCCGTCACTGCCGCGTCCCGGCCGAACACGAACGTCGCCCAGCTGGGGAGATAGGAGTATTGCAGCCCGACCAGCGCCACATCACCGTCGAAGCGGCGATCGAACCCCGTCACGGCGTTCGCATCGATCCAGCCCGATCCGGTGGGCACCGTGACGACCAGGTGCGAGCGCGCGAAGCCGCCCGATCGCTCCAGTTCCCGGATCGCCAGCGCGACGCGGCTGTCCAGGTCGGGTGCGGAGGCCACCCCGACATAGACCCGCACGGCGCGCACCGACGCGTCGCTGACGAACTTGCGCCCCTCGGCGCCCAGCGACGTCCAGCTCACCGCCGACGCGGCGCTACCCGACCCCGCGTGCGAAACCGGCCGCACCAGAGCGGGATCCAGCTCGGCATTGGCCCGCGCGTACGCCGCCTCCCGCCATCCGACCACCGCGGGCACCCCGACGAGATACAGCAGCACCGCCGCGACAGCGGCCAGCGAGACGCCCCGCGCCCAGCCCAGCTTCCGCCACGCCCAGGCGATCGAGCGGGTGGCCGCCGCGAACAGCCCGATGATCAGCGCCGCGCCGAGCGCGCACCGCACCCAGTAATCCGCGCCGATCGGCGGTGTGCCCATCGCGGCGCGCAGCCGGTTCTGCCAGTGTCCCGCGTTCGCCGCGGCCCCCGCCACCAGCACCGATGTCGCGATCAGCAGGGGCAGCCGCAGCCACGCATGGCGCCGATCGAAGTCGAAACCGCGCCGCCGCAGCAGGATTCGCAACGTACCCGCCACGCCGAGCGTCAGCGCCGCGAGGAGCCCGGTCAGCACCGCTTGCGCGCCCGGTGTGCGCGGGAGCAGGCCGGGGGCCAACGACGCCAGTGTGCCGACCCCGATGCCGAGCGTCGTGCCGATTCGTGGCGGTCGCACCCGGAACCGGGCACGGCGGTTCGGCCACTCCGCGACGAACGCCGTCATCGCCACACCGTCGCCGCGACGGGGGCAGGCGGCGGGCAAGCCGCGGGTTGCGAGCCACGTCGCCGGTTGCGGACCACGAAAACCGCGCCCAGGCCGGTGATTCCGGCGGCGAGCACGCCCAGCAGCGTCCAACTCGACCCTGGATCGGACTCGGCGGCGCTGAACAGGGGCTCGACCACCGGCGCGCCGTAGTCCTGCCGCCGCGAGTTCAGATCGACGGCGGTGTTGGCGATCGATGCCATCGCGTCGCAGCGCGCGCGAGAGAACGAGTCCGTCCGGGCGGTGCAGGCCTGGTGCATCTGCCGGTCCAGCGTCGCGTCGAGGGCTTGGCGCGCCCACGGGCCCAGCGGTTCGCCGCGCCGGTCGGCGTAGCGCAGCAGGTCGTAGCCGAGGTCATGAGCCTTGCACGCGGTGTCGAACTCGGCGGGCAGCGTCACCGGGGACGAGCAGTCCCCGTCCGGATCGACCAGCAGGCCGTCCACGGTGCTCGGCCGGTAGCCGAACGACGCCGCGAAGTCCGCCGGGATCGCGGTGAGCGCGCCGGGGCCGCCCGCGGCCAGTTCGGCGACGGCGGCGCTCGCCTGCGGGCTCTCGATCGGCGCGGCCGCCGCGGCGGCCTGCGGGGCGGGGGAGAGGAAGGCCGTCGCCGCCATGGTGGTCAACGCGGTCGCGGTGAGCGCGGCGTAGCGTCGCGTCTGCGCGCTGACGGAAGAGGCTGCGGCGGAATGATTTCGGGCTCCTGCGGCCGATGCGAACCGGGTCTGGCGCCCGGCGCTGGTCGGTGTGCTCATGGCGACGACGTTAGGGACCGGTGTTCCGTGCCCGCCTCACGCCCGGGGGCGTTTCGCGTGCCGTGCCGCCGGGGGAGCCGCCGGGCCGTCTCATACCGGGGTATCGGGGCGGAAATACCCCGTGGGTATGAGGCCGCGGTGAACTGGGATTTCCTAGTGTCGTAGGCATGAACCGAGAAAGTCGCGGCTGGATGCGACGGCTGGACGCGCGGACCTGGTTCGACCTCGGCACGGTGCTGATCGCGCTGATCTGGTACGCCGTGGCCTGGCCGACCCTGCACCTGACCCACGCGGTGCCCACCGCGGCGCAGCCGTTCATCGCGGCGCTCGCCGCCTTCCCGGTGCTGCTGGCCCGGATCAACCCGGCGTTGGGCTGGGCCATCTCGGCGGGCTCCGCGCTGGTGATCGCGCTGGCGATACCGCATCAGCCGAACAACGAGCTGCCGTTCCAGGTCGTCCACGTGCTGTGCCTGCTGGTGCTGCTGTTCGCCGTGGCGTTGCGCGCCCCGGGGCAGATCGTCGCGGTGGCCTGGGCGGCGACGGCCCTGCTGTTCGCGACCACCATGCCCGGCGAAGGCGAAGCGTTCGCGAACGCCGCGTGGGGCTGGCCGATCGCGCTGGCCGCGCTGGTGCTGTTCGGGCTGCTCATCCGCTGGCTGGCGCTGTCGCGGCGGCAGCTGGTGCGTCAGGAGGAGGAGAACGAACTCGAGCGGGCCCGCCGGGCCATCCTGGAGGAGAAGGCGCGCATCGCCCGGGACCTGCACGACGTCGTGGCGCATCACATGTCCTTGGTGGTGGTGCAGGCGCAGACCGCGCCGTACCGGGTCGAGGGCGTCACCCCGGCCGCGCGCGCCGAGTTCGAGTCCATCGGCGCCACGGCGCGCGAAGCGCTCAACGAGATCCGCGGCATGTTGGGTGTGCTGCGCAGCGACGGCCAGTTGCCCGAGCACGCGCCCCAGCCGAAGGCGGCCGACGTGATCGGCCTGTTCGAGGGCGCGCGCCGCGCGGGCGTCCACATCGAGTGGTCCGTCGATGGTGCGCTGGAGGCGATCCCGGAGACCATCGGCCTGGCACTGTTCCGCGTCGTCCAGGAATCACTGTCCAACGCCTCCCGGCACGCCCCGGGCGCGCCGGTCCGGGTGCGCATCGCATGCGGCGCGGAGCTGCTGCTCTACGTCGAGAACGAGCCGGGGGCCACGCCCGCCCGGACGGTCGGCAACGGCGGCCACGGCATCGCGGGTATGCAGGCGCGAGCGCTGGCCGTCGGCGGCGAGGTGACCGCGGAGCCACGCGCGGACGGCGGATTCGGAGTGCACGCGCGCTTCCCGCTCGCCGTGCCGGAAGTCGTCGGTGCTGCCGCGGTGCACGGCGAACCGGGACGTTGAGTACCGGTCCGCAGCCGCTGCCGCGCTCGGTGCCGGCACCGAGCGCAGTCGTACGGGGCAATTAGGGTGAGCGGGTGGCAATTACGGTGTTGATCGCCGACGACCAGGCGATGGTCCGTCAGGGGTTCGGAGCGCTGCTGGCCGCGCAGCCGGATATCAGCGTGGTGGGCGACGCGGCGGACGGGAAAGTCGCGGTGGCCGAGGCGAAGCGGCTGCGCCCGGATGTCGTGCTGATGGATGTGCGCATGCCGGAGATGAACGGGCTGGACGCGGCCCGTGCCATTTTGGCCGCCGGGTTCGACCCGCCGGTGCGCGTGCTGATGCTCACCACCTTCGACATCGACGATTACGTCTACGAGGCGCTGAGCCTCGGCGCCAGCGGGTTCCTGCTCAAGGACGCGCCCGCCGAGGAACTGGTCCGCGCGGTGCGCGTGGTCGCCGACGGGCAGGCGCTGCTCGCGCCGACGGTCACCCGCAGGCTCATCGCCGACGTCACCCGCCGCCGCAGCGCGGCCCGCGCCAAGCCGTCGCCGCAACTGTCCGCGCTGACTCCCCGTGAGCGGGAAGTGCTGGAACTGATCGCCAAAGGCATGTCGAACTCCGAGATCGCCGAAACCCTGTTCGTGGCCGAGCAGACCGTGAAGACTCATGTCTCCAAGGTGTTCTCGAAGCTGAACCTGCGCGACCGGGCGCAAGCGGTGGTGCTGGCCTACGAAACCGGCCTGGTCACCCCGGGCTGAGCCGGATTCACATCGGCGGGCAGGATCCGCCGCGAAGTTCGTCGAGATGACGGCCGAGCATCCGTGCCATCCGGCTCAGGATGGTGGCGGAGTCGTCGAAGCTGCCGGAATCGGCTGTCGCCGCGAGCGCGACGGCGATCGTGCCGGACCGTACCGGCACCAGGCCGAACTGGCGGACGGTGTAGACGCCGGTCTCGTCGTCGGGGCCCCAGCCGCCCTTGAAGGCCGTGCCCTCCAGTACGCCCAGACCCCATGCCTGTTCGGGTGTTATCTCCGTCATCAGCTCGGTGACCTTGAACGACTCGGGCAGGCACGGCAGCCGGGAGGCGAAGCGGGCCTGGTTGGCCAGCGTCCATTCGGTGCCGCCGAAGGAGGTGTAGTCCAGCGTGGTGCGCGGGCCGGCCACCCCGGTCGTGGCGTCGCCGGCCTCGTCGATCACGTCCTGTACCGCCTTGGCCGCTTGCAGCCCGTCGCCGAGCGATTGCCACAGCGCCTCGGCGGCGTCGTTGTCCGACCAGGTGATGGCGGCTTCCACGTCGTGGATGATCTCCTCCTGGGAGTCGTGCCGCAGCGCGGCGATCGCGAGCGGCACCTTGATGGTCGACCACGCGATGCCGCTGACCCAGTCGCCGAAGACGGTCATCCGGCCGCCGCCGACGGGCATGATCGCCATGCCGACCTGTCCGCCCAGCTGCGGCTGCAACTGGGTGAAATCGGCGGCCAGCGAGTCGGGCATGGACACCGCGAGTCGTGGCCGCCACGCCCCCGCGGTGTCGACGACCACCGCCGGGGGGTCGGTGTCGACTCGATCACCTGGAAGCAGCGTGCACGAGGTCAGCGTGAGCAGCACCACCATCGCTCCCGCGCGTAGCGCAGAACGACACGTCGAAGCAGATCTCGTCGACCTCACCACCGAGTCCTCCCCACCACCGGTGACGCGTCGCGCTGTAGAACGGCGGTGCAAAATATCTCATCGGGCCCGTCCGGTCGGTGACCGGACAGGAGACATCACCGCGGCGCGCGGAGGCGTCGGCAGGATGTCTCGAACATAGTTTTGCCGATCTTCCCGGAGAATTCGAAACCCCGTGGCCACGGCGTCACCCGGTAGGCTCCAGGATCGGTATGAAAGCGGTCACCTGAAGGGGGCGTGTTGCTCGACAGCGGTGCGGTGTTCGCCGGGTTCACCATAGAGAAGCTCCTCGGCCAGGGGGGCATGGGATCGGTGTATCTGGCCCGTCACCCCAGACTTCCTCGGCAGACCGCGCTCAAACTGCTCAACCGGGAGTTGTTCACCGACGTGGAGGTCAGGGCCCGCTTCGAGCGGGAGGCGGACCTGGCGGCGCAGCTGGACCATCCGAACATCGTCGCGGTGTACGACCGCGGCACCGAGGACGAGCAGCTGTGGATCTCCATGCAGTACGTCGACGGCGTCGACGCGGCGACGGTGAACCCGCAGAGCCTGCCGCCCGAGCGTGCCGTGCAGATCATCGAGGGCGTCGCGTCCGCCCTGGATTACGCGCACGGGATGGGGGTGCTGCACCGCGACGTCAAGCCCGCGAACATCATGCTGGCCCGCGCGGTGGGCGGCCACGGCGAGCGGGTCTTCCTCACCGATTTCGGCATCGCCCGGCTGCGCGAGGATTCCACCCACCTGACCCAGACCGGCATGTTCACCGCGACGCTGGCCTACGCCTCGCCCGAGCAGATGACCGGGGCCCACCTGGACCACCGCTCCGATCAGTACTCGCTTGCCTGCGCGCTGTACTGGTTGCTGACCGGCGTCGCCCCGTTCGACGCCCCCGCACCGGCCGACATCATTCGCGGCCATCTCCAGTTGCCGCCGCCGTCGGCCGCGGCTCGGCGTGCGGGCCTGTCGCCCGCGCTGGACGCGGTGATCGCCAAGGCCATGGCGAAGCGACCCGACGACCGGTACGTCTCCTGCGCCGAATTCGCCTCGGCCGCACGGCGAGCGCTCACCGAGCCCGCTCCGACGGTGGTGGTCGCGCAGTACCAGCCGCAGCCCGCGCCCACCGTACTCGCGCAACCGGCCTACCCCGGACCGGAGGCGAGTCCGCCGACCTACGTCCCCACCGCATCCGCCCCCGGCTACACCGCGCCGCCGCAGTACAACCCGAGTCCGATGAGCGGTCAGCAGTTTTCGGCCGCCAACGGCTATGCGGCACCTGCGCAGCCGAATTACCCGGCGGCGCCGCCGCATTCCGCTCCGACTCCGCCGATCGGCTATCCGCCCCACCAGCCGAGTTATCCGTCGCAAGGCCGCTCCAACACCGGCCTGATCGTGACGATCGTTCTGGTGATCGTGGCGCTGCTGATCGGGATCGGCGTCGTCGTGGCGAAGGTCGGATTCTCGAACTCCGCTTCGCCGCTGGATATCGGCACGAAGACGCCCTCGGGGCCGTCCGACGCGGACAAGCTCGCCAAAGCGTTCCCGGAACTGTTGCCGCAAGGTGTCGATACGAAGTACGACATCGGCTCGGGGCCGGGCTATCGCGGCAAGACCTGCTTCCTCGGCACCGCCAAGCCGGGCGGCAAGGTGTCCAGCGCCAATGGCGTACCCGACTTCCCGAACTGGACGACGGCCTGGAACTGCTGGGGCACGCCGATCGACGAGCCCGACTACGTCCTCATCGGCTTCAAGTCGGCCGACGACGCCAGGGCCGCGGTGCGGGACCTGCCGTCGAATACGTCCGCGACCGAACGCAACAACGGCGAGTCGTATTCGACCTACCGATGGCAGGAGGGCTCGGGCGGACTGCCGGACGGCTACCTCGTCGTCGAGTTCGACGACCCGGCCCGGTCGAACTACCTGCTGTTCGCCACGGTGACCCTGACCGACAGCATGCCCACCTCCGGATTCGGCATCACCTCGGTGAAATTCAAGACGTGGTTCGCCGACCTGCCCCTGTGAACCGGCGAGCTCAGTCGACCGCCAGCGCCTCCACGATGGGCATCCTGGCCGCGCGCAACGCGGGCGGAATCGACCCGAGCAGCGCCAGCGCCAGCGCGATCACGGCGTAGACCAGCAGCATCGGGCTCGGCCGGTAGTCGACGTCGATGGTCAGGGCGTGGCCGATGGCGACCGTGCCGAGGAACTGCACCGACGCGCCGAGCGCCAGGCCGAGCACCGCGCCGACGAGCCCGATTCCCGCCGCCTCGGCCAGCACCGAGCGCATCAGGAACTTGCGCCCGGTGCCCATGGCGCGCAGCACGCCGAGCTCCCTGCGGCGCTCCAGCACCGAGAGCATCAACGTGTTGAGCAACGCGACGGTGGCGACCAGCACCACGATCCAGAGGATGGAGTTGCTCATCGCCATGCCCTGCCGGATGCTCGACGAGGCGGCCACCACCGTGTCCGCGCCGGTATCCACGTTCAGCTCCGGCGGCACCACCTGCCGGATCGCCGCGAACACCGCGGCGCGATCGGCGCCGGGCGCGATGTCGACCGCGATGACCGTCTCGCCCGGGCGCTCGTACCAGCTGCGCATCAGGTTCAGGTCCATCATCACCACGCCCGCGATGGCGGAGAAATACGGAATGACTTGCAGCACACGCACGGTGTGCGGGCCGGTCGGGGTCGGCAGGGTCAGTTCCGCGCCCGCGCCGACGCCGAGTGAGCGCGCCACGTCGCGCGAGATCGCCACGCCTTCGCCGGCCGACAGCCGGGCGACCGACTCGTCGGTGAGCATGCGCATCCGCGTCTCCCTGGCATCGGGCGGAAACCCTTGCAGCATCACGCGACTGCCGCCGAGTGTGGCGAAGGCCATCTGCGCCGGGCTGAGATGCGCTACACCGGGTACCGCCGCGAGCTTGCCCGCCAGATCCGCCGGCAGCAGCGGCCCGGTCGGGAACTGCGCCATCGAGGCGGGGCTGACGTAGACGTCGTTGCGGGCCAGATCGGTGAAAGTGACCGTGGCCGAGTCGATCATGTTGCTCGAGGCGCCGCTCATGCCGACGGTGGCGCCGACGCCGATCATCACCGTCATCGCGGTCGCCCACACGCGCCGCGGCGAGCGTTCCAGCGTGGTCGCGCCCAGTGCGCCGGGAGCGCGGAACCAGCGCGCGATCCCCGCCGCGGCCCGCACGATCGGGCCGGTGGCGGCGAAGCAGATCAGGATCGCGGCGATGAACGATATCGAGATGGCGGTCAGCGAGTACCGACCGAGATCGCTGCTCGCGATCAGCACCGCGGCCCCGGCCAGCCCACCGCCCGCCACGACGGCCAGCCAGCGCAGCAGCGGGCTCGCGGTGTCGGTGCGGCCGGCCCCGACCGGAGCCAGCGCCTCGATGGGCTGGACCTTGTACACCTGGCGCGCGGCAAGGGATGCCGCGAGCACGCTGGTGAACACGCAGGCCGCGACCGCGAAGGGAATCACGTACCAGGGCACCGAGTATTCGGTGCGCGCCTCCACGGACTCCACGATCGCGGTGGGCAGCGTGCCGATCGCGATGCTGCCCATGAACACACCGATGACCGCCCCCACCGCGCCGCCGAGTACGCCGAGCAGCGTCGCCTCCGCGAGCAGGTCGCGCACCATCGGGCCGCGCTTGCCGCCGATCGCGCGCAGCAGCGAGAGCATCGGCCTGCGCTGCGCGATCGCCATGCTCATCGCGTTGTAGATGAGGAATGCCGAGACGATCAGCGCGGCGGCCGATGCCATGGTGGTGGAGTAGCGGACCATCTGCACCGCGCCGCCCGCCTGCGCGGTGCGCATACTCGGCTCGGCGACCACCGCGCGGCCGTCCACCGCGTCGGTGAGCGCCGCGCGCACCTGTCCGAGGTCGGCGCCCGCGGCGGGGATGATCTGCACCGAATCCAGCCGCCCGGCCCGGTCGGTGATCTTCTGCGCGAGCCCGAGTGGTGCGGCGATGAGGTGACCGTCGTTGAGTTTCCTGGACGTCTCCGCGTCGAGGACACCCGCGACCGTGACCGTCGTTGCGCCCACCGCGAACTGCTCGCCCTCGGCGCGGCCGAGCCCGGTACCGACCAGCACTCCGTTGGGCACCGAGAGCAGCTTCCCCGTGAAAGCGCTCATCGGCGTGGTCAATTCGCTGCCCAGCGCGCCGATATTCGAATCGGCGCCGATCAGCAGCGCGCGGTCGGCGCCGCTACCGATCTGCGCCCGCAGCATCGGCACCGCCACCGCGACGCCGGGCGTGGTCGCGATCCGCCGCAGCAACTGCTGGTCGAAGCCCGCGTCGGTGATCCCGCTGACCTCCAGTTGCGCCTTGCCGCCGAGGCCGCGGGTCAGCTTGTCCACCGAGCCGGTGACCGAGCCGGAGATGCTCAGCACCGCCACCAGCAGCGATGCCGAGACGCCCATCACGATCAGCGACATGAAGGTGCGGCCGCGGTGGGCGAGCAGTTCGCCGATGTTGAACAGGCGCAGGCGGTCCCACGCGGCGATCATGCGTTGACCGTCCGCTCGACCTTGTCGTTGGATCCGATCCGGCCGTCGCGCAGGGTGATCACGCGGTCGCAGTAGGTCACCGCGCCCATATCGTGGGTCACCATCACCACCGAACTGCCCGATCCGGCGATCTCGCCGAGCAATTCGAGAATGGCGGCGCCGGTCTTGGAGTCGAGGTTGCCGGTGGGCTCGTCGGCCAGGATCAATGGCGGGTCCATGATCAGCGCCCGCGCCACCGCCACCCGCTGCATCTGCCCGCCGGACAATTCGGCGGGACGGTGTTCGGCCCGCGCGGCCAGGCCCACCCGATCGAGCAACTCCAAGGCGCGCGGCTTGGCCTTGCGCAGACCCGTGCCGTCCAGCAATTTCGGTATCGCCACGTTCTCCCAGGCCGAGAGCGTGGGCAGCAGGTTGAAGAATTGGAACACGAAACCGACCTGATGCCGCCGGAATTCCGATTGCTGTTCCTCGTCCAGCGCGCCGATCTCCTCGCCACGGAACCGGATCGAGCCCGCGTCGGGACTGTCCAGCGCGCCGAGCAGGTGCAACAGGGTGCTCTTACCGGAACCGGACGGCCCGATGATCGAGGTGAATTCCCCTGTCTCGATGCGCAAAGCGACGTCGTCGAGGGCGCGCACCGCCTGGCCGCCGACCCGATACTCCTTCGTCACGCCCGATAGTTCCAGCATCGCCGGTTCCGGCATCGTCGTCCCCCGCTCCGTATGGTCGATCAAAGTTCTTCGTTCCTCGTCGCGCGTTACCGCGCCATGGCCTCCGACGCGAGTTTGCGGCGACGATACTGTGCGTCGAGCACCGCGCGCAGCACCGGCTGCTCGGCCGCCAGTTCGAGATAGGCCTCCATCGCCGTCGATCCTTGGTCGAGCTTCGCGGCGAAGTGCAGGTCCCACCGGTAGCGCAGCGCCAGCAGGAGCCCGTCTTCGCCGCCGAACAGCCGATCCAGGTCGGGGAACCCCGCGAACAGGTCGGGATCGGCCGGGTCGAGCGCCGCGCGGGTGAGTACGGTGTGCACGATGTCGGTTCTAGCGTGCTGATCCGTCCAGGACATGGCCATCGCCTTCCTCTGTGAACTACCGCCAACGCTACGGACGCGGCCGTCTTGTTGTCGTCGTGCCAGGGACCCGAATGTGTCTCCGACCACGGTAGGAGCGACGGCCCGCTCGCGGGACGATGTACCGCCCCCGATGCGGCGGCTAGCCTTACAGAATGGGTTCGACCGGCGTATCCGAAGCACCGCCCGATACGCCTCGCGCGGGCCGCGTGCGGGCCTCGATGCGGCGTGTCGGGGAGCGGTGCGCCGAGTTCGCGCGCGATCCGGTCGCGGCCTTCCGGCGCAGCGTCGAGGAGTTGCCGTACGACTACCCGCCGTCGGTCATCATCAGCGTCGACATCGCGGTCTTCGTCGTGGCGGTCGCGGCGGCGGTGCAGCGGCACAGCTATTTCCCGACTCCGCTTCCGATCCTGGCGGTTTTGCTGACCTGCGCCTTCGGTCCGTTGCACGCGTTGCTCGGCGTGCTGCCGCGCCCGCTGCTGCTCGGCGTGCTGGCGATGGCGGCCGAGGCGCTGTTCCTCGCCCAACCGGTCGAGGCCGATTTCGCGCCGTTCGTGCTGGTGGCCGCCGCGGGCGAGATCGCGGCCATCGCGCCGAAACGGGTGAGCATCCCGGTCACGATCGCGATGATGCTGCAACTGGTCGCCTTCGATGCGATCGGCCACGTGCCGGAAGGGTTGCCGACCTATCTCGTCGGCATCGCCTTCGGCTGGATGGCGGGGCTGATGCTGCAGTATCAGCGCCGCTTCCTGTACCAGGAACGCGGGTATCAGGACATTCGCGCGGCGCAGGCCGCCGACGAGGAGCGGCGCCGGATCGCCAGGGAAGTGCACGACGTGATCGCGCACTCGCTGAGCGTCACGCTGTTGCACCTCACCGCCGCCCGGCACGCCCTGGAGACCGATCGCGACGTGGACGAAGCCGTCGAAGCGCTGACCGATGCCGAGCGGCTCGGCAGACAGGCGATGGCCGACATCCGCCGCACGGTCGGCCTGCTCGACGCGCGCCCCTGGAAGCAGGCGCCGGAACCGGGCGTGGAGGACATCGAGGATCTGGTCGGCGACTTCGTGCGGGCCGGCCTGGACGTGCGCTACGACCGCGAGGGCGATCTCGGCGCGGTGTCACCCGCGGTCGGGCTCGCGCTGTACCGGATCGGTCAGGAGTCGCTGGCGAACGTCGTCAAACACGCGCACGGCGCGTCCGCCACGATCCGGCTCGCGGTGGACACGACGATGGTGACCCTCACGGTGGACAACACGGTGCCCGCCGGGCTGCCCGCCCAGCGCGGCGCCGGTATGGGCCTGTCCGGTATGCGGCAGCGCGCCGAACTGCTGGGTGGCCGGATGACGGCGGGCCCGTCCGGGCGCGGCTGGTCGGTGCGCGCGGGTATTCCGCTCGCCCCTGGTCGCGGCGGATTCTCCTGTCCGGTGCTGCCCGCGACGACCGGACGGGAGGGTTCGTGAGCGTGCGTCGGCGAGTGGGATCCGGAGCATCCGTCGTGATCGGGCGGCAGCGAAGTGAGGTCGTGCGCGTTCAGCGGCGAGCGAATCGAGAACGGAGCGTGCCGTTGTGCAGGTCGGAACCGAGCGAGGTGCGGTCGTGAGTGTGACGACACCCGCCAGTGGCGAGGATGCCGTGACCGTGCTGGTGGTCGACGACCAGGAACTCGTGCGCGGCGGCCTGCGGCGCATCCTGCGCAGACGGGACGGATTCGTGGTCGCCGAGTGCGCCGACGGCGACGAGGTGCCCGCCGCCGTCGCGGAGGTCCGCCCCGACGTGGTGCTGATGGACCTGCGGATGAAGCGGGTCGGCGGCATCGACGCGACCAGGATGCTGCGGGCGAGCGACGGAGCCCCGCCGGTCCTCGTGCTCACCACCTTCGACGACGACCAGCTGCTGTCCGGAGCGCTGCGGGCGGGCGCGGCCGGATTCATCCTGAAGGACTCGCCCGCCGAGGACCTCATCCGCGCGGTGCGGATGGTCGCGGGCGGCGGCGCCTGGCTCGA
Source organism: Nocardia araoensis NBRC 100135 (assembly GCF_000308435.1). Taxonomy (GTDB): domain Bacteria; phylum Actinomycetota; class Actinomycetes; order Mycobacteriales; family Mycobacteriaceae; genus Nocardia; species Nocardia araoensis. The sequence goes on along the minus strand of NZ_BAFR01000143.1, from coordinate 973 downwards.
CCCCGCGGTGACCGGCCGCGTGCTGTCGGCCTACCGCACCGTCCGCCCGGTGCGCACCAATACCGACGCGCGCCTGTCCGAACTGACCGCGCGCGAATACGAGGTGCTCGAATTGATCGGGCGCGGCCGGGTGAACGCGGAAATCGCTCGGGAACTCGGCATCTCGGAAGTGACCGTGAAAAGTCATGTGGGACATATCTTCGGCAAGCTCGAGCTGCGCGATCGCGCCGCGGCGATCGTGTTCGCGTTTGACCACGGGGTGGTGACACCCGGAGAATCCAATCTGTGACGGGCGGGCTCCGGTCGCGTACCTCGTGATCTCGTGTGCGATCCCTGCCCGGGATGCGGAGGATGACGGGTGCAGGAACCTGGGCCGAGAACCGGTACGCGGTTCGGGCCGTACGAACTGCGGTCGTTGCTGGGCAAGGGGGGAATGGGGGAGGTATACGAGGCGTACGACACGGTCAAGGACCGGGTGGTCGCGGTCAAGCTGCTCTCGGAAGAACTCGCCAAAGACCCGATGTACCAGCTGCGTTTCCGGCGCGAATCGCAGGCCGCGGCACGGCTGGCCGAACCGCATGTCATCCCGATCCACGACTGGGGCGTGATCGATGGGGTGCTGTTCATCGACATGCGGCTGGTCCGCGGCGTCGACCTGCGCACCCTGTTACGCGGCAAGGGACCGCTGAGCCCGGCTCGCGCCGTCGGCATCATCGAGCAGATCGCCTCGGCCCTGGATGCCGCGCACGCCAACAATCTGGTGCATCGCGACGTGAAACCGGCGAACATCATGGTCACCGACGCGGATTTCGCGTATCTCGCCGACTTCGGTATCGCGCACACCGAGGGTGACAGCGCGGTGACGCTGGTCGGCATGGCCGTCGGCTCCTACATCTACATGGCCCCGGAACGTTTCGACGTCGGCCCGGTGACCGGCCGCGCCGATGTCTACTCGCTGGCCTGCGTGCTGCAC
>NZ_BAFR01000144.1 GCF_000308435.1 Nocardia araoensis NBRC 100135 | reverse complement strand
CTGCATCGCCACCGAGCCGAACCGTCCGCCCATCGGCTCGAGCACGTCCTTGACCACCTCGAAGTCCCCCTTGGACACGCCGCCGGAGGTGAACACCACATCGGCGCGCTCCATCGCGGCCGACAGCAGCGCGCGGAAACGCGTCCGGATCGTCGGTGCTGTGCGCCACCGACACCACCTCGACGCCGTTCGCCGCGAGCGCCGCGGCGAGGGCGACGCCGTTGGAGTTGTAGATCTCGCCCGGGACGCAGCGGCTTTCCGGCCGCGACCAGCTCGTCGCCGGTGGTGATCACCGCGCCGCGCACCGCGCGGAAGACCGCCACCGCGGACAGCCCGACCGCGGCCAAGGCGGCGACATGCCCGTGGGCGAGCATGATGCCCGCCCGCGCGAGCAGGTCACCGGTGCGGACGTCCGTGCCCGGTTCCCGCACGAATTCGCCGGCGCTGCGGCCGCGTTCGACGGTCACCGTGCCGTCGCCGACGCGGGTGTCCTCCACCGGGACCACGCAGTCCGCGCCGGGCGGGATCGGCGCACCGGTCATCACCTTCATCGCCGCGCCCTGCGGCAGCGGTGCGCGGCCCGCCGCCCCCGCGGCGACGACACCGGCCAAAGGCAGGGTGACCGGAGCGACCAGCACCGATTCGGCACGCACCGCGTACCCGTCCATCGCGGAGTTGCGGAAGACCGGCAGATCGATCGGCGAGCGGACGTCTTCGGCCAGCTGCCTGCCCAGCGCCCGCGGTATCGCGACGGACTCGACCGCGCGCGCGGCCAGAGGCCGCAGCAGCTGTTCGATGCTGTCGCGGTAGTCGTCGACGGGCCTGGCCGAGACGCCGGCGGGCCGAGAGTTCATGCGAGTCAGCCTAACGCCCGATCCGGGCGGTTTTCCGCCTCCGTCGCCATGCGCAGGTCCGTGCGCAGGTCGCCGTGCGCCGGGCGGCCCCTCACCATCGATCCGCGGTCGCGGTGAGCCGAAATCGAGCATTCCGCCCACAGACGGATCGGGACAGGCGGTCATAATGGACGTGTGACTCTGGTCGAGATCGGGATTCCGGCGGTGCGTTCCGGGCGTCCCTCGCTCGCCGGCCGTCCCGACACACCGTATTTGCTGGATCGTTTCGGACGCGTCGCCCGCGACCTACGCGTGTCCATCACCGAGAAGTGTTCGCTGCGCTGCACCTATTGCATGCCGGAGGAGGGATTGCCGGAGATTCCCCGGCACGAACTGCTCACGGTGGACGAGATCGTCCGGCTGGTGCGTCTGGCGGTGCGGGAGCTGGGCGTGCGCGAGGTGCGCTTCACCGGGGGCGAGCCGCTGATGCGCCGCGACCTGGAACAGATCATCGCGGGCTGCCATGCTGCGGTGCCGCACATCCCGCTGGCCATGACGACCAACGGCATCGGGCTCGAGCACCGCGCCTTCGGCCTCGTCGCCGCCGGTCTGCATCGGGTGAACGTCTCGCTGGACACCGTGGACCGGGCCGGTTTCGCCCGGTTGACGCGCCGCGACCGCCTCGAGTCGGTGTTCGCGGGGATCCGCGCCGCCCGTGCCACCGGACTGGCCCCGGTGAAGGTCAACGCCGTCTTGATGCGCGAAACACTCTCCGGCGCGCCCGATCTACTGCGCTGGTGCCTGGACGAGGGCTGTGAACTGCGTTTCATCGAGGAGATGCCGCTGGACGCCGACCACGAATGGGCGCGCGCCAACATGGTGACCGCCGCCGAACTGCTCGACGTGCTCGGCGCGCGGTTCTCCCTCGACGAGGTCGGCCGCGCCGATCCGTCGGCCCCGGCGGAGAAGTGGCTGGTCGACGGCGGGCCCGGCACCGTGGGCATCATCGCCACGGTGACCAGGAAGTTCTGCGACACCTGCGACCGCACCCGGCTCACCGCGGACGGGATGCTGCGCTCCTGCCTGTTCAGCGACCAGGAATTCGACCTGCGCCAGGCGTTGCGCTCCGGCGCCGACGACGAGGAGCTCGCGACCATCTGGCGCGGTGCGATGTGGAACAAGTGGGCAGGTCACGGCATCGATGCCGAGGGTTTCGTCCCCCCGGAGCGGACGATGGGAGCCATCGGTGGTTGAGATCCGCTATTTCGCCGCGATCGCCGACGCCGTCGGCAAGGACGGCGAGACCCTCGACCTCCCCGCCGGAGCGACGGTGGCCGACCTGCGCGCGACCCTGGCGGCGACCTACGGCCCGGATCTGGACAAGATGTTGTCGGTGTGCGCCTACCTGGTCGGTGACGAACTCACCCGCGATCCCGCGGTCGCGCTGAGCGCGCGCGTCGACGTCCTGCCACCCTTCGCGGGCGGGTAGAGCTGCGCGGGGCTAGCGCCACCAGGTGTCCAGCGGCGTCACCGGGACGGTGCGCTTGTGACGGGTGTTGTGGAAGATGCTCTCCACCCGTTCGGCGACCTCGGCGGTCACCTCCTTGCCCTCCAAGTAGTCGTCGATCTCGCTGTAGCGCAGACCGAGCGCCTCTTCGTCGGGCAGGGCGGGGCGGTCGTCCTCCAGATCGGCGGTGGGCACCTTGGACCAGATGCTGGGGGGCGCGCCGAGTTCCTGGAGCAGGGCGGCGCCCTGGCGCTTGGTCAGACCGGTGAGCGGGGTCAGGTCGACGCCGCCGTCGCCGTACTTGGTGAAGAATCCGGTGACCGCCTCGGCCGCGTGGTCGGTGCCGACCACGAGCAGGTTCTCCTGCCCGGCCAGCGCGTACTGGAGCACCATGCGTTCGCGCGCTTTGATGTTGCCGCGCACGAAGTCCCGCAGCCGGTCGGACTGGAGCGCGGACGCCGCTTCGGCGGCCGCGGCGTCCACGCTGGGCCGGACGTTCACCACGACCTGCCGGTCGGGCCGGATGAACATCAGCGCGGTTTGCGCGTCGGCCTCGTCGGCCTGCACGCCGTAGGGCAGCCGCACCGCGAGGAAGGTCGCGTCCACGCCGTCGGCGCGCAGCTCCTCGGCCGCGAGCTGGCACAGCCGGCCCGCGAGAGCGCTGTCCTGCCCGCCGCTGATGCCGAGGACGAAACCTCGCGCGGGAGTGGCGTTCAGATAATCCTTCAGGAAATCGACCCGGCGGCGGATCTCTTCCTTCGGTTCGATCGTGGGCCGGACACCCAATTCACTGATGATCTGTTCGCGCAAGTTCCCCATGGCGCCCGAGTCTACTGGCGGCTCAGCGGGCGACGACGCGCCGAACGACGCGCTCCCAGTTGTCGCCGATCTGCTCGCGGGTGTAGCTGAGCACCTGCATCTGGTGCATGACCAGCGCCGCGCCGAGCATCGCCAGCAGCCAGTCGGCGACGAGCGCGACCTCGCCCTGCACGTCGGCCTGCCGCAACAGCATCGCGACGTGCGCGCGCAGCAATCCGTATGGCCTGCCGGAATAGCGTTCGCTCGCCTCGCCGAGTTCGGCGGCGCGGTGCAGCTCGCCTTCCACCTCGATGTCCAAAAGCCTGGCCCGCCCGAAGGCGACCAGTCGTTCCACCGGGGGCGCGCCCGGCCCGAGCGGCGGCGGCCCGAAGATGAACGCCTCCTGGTACTTCCGCTCGGAGTGGTCCAGCAGCGCGAGCATCAGGCCGGACCTGCTCCCGAACCGCCGGAACACCGTGCCCTTGCCGACGCCCGCCCGTTTGGCCAGCGCGTCCATGGTGAGGCTGTCGACGCCGTGCTCACGTACCAGCTGCTGCGCTGCGTCCAGAAGCAATTGGCGGTTGCGCGCCGCGTCGGCGCGTTCGGCGGGTTCCGACGTGCCCGGCAACGGCGTGCCGACATCGAGCAGCCGAGGGACGCCATCGGTGGATGCGTCCGGTGTGGGGTAGTTCACAGCGCTCACGCAGACTCCGCGGGAAGTAATCGGACTGTGGTCCGGTTAGTGTGTGGTGAACGTACGGACACCACCTCATCAGTACACCAGGAGTCGTCAATGAGTCAGACCCGCATTCTCGCACTCGTCGGTAGCCTGCGCGCCGCCTCGGTCAACCGTCGGCTCGCCGAGGCCGCGGCGCACTCCGCGCCGGAGGGTGTCGAGGTCACCCTCTATGAGGGACTCGCCGACATCCCGTTCTACAACGAGGACATCGACGTCCCCGGCTCGGTCCCCGCGGCGGCGCAGGCGCTGCGCGACGCGGTCGCCGAAGCCGACGGTCTGCTGGTGGTGACCCCGGAATACAACGGCACGCTGTCGGCGGTGCTGAAGAACGCGATCGACTGGGCGTCCCGCCCCTACGGCGCCGGGGCCATCAAGAACAAGCCCACCGCCGTGGTGAGCGCGTCGATCAGCCCGAATGCCGCGCAGTGGGCGCACGGCGACGCGGTCAAGGCGCTGGGTGTGGCGGGCGCGCGGGTGGTCGAGTCCGCGCACCTGCACTTCGGGGTCATCGGCGAGCGGTTCGGCGCCACGCACCCGCGCGACGACGCCGAGGCGCTGACCCAGCTGGCCGGCACCGTGCGCGAACTGGTGGAGGCCACGCGCGGCGAACTGGCATCGGTGTAAGCTCCTCCTCCGGTCTGAACGAGGGCCACCGCCGCACGGCGCGGCGGTGGCCCTCTTCGTTTGCCAGGAAGTTTGCTGAAAGTAAGCTGGCACGTCTGGAAGTGATCTGCGCCACTGTTTCCGCTCAGGGTGAATCGAGCTTCCTGGTACTTCTCTCGATGGAATTACATCAATGCGACTCGCTACATGTCGTGTTGTAGGAATCTGTCGGCCACTAGGTGTAGTGTCTTCGGTACTGGAAGACGGCGAGAGACCTCACTCGGCACGAGTCGGCCACAGGTGGCTGATCAGGGGATTCGAGCTCGGATCCAGGAGTTTGCGCAGCATACGTCGGATCGTGAATTGCAACGGATCACAGGCTGTGGATCAGGCACAAGGAGAGAGGGATGTCAATGACCGTCACCGTGTACACCAAGCCCGCTTGCGTCCAGTGCAACGCCACCTACAAGGCCCTCGACAAGGCCGGGGTGGACTACGAGGTCATCGACATCTCGGAGAACGACGAGGCGCGTGACTACGTCATGGCACTCGGGTATCTGCAGGCGCCGGTCGTGGTGGCCGGAGACGATCACTGGTCGGGCTTCCGCCCCGACCGCATCAAGTCGCTCGCGACCGTGGCGGCCTGAGGCTTCCACCGCTACCGGTTCATCCGAGGGCGGAGCGCCCCGGCGCTCCCGAGAAGAGGAAGGCGACCATGTCGGAGACGACGGCGCTGGTCTACTTCTCCAGCGCTTCGGAGAACACGCATCGCTTCGTCGAGAAGCTGGGTCTCCCGGCGACTCGCATACCACTGCACACCGCCGACTCACTGCGCGTAGACCATCCGTACGTGCTGATCGTCCCCACCTATGGGGGCGGTCGGCACGTACTGGGGGGCGATCGTCCCGACAAGGACTTCGTGCCGAGGCAGGTCGCCAAGTTCCTCAACGATCCGCACAACCGCGCGTTGCTGCGCGGCGTGATCGCGGCGGGCAACACGAACTTCGGCGACACCTTCTGCTATGCGGGCGAACTCATCGCGCGCAAGTGCGGGGTGCCGTACCTGTATCGCTTCGAACTCATGGGAACCGCTGAGGACGTCGAGCGCGTCCGAGAGGGATTGGGATTGTTTTGGCAACAGCAACGACAGCACCGGCCGGAAAGACAGCTCGCTTAGAGCAGCCCCCGGTGCGCGGCGGCGACGCGGGCGAGGTCCTCGACTACCACGCCCTCAACGCGATGCTGAACCTGTACGGTCCGAACGGGGAGATCCAGTTCGACAAGGATCGTGAGGCCGCCCACCAGTACTTCCTGCAGCACGTCAATCAGAACACCGTCTTCTTCCACAACCTGGACGAGAAGCTGGACTACCTGATCGACGAGAACTACTACGAGGCCGAGGTACTGGAGCAGTACAGCCGCCAGTTCATCAAGAAGCTGTTCAAGCAGGCATACGCCAAGAAGTTCCGGTTCCCCACCTTCCTCGGCGCGTTCAAGTACTACACCTCCTACACGCTGAAGACCTTCGACGGCAAGCGCTACCTGGAGCGGTTCGAGGACCGGGTGTGCATGGTCGCGCTCACGCTCGCCGCCGGTGACGAGGCGCTGGCGGGCCAGCTGGTCGACGAGATCATCGACGGCCGTTTCCAGCCGGCCACCCCGACCTTCCTGAACTCGGGCAAGAAGCAGCGTGGCGAGCCGGTCAGTTGTTTTCTCCTTCGCATAGAGGACAACATGGAATCGATCGGGCGCTCGATCAACTCCGCGTTGCAGCTGTCCAAGCGCGGCGGTGGAGTCGCGCTGCTGCTGAGCAACATTCGCGAGCACGGTGCGCCGATCAAGAAGATCGAGAACCAGAGCTCGGGCGTCATCCCGATCATGAAACTGCTCGAGGACTCGTTCTCCTACGCCAACCAGCTCGGCGCGCGGCAGGGCGCGGGCGCGGTCTACCTGCACGCGCACCACCCGGACATCTACCGGTTCCTGGACACCAAGCGGGAGAACGCGGACGAGAAGATCCGCATCAAGACGCTCTCGCTGGGCGTGGTCATCCCGGACATCACCTTCGAGCTGGCCAAGAAGAACGAGGACATGTACCTGTTCTCGCCCTACGACGTCGAGCGCATCTACGGCAAGCCGTTCGCCGACATCGACGTCACCGAGAAGTACTACGAGATGGTCGACGACAAGCGCATCCGCAAGTCGAAGATCAAGGCGCGCGAGTTCTTCCAGACCATCGCCGAGCTGCAGTTCGAGTCGGGTTATCCGTACATCATGTTCGAGGACACGGTGAACCGGGCCAACCCGATCGCGGGCAAGATCACCCACTCCAACCTGTGCTCGGAGATCCTGCAGGTCTCCACGCCGTCGGAGTTCAACGACGACCTGTCCTACGCCAAGGTGGGCAAGGACATCTCCTGCAACCTCGGCTCGCTGAACATCGCCAAGACGATGGACTCGCCCGACTTCGCGCAGACCATCGAGGTGGCCATCCGGGCGCTGACGGCGGTGTCGGACCAGACCCACATCTACTCGGTGCCGTCCATCGAGCAGGGCAACAACTCCTCGCACGCCATCGGCCTCGGGCAGATGAACCTGCACGGCTACCTGGCGCGCGAACGGGTCCACTACGGGTCCGAAGAGGGCGTCGACTTCACCAATATCTACTTCTACACCGTGGTCTATCACGCGATCCGGGCGTCGAATCGGATCGCGATCGAGCGCGGCACGTACTTCGGCGGCTTCCCCGAATCCAAATACGCCAGCGGGGAGTACTTCGACAAGTACACCGATCAGGTGTGGGAGCCGAAGACCGATCGCGTCCGGCAGTTGTTCGCCGACGCGGGCGTGCACATTCCGACCCAGGACGACTGGCGCGAGTTGAAGGCCTCGGTCATGGAGCACGGCATCTACAACCAGAACCTGCAGGCGGTTCCGCCGACCGGGTCGATCTCCTACATCAACCACTCCACCAGCTCCATCCACCCGGTGGCGTCGAAGATCGAGATCCGCAAGGAAGGCAAGATCGGGCGCGTCTACTACCCGGCGCCCTACATGACCAACGACAACCTCGAGTACTACGAGGACGCCTACGAGATCGGCTACGAGAAGATCATCGACACCTACGCCGCGGCCACCCAGCACGTGGACCAGGGCCTGTCGCTGACGTTGTTCTTCAAGGACTCCGCCACCACTCGCGATCTCAACCGCGCCCAGATCTACGCCTGGCGCAAGGGCATCAAGACCCTCTACTACATCCGGCTGCGCCAGATGGCTCTGGAGGGAACCGAAGTCGAGGGTTGCGTCTCCTGCATGCTGTAGGTCGGTAGCGGGCGCGGTGGCTTTCCGATGCGCGGCCGCCACCGCGAGCGCGGCCCGGAGCCGACGGGCTCGATCAGCCGATCGGTGGTGCGAGGTATTCCAGCGTGTAACCATCGCCGGACGGGGTTACCCGGGCGATGCCGGGTGAGTCGAGGTGGGCGCCGGCTACGAAGTGGTGCGGTTGGGTCAGTTGTTCGAGGAGGGCGGCTCGCGCGGCGCGGGCCTGGGACTGGTTGCCGTCGAGCTCCCAGGACACGCTCGGCCGATCGAACTGGAGCGTGGGAACGTGCACGGTGTCGCCCCAGACGAGCAGGTGGCCGGTACCGCTGCTGACGTCGTAGACGGTGTGACCGGGTGTGTGGCCCGGTGTCGGGATGGCGGTGATCCAGTCGTTGATCGCGACCTGCTCCGACACGGGTACGACCCGATCGCGGATCGGCTCGAGCCGCCCCGTGAACACGGACGTGTCGCCCGCGCCGATCCACACGCGCTCGAGTTCGGTGAACGCCTCCGAACCGTCCGGCCCGATCAGGCCGCTCACGTGGTCTTCGTGCCTGTGGGTGATGGCCACATCGGTGATATGCGCGCGGTCGATTCCCGCTTCGTCGAGCGCATGGTAGATCAATCCCATGGTGGGGTCGTGCCAGGCGTTGGACGCGCCGGTGTCGATGAGAACCGACCGCGTGCCGTCGGTGACGAAGAAGGCGTTGACCGACAGCCGCAAGTTGTCGCCGGCCAGCGGCACGACGGCAGGCAGCTCATCGAGCGCGCGTCCATCCTCGTCTCGGAGCCGTGTCGGCGGCATGTCGATGTACCCGTCTCGCAATGAGATCACCTGCAAACCGCCGAATTCGAAGGCGGCATGGTGCCGGCCACTCGAGATCAAACGCATGGAACCTCCGTCATGTTCGGCGCTATCGCCTGTCTTCAATAGAAGAATCAGTCTTCTATAGGGGAAACATACACTGTGGGCGGCGGGATACCCATCGATCGAGGAGCACGGTGGTCGAGAAAGACGGAAACGCGACCGAGCCACAGCACGGTGACCACCTGGCCGGCGCGTTCGGCGGTAACGTGCGGCGACGCCGCGAGGAGGCGGGACTGACGCTGGAGCAGCTGTCCACACAGTCGTCGGTCAGCCGGTCGATGCTGTCCAAGGTCGAACGCGGTGAGAAGAGTCCGACGATCGGCGTCGCGTCCAGGATCGCCCACGCGCTCGACGCGTCGCTCTCCGACCTGATCGGTGCGCCTGCTGCTGCCGCGTCCGGTGTGGCCGTTGTCATGCGCAAGAACGATCGCCCCGTTTTCCGTGACCCGGAAACCGGCTTCGAACGGCACATGGTGTCAGCGGCCCCGGGCGCGGGAGGAGCCGAGATGATCGTCCACTACCTCCCCGCACAGGTCTCTACCGGGCTGCTGCCCGCGTATCCGCCGGGTACGGAGAAACAACTCGTGGTGCTCGAAGGCGCCCTCACCGTCGCGATCGGCGGGATCAGCGAGACCCTGAACACGGGCGACTCGCTGTTCTTCCAGGCCGACGCGAACCACGGCTTCGCCAACCGAACGGACGCTCCCTGCGAATACATCATGGTCATCTCGCGCAGAACCTGATCGGCCGTAGCCATCGCCCGAGGAGACTGGAGAGAGCCGGGCTCGACGGTCGCTTTTCGCCGAAAACAGGTGCGGCCTATTCCCATACCGGGCCTCGCCACGGCGCGATCGGCTGCCGTCATCTGGAATATGCTCGGGCAGAAGCGATCCGGCAGTGATGGGAACGACGATGACCGATCTCGGCGGCGACGGGAAGCCGCTCTGGCCGAAGCACGACGCGAGCACGCCGAGCAGTGCTCGGATATACGACTACGTCCTGGGCGGGAAAGACCACTATCAGGTGGATCGGGACGCGGCCGAGAAAGTGATCGCGGCATTCCCGACCACCCGTGTCGCGGCTCGGCAGAACCGCCACTTCATGCACCGGGCGGTCAACGCGCTCACCGCGATGGGAGTGTCGCAGTTCCTCGACATCGGCACCGGCATCCCTACCGAGCCCAACCTGCACCAGGTGGCACAGGCGCCGACGCCGGAAGCGCGCGTGGTGTACGTGGACAACGATCCGGTCGTGCTGTCACACGCCCGCGCCCTGCTCACCGGTACACCGGAGGGACGCACCGCTTACGTCGACGCCGATCTGAAAGACCCCGAAGCGATCCTGTCCGCGCCGGAACTCCTCGAGACCTTGGACCTGACGCGTCCGGTAGCGCTGAGCCTGGTCGCGGTCCTGCATTTTCTGAACGACGAACAGGACCCTTACGGGATCGTCGGTACCTTGATGAGCGCTCTCGCACCGGGTTCGTTCCTCGTGGTCTCGCATACCACCGCCGACCTCGAACCGGAGATGATGACCAACGCGCTCGAGGCGTACCGGCAGAGCGGGGTCTACGCCCAGACGCGCACCAAAGACGAATTCGCCCGGTTCTTCACCGGGCTCGACCTGCTGGAACCGGGCGTCGTCGTCGCCAACCAGTGGCGTCCGCAGGGGGAGTCACCCGCCTGGCTCGACAAGCAAGTGAACTGCTGGAGCGCCGTCGGTCGCAAGGTGTGATGGTGTGTCACCCGAACAACCGAGACTCGCGCCTTCGGCGCATGCGCTTCGGTTGCTCGGGTGCGAGACGGCCGCGAACGGTCGCTCGTAAAGACTCGCTCCGTTGTGGGTGGGTAGGTGGTGAATCGTGCTATTGAGGGCTGGGCCGGGTTTGCGAGGGCTCGGTCGAGAGGGCCTAGGGGACAGGGGTCGCTCGGTCGATGGTGGGGTTTTCCCGCGCTACGGCTCGGGCGTTGGCGGATCTGCCCGGAGCAGGAGTCACGGAGGTTCGGCTGTTCGTGAGTCCTGCCCGGCGTGATCAGCTCAAGGCCGGAAGCACTTCGCGTTCGAAGAGTTCGATGCCGGAGGTGTCGTAGGCGGCTTCGGGGAAGTTGAAGATGGCGTAGCCGAGGCCGAGGTCGCGGACTCGGCGCAGGTTGTCGGCGATCTGCTCGGGGGTGCCGGTGGCGGCGCCGCTGTTGTACAGCTGCTCGAAGTAGGACTTGGCGGCGTCGGCGCCGATGACGGGTGTCAGGCGGTCCTTCAGCGCGGCGAGGCGGTCCTCGACTTCGGCCTGGGTGGAACCGATGACGACGTTGAAGTTGGAACTGCGCACGATCGCGTCGAAGTCGGTGCCGACGTCGGCGCAGTGGGCGCGCAGCACCTCGGACTTGTGGGTGAACTCGTCGGGATTGCCGCTGAAGTTGGTGTACTGGGCGTACTTCGCGGCGATGCGCAGCGTCTTCTTCTCGCCGCCGCCGGCGATCCACAGCGGGATTCCGCCCTGCTGCAAGGGAAGTGGACGCACGATCGCGCCGTCCACCTGGTAGTACTTGCCGTCGAGGGTGGCCGAACCCTGGGTCCACGCCTGCCGGAAGATCTGCACGCCTTCGTCGAGGCGGCCCAGCCGTTCGCCCGCGGACGGGAAGCCGTAGCCGTAGGCGCGCCACTCGTGTTCGTACCAGCCGCCGCCGATGCCCATCTCGACGCGTCCGCCGGAGATCAGGTCGACCGTCGCGGCCACCTTGGCCAGGTAGGCGGGGTTGCGATAGCTGACCGCGGTACACATCTGGCCCAGGCGGACCCGCGAAGTGGTCGCCGCGAACGCCGACATCAGCGACCACGCTTCGTGCGTCGCCTCCTCGGTGGGCACCGGGACGGTGTGGAAGTGGTCGTACACCCACAGCGATTCCCACACCGGATTCGCATCGGCGCGCTGGGCGAGGTCTCGCATCACCCCCCATTGGTCCGCCGGGTCGATGCCCACGAGGTCGAGCCGCCAACCCTGCGGAATGAAGATGCCGAAGCGCACGAATATCTCCTTCGTGTGTACCCGAACCACCGCGGCGAGCGCCGCGGCTTCCCTACCTCACTGTTACCAGCCCACCGCCGTCTGGCAACCTTTCGGCGCTCGGCGCACCGAATTCCGTGGACGGGCGCCCGCCACCGGACTCGTCGCTCTACAACCAAGCTGTCGCAAGCCACGTCGCCACGCAGGCGATCGCGAGGAGGACGACGTTCAGCCCGATCATCCGGGCCTCACCCCGGCTGAGGTGCAGCGCGATCCCGCCGACTTGTATCAGCACGAACCCGACAGCCGCCGCGAGCGCGAGAACCGGAGCGATGCCGGTGAGCGGCGGCAGGATCAGCCCGATCGCGCCGAGTACTTCCAGCACACCGAGGACGCGCACGAAGCTCAGCGGCACGGTATCGATCCAGCCCATCATCGGCCGCAGCTGATCTTTCGACCGCACCACCTTGATCCCGCCCGCGTACGAGTAGAAGACCGCCAGAACGGCGGCAACGATCCAATATCCCAGAGCCATTCGCACACTTCCTCGATCGCCATTGGTCAGCGGCGTCATTGTGGAGCAGAATCGGAAGGCCTACAAAAGTCACATCCGTGTGCGTTGCTATCAGCGAGGTGCCTTGTCCGACCATCAGCACGTCTGCGCGATCAAAGGTGATCAAGGCCGGGCTATTCGTGCGTTACTCGACCGCATCTCCGACAAATGGGCCTTGCTGATCATTGCGATGCTGTATGCCCAGCGATTGCGATTCAGCGAGTTGCAGCAGCGCGTCCAGGGCATTTCACAGCGCATGCTCGCGCTCACACTGCGCAAACTCGAACGCGACGGGCTCGTCATCCGCACCGCCTACGCCGAGGTCCCGCCCCGGGTGGAGTACGAACTCACCGAACTCGCCACCACCTTGATCCCGCACGCGATCGCCCTGGCCGAATGGGCCGCCGAGCACAATCCCGAGATCGACGCTCATCGGGCGGCGCACGACAAGCGGCAACGCTGAATGGACTGCACCGAGGAAATCCGCTGGCGGCAGATGGGGTGGATGCCGCACGCTGGAATCGTATGAACGAAGAGGGAAGACATCCGAATAAACAAAGGCAGCCTCGACTCGGCGTCGATTTCGGCCGAGTCATCCAAGGGGCCGCCATGGCGCCCGGCGACGAGGACACGGTGTTCCTCTCCGGCGGGCTCGAGGAGGCGCTGCGCACGCCGCCCAGCGCGGGCGCATTCGAGGTCTTGCCGCGCCTGGTCCGGCGCTTCGGTGGGCGCGCCTGGATCATTTCCAAATGCGGGCCGCGGATCGAGCAGCGCACCCGGCAGTGGCTCGACCACCACGACTTCTACGAGCGCACGGGAATCGCCCGCGAGCACGTGCGCTTCTGCCGTGCCAGGGCGGACAAGGCGGTGCACTGCGCCGAACTCGGCATCACGCACATGATCGACGATCGCGTCGACGTGCATCGCGCGCTGCGCGACGTGGTGCCGTTCCGGCTGCTGTTCGGCGCGCAGTCGCAGCCGATTCCCGAATGGGTGCACCACGTTCCGACGTGGGAAGACGTGGAGCGGGTCGTCTTGGAGACGACGGATCAGCCGCCGATGCACCGGTGAGTCCGAGGTGCGATCGGTGGCTCCGGACGAGCCTCGGGCGGCAGTCGGCTCGCGGTGCGGTGACCGCGCGAAATCGGCCGGGAGCGTGCGCGCCCGGCCGATTTCGCTGTTCATTCCCTACGCGCCGGTGAACTTCTCGCCGGCGACGGACCTCGACGGCGCACCGTCGACGCCCACCGGGATGTCGCCCTCGAGGGTGGTGCGGTACAGCACGCGGGTGACATCCAGATGGTCCAGATCGCTCGGGGCCAAGTGCGCGGTGACGCGGTTGTCCCAGAACGCCAGGCTGCCCTTCTGCCAGCGGAAACGGACCGTGTAGGCGGGGTTGGTGACCTCGTCGAACAGCAGCTTCAACACCGCGTCGCTCTGGTTCGGGGTGAGCCCGACGATCCGGGTGGTGAAGCCGGGGTTCACGAACAGCGCCCGTTCGCCGGTCACCGGGTGCACCCGGACGACCGGATGCTCGGTGATCAGCGGCGCGGTCGCGACCTTCTTCGCGTAGTCGCTGTCGGAGTCCCAGGCCGGCCTGCTGCCGCCGAAGCGGTGTTCGGCGCGCAGCCCTTCGGCGAAGCGCTTGAGGGCCTCGGGCAGGTTCTCGTAGGCGGCGACAAGGTTGGTCCAGCCGGTGTCGCCGCCGCGCTCCGGGGCGATCTCGGCGCGCAGGATCGAGGCCGCGGGCGGGTTGATCAGCGCGGAGACATCGGTGTGCCACTGGTTGGTGTAGCTGTGCTTGCGCACACCGAACCGCTTCTCGTACAACCGGCTGTCGACCGCGAGGATCTCCGGGTACTCGGTCGGCGCGTCGTCGTCGTACGGGTGCGACGGCGTGACCGCGCCGAAGCGGCGGGAGAAGGCGATCTGCTGTGCGTGATCGATGTGCTGATCGCGGAAGAACAGCACCTTGTAGGCGTGCAGCGCGTCGGTGATGGCCGCGACCTGCTGGTCGGTCAGCGGCTCGCGGAGATCGACGCCGGAGATCTCGGCGCCGATGTGACCGGCGACGGGAGCGACGCGCACCGCGTCATCGGTAGTGGTCGAGACGGGGGTTTCGTGTACAGCGGTCATCGGAAGAACTCATTTCGAACTAGAGGATCGGGCCGGCGAAGACCGGAGCGGCGGAGTCTGCGGCCAGGCGACAAGCGCTGCCGCAGACGCGCATGAAATCGACGACGCGACGTTTGGTCAGCGCCCGCACGGCGACTGCCTTTCGAGCAGGAGAGGGGCGGCCATGGCTCAGCCGTTCGCCGGGGCGCGCCACCGCGACAGGCGGCGTTCGAGGGCGACCAGCAAGCCGTTGAAGGCGAGCCCGAGCAGCGAGATCGCGAGGATGCCCGCGTACATGTTCGGAATCGCGAAATTCTGCTGCGCGGCGGTGATCAGGTAGCCGAGCCCGGCCCTGGCCCCGAACATCTCGGCGGCCAGCAGCACGAGGATCGAACTGGCGGCGGCCATCCGCAGACCGGTGAAGATGGACGGCAGCGCAGCGGGCAGGATCACCTTCTGGAACAGCCGCAACGGCGAGAACCCCAGGGAGGCGGCTGATTTGACCAGCAGCGGGTCGACGGTGCGCACGCCGGTGATGGTGTTCAGCAGAATCGGGAAGAAGCTCGCGTAGACGACGATGGCGACCTTCGATGTCTCGCCGATGCCCAGGATCAGCAAGAACACCGGCAGCAACGCCAGCGCCGCGGTGTTGCGGAACAGTTCGAGGATCGGGTTCAGGAAGTCCGCGACCGGCTTGTACCAGGCGATCGCGATGCCCACCGGAATGCCAGCGACCAACGCGAGGGAGTACCCGGCCAGCGAACGGTTCAGGCTGGCGGAGATGTGGGTCCACATCTCCCCGCTCGCCACCAGGTCGGCGAATGCCTGGGCGACCACCGAGAACGGCGGCAGGAACACCTCGTCGACCAGGCCGAGCGTCGGGGCGAGCTGCCACAACAGCAGGAACAAGGCGATGACGACGGTCGGTTTGAACACCCGCCAGGCCAACCGGCTCACCGCGCGGACGATATTCGTCGCGGCGGCGGGCACCGCCTGCGAACGGGGCTCCGAAGTGGGGCGGGTGGGCGCGGCCGTACTCTGCCGTATCGGCCGCTCGCTCAGCTGAATGGCACTAGACATGGGCCGTCCTCTCGGTGGTGGATTCGACGTCGGCCGGGTGGTCGGACAAGGTCTCCAGCTCCAGGCTCGCCGCCCGCTGGACTTCGCTGTGCAGCAGCGTCCAGATCTCGTGGCGGTAGTCCCGGAAACGCTCGGAGGAGCGGACGTCGTCGTCGGCGTCCCGGTCGATCTCGACGTCGACGATGGCCTTGATCCGGCCGGGCCGCGAGGTCAGCACGGCCACCCGCTGCCCGAGGTACACCGCCTCATCGATGCCGTGGGTGATGAACAGGACGGTCTTGCCGGTGGCGCGCCAGATGCGTAACAGCTCGTCCTGCAACGACTCCCGGGTCTGCGCGTCGAGCGCCGCGAACGGCTCGTCCATCAGCAGCACCTCGGGGTCGAACGCGAGACTGCGCGCGATCGCGACCCGCTGCTTCATGCCACCGGACAGCTCGTGCGGGTAGCGGTCGCCGAAACCGGAAAGCCCGACCAGTTCCAGATAGTGCTCGGCGAGTTCGCGGCGCGCCCTGCGACGCAGGCCTTTGGCTTCCAGCCCGAATTCGATGTTGGACCGGGCTGTCCGCCATGGCAGCAGCGCGTACTGCTGGAAGACGATGCCGCGATCCAGGCCGGGGCCGGTGATCGGCTTGCCGTCCAGCAGGATCTCACCGGAGGTGGGCTTGCTCAGCCCGCCGAGCAGGTCCAGCAGCGTGGACTTGCCCGAGCCGCTCGGGCCGACCAGCACCAGGAACTCGCCCTCGCGCAGTTCCAGCGAGATGTCGTCGATCGCGGTGAAACGCTCCTGCGAGCCGCGCACCGCGAACTGCTTGCGTACTCCGGTGAGCGCCAGTTTCGTCGCCGCCGTGGTCATTTCGCGGCCACCACCTCTCCGGTCGGCCCGGCCTCCGGCTTGTACTTGCCGTTGGCGTAGGGGTTGAACTTGTTGGTGAACAGATCCGCCGCCTTCAACTTGCCGTTCGGCAGCTCACCGTTGCGCACCAGCCAGTCGATCCAGATCTGCAGTTCCTTGTCCGCGACCACCCCGCCGGGCACCGGGATCCCGGAACTGAGCCAATACGGCACCAGGCTGGTGTTCTCGTTGCGGCCGCGCTTGCCGATGATCTGGATGAACCGCTCGCGCACCTGGTCGCGGGGGGTCACCTGGAGCCAGCGGATCGCGCGCGCGGTGCCCTGCACGAAGTCCTCCACCGCTTCGGGATTCTTGGCGATGTAGTCGTTGCGGAAGACGTAGGTGCCGTAGTCGAACGTGCCGAAGATGGCTTTGTCGGTGTAGAGCGAGTGGATACCGCCGCGCTGGAGGGCGTTGTCGCGGAAGACGCTGCCCAACGCTCCGACGTCGACCTGTCCCTTGCGCAGCGCGTCCTCGGTGTTGGCGGGCGGCACGACGATCAATTGCACCTGCTTGATCTCGTCCTCGGACAGGCCCTGCTGGTGCAGCCACTCCCTGGTGATGAATTCGTGGTGCGCACCGAGGGTGTTGACCGCGACCTTCTTGCCGATCAGATCGCGCGCCGAGTTGATGCCGGAGTCGTCGCGCACGTAGTAGCCGGTGAACGACTGTTCGTCCGCGCCATAGGAACTGAGCACCGAGGTGACCTTCGCACCGCCCGCGATCAGCTTGACCACCGCGCCGTTGAACGCGCTGCCGAACTCGACCTGGTTGGTCGCCGCGGCCTGGATATTGGCGGGGCCACTGGTGGTATCGCCTTCCCAGTGCAGGCTGATCTTGCTGAAATAGCCCAGGTCATCGGCCAATTCGACGGCGTTCACCTGCCCGGTGGCGCCTTGGTAGCGCAGCACGGTTTTGCCGTCGGCGGTCTTGGCGGGTGCGGACTCGCCGCAGCCGGTGAGCACGGACAAGCCGGTGAGAACCGCTACGGCGGCGGTGAGAGCGCGGGCGACGCGCCGGGACGATGAGGGGAAAGGCATTGTAGTTCTTTCGAAGACGAGAAGACGCCGTGCGATTCGACGCTCGGCATCCGGAGACACCACAGCGGGAGCGATGCGGCGGTGGACGACCGTGCGGGAATCGGTCGGAGATGCGGGCCGCGCTGCTTCAGCGGCAACAGATTCCGTGCGAAACGCGCATGAAGTCGACCGCGCGGCGGCGGATCAAGGCGGTGGCTGTCGACACTTCGAAACTTCCGTGAGCTGTAGTGATGGAGGAGCGCCGACGACTCGCGGCACTTGCCTGGCAAACACTGTCCCGGTTCCCAGGCATGGGAGCAACAGTTCGACGCCGACTGCGTATAACCCTGTCTTACGGCGGCCGATGGCCTATGAAAGTGGTCACGCGGCCTCATGGTGTTCCGGCACGGATGCCGGTCGCGCGGGACGCGCCGACCCCGGGTGTGGAGCGGCTTCGGTCACAGCAGTGCGCCGTAAGGTGATCATCGCCCCCAAGCGATGTAAGCTGCACGAGGACGTTTTCGTGTCCGTGAGATGTTTTCCGAACGGTGCGGATATCCGAGATCCGCGGCGACGACGAGAGGGAGGTGGGGTAGCGATGCGCAGCGAACCTCCCAGTCGAAGGCCGCGCGGCGCCGCCCCTTCGCATTCCTAGTCAGGTCGCGACGGCAGGGGCCGGCGCCCGCGGTGTGAATTCGAGTTTTCCGTTCACTCACGCATGTGCTGAGGTCCTCCCATGTCGCAGACCGACATCATCGAAGTACGTCCGACGCTGTCCGAGTCCCTGCAGGACATCGTCGAAACCCGTCGCGTGGACGCCGCGCTGGACTGGCTCGGCAACCACCCGCCGCACGTCATCGCCGATCAGCTCGCCCGGATGGACGCCGTGCGGGCCGGGATGGCGTTCCGCCTGCTCGACAAAGATCTGGCGCTGGCCGTCTTCGAGGAACTCGAACCGGTGGATCAGCAGCAGATCCTGCAAGGACTGCGCGATCAGAGCTTCCGCGACCTGGTCGAGGGCATGGCGCCCGACGACCGCGCCCGCATGCTGCGCGAGGCGCCCGCCAAGGTCGCCAAGAAGGCGCTGGCCGGGCTGAGTCCGCGGGAGCGGAGGATGACCGCGAGCCTGCTCGGCTACCCGGAGGGCTCCGCGGGGCAGTACATGACGCCTGAGGTGGTGGCGCTGCCGCGCGATCTCACGGTGGCCGAGGCGCTCGGCATGGTGCGGGCCAAGGGCGCCAACGCCGAAACGGTGTACACGCTGCCGGTCGTGGACGCGGGCAGACGGCTGACCGGCATCGTCGAACTGCGCGAGCTGGTGCTCAGCAAGCCGGAGACGATGGTGTCGGAGCTGGTCGTCACCGAGCCCGCCTTCGCGCGCGCCACCGATGCCGCGGAGAAGGCCGCCCGTTTGATGCGCGAGACCAACGACATCAACCTGCCGGTGGTGGACAGCGAGGACCGGTTGGTCGGCCTGCTGACCATCGACGACGCGGTCGAGGTGATCGAGGCCGCCGACAGCGAGGACGTCGCGCTGCAGGCGGGATCCGCGCCGTGGGAAGGCCACTACATGGCCGCCGGAGTGTTCCAGCTGGCCCGCTACCGCGCGCTGTGGCTGTTGCTGTTGCTGTTCGCGGCGACGCTCACGGTGAGCGTGACCGACTTCTTCGAGGGCACCTTGCAGCAGGCGGCGCATCTGGCGTTGTTCATCCCGCTGCTGATCGGCGCGGGCGGCAACGCGGGCGCACAGGCCGCGACCGCCTGCGTGCGCGCGGTGGCGGTCGGCGAGGTCCGGGTGTCGGACCTGTTCCGGGTGATCTGGCGGGAATGCCGGGTCGGTCTGGTGCTCGGTTCGCTGCTGGCGTCCGTGGGCCTGGCGATCGGCGCCCTGTTCGTCGGCCCCCGCATCGCCCTGGTCGTCGGCATCACCCTGGTGCTGATCTGCGGCTGGGCCGCCACCATCGGCGGCACCATGCCCCTGCTGGCCAAGAAGCTGCGCATCGACCCGGCGGTCGTGTCCGCCCCGATGGTCACCACTTTGGTGGACGCCACCGGGCTGATCATCTACTTCACGACGGCCAAACTGGTGCTGGGCATCTGAGCGCGCAACCTGTTCGAGCGCCGCGTCAGGGTTCCCGCTGTGTATCCGTGACCGGAGACGAGGCCGGGGACCGGCATTTCCGCCGGTCCCCGGTATCCGTCGCCATTCCTGGTGGTCTCAGAACTCCCAGTCTTCGTCCTCGGTGTTGACGGCCTTGCCGATGACGTAGCTCGAGCCCGAACCGGAGAAGAAGTCGTGGTTCTCGTCGGCGTTGGGGGACAGCGCCGAGAGGATGGCCGGGTTCACCTCGGTTTCGTCCTTGGGGAACAGGCCCTCGTAGCCGAGATTCATCAGCGCCTTGTTCGCGTTGTAACGCAGGAACTTCTTCACGTCCTCGGTGAGGCCGACTTCGTCGTAGAGGTCCTGGGTGTATTCGACCTCGTTGTCGTAGAGCTCGAACAGCAGCTCGAAGGTGTAGTTCTTGAGCTCGTCGCGTTCGGCCTGCGAGACCAGCTCCAAGCCCTTCTGGTACTTGTAGCCGATGTAGTAACCGTGGACCGCTTCGTCCCGGATGATCAGCCGGATCATGTCGGCGGTGTTGGTGAGCTTGGCCCGCGACGACCAGTGCATGGGCAGGTAGAAGCCGGAGTAGAACAGGAAGCTCTCCAGCAGCGTGGAGGCGACCTTGCGCTTGAGCGGATCGTCGCCCTTGTAGTACTCCAGCACGATCTCCGCCTTGCGCTGGAGGTTGCGGTTCTCCTCCGACCAGCGGAACGCCTCGTCGATCTCGCGGGTGGAGCACAGCGTGGAGAAGATCGAGCTGTAGCTCTTGGCGTGCACCGACTCCATGAACGCGATGTTGGTGAGCACCGCCTCTTCGTGCGGGGTGAGCGCGTCCGGGATCAGGCTCACCGCGCCGACCGTGCCCTGGATGGTGTCCAGCAGGGTCAGGCCGGTGAAGACCCGCATGGTGAGCTGCTTCTCGTCGGCGGTCAGGGTGTTCCACGACGGAATGTCGTTGGAGACCGGTACCCTCTCCGGCAGCCAGAAGTTGCCGGTGAGCCGGTCCCAGACCTCGGCGTCCTTTTCGTCGGGCACCCGATTCCAGTTGATGGCCGACACCCGATCGATCAGTTTCATCCTGCCTCCACGCCTTTCCCGAGCACGCTGCCGTCACGGAATATCTACCCTCGGGACACTACTCCTTGTGGCCGACATGTCC
>NZ_BAFR01000145.1 GCF_000308435.1 Nocardia araoensis NBRC 100135 | reverse complement strand
GGGCCGACAGCGGCAGCACCGTGATCGGCGTGCGCGTCTCCTGCCGCGCGGGGGCTTCCGGCGCGCGGGTGAGGACCGCATGGGCGTTGGTGCCGCCGTAGCCGAAGCTGTTGACCGCCACCGCGGCCCGTCCGTCGTCGTTGGGCAGCGGTTCGGTTTCCAGCGGAATACGCACCCGCAGCTCGTCGAACCGGATCTCCGGGTTCGGGTTGTCCAGCCGCAGTTGCGGTGCGATGACGCCGTGGTGCAAGGTCAGCGCGGCTTTGATGAGACCGGCGACGCCCGCGGCGGCCTCGGTGTGCCCGATGTTGTTCTTCACCGAACCGACCGGCAGCGGTTCGTCGCGGCCCTCGACGGCGCCGTACACCGCGCCGAGAGCGGCCAATTCGAGCGGATCGCCGACCGGCGTGCCGGTGCCGTGCGCCTCCACATAGCGGATGTCGTGTGCGTCGATGCCTGCCAGCCGGTGCACCCGCCGGGCCAGGGTTTCCTGCGCGACCGGGTTGGGCACCGGGATGGCCAGCGTGCGTCCGTCCTGGTTGACACCGCTGCCGCGCACCACCGCGTAGATCCGGTCGCGGTCGCGGACCGCCGCCTCCAGCGTCTTCAGCACCACGGCGCCCGCGCCCTCGCCGCGGCCGTAGCCGTCGGCGGCCGCGTCGAAGGACTTGCACCGGCCGTCGACCGCGAGGAACCGGCCCTTGCACATGGAGATGAACGCCTCGGGCCGCAGCATCGCGTTGGCGCCGCCGACGATCGCCGTTTCGCACTCACCAGACTCCAGCGCCAGCACCGCTTGGTGCAGCGCGACCAGCGAGGAGGAGCAGGCGGTGTCGATGGTCATGGTCGGCCCGAGCAGATCCAGCAGGAACGCGATGCGGGCCGACAGCAGCGTGTGCGACGAGCTGGTCGGGCTGTGGCTGTTGATCGAGGCCCTGGCCACCGAGCCGCTGCGCACCAGCGCGTTGTCGTTCATGAAGCCGCCGACGAACACACCGACCTCGCGACCGCCGACCCGGCCCGCCATCCCCGCGTCGTCGAGCGCCTCCCACGCCACCTCGAGCAGCAGCCGCTGCTGCGGATCCATGATCGACGCCTCGCGCTGGGAGATGCCGAAGAACTCGGCGTCGAACTCCCACAACGACTGGGTGAGGAACCCGCCATGCCTGGTGTACATCCGGCCCGGCGCGTCCGGGTCCGGGTCGTAGAACTTCGCGAGGTTCCAGCGGTCCGCCGGTACCTCCACGATCCCGTCACCTTTGCGAACGACGAGATCCCAGAACGAGTCCGCCCCATCGATGCCGCCCGGAAAACGGCAGCCGATACCGACAATTGCTACATTGGGCATGCAAAAATCCCCTGATGCTCAGGCATTCGACGAGCACAGGCGGTTTGACGCCCGCGTCGACGAATCAGCGTGGAGACAACCGGAATCGCGACGCCGGTAAACCTGTTCGGCCGTGAGCGTCATCCGGTGGTGAAGTGGTTCCGCGGTAGGAGTGCAGTGTCCGCCCATGGTAGGAGGCGCGATTCGTGAAGGTCAATACGCAATCGTGCGCGCGGTTGTTCAAAAGCATTGCGGTGCAGGTAATGCCGGTCGAGTCATCCATGCAGTTCAGGGCGGGTATGACAGTATTATTCTGACGTTATTACAGAGTTATCGACCGCTGGAACGGGTGTGAATTACATCGTTATTCCGATGTTATTCCGCATCGTTCGGCTCCGGGCCGCCGGAAGGTGTTGAGTGCCCACTCCATTCATGGCTACGATGGCTCGTCGAAACGCACTGGGCGAAAGGCGATGGCGTGGATTCGTACAACACCGGGCAGTTCCGTATCGAGCCGGAGGCCGAGCCCATCGAAAGCCTGGAGTGGCTGTTGCGGTTCACCGAGCAATACATCGCGGGTTGGAACAGCGGCGACGGCGCCGCGGTCGCGAAATGCGTCACCGAGGACACGATCTGGCACGACCCTTCGCTGGACGCGCCCGCGCACGGCCCGACGGGTGTGGAGAAGTTCGTCGCCGACACGGTGCGTTCGTTCCCGGATGTCGCCTACACCAACCCGTTCCCGCCGGTGCTCGCCGCGGACAACCGGTTGGCCTTGGTGCCGTGGCGGATGACCGGCACCCATCTCGGCCCCATCGACCCGCCCGGTTTCGGCCCGACCGGCAAGAAGATCGATCTGCTGGTCATCGACGCGTGGCAGTTCCGCTCCGGGTTGATCTGGCGCAGCCAGGCCACCTGGGACTTGACGGAGATGCTGCTGCAATTGGGTCTGATGCCGCCGCGCGGTAGCGCCGCCGAGCGCGCGATGGCACGCGCCCAGCGGTTCAGGTCCAAGCTGCCGTTCTGACCCGGACGCCGGGGTTCTACTCGCCGAACAGCGTGGCGAACCGCTCCACCGCGAGCAGGACCGAGGCGCCGACGGAGTCCAACTCGGCGCCCATGCCGACGAGCAGATTCACGATCGCGGGCACCAGCACTTCGAGCAGTCCGTCGTCGCCCAGGTGACCGGCCATCTCCAATTGGACGAAGCCGAACAGTCCCATCCACAGTTGCGCGGCGGCGGAACGCACGTCCGGAGTATTGATCAGTCCGGCGTCCTGCGCCCGCTGCACCGCCCCGACCACGTGGTCGAAGGTCTCCGCGTAGTGCTCGAACTCCGAATCGTGCCCGGCCACGAGCACATTGCCGCGGTTGATCTTCAGGTCGATGCGCGTGCCGGTGCCGAACATCAGCTGGAAGAGTTCCGGTCTGCGCTGGGCCTCGTCGCGGAACACGAGGCCGAGCACGAGCAGGTCGGTGATCGGCTCTTCGCTCACTCCGGCCGCGGTCATGCGCTCGGCCAGCTGGGCGAAGCCGGCGGAACCCGCCGCCCGGATCAGGCCGGGCATCCCGCCGAAGTTGGAGTACACCGCCATCGTGGAGACCCCGCACATGCGGGAAACGCGGCGGACGGTGAGCGCGTGCAAACCCTCGGTCGACACCACCTCGACGGTCGCGTCGATCAGGCGATCGCGCAGCGCGGTGTTCATCGTGTCCGTCCCGGCGGCCGGGCGCACGGCTAGTTCGGTTGTTCCGGCAGTCTGCTTGCTCATCGCTTCCGTTTCCCCCGGCGAAGTCACGCCGTGACGCATAGATCCACTGGTGCGCTGTCTTCGGGAAGGCGGTATCGCCGCTCGACCGAGGGCGCCCCGGTCCTGATCACCGCGCGGGCCACCGGTCTCGGGGCTGGGGGAACGATGACGGTTCGGAGCGATGCACCATCGATTCGCTCGGTCCGGAAAGCTGATCGTGGTTCATCGCGCACAGATATCTCCGTTCTTGCCGCACGAACGGGCGGGTAGAGCATGAGGTAGAGCCGCGTTCGCGGGCTACGAAGAGCAGACGCACCCGCCGTGAGGTGCGTGTCGGAGGTGAGTGTCGTCACTGAAACTCTATGTGATACAGCGTAACATCCACAGCGATTCCGCCAAATGATTTGTGCCCGCATCGAATTCGTCGTATGGCCCGCTGTTGTGACATCCGATGACGGTGCGGCCGCAGTTCTGGGGCCGGTGACAATCGATGTCCGCTCCGCGCTCGATATCCGCTGTCCAGAATTGGACAAATGGGACATGAGTGCGGTGAACGAGAGAGCGTAACGCATATTTGTCAAGATCGACCTCGAATGTGCTGGAGCAACGGCACCCCGGTCCCGGGGAGGGACCGGAAAGGCGGGAACCACGGCGCGATGATGACGCGCCTCGGTAATCGGCGGCTGCCGATTCTCGATCTGCGCGGTCACGAACACGCGGCAACGTTATCGTTCGCAAGGGACAGTTTCGTGGGTGGGAGGTCGGACGATGTCATCATCGATTCCGGGAATCGTCGCGTGGCCGATTATCGGCTTCGTCGCCGCTGTCGCAGCGGGCAGGTGGTTGCTGGTGCGCGACACCATCGTCGACCGGTTGCTGAATCAGCTGTTCGGGTGGGGAGTGCTGAGTCTGCTGCTGTATCGCTGTGACTTGACGCCCGGCATCGCGAGCCTCGCCCATCAGCTCTCGCTGGGCTGCACGGTGATGTCATCGATGTGCCTGCAAGGGATCGTCCGCATCTGGGCGTTCGGCGCGGACCCGGACCCGGACGAGGTCCGGCGCAGGCACCGTGTGTGCTACCTGCTGGCGGCCGCGTCCACCGCCGCGATCCTGCTGGCCGGCACGTCGGCGCGACGGGAAGGCAGACTCGTCGATCTGACCCCGGACATCGAAGGGCTGGTGGTGTGGACCGCATTCGGCCTCCCGCTGCTGGTGAACGTCGCGCTGCTGGCCCACATGTGTGTGCGCGAGCTGCGGGACGGTGGCATCGGCTTGGCGACGAAGCTGGTGTGCGGCCTGCTGATCTGGGCGGCGACGCTTTTCGGCGGGAACTTGGCGCTCACGACGGTATACGTCGTCACAGGATGGCAGCCCATGGGCACGCATATGGTCAGGATGGAAGCGACGGTGACCCTCTGTTTGGGGGTCGACGCGATGTTGGTCGCGATTCCGCTGGTTCGAACGCTGCTGGCGATAGCGCAACTGGATAGGGCCGGGCGCCTGCGCCGCAGGCTTCGCCCGCTGTGGCGGGACCTCACCACCGCGGTTCCCGAGATCGTCCTGCGGCCCGACGCCGGTGAACTCGCCGACCCGGAGACCCGGCTGATCCGCATGACCGTGGAGATCCAGGACGCGCTGCTCCAGCTCGGCCGGTACGCACCGGCGTCGGCGATGGCGGGCTCGGGATGTCCGCTCACCGACTACGCGCACCAGGTGGCGTGCGCGGCGCTCGCGCGGGAGACGGGATCGGCCCCGATCGGATCGTCCCAGGCCCGGCTGCCCGTCCCGGCAGCCGATTTCGATGCCGAGCTGCGGCAACTGCTCGACCTCGCTCGGGTGTGGCCCGCGGCCCGCGCGGCGGCGGGCGGACGGGTCCCGGTGGCCGTCGGCGCGGGCTAGAGCACCGCTTGGGTCTGGGTGACCTTCGCGACCAGCTTGTCCGCGTCGTCCCGGATCACCGTCTCGACCACGATGAACGAGCGTCCGGCGTGCAGCGGCGTCGCCGACGCGACGGCATACCCGGAGCGGACCGCGCGCAGGAAGTTCGTCTTCGACTCGACGGTGGTGGTGCCCTGCTTGCCTTCCGGCAGGTTGAGGAACGCGCAGACCGCGCCGGTGGCGTCGGCCAGTGACATCAGCACCCCGCCGTGCAGCACACCGCCGAGCGTGCACAGCGATTCGTCCCAGGCCAGGCGGCTGCGCACCAGTTCGCGCCCGTGGGCGAGCACCTCGACGCCGAGGCGTTCGGTGAACGGCATGGTCTGGTGGAACAGCTTGGTGCCCGTCTCATCGATCATGTCCGCGATCTTGCCCGCAGCCGGTCGCGGTGTCGATTACGTCGCGGGTAATCGCCCGGCCTCCGCCGCCGTTGCCCGAGGGAGACCTGCACATCGGTTCCGTATCGGTCGGCGCGAGCCGAAACGGAGCGGCGTCGCGCGGGTATCAGTTGATGAACCCGAGGAACAGGAGAACGCGATGACCAACCTCCAACCGTTCTATCGGCAGGTGCAGGCCCACTACGACCTCTCCGACGAGTTCTACGCGCTTTTCCTCGACCCGACGATGACCTACAGCTGCGCCTGGTTCCAACGATCGGACATGACGCTCGAGCAAGCGCAGCGCGCGAAGATCGATCTGGCCCTCGGCAAGCTCGACCTGCGGCCGGGGATGACCCTGCTGGACGTGGGATGCGGGTGGGGCTCGACGATGCTGCGCGCCGCCACCGCCTACGGCGCCGCGGTCGTGGGGCTGACACTCAGCCGCAACCAGTACGACTACGTCAGGGACGCGATCGAGCGCGAGCGCATTCCCGGAGCGCAGGTCCGGCTGCAGGGCTGGGAGGAATTCGACGGCGAAGTCGACCGAATCGTCAGCATCGGCGCGTTCGAGCACTTCCGGCGTTCGCGCTACGAGACGTTCTTCCAGCGGTGTCACCGGATGCTGCCGCCGGACGGCAGGATGCTGCTGCACACGATCGTGGGGTGGACGTTGAAAGACTTGCGGCGCATGAACATTCCGGTGACCCGGGACGATGCGCTGTTCCAGATCTTCATCAAACGGGAGATCTTTCCCGGCGGGCAGCTGCCACATCCCGCCGAGGTCACCCGGCTGGCCGGTCGCGCCGGGTTCGGCACGGAGAAGATGCAGGAGCTGCGGCCGCACTACGCGCGCACCCTCGACTGCTGGGCCGAGGCGCTGCGGGCGCACCGGGAGGAGGCGATCGCCCTCGCCTCCGAGGAGGTCTACCTCCGATATCTGAAGTACCTGACCGGGTGCGCGGAGCAATTCCGCGCCGGTCGCGTCGACGTCGTGCAGTTCACGCTGGTCAAATGAGGCTTGCTCGCAGCGGCCCTCGCGGCCGGTTCAGCTCATCCGCGCCACCAGGGCGTCCGGCAGGTGGGGGAGTGCCAGGTCGATCAGCCGCCAGGGCCACCCGGGGACGCAGGCCCGCCGCCGCTCCTGCTCGATGGCGGCCACCATCGCCGCCACGCCCTTGTCCAGCGGCGCGACCATTCGCGCGTCGCCCGCCTTCGCCGCCATGTCGGTGGCGATGAAACCCGGTAACAGGGTGGTCACCGTAATCGGCGAGCGCGCCAATTCGGTGGCCAGCGCCTCGCCGAGGGCGGCGAGCCCCGCCTTGCTCGCCGAATAGGCCGCTTTCTTGCCGGGGAGCCCGCGCACCGCGCTCATCGATGCGACGAGCACCAGGTGCCCCGCCCGCTGCGCGCGGAAGATCTCCAGCGCCGCTTCGGCCTGCGCGAGCGCGCTGACGAAGTTCGTGGTGGCGGTCGCTAGATTCGCGTCGGCCCGTCCGCTGCCGATCCGCGCTCCCTTGCCGATCCCGGCGTTGACGATCACCCGGTCCAGGCCACCGAGCTCGTCGCGCAGTTCGCCGAAGACGACCGGCACCGCGGCGTGGTCGTCGACGTCGAGCGCGCGCACGGCGACGGTGATCCCGGGATGAGCCGCCACCAGCTCGTCGCGCAGCGCGATGAGCGCGTCCAGCCTGCGGGCGCACAGCGCGAGATCGCGGCCCTTCGCGGCGAAATCGCGCGCCATGGCGGCCCCGAGGCCCGCGCTCGCGCCGGTGATCAGAATCCTCTTCCGCGTCATGCGCCGACTTTATTAGGCGCAGTCGTCCGTCGACAGCCTGCGCATGGCCGGAGCGAAGGCGGAGGTACGCAGTTCGCGCATGGCCGGAGCGAAGGCGGAGTACGCAGTTCGCGCGTGGCCGGAGCGAAGGCGGAGTACGCAGTTCGCGCGTGGCCGGAGCGAAGGCGGAGGTACGCAGCTTGCGCATGGCCGGAGCGAAGGCGGAGGTACGCCTTTCAGCCGCCGAACGAGCCGGTCGGTGGTGCCGTCGACAGCAACCGCCACGGTCCGCAGTTCTCGGTCTTGAACCCGACGTCGGTCGGCTTGATCCGCACCCGGACCGGGCCGAGCCGGGTGTAGTTGTTCGCGATGATGTACTGCATGTTCGTGTTGTCCCCCTCGACCTTCCACAGTCTGCGCCAATCGCAGGCGTAGGCGGGGTCGGGCGTGCCGGGCGCCTCCCACAGTCCTGGCGCGATGTCGACGCCGACCAGGTAGACGCCGTCGTGCGAGATGGTGTTCGCGGGTTCGGCCGCCGCCGTCGCCGTGGCGAGCAGGGTCACGGCGGAACTCATGGCTCCCGCGAGGAGGAGCGCGCTAGCACGCATACCGGTTCTCCTTGACTTGTACTCCCGCCGCGTCCACGGTCGCCGTACTCCCGCCGCCGCGGCCGACTCGAGAGATCCCCCGCATCTCCGCGGCAAGGAATACCAGAACCGACCGAGTGGTGTGCCCGATTCCGCGATTCCGGCTCGACCCGCACGGATCGCGCTATCACCGAGAGAATCCTCTGTGATCCGGACTTATCGGGAAGTCGCCGGGTATTTCGGCGTGCCGGTCGAGACAGCGCAGACCCTGGTGCATTACGCTCTGCTATCTCTGCGCAAACCGCCGTGGCGGAGTCGGCCGCCGGGGATCGCGCGTGCTGTAACACTTCGATTACGCACCTTGCTTTGCTGATACACGCGTTGCCAAAGTGACCATTGGGTTTGGTGTTACAAGTGGGAAGGGAGGTGTGCCCCGTCCCGGGGCACCGACCGCGCTATGAAGCCAAGCATCGTCAAAGTCGGTATCTGCACCGCGGTCGCGGCCGCGGTTACGGTGTCGTTGTCCGGATTGCTTCCGGTCAGCGCGCAGGCGGCGCCGTCGCCGCTGGACATGTCGAAGAAACTCGCAGGCAAGACCGTTTTCCTCGATCCAGGCCACCAGGGGTCGAACCACTCCCAGGACTTGGCCAGACAGGTCAGCGATGGTCGCGGCGGCACCAAGGACTGCCAGACCACCGGCATGACCACGATGAACGGCGTCCCCGAGCACACCATCACCTGGAACGTCGCGCAGGTGGTGAAGACGTCGCTGGAGACGCTCGGCGCACATGTCGTGCTGAGCCGCCAGGACGACATCAACTGGGGCGGCTGCATCGATGACCGGGCCCGCGCGGCGAGCCAGTCCGGCGCCGACGTCGCCGTGAGCATCCATGCCGACAGCGCGCCCGCACAGGATCGCGGGTTCCACCTGATCATCCCGGAACTGCCCATCCCGAACCTGATCGTCGATCAGGTCCAGGCGGGCGCGGGACTGGCCGCGTCCAAGTCGGTGCGCGACGCGTATCGGGAGGCGGGATTCCCGCCCGCGAACTACGGCGGCGTGGTGGACGGTCTGCAGACCCGCAGTGACATCGCCGGGCCCGCGTTGACCACCGTTCCGCTCGTCTTCCTCGAGATGGGCAACGGCGCCAATCCCGAGGACGCGGCGTCGCTGGAGACCCCGGACGGGCAGCTCAAGCACGCGATCGCGCTGACCACCGGCGTGGTCGGTTATCTGCTCGGCACACCGCAGCCGAGTGCCGCGCCGGATCAGCAGGGCGGCCAGGCCAGCCCGCAGGGTGCGTCGTTCGACCATCCCGCGGTCGCCCCGGAAACGCCGCAGGCTCAGGCGAATCCGTTCGCTCCGCAGGCCCAGACGAACCCGGTGGTACCGCAGGCCCAGCCGATTCCCGCGGTGCCGCCGAGTTACACGACTCCAAGTGTGCCGCAGAGTCCGGCGGCCCCCGCGGTGCCGCAGGCGCAGCCGGCTCCGAGCACCTCGACGCCGAAGCCCGCGCCGGGAACGGCGACACCGCAGTCATCCGGCACGTCGACCGCGCCGAAACCGCCGAGCACCTCCGGAACCCAGTCGCCCGGCACGCCGAACGCGCAGCAGTCACCCGGGACGGCCGGCGGCAACGCTTCGATCATGGAGTTGCTGATGCCGTTGGCGAAGATGCTCGGTCTGGACAACAACGCGATCACCACGGAACTGATCAATCTCGGCTACAGCCTGGCGGGCATGCTGCTGGGCCCCGCGAAATAGTCCGCACACCGAACCCCCGGGACGCCGTCCTCATCACGTCGAGGGCGGCGTCCGGCTTTTTCCGCGCGTGCGGCGGCGCACTAGGGTGAGCGGAATGGCTGACCGGATTCCTGTTGTGCTCGTCGCGGGGTTTCTCGGTTCCGGGAAGACCACGCTGCTCAATCACTTGCTGCGGGACAACCGGGGAACCCGGATCGGCGTGGTGGTCAACGACTTCGGGGCGATCAACATCGATTCGATGCTGGTGGCCGGGCAGGTCGACGCCATGGTCTCGCTCGGCAACGGCTGCGTGTGCTGCGCGGTCGACGTCACCGAACTGGACGAGCTGTTCACCCGGCTCACCCAGCCGCGCGCCGGGATCGACGTGATCGTGGTGGAGGCCAGCGGCTTGGCCGAACCCCGCAACCTCATCCGGATGGTGGTCGGCAGCGACAATCCGCGTCTGCGCTACGGCGGCCTGGTCGAGGTGGTCGACGCCGAACAGTTCCCGGACAGCAGTGCCCGCCATCCGGAACTGCGCACGCATCTGCGGCTGGCCGACCTGGTGGTGGTGAACAAGGCCGACCGGGTGGCGTCCGAGCAGCTCGCACGGCTGCGCGCGGACATCGCGGCGCTGGTCGGCTCGGTGCCGGTGTACGCGACGACCTACGGCAGGATCGATCCCGGGCTGTTGTTCGACCGACCGCGGCGCGAACGCCCGCTGGTGGCCGAGCAACTGGGCTTCGACGAACTGCTCGTCGAGCACGAGCACGATGACGACCACGCCGGGCACCGCCATCTGCATGACGACTACACCAGCGTCTCCTTCGACAGCGACCGCGAGCTGGACCCGCGCAAACTGATCGGCTTCCTGGAGGACCCGCCGCCGGGATTGTTCCGGGCCAAGGGCTTCGCGGCCTTCGGCGTGGCCGGCGAACGCAGGAAATTCGTTTTGCACATGGTCGGCCGCCACATCGTCTTCGAGCCGGGTGGCTGGTCGCGCGGCGAGTCGCGAGGGGCGCAGCTGGTGCTCATCGGTGCGGGTCTGCACACCGACAAGGCCCTGGCCAGGCTGCGTGACACCGTGCACGACGACGCCGAACCGCTCGATGCGCAGAGCATGCTCGGGGTGTGGCGGTATACGCCGCACTGAGCGCGCAGATTGGCGCGTTCGGTCGCGACCTGTCGCGTTCGGTGCTGGTGACGGAGCGGTCTTTTCATGAGACTGAAAGCGTGTCCGCCGGTCGGCGGGCACCGGCAGCGTACTGCCGCGCGCGGCGCCGCTCGGCAGCCGATCCGTGACCGACCGAATCGTTCCGCGACCGATGGGAGTTTCCCGTGTCAGATTCCATGGAGAGCGCCACCGCGTACGTCATCGAGGTACTGGAGGCGAAGGGCACCGCCACCCGCGACGACTTCGACGTTCCCGCCATCGTCGCCGAGACCCACGCCATCGCCAACAGCTGGGATTTCCGTGCGATCGAGGACGCGACGTTCTGGTCGATCGCCGCGCGTTTCATCAGGCAGTGAAGGACCGCTCGGTGCGTGGGGCGTGGGTGGCCGACGACCAGCGCCGAGCCGCGCGCCGCATCGATCCCGGGTCGGAGTAGCCGAGGATCTCGGCTTGGCGCGAGGGGCTCAGCGGCCCGGTGGCGGTCGCGGCGACCAGTCGCGCGCCGCGAGCCCGGTCCAGTTCGGCGCGCCACGTGGTACCCGCCTCGCGCAACCGTCGCTGGAGCGTGCGCGGGCTGGTGGCCAGCCTGCGCGCCACCCGCTCCAGGGAGGCGTCGCCGTCCGCCAGGCAGTCCGCCAGGGCTGCCGCGACGCGCTCCGGCCATGCGGTGGCCAGCGGCGGCGGTGGCGGCAGCGCGGCGGCCAAGGGCTGCAGTATGCCGGCCAGCACCGGATCGCTGGTGGTCAACGGCAGATCCATGTCCGAGGCGCGGAAGGTCATGGCGTCCACCGGCGCGTCGAACTCGATCGCGGTGGTGCCGAACACCTCGATGAAGGTGTCGATCTTCGCGGGTGCGTGCTGGCGCAGCGCGACCCGCAGCGGGGCCAGCGGTTGACACACCACGCGCCGCGCCCGGCTGAGCACCGCGCTCAGCCCCCACAGCTGGGTGAGATCGCGGCCGCGTCCCTCGCCGTCGATCATGTCGAGATACAAGGTGACTTCGTCGTCGTTCTCCGCGACCAGGTCGAACCGGTGATTGGTGGTCACCGCGGTGACGTAGGGCCCGCAGGTCGCCAGTCCGGCCCCCAGCGTCGGCGCCGAGGAGAACAGATAGTCGTAGAGCCCCAAACAGGTGAGTTCGTAGCGGCGCGCCACGTTCAGGGCGATGTCCGGGTCACCGAGTTCGAGTTCACCGATCTCCCACAGCCGGGAGAACGTCTGGCTGGGCAGGTGCAGGTCGTCGCCCGCCATGGTCCACTCCGGCAATCCGGCTTCCCGGAGCAGCCGGTCGCGGTCCACGCCGGCCGCGGTGAGTTGCGAGATGACGAACCGGTGGAGCAGAACCTGATCGGTTCCCATCGCGTGCTCCCTTCTGCCACCGCGACCGATCGGCGCACCGTCGGTCTCCGAGTGAAGCGATACCGCGCGCACACGCTATACCGGACATGTTGATTCGTCATGAGATTCATGTCACGGTCAGGTCACCCGCAGGCGTTCACCCATTCCGACAGGCCGTCGGCGAACAGCTGGCGCTTCCAGATCGGCACGTCGTGTTTGATCCGGTCCACCAGTTCCGCGCACGCCG
Source organism: Nocardia araoensis NBRC 100135 (assembly GCF_000308435.1). Classification (GTDB taxonomy): domain Bacteria; phylum Actinomycetota; class Actinomycetes; order Mycobacteriales; family Mycobacteriaceae; genus Nocardia; species Nocardia araoensis. The sequence goes on along the minus strand of NZ_BAFR01000145.1, from coordinate 1,596 downwards.
CGAACGCCGCGTCGCGATGCGCCGCCGCCACCGCGACGACGATCGCCCGGTCACCGATGCCGAGCGAGCCGACGCGGTGCACGGCCGCGACCGGCAAGCCGTGTGTGGCGGCGAGTTCCGCGCATACGGTGTGCAGGAAGCGCTCCGCCTGCGGGTGCGCGGAGTATTCCAGGGCCGAAACGGCTTGTCCGCCATCGTGGTCGCGGACCTTCCCGGTGAACACCACGACCGCGCCGTAGTGCGATCCGGACACCGCTTCCTCGACCTCCGCTGGGTCCAGCGGCTGGTCGCTGATCCGGGCCAGCCGGACCGTGGCCTCAGCCGTTGTCATGACTTCCACCTCCGGCGACTTGTGCGAGCAGATGATCCAGCAGCGGTTCCAGCACCGCGATACCGTCCTTCACGCCGCCCGGCGAGCCGGGCAGATTCACGATCACCGAGCGCCCCGCCAGCCCCGCCACGCCGCGGCTCAGCGCCGCCAGCGGGAACTTCGCGGTGCCGCGCTGCCGGATCGCCTCCGCCACGCCGGGTAGCTCGCGATCGAGCAGGGCGAGGGTGGCCTCCGGGGTCGCGTCGGTGGGGGAAGCGCCGGTTCCGCCGGTGCTGATCACGAGCGCCGGTTCGAAGCGCAGCGCGTCGGCCAGGCCGAACTCGATCTCGGCGTCGGCGTAGACCAGCGGGCCCCGCACGGAGAAGCCGAGGCCGGACAGCCACTCCACGAGCACCGGGCCGGTCGTGTCGTCGCGGGTGCCCGCCGCGACGCCGGTCGACGCGACCAGCACCACCGCCGAGCGCTCCTCTTCGCCGAACTCGGGCTCGGCGTAGTCGGAGGTGTCCTCTTCGTCGACATCGGGAGCGAGCTCTTCACCGGTGACCGGCCGGGCGGTCTCGCCGGAGTCCGCGTCGGCCGGGCGCTCCCAATGACCGTGCTTGCCGCCTTCTTTGGTGAGCAGGCGCACGTCGGTGAGTACCGCCGCGGGGTCGACCGCCTTCACCATGTCGTGCAGGGTGAGCCCCGCGACCGCGACCGCGGTGAGCGCCTCCATCTCGACCCCGGTCGGGCCTGTGGTCTTCGCGGTGGCCTCGATGGTGATGGCGGACTCGGTGAAACCGAACTCCACCCGCACCGACGACAACGCCAGCTGGTGGCACAGCGGGATCAGCTCGGAGGTCTTCTTCGCCCCCGCGATGCCCGCGATGCGGGCGGTGGACAGCACGTCCGCCTTCGGCATGTCGTCGGCCCGCACCAGCGCGACCACCTCGGCGGTGGTACGCAACTCGCCTGCAGCGACGGCGATCCGGGTGGTCTCGCTCTTCGCGCTCACATCCACCATGCGGGCACGGCCTTCGTCGTCGACATGGGACAGCTCGCTCATAAAGACCACACTCGCACAATTGCCCCCGCGGGCAACGCGGTGACCTCGGCGGGCACATCGATCAGCGCGTCCGCTTTCGCCATGGCCGCCACGAGGTGCGAGCCGGGACCGGACACCACCTCGACCGCTCGCGGCCGTCCTGGCGCGGCCGAGTCACCCGAGTGCCCGCGGATCAGCCTGCCCCGCAGGAACTGGCGCTTGCCCTCCGGCGAGCGCGGCA
>NZ_BAFR01000146.1 GCF_000308435.1 Nocardia araoensis NBRC 100135 | reverse complement strand
CCGCGTCTCGGGACGGATGCACCGCACGGGACAACGGAGTCCTTCTGCCTGGCCGTATCCACGACCCCGGCCCGCTCCCTCTCTGCGAAGCGAACCCTCGATAACATAAGGTACACAACGCCGAGCACAGTGCGGGTGGGAACACGGAAATTCGCAGTAACTTAACTACTTCTCGCGACAGCCCCTGAAACCAGGGTACCGGCCCGGGCCGCCCCGTGCCCGTGTCCGTTCCGCCCGTTGCCGACACCGGCCGTGATTCGGTGATCCCTTGCTGCGCTTCACTTGTCGGCCGCAGCAGCCTCCTCCGAGTTATTTCTCCGCGAAGTAGAGCGGGAGCAACGACGCGCTCGCCGAGATGCAGTCGGATCCCGTCCTCCACAAGCCATTCCGAGCCGAGCAGTCAGGGTGACCGTGCCGGCCTCGGCCCGTTCAGGCTCGCGCAGCCTCGCTGGGTGCCGACTCGGCGGTCGCCACGGTCGCCGCCGCGGCCCGCTCGGCCTCCTCGACGGTGCACCGGCCGAGACCGCATGCCGTCGCCACACCGTACGCGGTCCGGCCCGCGGCCGCTTCGAACAGCGCCAGGCTGCGCATGCTGTCTTGCGCATCCGCAGCCGACACGACCCCGGCGATGACGCGCCAGTCCGGGTCCAGCCGGTGCAGCGGCCGGTAGAACGCCGGGTCCACCGGGGCCGGATGAGCACCGTAGGCACACGGTATGTGCGCGGGCGGCAGCGGCACCGCCCGAGCGCGCAGATCTCGTGCGACGGTGTTCAACAGCCGCACCGAAGGTGCGAGACTGCGCGGGGCGAGAAGTTCTTTGTGCTGATAGTCGCCGTAGCACAGATGCAGAACGGTTCGTGCGCCGATCTCGTGCGCCCGCGCGAGGAAGCCGGCCAGCTGGCGCGCGACCAGACGGCCGACCGGAGCCTGCGCACCGAGTCGCGCCGCCTTCACCAGTGCGAGCTGGGCAATCGGCGACTCCACCTGCCAGGTGATCGAATCGCCGTGCTCGGCTGTGACAACGGCCATTTCGGCCAACACGGCCTCGACGAAAACCGGCAGGTTGCGCAGCGCCGGGGTCACCGTACGGAGGTGGCGCAGCGCGCGCCCGAGCGGAAGGCCGTCGGCCACCGCGGCGCCTCCGAACACGAACAACGCCAGATCCAGCGGATTCGGTTGACTGATCTGCAATCTCGTGTCGGCGAGTTCCTGGTGGCGATCCCGCAGCGCGCGGAAGGCGCTGACGGCCGCGCCGATGCGGTCGACGCGATCCATCGCCACGTGCCGGGGCTCGAGGGTGGCGCCAGGGCGAATACCGTAGACGCGCATGTCGGCATAGTCGGCGAAGTCACCGCTGCGCACCACTTCGAAGACGTCGTCGTGTTTCTCCCGCTCCCGCAGGTACTGCACGACCCACGTGGGATCCAGATCCCGCGGTACACCGGTGAGTCGGTGGCCACGGGCGCGCTGGACGAACCATTCCAGCACGTCACTGTCATCGGTCGTCAAGGGTGCGGGCAAGCTGCCCACGAAGTGCACGAGTCGCGTCATCGCCTGTCCCACACGTAGCTCTCACGAACGGAGCAGGCGCTCGCCTCCCGCTCGGGGCCCCGATCCGGCCGCCGCCAAGCAGGATAGGCCGATCCGATAGCCAAAAGTTCGCCACCATTGGGAATGCCGCGCGGGATCGATTGCGCGGCTCTCCGGAAACGCACCGCGTGGTGCCATAGCTCGCGCCGGGATCACCTGGTAGAACCTGGCCATGGTCGATCAAACGCGGTTCGCGCGGTTGGCGCTGGACCAGGTGGCCGCCGAACTGGACGGCACGGCTCTGCGCGGTGGCTACCTCACCTCGGAGCGGATGCGCTTCCTCGCGACCAAGGTCCGCGACGCCGGATATGCCTACGACAAGGCCCTGGAGTCGAACGCGGCCCCGGAATAGCTACGAACACTTGCCGATCGCGCGAGACGGATCCGGCCGGCACTACCCGCGCCGGTCCGGCGAAGGCCGAGATCCAGACGCTCCGGCAGGCCCTGTCGGTGCGCGGTCGCCGTGGACCCGGCGTCGCCACACGGCGGCCGGGTTCCAGTCCGGCGCGGTCCGCCCGCGTGTGAGCGGGAACGCCGCCAGCCCGATCAGCAGCGCCGAAAAGTGCCCGATGCCGGTGAAGGTGGGGTGGATCAGCAGCGGAATGGCGAACCATGTCAGGATTCCGCCGAGGTACAGCCACCGCCACGGACGGGCGATATGGTAGGTCAGCACCCCGATGATCGCGGCGAGAAAGTAACTGACGCCGATATCGCGTACATCGACCATCCCGGGATCGGCGTAGCCGTGGCGAATGGCCACGGCCAGGATGCCCTCGCTGAAGTACGTGGCTGCGACGTGCGCGCACAGACCGACGATCGCCCAGCGCAACGAGCCGAGCCACCGTTCGGCGGGCGCGTGGAAGACGCAGAACAGCACCAGGTAGGGCAGCCAGAAGTAGCCGTCGATCCACAGCAGGCTGGTCACGAGGACGTGCACCGGATCGGACTCGAGATGACGCAGGTTGGTGGAACGCTCCCCCAGCACGTGCGCCAAGTCGCCGCGCGGCACCAGGTGTTGGAGGATCGTGGTCGCCAACAGCACTGTCAGCCAGGCGAAAGTCCACGGGGCGGTGCGCACGTAATTCCGGATGGTCGCCGCGCGGCCCGGTCGCGTGCCACCGTCGTCGGCTGCGTGAGTCATGGCGCGGCCTTCCGTGTGCAGTCCTCCGCCCGGAGGACGCGACCGCCCGACAGCATTGCCGGTTCGAGACGCGCGCTCCTGGCTCTGCCAGGTGAAACATTACTCCCGGACCGGCTGGAGATCCCGCCGATCGACCGTCCGCCCCCGATGGCAGCCGAAAGGCCTAGGTCGACGAGGCGCCGTGCACTGGCGGGTCCGTGGGCAGCGGACCCGTGCGGTTGGCGGTGAGCATTCGGACCGCGGCGACGCGCAGATCCGGCCGGGGGCGCCGGGCGGTGAGCTCGGCCAGGCAGATCTCACCGACCATGGCCACCTTCATCCGGGAGGCGGCGTCGGGGTCCGGCCATCCGGCGGCGACCATGTCCGGCCGCCCCACCGCGATGAACAGCTCGTGGCGGCGGCGGATCTCCTCGCGCAGATCCGGATCGGTGCGCGCCTGCACCATGAACGCCTCGGTGCCGCGGGCATTCAGACAGGCATCCAGGAACGCGTCGAGACTGGGGCCGATCCGTTCGATTCCCGGCGGGATCCCGGCCAGCGCCGCTGCCACCGACTGCGACAGCGCGTCGAAGAAGCGGCGGTGCAACGCGATGACGTAACTGCGGCGGTTGACGAAGTGGTGATAGAAGGTCCCCTTGGCCATCCCGGCTTCCTCGACCACCGCGTTGACCGAAAGACGTTGCAGTCCTTCGCGTTCCGCCACCACGGTGCCCGCGATGAGCAGCGCCGTGCGACCGGGGTCGGCAATGACTGTCATGTTTCCGAATTCTCCCCACTCTTCCTGAAAAGCCTAGTGTCGTGCACCGGCCGCACCTACGCTGTGACCGATCGGTCGGTCGAAGCCTAGCCGGGTTCCGGATGGACCATCGGGTCATCGAGGACCGATCTGATTCCGGGCGACCCTGGGGGTTCGAAATGTCCGCTGAGTTTAAATTGGTGAGCGGCGATGTGGTGCCACTGGCGTCGAACGCACGCTACCTCGTCTCGATCGACGAGTTGTTGCCCGCGGATTCGCCGCGGTCGAACGGGGAGGACCGCAGGCATATCGCGCGACTGGCCGAGAGCGATACCGAATTACCGCCGATTCTGGTGCACCGCAGCACCATGCGCGTCATCGACGGAATGCATCGGTTGCGCGCCGCACAATGGCTGGGGCGCGAGCACATCGACGTCGTGTTCTTCGACGGGACACCGGCCGAGGCCTTTCTGCGCGGTGTCGAACTCAATACGACACACGGCCTGCCGCTGACACTGTCGGACCGCAAAGCGGCGGCCGAGCGGATCATCGAGACGCTGCCGGAATTGTCCGACCGCGCCATCGCGTCCACCACGGGACTTTCGGCGCGCACGGTGGCCACGATTCGGCAGCGTTCGAGTGCGGAAATTCCGCAGTCGAACATCCGCGTCGGCGCCGACGGCAGGCGCAGGCCGATGGACCGCGCACAGCGCAGGCGCCGGGTCGCCGAGTTGCTGGCGACCTCGCCGGACATGCCGCTGCGCGCGCTGGCCGCCGCGGCCGAGGTGTCCATCAGCACGGCGCACGCGATCCGCAAACGTCTGCGCGAGACCGGCTCCTGCGACCGCGACAACACCGGGGCCCAGCCCGAGGGCAGCGCGCTGCTGCTGCAACAACTCACCCGAGATCCGGCTATGCGGCACAGCCAGCAGGGCCGTGACCTGCTGCGCTGGTTGCACACCCACTCGATGCAGCGCGAAGTGTGGACCGCGCTGGTGGCGACGGTGCCACCGCATTGCATCCCGGCCGTCGCCGAACTCGCCAGCCGCAATGCCAAGGAATGGCGGGCGCTGGCCAGCTACATCGATCCCGGCGCTGCCGAATAGCACCCGGCCGCACCGGCATTCGCCACGTGCCGGAGTTCGAGAAAAGGTCATTCATCATGCTTGTTGGTCTCGCACGCCTGGCAACCCGGCGCCCGCGATCCATCCTCTACGGCGCACTGCTGATCGGGATCGTCTGCGTCGGGCTCGGCTGGTCGGCGCCCGCCCATCTGAAGTCCGGCGGCTACATCCCGTCCGACACCGAATCCGCCGAGGTCGCGACGTTCCTCAGCCGCGACTTCCCCGGCGCCGCGCCGAATCTCGTATTGCTGGTCACCGCGCCGGACGGGCTCGACAGCCCCGCCGCCCGCACGGTCGGCGAGCGCCTGACCACGGAGCTGCGCGGCCGCGACGAGGTCGACGCGGTCCAGTCGTACTGGGAGCTGCCGCCGGATCTGCGGCAGGGGCTGCGCGGAAACGACGGCCGCGACGGCCTCGTCCTGGTTCATGTCACCGGCGACGACACCGACGCGCCGAAACGCGCGGGCGCGATCGCCGAACGCCTCAGCGGCGACTTCGACGGCGTGACCGTGCGGGCGGGCGGCCAGGCGGTGGCGTTCGACGAGATGAGCCATCGGATCGTCACCGACCTGCTGATCACCGAGGCGATCGCGATACCGCTGACCGGACTCGCCCTGGTCCTGGTCTTCGGCAGCCTGACCGCCGCGCTGATCCCGCTCGCGGTCGGCGTGTTCAACATCTTCGCCACGCTGCCGATCCTGCGGCTGCTCACCGAGGTCGGCGATGTATCGATCTTCGCGCTGAACATGATGAGCGCACTGGGTTTCGCGGTCGCGATCGATTCGAGCCTGTTCATGGTCAGCAGATTCCGCGAGGAACTCGCCGCCGGGCACGACACCGGCTCCGCAGTCTCCCGCACGGCGCGCACCGCGGGCCGCACCGTCTTGTTCTCCGGTGTGGTGATCGCGCTGTCGCTGTCGACACTGCTGGTCTTCCCGCTGTATTTCCTGCGATCGCTGGCCTACGCGGGGCTGGCCGTGCTCGGCGCGGCGGTGTTCACCACGCTGCTGCTGGTGCCGGCCGCGCTCGCGCTGCTCGGCCCCCGCGTCGACACGCTCGACGTGCGAGTGTTCCTGCGGAGCCGGTTCCGGCGGCCGCGGCCTGCGCTCGTCGAGGTCACCGCCACCCGGTGGTACCGCGCGGTGCAAGTGGTCATGCGCCGCCCGGTCGTGGCCGCGCTGGCGGTGATCGCGCTGCTGCTGGTGCTGGGTTCGCCGTTCCTGTCCATCCGGTTCGGCGCGGCCGACGACCGGGTGATCGCCGGGGCGTCCAGCCATGTGGTCGGTGACGCCTTGCGCACCGACTTCCGGGAGAACGCCACGGCCGGGGTCCTGGTGGCCATGCCCGGTTACCGGGGCGGCGACGCCGATATCGCGGCCTACGCGCAGCGTTTGTCCCGAGTGGAGCAGGTGACGTCCGTGCTGTCCGCGGCGGGCGTCTACACCGGCGGGCTGAAAGTGGCCTCCGCGCCGCCCGGCATGCGCGACGACGCGGGCACGTACCTGCGCGTGGGTACCCGGCTCGACCCGTACTCCCCCGCGGCGATCGATCAGCTCGACCGGGTGCGCGCGGTGCCCGCACCGGGCCGGGCGCTGCTCGGTGGCTCGGCGGCGGAAAGCGTCGACACCATGGACGCGCTCGCGGCGAAAGTGCCCGTCGCCGTGGCGGTGATCGCGCTGTCGACGCTGGTGGTGCTGTTCTTCTTCACCGGTAGCGTGCTGTTGCCGATCAAAGCGCTGCTGCTCAACACGCTGTCGCTGGCGGCGACCTTCGGCGCCATGGTCTGGATCTTCCAGGAGGGGCACCTGGCCGGCCCGCTCGGTTTCACCCCGACCGGCTACCTGGTACCGACCATGCCGATCCTCATGTTCTGCATCGCCTTCGGCGTCTCGATGGACTACGAGGTGTTCCTGTTGTCCCGGATTCGCGAGGAGTGGCTGTCCTGCGGCGACAACACCCGCGCCGTGGCGACCGGCGTCGCCCGCACCGCCCGGATCTTCACCGCGGCCGCCTGCCTGATGGCGATCGCGTTCGCAGGCATGGTGACCTCGCACGTGTCGTTCATCCAGCTCTTCGGCCTCGGACTGACCCTGGCCGTGCTGAGCGACGCGACGTTGATCCGCGGCGTGCTCGCGCCCGCTCTGATGCGCCTGCTCGGCGCGGCCAACTGGTGGGCGCCGCGCCGGCTCGCCCGCTGGCACGAACGTATCGAAATCTCCGAGACCAGCGCCGCTCTCGAGCCAGTACCCAAGTAGTGCGAGAGGAACAACATGGCGAAATTCCGCACAGGCGTGATGGATTCCGGCGTCTACACCCGGTTCGCGCCCGATCTGCAATTTCGCGGCAGCCGCTCGGTGGCGATGGCGGGCGGGGCGGACTCGCTCTGGGTGACCGACCATCTGCCCTCGATCCTGCCCGCCTCGATCTGGAAACCCCGGCACGTCGGCATCACCCGGCTCGCACCGCACGCCGACGGCATCTACGAACCGTGGACGGCGCTGGGCTATCTGGCCGCCCAGAACCGATTGGCCCGTCTGCGGCTCGGCGTCGGGGTCACCGACGCGGGCCGCCGCAACCCCGCGGTCACCGCGCAGGCCGCCGCCACTCTGCACCAATTGAGCCGGGGCCGGGCCATTCTCGGCATCGGCACCGGCATCCGCGACAACAACGAGCCCTACGGCGTGGACTGGTCCGCTCCGGTCGGGCGGTTCGAGGAGGCGCTGGCGACCATCAGGGCGTTGTGGGATTCCCACGGCAGTCTGGTGACCAGGGACTCCCCGTATTTCCCTTTGCGCGACGCGGTCTTCGACGTACCGCCGTATCGGGGCACGCGCCCGGAGATCTGGGTGGCCGCGGGAGGCCCGCGCATGCTGCGGGCCGCCGGGCGCTACGCCGACGTGTGGTTCCCCGGCTTCGCCCAGCGCCCGCACGAATACCGCCACCGCCTCGAACTGGTTCGCGCCGCGGCCTCCGACGCGGGCCGTGACCCGGATTCGGTCGCGCCCGCCGCCGTGTTCAGCGTGCTCACCGCCGCCCGCCCCGGGCAGGTGGACGCACTCGTCGAGAGCGTGGGCGCGCGGGCGCTGACCCTGTGCGCCCCCGGGGAGATGTGGACCAGGCACGGCGCGACCCACCCGCTGGGCGAGGACTTCACCGGCCTGCAGGACTACCTGCCGCAGACGCTCGACGAGCGCACCGTGCTGGACTACATCGAGAAGGTCCCGGCCGCACTGGTGCGGGAATTCTGTCTGGCCGGAACGCCGGACGAGATCGTCGAGCAGCTCGCGCACTGGCGCGACCACGGTCTGCGCTATGCCGTGCTCATGAATCTCAGCGCAATTCATCCGAGCGTCACCCGAGGGATGATTTCGAACGCGCCTCTGGTGGCGACGTTACGCAAATTGAAACGTCTGTAACACAAGACAATTGACGACCGAGCGACCCGAGCAATAGCATGCATTCGAGCGAAGGAGCTCGTCATATATTTGTGCTGCTGCGGTCGGGGGGCTCAGCAAGGTCCCGCATTCAAGGCCAGGAGAAATAATGGTCGACATTGCAATAGTGGGTATCGGCTGCCGGTTTCCAGGCGGTGTATTCGATCCGGAAAGTTACTGGAATTTTCTGCTGAACAAAGGCGACGGGATCGTCGACATCCCGCCGGACCGTTGGAGTATCGAAAAGTACTACGACCCTGATCCGGACGCGCCGGGACGTATGTACACCCGACGCGGTGGATTTCTCACCCAGCCGCTGTGGGACTTCGATGCCGACTTCTTCGGCATCGCCCAGAAGGAGGCCGCCATCCTCGACCCCCAGCAGCGGCTGCTGCTGGAGGTGACCTGGGAGGCGCTCGACGACGCCGGCATGGCGGGGCGGGTCTCCGGCCACCGCGTCGGCGTCTACGTCGGCGGCTTCATCCTCGACAACGTGCTCGGACGCAGCGGCCCGCTGGTCCGATCGGCGATCACCAGCCACACCGCGATGAGCGCCTCGCACACGTTGTTGTCCAATCGCATCTCCTATCTGCTCGATCTGCACGGCCCGAGCCTGACCGTCGACACCGCCTGTTCGTCCTCGCTGGTGGCCACGCATCTGGCGGTGCAGGCGATCGCCAATGGCGAGTGCGAGATCGCGCTGGCCGGCGGGGCGAACGCGATGCTGCAACCGGAGACGTTCATCTCGATGTGCAAAGGCCGGTTCCTGTCGGTCGACGGCCGCTGCAAGACCTTCGACGCCGCCGCCGACGGTTACGGCAGGGCCGAGGGCGCGGGCGCGGTGCTGCTCAAGCCGCTGGACGTGGCGCAGCGCGACAACGACCGCATCTACGCCGTCATCCGCGCGACGGGCGTCAACCAGGACGGCCGCACCATGGCCATTCCGGTGCCGAATCCCGTCGCGCAGGAACAGCTCGCTCGCCAGGTGCGCGACGACGCGGGCGTCGCGGCGCACGAAGTGAGTTACCTCGAGGCGCACGGCACCGGCACCGCGGTCGGCGATCCGATCGAGTTGTCCGCTCTGGGCGCGGTGTACGGCGCGGTGGACGGCCGCGGCGAACCGGTGCCGGTGGGCTCGGTGAAGAACAATTTCGGGCACACCGAGGCCGCGGCCGGGGTCGCGAGCCTGATCAAGGCCGCGCTCACGCTGCACCACCGCACGGTCGCGCCCCAGTTCGAGCTGATCACACCGAATCCCGAGATCGAGTTCGAAAGGCTACGACTACGGGTCCCGCTGAGCACCGAGCCGCTGTCCGCCGCGCCGGGAAAGGGTGTCGTCGCGGTCAACGGCTTCGGCTACGGCGGCACCAACGCTCACGTCATCCTCGTCGAAGCGCCGCCATCGGCCGCGCGGGTCGAGGACGAGCGCCCGGTGCCGCGGGTGCTGCCGATCTCCGGGCGCAACGAGACCGCGGTGCGCGCACTCGCGAGCGAACTCGCCGACACGCTCGACCGGCATCCCGCCGAGGCGGTGACCGCCGCCGCCTGGACCCGTCGCGCCCACCATCCCCTGCGGGTCGGCTTCGCCTACGACGACGCCGACGATCTACGCACCCAGTTGCGGGCCTTCGCCGCGGGCGAGGGCCGCGCTCCGTCCCGGATCATCGGTGACGGAGACGTGGAGCCCGTCTTCGTCTTCAGCGGAATGGGCCCGCAGTGGTGGGGCATGGGCCGCGAGCTGCTCACCACCGACAGCACCTTCGCCAAGGTCGCCAGGGAGATCGACCGCGAATTCGTCTCGATCGCCGGCTGGTCGATCCTGGACGAGATGCTCGCCGACGAGGACGGCTCGCGGATCGTGCAGACCGCGTACGCCCAGCCCGCCAACTTCGTGCTGCAGGCCGCGCTGACCGCCGAACTGGCCGAGTACGGCGTCTATCCGGCGGTGGTGGTCGGGCACAGCGTCGGCGAGGTCACCGCCGCGTACGTGTCCGGCGCGCTGTCGCTGCGCGACGCGCTCACCGTCAGCTACCACCGCGCCCGGTTGCAGGCGACCACCGCGGGCAGCGGCGGCATGCTGGCCCTCGGCATGTCCGAGAGCGAGGCGCGAGAATTGCTCGCCCGCATCGACAGCATCTCGATCGCCGCCGTGAACAGCCCCGGCGCGGTCACCCTCGCCGGCGACAGCGAGGACCTCGAACTGCTGCGCGACACCTTGTCGGCCACCGGCACGTTCGCGCGCAGCCTGCGCGTCGAGGTGCCCTACCACAGCCATCTGATGGACCCGATCCTCGACGACCTGCGAGACGCGCTCGCCCAACTGGCGCCGCGGGACGCGAAACTCACCACGTACTCCACCGTGACCGCCGCCGAGATCGCGGGCACGCAGTGGGACGCGGACTATTGGTGCCGCAACGTGCGCGAGCCGGTGCGGTTCGCCGACGCCATCGGCGCGCTGGTCGACGCGGGTCACCGGGTCTTCCTCGAAGTGGGCCCGCATCCGGTGCTCAGCGGCAACATCCGCGAGATGCTGATCCATCGCGGCGTGATCGGCGCCGCGGTGACCACGCTCTCGCGCGATCTGCGCGACCGCAACAACGTGCTGCGCGCCGTGGCGGACCTGTATGTCGCCGGCTCGCTCGACGGTTCGGCCGTGCCGGGCCGTCCGGACTCGATCGTCGGGCACCTGGATCTGCCCGCCTACCCGTGGCAGCGCAAGCGGGTTTGGCACGACGAGGCGGTCACCCTGCTCGACCGCCTCGGCAGGCCGGACGGCTATGCGCTGCTGGGCGATCCCACGACGGCGGCGAGCTCCGAGTGGGAGGTGCAGCTGTCGGTGTCGCGGCTGCCGTGGCTGCGCGACCACGTCGTGGAGGGATATGTCGTGCTACCCGGCGCGGCCTACCTCGACGCCGCGCTCAGCGCCGCCGTCGAGCGCACCGGGCGCACGAGCGTCGGCCTGGAGTCGGTGGAATTCGTCGCCCCGCTGGTGATCGACGAGCACGACGTCCCCGTGCTGCGGGTGAGCGTCGAGGAGTCGACCAAACGCTTCCAGATCCGCTCGCGCTCGGCCACCGCCACCACATGGACGCTCAACGCCCACGGCAGGCTCATCGAAGCCGACTTCACCACCGCCGTCGTGGATGTCGACGCTCCTGAGCACGCCGTCGCCGTCGCGGGCCCGGATCTCTATCGCGGCCTGGCGGCTCGCGGTCTGGACTACGGGCCCGCTTTCCAGCGCATCGTCTCGGCCGTCGTCGGCACGGACGCGGTGGTCGCCTCGCTCGCACCGGTCGAGGAGGGCACGCCGATCCGGCACCTGGCCCACCCGGCTCTGGTCGATGCCGCGCTGCAGTGCGTCGCCGCCCTGGCCGCGGACTCCGACACCGACGTGGCGATCGTGCCTGCCGCCATCGCCGGAGTGCGTCGACTGGGTCCGCTGCCGCAGCGGCCGCGGGTCGTGGTGACCCGGCGCGGAGTCGACCCGCTGCGCGCCGACATCGCGATCGTCGGCGACCGAGGCGAGGTGGCCATGCGCCTGCTCGGCGTCGAGTTCCGCCCGGTCAGCGCGGCTGTCGATGTCGCACTTCAGCTGGAACGGGTCTTCTATCAACCGCTGTGGGAGATCGTCGAGGCGCGGACCGGTGAGCCGCCCGCCGAGCAGGAGGTCGTGGTCGCCGTCTGCGTCGGCGCCGACGCGGCCGAGCGAGCGACGGCGCTGCTCGGCGAACGGATCGACGTCACCGTCGTGCTCACCGACCCGGAAGCCGATGACAACGACGAGCGCCTGCGGCTGGCGTTGCGCTCATCCGACGGTGTCCCGATCGCCGAGCGGATCCGGGTGGTCGCCGTGTTCGGCGAGGCGTTCGACGGGTCACGCAACGTCTACTGGCTCGCGCGCGTGGCGAATGCCGTCGAGCATCTGCTCGCCGACGCGCCACAGATTCGTGTCCGGGCCGTCGTCGTCACC
>NZ_BAFR01000147.1 GCF_000308435.1 Nocardia araoensis NBRC 100135 | reverse complement strand
CGAGCGGTCACCATCATCACCCAGAACATCGATCGCCTCCATCAGCGGGCCGGGTCCTCGCCGGATCGGGTGATCGAGATCCACGGCAACATGTTCGAAGTGGTCTGCATCGAATGCGACTACCAGACCTCGATGTCCGCCACCTTGGAGCGAGTGGCCGGAGGAGAACCCGACCCGCCGTGTCCCGACTGCGGTGGCATCCTCAAGGCCGCCACCGTGATGTTCGGTCAGCAGATGGACCGCCGCACCATGACCAAGGCCGCGCTCACCGCGGAGACGAGCGAGATCTTCCTGGCCATCGGAACGTCGTTGCAGGTCGAGCCCGCCGCGTCGATGTGCTCCATCGCCGTACGCGCGGGCGCGGATCTGGTCATCGTGAACGCCGAGCCGACGCCGTACGACGCGATGGCCACCGAGATCATCCGCGAACCCATCGGCACGGCCGTGCCCCGTCTGGTCGCGGAGCTGCTCGCCGAACGATCGGAGTGAAGCGCCGGGTTCAGCCGACCGGGCCGAGTACCCGGTCGAGGTAGGAATTGGCGAAACGCCCTTTCGGGTCGAAACGGCGGCGCACCTCGGCGAAGCGATCCCAGTCGGGATAGCGGCCGCGCAGCGTCGCGGCGGTCTGGAAGTGCCGTTTGCCCCAATGCGGGCGGCCTTGGTAGCGGTCGAAAACCGCCTCGCAGGCGCGGAAGTACGGCTCGAAGTCCATGCCCCGGTACTGGTGCACCGCGATGTAGCAGGTGTCGCGGCCGCAGGCCGGGGAGAGGAAGGCGTCGTCGGGCGCGACCCACCGCACCTCGATGGGCATCGGGGTGTCGAATCGGGTGGACAGTTGCTTGATCTCGCGAATCGCGTCGACGGAGTGCTCGCGGGGGATCGCGTACTCCATCTCGGTGAAACGGATCAGGCGCGGCGACGCGAACACTCGGTAGGAGCGGTCCACCTGACGCCGGTAGCTGCCCGCGTGGGCGGCGCCGCGCTGGATCAACGGGAGCAGCCGCGGTTGTCTGCGGCTCAGTCCGCACAGCGCGTCGAACAGGTGGTTGGACAACAGGATGTCGGTGAACCAGTCCACCGCTTTGGGGCGCGGCTGCTCGGGCAGGGACACGCGGTTGTTGCGCTTGGTCATGGCCAGCGGACTGTGCGCGAACATGTAGAACTCGAAATGCTCGTTGCCGTCGACGAACGAATCCAGATCGGCGAGCACGTCCTCCACCGGAATCGGTCGCTCGATGCCCTCCAGTACGAAGGACGGCACCATTCGCAGCGTCACGGCGGTGACGACGCCGAGCGCGCCGATGCCGACCCGCGCCGCGCGCCAACCGTCGGGATCGGTCTGCTCGTTCAGTTCCACCCGGGTTCCGTCGGCCTGCATCAGTTCCATCGAATGCACTGCGGCGGAAAGGTTCTGCAAAGTCGCCCCGGTGCCGTGGGTGGCGGTGGCGATGGCGCCCGCGACGGTCTGCACGTCGATGTCGCCAAGGTTGGGGAAGGCGAGGCCGTGCTCGTGCAGGGCGGTGCTTGCGGCGTTCAGGCTGATGCCCGCCTCCACGCGGACCAGTCCGTTCGCCCGGTCGACATCGAGCACGCGGTTCAGTTCCGCCAAGCTCAGCAGGGTTCCGTCGGTCAGGACGGCGTCGGTGAACGAATGGCCGGTGCCTGCGACGCGCACGGTCCGGTCGTCGGCTTCGGCGTCGGCGAGCAGGCCGGCCAGTTCGTCGACGGAGCGCGGCGTGGCGTGCAGCGCGGGGGCGCACCGTTGATCGCCGGCCCAGTTCACCCACGAGTTGGTCATGCGTCCAACTCTACGGGAGTGCGTGTGACCCGCGCTACTTACCCTTCGATTTCGCTACCGCTTGCGCCAGCTACAGGTCAGCTGCTGCTTGGCTTGCTCGACCTCGTCATCGCTCAGCGGGGGGACGTCGAGATGCCTGCGCGGTGTGTTGTCGCCGCGCAGGCCGTTCAACATGATGGCCATATACCGCTGCCACACGTCGGGATTCACCGGCTTGGCGAACTCGGCGAGCCCGTCGACCATGTGCACCAGGGCGAAGAAGTCGGAGGGTTCGATGCCGTCGGCGAGCACGCCCGCGTCGCGCGCGCGTGCGCAGATGGCGTTCACTCTGGGCTTGATGCGATCGCGCACGACCGCGAAGCGATCGGTCTCGTCGTCCTCGAGTTCGAGCATGACTTCGCTGAACCCGCGATTCGTGGCCATGTGCCGACACGCGTATTCGAAGAACTCGACGAGTCCGAACCAGGGATCAGGATGCCGGTAGGCGGCGTCGGCCGCGTCGGCGAAATCGTTCAGGTTCTGGTCGAAGACCTCGACGATCAGTTCCTTCTTGTTCGCGAAGCGGCGATACACCGTGCCGACACCCACACCGGCGCGCTCGGCCACGTCGTCGAGGGTGATCTCGAGTCCGTGGTCGGCGAACAGTTCCCGCGCCGCGGCGATGATGCGCTGCTGGTTGCGCGCGGCATCGGCCCGCAGACGCCGGGGTGGAGAGGCGACCGTGGCGTGATTCACACCTTCATTCTATCAACATCGGGGATTAACCGGAGGCGTTGTCTCCGTTATCGTGATAGCTTCTTCGGGTAAGCGGAGGAAGCTCCTCCGTATCATTGCTCGAGACAAAGGGTACACATGACTACCGCGATCGACCGCGGGGCCCCGGCCCCGGAGCGAACGGGAAGCGGGCGGCGCGGCTCGCACGCCCTGCGCTGGTGGGTGCTCGCCGTCCTCGGCGTCGCCCAGCTCATGGTCGTGCTGGACGCGACCGTGGTGAACATCGCGCTGCCGGCCGCCCAGCAGGACCTCGGCTTCAGCGATGCCGACCGCTCCTGGGTGGTCACCGGCTACGCGCTGGCGTTCGGCAGCCTGCTGCTGCTCGGCGGACGCCTGAGCGACCTGTTCGGCAGGCGCAACACCTTCATTATCGGTCTGGTCGGCTTCGCGGTCGCCTCCGCCGTCGGCGGCGCGGCCACCAGTTTCGAGATGCTCGTCGCGGCGCGCGTCGGACAGGGTGTCTTCGGCGCACTGCTGGCCCCCGCCGCGCTCTCGCTGCTCACCGTGACCTTCACCGAACCGTCCGAGCGGGCGAAGGCGTTCGGCATCTTCGGCGCCGTCGCGGGCACCGGCGGCGCGATCGGACTGCTGCTCGGCGGCGCGCTGACCGAATGGGCCTCGTGGCGCTGGGTGATGTTCGTCAACCTCGCCTTCGCCGCCGTCGCCCTGGTGGGCGCCGTGCTGCTGCTGGCCAAACACACGAGCACCGAGCGGCCCAAGCTCGACATCCCCGGCACGGTCGTGGTCACCGTGGGCCTGTTCGGCATCGTCTACGGGTTCTCGCACGCGGAATCGGACGGGTGGACCAACGGCGTCACCCTCGCGTTCCTGCTCGGCGGCGCGGCGCTGATCGCGGTGTTCGCCTGGCTGGAGACTCGGGTCGCGCACCCGCTGCTGCCGATGCGGATCGTGCTCGACCGGATGCGCGGCGCCTCCTACCTGACGGTCTTCGTCATGGGCATCGGGATGTTCGCGATCTTCCTTTTCCTCACCTACTACATGCAGCTGACCCTGGGCTACTCGCCGATCATGACCGGCGTGGCGTTCCTGCCGATGGTCGCCGCCATGGTGGTCTCCTCGACCACCGTTCCGTCGCTGCTGATGCCGAAACTCGGCCCGAAGGTCGTGGTAAGCGGCGGCTTCCTGGTCGCGGCGGCGGGCATGGCGTGGCTGACCAGGATCGGCTTGGACACCGGCTACGCCACCCACATCCTGCCTGCCTTGATCCTGCTCGGCCTCGGCCTCGGCGCTGCGATGTCGACCGCCTTCCAGGGCGCCACCTCGGGCGTGCACCACGAGGACGCGGGCGTGGCCTCGGCCATGATCAACACCAGCCAGCAGGTCGGCGGATCGATCGGCACCGCGCTGCTGAGCACCATCGCGGCGTCCGCGGCCACGGACTACCTGTCCACCCGCACGCCGGACCCGCTCACCATCGCCCAGTCCGCGATCGAGAGCTACACCACCAGTTTCTGGTGGGCCACGGCGATCTTCGTCGCGGGCGGCATCCTCACCGCGGTGCTCATGCCGAGCACGGCGCCGGTGCCCGCCGAGGGGGAGCCGGTGCTCGCCCACTGAACCGAGTGCGTCACCGCCGGTCCGGTTTCCGGCACAGCGGCCGCCGTGCCCGCGATTGCTCGCGGGGCGGCGGCCGTCGTCGTTCGTGGAGCCGCGAGATGTGCTCGCTCGCGAGCGAGGCGACGCACTCGCGACGGTGGGCATGCGGCAACGATGCTCAGCGATTGCCCATCGGTTGGTCCGCGAGTTCTAGTCCGGTGTGAGAACGGGTCTTTCCGCCGTAGGGCACGGCAACAATCCGGGGGTGCGGGTCGTACCGCTGAACGGCGTACCCGACACGCGGTCTTCGTCTGCCGCGCACGGGCAAAGCGCTCCCGAATCACCATCATTGGTGCAAAATACGAGGTAAGTAGATGTGGCGGGCTTTGCTGAACGCCATCGGCATTGCGCTCGATCCGGTCTCGTGCAGAGATGGGCGGTCTCCTACCCGGCGTACGCGGTAAATGTCGTGGGATGCTGCGCAATCGGAATCCCGATGATTCCGACCGCTGCGGTGTGGGTAGCCAAGAGGCTGCTGTGCACCCGTCTCGGTATCGGCGCACCCGGCGGTCGCACCACCTTCTCCACCCCACCCGCGGGGTTCGTAGACTCCTCGGACCGGCGCGGCACTTTCCGCGCTCGTCCGCATCGGGGGTGGCGGTGGCGTAGCCGGGGCGTCGGAGCCCGGCGCGGGCATGGCACGGTGAGTACCTGGTTCGGCTCGGCGATGGGAACGGCACGACGGAAGGGGGCAGGCATGAGTGGTTCGCAAGCGGGTGGCGTCACGGCGGGACGGTGGCGGCCCGCGGCACGGCTCACCGTGCTGCTCGACGAGGACGACAAATGGCGGCACACGCCCCTATATCACGAGATCGTGCGCCGGGCCAGGGACAGCGGCCTGGCAGGCGCCAGCGTGTGGCGCGGCATCGAGGGATACGGTGCGTCCGCGCATGTGCACACCACCCGGATCTTGGATATCGCCGACCATCTCCCGCTGATGCTGATGCTGGTCGACGAGCCGGAACGACTGCGCGCCTTCGTCGAGCGGAACGCCGAGCTGTTCACCTCGGTCAACGTCACATTGGCACCGGTGGACCAGTGGCAGGAAGGTGAGCGATGACCAGACCCCGTGGCGAGCCCGCCGCCCCGGCCGTTTCTCCCATAGGCCCCGCGGCACCAGCGGATTTCGCTTCGCCGATGCCGCCGGGCACGGCGGCCGTTACCATTGTCGGTTCGGCGCGGCTCGGCGATCTGAGCGGCGCGTCGGCGGGCGATCGACCGCTCGCCGCCGCGGAAGCTGGCTTCCGCACCGTGCCGACCACGTTCAGCATGTACGGCTGCGAGACGTTCCGGCTGGTGGCCGACGGGAACGTGGCCGCGGGGTCGGCGGTGGCCGGGCGGTCGTGGACATGATCCTGATGACGAGCCGGGCGCAGCCGATACGGAAGGGAGACCCGAGCATGGCCCACGATCGAGCCGGGCGTCCCGCACGTCCCACCGATCTGGAAGACATCGCACACCTGGTGACGGCGTACTACAGCCGTGTTCCGGACGCGGAGGATCCGGCCCAGCGGGTGACGTTCGGAACGTCGGGACATCGCGGCTCCAGCCTGGACGGCGCTTTCAACGAGGCGCACATCCTGGCGATCACCCAGTCGATCGTGGAGTACCGCGCCACCCGGGGCATCACCGGGCCGGTCTATCTGGCCAGGGACACGCACGCTCTGTCCGAGCCCGCTTGGACCACCGCACTGGAGGTGCTCGCCGCCAACGACGTCACCGCGGTGATCGACGCACGCGATCGCTACACCCCCACGCCCGCACTGAGTCACGCTGTGCTGCGCCACAATCGGGGCGGGACCAAGCATCAGGCCGACGGCATCGTGGTCACCCCGTCGCACAACCCGCCGCGCGACGGAGGCTTCAAATACAACCCGCCGCACGGCGGCCCGGCCGACAATACGGCCACCGACGCCATCGCCGCCCGCGCGAACGAACTGCTGCGCGACGGTCTCGACGGGGTCAAGCGGACCACGCTGGAGCGCGCGCTGGCCACCGGCGTTGAGCGCTACGACTACCTCGACCACTACATCGACGACCTGCCCAACGTGCTGAACCTGGACGCGATCCGCGGCGCGGGCATCCGCCTCGGCGCCGACCCGATGGGCGGCGCCAGCGTCGACTACTGGGAGGAGATCGGCCAGCGCTACGACCTCGAGCTCGAGGTCGTCAATCCCTTCGTGGACCCCACGTGGCGGTTCATGACGCTCGACAGCGACGGCAAGATCCGGATGGACCCGTCCTCCCGCTATGCGATGGCCTCGCTGATCGGGATCAAGGATGACTACGACATCTCCACCGGCAACGACGCCGACGCCGACCGGCACGGCATCGTCACGCCCGACGGCGGGCTGATGAATCCGAACCATTTCCTCGCGGTGGCCATCGAATACCTGGTCGCCAACCGGATGGGCTGGGACGCCCTGACCAAGATCGGCAAGACCGCGGTGACCTCGTCGATGATCGACCGGGTGGTCTCCGTGCTCGGCCGCGACGTGCACGAGGTGCCCGTGGGGTTCAAGTTCTTCGTTCCCGGATTGTTCAGCGGAAGCCTGGCCTTCGGCGGCGAGGAGAGCGCGGGCGCGTCGTTCCTGCGGATGGACGGCACGGTCTGGACCACCGACAAGGACGGCATCCTGCTCGCCCTGCTCGCCGGCGAGATCGCCGCGGTCACCGGACAGAGCCCGTGGGCGCGCTATGTCGAACTCGAACGCCGTTACGGCAGCCCCGCCTACGCGCGGATCGACGCGCCGGCCACCGCGGAACAGAAAGAGCTGCTCGCGAAGTTGACTCCGGACATGATCACCACGAAGGAGATCGCCGGGGAGCCGGTCACCGCCGTGCTCACCAGGGCGCGGGGCAACGGAGCGCCGCTCGGCGGCCTCAAGGTGACCACCGAGAACGCGTGGTTCGCCGCTCGCCCGTCCGGCACCGAGGACAAGTACAAGATCTACGCGGAGTCGTTCCACGGCCCGGAACACCTCGCCGAGGTGCAGACCGCCGCGGAGGAATTGGTGGGGCAGGCGCTGTCCGGTGACCGGTAGATCCAAGCCCCTGCCCACCGAGATCTGGGTGCTGGTCGGGGGCGCGTTCGTCATCGCCATCGGGTTCGGTCTGGTCGCCCCGGTGCTGCCGCAGTTCGCGCGCGGGTTCGGCGTCGGTGTGGCGGCCGCATCGGCGATCGTGTCCGCATTCGCCCTGATGCGGTTGCTGTTCGCCCCGCTCAGCGGGCGGCTGGTGCAGCGGCTGGGGGAGCGCTCGGTCTATCTCGGCGGGCTGCTGATCGTCGCGGTGTCCACGGGTGCCAGCGCGTTGGCGCAGAGCTATTGGCAGCTCATGCTGTTGCGGTCGCTCGGCGGCATCGGATCGACCATGTTCACCGTGTCGTCGCTGGCGCTGGTCATCCGGATGTCTCCGCCGGAGCAGCGCGGCCGGGTCTCCGGGTTGTGGTCGACCAGCTTCCTGGTCGGCTCGGTGAGCGGGCCGCTGGTGGGTGGCGCGTTGTCCGGACTCGGGCTGCGCTGGCCGTTCGTCATCTATGCCCTCGCGTTGCTCGCCGTGAGCGTGGTGGTGTACCTGAGCCTGCGGCATTCGGAGCTGGCCGCGCCGGAACCGGTCGGCGGAGTCCGCATGATGTCCTTCCGGGAGGGCTTGGCGCGGCCGGAGTACCGGGCGGTGCTGCTGTCGAACTTCGCCAATGGGGCCGCGGTGTTCGGTGTCCGGATGGCGTTGGTGCCGCTGCTCGTCGTCGAGGTGCTGCACCAGGCGCCGGGTATGGCCGGTGTCGCGTTGACGGTGTTCGCCGCGGGGAACGTCGCGGTGCTGTTCGCCTCGGGGCGATTGTCCGACCGGTGGGGGCGCAAACCGTTCGTGATCGTCGGCTCGCTGGTGTGCGCGGCGGGAACGGCGGGGCTCGGCCTGGCGACCGACCTTCCCTGGCTGCTTGCCACTTCGTTCCTGGCAGGCCTCGGGTCCGGCATGTTCACGCCGACCCAGCAGGCGGCCGTCGCCGACATCATCGGGCCCAAGGCGCGCGGCGGCCCGGTGCTGGCCGGTTTCCAGATGGCCGCCGACCTCGGCACCGTCATCGGGCCCGTCGCCGTGGGCGCGCTGGCGCAGCAGGTGTCCTACGAGCTCGCGCTCGGCGTGACCGGCGCGTTGCTCGCTGTCGCCGCGCTCGTCTGGGCCGTGGTTCCCGAGCCGTTGCGGCGGGGCAGTTCCGTTCCCTCGGAGATCCCGTACGAGCGTTCCGGCGGCGCAGAAGACACCGAGCGGGGCGCTGCTCGCGTGCTGAACGAGGTTTCCGGCGCGCCGATCCCCGACAGCCCGGTGCCGGTGGTGGTCGAGTCCGGCGACGTCCCGGGTGATCACGCAGAGAACGTAAAAGATCTCCGTGCGGTAGCCGGTCGTCGCGAGTCGACGACGAATGGCGTCAGGACGGCCGCGAAGTCCGAGGGGACGGTGAGCGGTGATCGTCGCGGTACGGCGGCCGATGCCGGGCCGGGGCGTACCGCGCCGGGCACCGCGGTCGTCGGAGCTGAACACTCGAGCGATCCGGGGCGTCCGATGTCCCGGGGCAAACATCCGCGGCCGGTACGGCGAACCCGCCGCAGGAGCTGAAGCGGGTGGCCGTCGAAGGTCGGATCAGTGGCCCGGCGGTGGGGGTGGCGGTTGGTTGCGGCAAAGTGTCGATGTGAGCGAATCGCGTTCGAAGTACACGCCCCGGCCGATGTCCAGTGCGACCACCTACGCGCTCGGTGCGGTCGCTCTCGTGTTGATCGTGTTGATCGTCATCGCGGCGATCCGCTGGGGGCAGGACGACGCGGCCGTCCGCAACGACGGCTACGGTTCGGTGCGGAACCCGGCGGTGCACTCGATGCTCGAGCAGAACGGTTCGATTCTGCTCGGCCGCCCGGACGCGAAGAAGACCATCGAGATCTTCGAGGACCCGCTGTGCCCCGGCTGCGGCAGCCTGGAGCGCATCTATGGCCAGGAGATCGCGCAGCAGATCGATGAGGGCGCGCTGGCCGTGCGCTACCGCCTGGTGAACTTCCTCGACGCCCGCTCCAGGAGCAAGGATTACTCCACCCGCGCCGTCGCGGCGAACCAGTGTGTCGCCGAGGCGGGCTCGGGCCCCGTCTACTCCAAGTTCCACACCGAACTGTTCACCACCAAGCGCCCCAGCGAAGGCGGCGCGGACCTGAGCAACGAGGAACTCGTCGCGATCGCGGGCGACGCCGGGGCCGCCGAACCCGTGCGGCAATGCATCGCCACCGGCGCCAAGGTCGACGCCGCCCGCAGCAGTGCCATGGCGCAGACGGCGGCGCTCGCCGCGGCGCTCGGCGGCTCCGCGGCCACGCCCGCGGTCTTCGACGGCACGACCAAGGTCGACACCAATGACGAGAACTGGGTGGTCTCGCTCACTCGGTGAGCAGCGGATGGCTGTTGCGCCTTTCCCGGCCGGCGACAACCTCCGTGATTACTCTCACCGAGCGCGAATCCCGGCCTGGACACGGCACACCCAGCCTCGCTTCCTGGTGGATCCGGCCCTCCGGTGAACGGAAGGGCCGGAACGCCGACTCCACCAAATCGACGCCCCGGCCCACTCGACGGCGCGACCCGACATCCCCAGCCCCCGAGATCGCCGCGCGCCGAGCTTTCGGTTGGCCTGGGGCCGGGCAACGGCTCCACCTGCCGCCACCCGGCCCGCGCACTCGACAGCGCGATCCGGTCACCTGTGCCTTGACCGCGGCTCGAGATGTCTCATTGCCCCGCTACAGGACCGTATGCACCGCTGGGTAATTCGTATTCAGTCCCGGTCCGCGAGCCGTGCCGACCGATCGGCATATCCCTGTCCGGCACTGCTTCCGCCGCACCGTCACGTGCATCCGACCCCGAACGGGGCGACCGCTGGACGCTCGGAAACGAGCGGACCAGCAACCCCATCTGCTCCGCCCATCCCGAGCGCCCAACCGCCTACCGCCCGGTGCCCCTCACCATCCGAATTCTTCGAACACACGTTCGATAATAACCGGATCGGGAACGCATGTCACCCCCGGATGGAGGCGATTTGGTTGCCGACACACCGTTGGTGTAACTTCATTGAAGCGCGGCGGGGACGCCCGGAGCGCAACCGACCAGGGGCTATGGCGCAGCTGGTAGCGCACCACACTGGCAGTGTGGGGGTCAGGGGTTCGAGTCCCCTTAGCTCCACAGAAATAGCAGGTCAGGCCCGGTCTTAGACCGGGCCTGACCTTTTCTATTGGACCTGGCCTCGTTTACCCCCCGGTTTGGCCCTGAAAGTTTGTTGGTGATGGCTCTACCGTTGTGCTACCAGCGGAATGGTGGGACCTGATCCGGATGTATGGCCGGGACCGGGAGTCATTGTGGCAGGTCGGACTGGGCTGTGGTCGTGATTCGGGCGCGCACTTTGGGTCCATCGCGCTACATCGCAGTGGTTGGTGCACCAAGTGGTTGGTGCACCATAGGAACCTATGGGAGCCCCTGACACTGCCGCCGACTACGACGCCGCCGAAGGAACCCTCGTCAGTATCGGCTACGAGGGGAAAACCATCGATGATCTTGTCGCCCAGCTCGTCGAACAAAACGTCCGGGTGCTCGTCGATGTGCGCCTGACTCCGCTGAGCCGCAAACCTGGGTTGTCGAAGACGAAGCTCGCCGAGGCTCTTGCTGCGGTGGGCATCGGTTACGTCCACCACCGTGCACTCGGCAATCCGAAGAGCAATCGGGATGGTTTCCGCGCCGGTGAGCCAGAATCCCGCGCCCGGTATCACGACTTACTCGATAGTGCCGCTGCGACTGACGCTCTTGCGCACGTGTCCGAGCTTCTCGATGGTGGTGTGGTGGCGTTGCTGTGCTTCGAGCACGATCATGCCGAGTGCCATCGTGGCATGGTGGTGCATCGACTGCTCGAAGCCCGCCCCGACGCGGCGGTGGTACACGTCTAGAACAAGGCGAGTTCAGTCTTGGGGTACCAGACGCCGAGGACGGAGAAGGATCGGCGGTGCTGGTTCTGGTTGCCGACGTAGAAGTGGACATCGCGGTCAGGTGAGAGCATTGTGTCGCGCCACTTCTCGAGGAGCATCTCGTGCGCTCGTAGGGCGCCGTGGGACTTCAGCCGGCGTCGGCCGGCTCGTCCTGCCTCCCAGTCGAGCACTTTCTGGTCGTGGCCGCGGCATTTCGACGATTCGCAGCGGTACTCGTATCGCACAGCGAATGGTGCAGGTTCCAGCGGTCTGAGCGAGGTGCCGAACAGATCCGGAGCCGACGACTTGTCAATCTTCGCCCGCTCCGCTGCGGACCAGGGATCTCCGGCGACGACGCTGACTTCGACGTTCATCCTGCGCCGCTGCCAATGCTGCCCGCGCGCAGGCGGAAGCCCAGCGGGAGACCGCGGAGGCCATACGTGCACTTGGGGCGTTGTCAGCACGAAGCGCAGTCTGTACGAAGCAGACCAGCTCGCAACGGGATCGCGACCCCAGCAGATCTGGCGGGACCTCGCGGGACGAGTGGTGCTCACTCCGGTCCTCATGTGCCCGTCGGATAGGCCGTCGATGTTCCTTCGGCTGCGGGATCAGGTTGTCGGCCAGGCGACTTCGTCGATCGCGAACCACGGTGCCGTCGCGACGACGGTGGGGGTCATATCGGTAATCGTGCCACCAACTGGCCGAAGACATGCAGGCGGTGTGGCTGTTGATCGCGGGCTGACCGGGCGGGACCGTCGGGCTCTGGTCATGTGGCTTCCGGAGTGGGTAGGCAGATGATGTACTCGGCCATCGGGTGGGGTCGGTCGGTTAGGAGAGTTCGTCCACACTCGCCTCGGAAGTAGTAGTGGACCGTTTCGCCGGGACGTGGCCTGGGCGAAGTCCTGGTGGGGGCATCATTGTGGACAGTCACAGCTTTTCCGCATACTTGCCAGCGCAAAATGAGAGGCGTCACATACGGTCGGGCGTCCGGGGGTTAGCCGGTAGTTCCTGGCCTCGCGTCGCCGGGTGGCTGCGGTAAAAAGACGGTTACACGTCTTCCTCTATCCGTCGAAATGCGGTAGGGGTAATTTCTGCTCGAAGATACCGGTGGGTCGGTTCGAACTCTCGCCGCTTCGCCGCGAAAGTAAGGCATGAGCTGCCCATTCTCGATCGCGAATCCATTGCTGTTCCCTGGGTAAGTGTAGAGGATCGTTCGCTATCGATGAACTGGATGCCGAGGCGTCTGGGATGCGGTTGGCTTCGGGCACGAATGCTCGTGTGGGAGTTTGTTTCCCGCGACAGGACGGCAGAAAATTAGCCTCCCCGTAGCTGCCTGCTGAAGGGGCTGAGCCACAGGATCTGCTGAATTGCGCCACCCATTTTGCGGGTGTAGAGATGAAAGAACTGGTGGCGGCGTCATTGCACTGCAGTGCGGCGGTCGATGACGGACAGTGATTCGATAGACGTTTCGTTGATATCGGAGGAGCTGTGTTTGCGGGTTCGTAGTGTCGAATCCCGCTCCGAGCTGTGCGTTCTGTATTCGGGAATTGATCCGGGAATGCATATCGAGACCTTTTTCTCGCGTCTGAGAAAAAGGGCTGTTGGACGGTGAAGGGAGACGCTGGATGGACGCAGCGGAGACTGTGTCGGCGCATGTGCGCGCGCTGTTCGCGGGAGTTCTGCACGTGCCGCAAATCGACATGGACATCCCATTGCTGGATTACGGTCTGGACTCCATTCGGTCGGTGGAGGTGGTAGTCGAACTCGAGCAGCGGTTCGGTATCGCGATCTCCGAGGAGGAAGCCGCGACGCTGTATACCGCGCGGGACGTGGCCGAACATGTAGTGGCGAAGACGTCGGGCAGTCGACGAGTCACGCTCGGGACGCAAGCGTGAACGCGCATGCCGAAAGGCAGAAGCCGGCGCGAGGCAGCGTCGTTTGGAACGATTTCGCGGAGTTCAACCGTCCCGGCCTGGCCCAATTACTGCGATCCTGCCACCTGGACGTGGTGTATACCGCCGCGGAAGGCGACCACCTCGTCCGCGCCGACGGCACCCGGGTCCTGGATCTGGTAGGCGGATTCGGCGCGGCACTTTTCGGGCACAACCATCCAGCGCTGGTACGAGCGGCGACGGCGCTGTTGAATCAGCAGGCGCCGTTCGTGACGCAGGGCAGCGTCCGGCCCGGTGCGGCGCGGCTGGCGCGTCGGCTGTCCGAGTCGGTCGGCGCGAGCACCGGCCGGGAGTACATCGTCACCTTGGGATCCACCGGCGCGGATGCGGTCGAAGCGGCGATCAGGCACGCCGCGGTCGCGCACGCGCGTGCCCTGTCCGACTTGGACGCCGACATACGGCGCACGCTGCGTCGGCTGCGCCGCGACGGCCTGCACGACGTGCGACCCGCCGCGCCCGCCGACGACGCCGAGCCGCGAACGGCCGCCGCGGTGCTCACCGAGACGCTGCAGCACATCGCGCGGCTACGCGAACGCGGGCCGGTGTTCGTCTCGCTGGCCGGCGCGTTCCACGGCAAGAGCGCGGGGGCCTTCGCGCTCACCGAGCAGGCCGACACCCCAGCCGATCTGGTGGTGCCCGGCCCGGAGCGGCGCAAGCTGGACACCTGGACGCCGGAGGATGTCGCCGACGCGTTCGCGGACGAGCTGTGCACGGTAGGCGTCATCGGCTTCGACGTCACCGGGACGCCTGTTCGCAGCTGGCGGCGTCTGTCGCCGGTCGCCGCGGTGTTCGCCGAGCCCGTGCAGGGCGAAGGCGGCGTCCGCGAGGTCCCCGCCGAGACCCTGCGGGCCCTGCGCGAACTGGCGGACCGGCACACGGCGGCACTGGTTTTCGACGAGATCCAGTGCGGCATGGGACGCACCGGCACGTTCCTGGCGTCGGCCCCGTCCGGCGTGCGCGCGGATTACTACCTGATGTCGAAATCGCTCGGCGGAGGACTGGTCAAGATCGCCGCGCTGCTGGTCGACCGGCGGCACTCGGTCGCCGACTTCGGGCGCTATCACACGTCCACCTTCGCCGACGACGAGCTGTCCGCGACGGTCGCGGACGCCGCGCTGGATCTCCTGCGCGACAACCAGATCCGGATCAGCGAAGCGGGCGCCCGGCTGCGGTCGCGACTGGACGTGGTGGCCCGCCGCTGGCCGAAGGAGATTGTGTCCGTGCGCGGGCGCGGTCTTCTCCAGGGTGTGGAGCTGCGGGTACCGGAGCCGGAATCCGCGCTGCTCCGCGAGATCTGCGCGCCCGACCTCTTCGGCTACGTCGTCGCCGGATACTTGTTGCACCGCCACGCGATCCGCATGCTGCCGACCCTGTCGGCGCCGACCACGCTGCGCGTTCAGCCTTCGGCCTTCGTCAGCGACCTCGACCTCGACCGGCTGGCCGCGGCGCTGGACGACGTCGCCGCGTTGCTGCACCGCGGCGAGTACGCCCGGCTGCTGGCCCACTTGGCCGCACCGGTCACCACCGAATCCGCGGCGCTGGACCGCGCGCCCCTCCCACGGCGGGCCGACGCGGCACCAGCGCGGGATCCGCGCCAACCGATCAGAGTGGCTTTCCTGGCGAACCTGCCCGAGGTCGCGGATCTGCGCCGGCTCGCCCCCGAACTGGCGGAATGGACGGACGCGCAGTTGGCGGCACTGTTCGACCGTCTGCACGCGGTGGCCGATCCGTTCGAACTGACCAGGCGCACGATCACCTCACCGACCGGGGCCGAGGTCGAGATGCTGCTGATCGCGGTGCCGCTGACGGCCGAGCAGATCGTGGCGCACCAGCGCGCCGGTGAGCGCACCTATGTGCGAGATCTGGTGTGGCTGGCGGTCGAACAGGCGATAGCGGCCGGAGCCAGGGTGATCGGTCTGGGCGGCTACACGTCGATCGTCACCGACGCCGCGCGCGAGGTGGCGGAGGACACCGTCACCGTGACCTCCGGCAATTCGCTCACGGCGGCCTGCGCCTATGCGGTGCTGCACGCCGAGCTGACCGCGCTCGCGCCGGGCCAGCGCCGGGTCGGCATCCTGGGAGCGCTCGGCAACATCGGCGCGGTGATGGCCGAACTCATTGCACCACTGGCTGATTCGCTGGTTCTGGTGGGCAGGACCGGCGCCGGGGCACGGCTGCGCCGGGTGGCGGCCGGACTGCCGGGCGAGGTCGTCGTGAGCGAGGACCTGACCGCGCTGCGCGATTGCCGGGTCGTGGTCACCGCGACCAACTCGGCCGCGCCACTGGTCACCACCCAGCATCTCGCCGCCGACCACCCCATGCTGATCTGCGATCTGGCCGTGCCCGGCGATGTGGACCCGGCGGTAGCCGCACACCCGCACATCACCCTGGTCAGCGGCGGCCGCATGGCGCTGCCGCTCGGCCAGACCCCGCACTTCCCGGAAACCGGGCTGCCCGCCGGGATCGTGTACGCGTGCATGGCCGAGACGCTGATGCTGGGCTTCGAGCCGCGCACCGCGAGCCCGTCCTACGGCGCGCTCACCGCCGCCGGCGTACACCAAGCGCGGGAACTGGCCGCCCGCCACGACCTTCGCCCGGTTCTGCTGCCGACAGGAGCCACCACGGTGATCACCCCCACCACCGCATCCGGTCCGACACCGATGTTCCTCGGTGCGGCCGACTTCACCCCGTCGCGGGCGGGCGCCAAGGCCGCCACCCTGCACGAATTGCTCTCCGACGGATTCGCCGTCCCACCCGGCTTCGTCGTTCCCGCCGACTTGGACCTGGACGCCGTCGCCGACGACGAGCTGACAGGCTGGGTGCGGTCGATCGGCGGATTCCCGGTGGCGGCGCGCTCCAGCGGCGTGCTCGAGGATCTCGACGACGCCAGTTTCGCCGGACAGTACGAGTCCTACCTGGACATCACCGACGCGGCCGCGCTGCGGACGCACATCGAGCAGTGCCGGGCGTCGGTGCGCAATGAACGAGTGCGGGCTTACCTGTCGCGGCGCGGCCTGGCCGAGGCGGACGCGAGTGTCGCCGTCCTGGTGCAGCGCATGGTCGCCGCTCGTTGCGCCGGTGTCGGTTTCAGCATCGATGTGCTTTCGGGCATCGAGGAGAACGCGGTGGTGGAGACCTGCCACGGTGTGGGCGAGCGACTGGTCTCCGGGCAGGTCGCGCCCACTCGCTACACCCTTCGGCTGTCCGACGGCGCCGTGGTGGCGCGCGACGCGGGACAGGAGGACGTCCACCTGGACGCCACCGACACCGCGGCGCTCGCCGCGCTGCTGCTCACCGTGCAGGCGCGCCGGCATCGGCCGCAGGACATCGAGTGGGCGATCGACGGCGACGGCGCACTGTGGCTGCTGCAGTCCCGCGCGGTCACCGCGATCAGTTGGCGCACCGACATCGAGCAGTTCTCCGACGCTGATCTCCGGGACGGCGGCGTCTCGGCGCGGGTGTGCACGCCGATGATGTTCTCGTTGTACGACAACGCATTCCAGTATTCGATGCAGCGGTTCTTCGAGGGTCTCGGGCTGGCCGAGCCGGGGCGGGAGCCGGACTGGATGGCCATGTACTACGGCCGGGCCTACTGGAACGTCAGCGCGGTGAAGCAGTGCTTCCGGCGCATTCCCGGCTTCGACGAGCAGCATTTCGACGACGATCTGGGCGTCCTCAACGAATACGGCCCGCAGGGTCCGATTCGCACCCCGAATACGCCGTTGACCATTGCTCGCGCGCTGCCGGTCGCCCTGGCCGTGCAGCGCAGCTATCGCGAACAGCTCGAAGCGGTGGACGCGTTCGCCGCGAGCTGGCCCGCCAAGTACCAGGCCTGGCGGGAACGGGTCCGCGCGCTGCCGCGGACCGACGAGGCGACCTTCGCCGCCGACCTGGCCGACTGCCTGCTCACCGTGCACGCCGCCACCGAGCGCACCTACTTCACCACCATCTACCACAACTCGAGCCTGCAAACCGATTTCAAGCAGCTGCTGGACAAGGTGGACGCGGCCACCGGCGCGACCACCTCGGCCATCGCCCTCATGGGTGGCCTCGCCGAGATCAGCCATATGGCGCTGCAACGCGGCATCGTCGAATTGCACCGAGTGGCAAGGGAATCCGGGATCGACAGCCCGGAGTGGGACGAGGCGCTCGCGGCCTTCCTCGACGAGCAAGGCTTCCACGCCGACGCCGAACTCGATCTGACCTGCCCGCGCTGGTCGGAGGACCCGCAGCGAGTGCGAGCGATGATCGCGGTGATGCTGGACAACGGGACCGTGCCCGCCGATCCCGCGACCACCCTGGTGGAGCAGCGCAAACGCTACGAGTCCGAGCTCGCGGCGGTGCGCGCCCGGGTCCGTGCCCGGCCGACGACGCGGGTGCGGTACGCCAAGGCGCTGGACAAGCAGATCGAGCGGATGCGGCGTTATCTGGTCGCCCGCGAGCGGATGCGGGAATTCTCCTCGCAGTGCTACGCCGTGGTCCGCGCCTATGTGGTGGAAGCCGGTACCCGGCTGGCCGCGGCAGGCGTGCTGGAACACGCCGACGACGCGTTCCAGCTGACCATCCACGAGCTGACCGATCTGGTCGCGGGCCGCGCGGCCGGCAGCGACCTCGCGCCCGTGATCGCCTACCGCCGCGCGATGTACGCGGGCTACCGCGATCTCGTGCCGCCGCACGAACTCGGCGGCGGGGTGACCGTCGCGGCGGTACGCGCGGTGGGCGATGGCGACCTCTCCGGCCTCGGATGCAGTCCGGGTGTGGCCGAGGGCACGGCCCGGGTGATCACCTCGCTGGACCACATCGACCAACTGCGCGAGGGTGACATCCTCGTCACGCGGTTCACCGATCCCGGCTGGACGCCCGCGCTGGGGCTGGTGGCCGGCGTGGTCACCGAAGTGGGCGGCATGCTGTCGCACGCGGCCGTGATCGGACGCGAGTACGGAATTCCGGCCGTGCTCAATGTGGCGGGGGCGACGACGGCGGTGCGATCGGGCCAGCGCATCCGGGTCGACGGCGGTGCGGGTCTGGTGCAGGTCCTCGACGGCGGTGATCCGGCGGACGAACCCGCCGCGACCGATTCGGTCTCCCACGCGCCCCGACCGGACACCGCGATTCGCGAAACGCCGGAAACGGACCCGCCGCCGACCCAGCCGATGCTTGAACAACTCCACGGGACAACGGATTTCACAGCACTACCGCGCATTTCGCGCGGTTCGGGAAAGGACACCGCACTGACCGCACGCAAACGTCTCATCTGCCTCGCGGGTGGCGACGGGTCGGGCAAGACGACCCAGGTGGCGAGGATCGCCGCCGAGTTCGAGGCGCAGGGCCACAGCGTTGCCGCGGTGACCATCTGGGACGCGTTCCTCGACCCCAAGGTCTCCTCGAAACTGCCCTGGGGCAGTCCCGCCGAGATCTACGGCTACCTCCAGTTGCTCACCCCGCTCAGCCGCGCGCACTTCCTGTTCCACGCCATGCAGCTCTCGCTGGACCTGGCCGCCGAACGCGACGCGGACATCGTGCTCGCCAACGCCTATTGGTACAAGTACTACGCCACCGAAGTCGCACACGGCGGTGACCCGGCCGTGCTGCGCAGCCTGGCGGCGGGGTTCCCGGAGCCCGACCGCACCTTCTACCTCACGGTGCGTCCGCACGATGCGCTGGCCCGCAAGCGATTGCGCAGTGACTACGAGAGCGGCTACGGCGACGAAGAGTCGTTCCTGACCTTCCAGCAGCGCAGCCACGAGGCGCTGGACGCTCTGTCGGAGGAACTCGGCTGGATCCGCCTCGACGGCGCCGCGGCGCCCGCCGAGGTCACCCGCGCCGTGCTCGCCCAGCTGCGCGAGGACGACCGATGAGCGGCACCCGCCGGGTCGCGCTGGTCGGTATCGACGGCGCGGGGAAGTCCTCGGTGCTGGCCGGGCTGCGCGCGCTGGCCGAACCCGCCGCGGTCGGCCGGTTCGCCTCGATGACCTGCCCCGACTTCCACGACACCAGGGACGTCCCGCTCGCCGATCTGTCCCGGCAGCTCAGAGCATTCAGCGTCGGCTGCGACGAGATCGGCGATGTGGCGATGAAGGCCACCGCGATGTATTTGCAGATGACCCTGTTCGGGCCGGTCGAGCAGCACTTCCTGCGCACCTGGGCACCGGATGTGCTGGTCTGCGAACGGCATCCGCTGATCGAACTGCTGGTCTACGGCCCGCTGTATGTGGCGCTGGCGGGCACCGACGGACGCTGCCGCGAGCGGGAGGACGAGATCGCCGCGGTGCTGGAACGGCATCGGCCCGGCACCTTCGCCGACATCCTGGCGTGGCAGCACGCCCAGGCGGCCAGGCTGGGCAGTTCGCCGGACCCGTGGCTGCTGCTGTCGGAAATCGCGGAGCTGGTCGGGCGCGACATCTCCGGCGCGGTGTCCGGTTTCGCCGAACGGTTCCGCACCACGCTGCCCGACGCGGTGCTGTGGCTGGACGCGCCACCGGAGCAGGCCGCGGCGCGCTGCGTGCAGCGGTCGGCGCACGGGCCCGTCGAGGCCCATGAGACGGCCGAGCGGCTTGCCGCTCTGCGCACCGGCTACGAGCGGGTGCGCGAAACCCTCGCGACCGCGTTCCCCGAGGTGGGATTCCACCGCATCGACACCGGCGACGGTGTCGATATCGAGGAATCGGTGCGCTCCTGCGTGACGGAAGGGAAGTTGCTGGGATGAGCACGCGCGGTGATATCGGCGCGGCCGATCTGGAGGCGCGGGTACGCGCGATCGTCGGAGAGGTGCTGTGGGTGTCCGCCGCCGAGTTGGATCCGGCGACGCCGTTGATCGACTACGGACTCGACTCGCCGACCGCCATCGAACTGACCATCCAGCTGGAACACGCGTTCTCCGTGAGCATCCCCGAGGATGTCGCGGTCCGGCTGACCACGGTCGCCACGATCGTGCGATACGTCGAGGACCAGGCATGACCACACCATCCGATGCGCTGCGCCCGGCATACCCGAGCATCGTGCACGCACTGCTGGCAGGCGGCGAGCGGGGCACGGCAGCGGCGTCGACGACCATCATGGCCGAGCGTGCCGCGGCACCTGACGCCGACGAGATCGCCTGGCGGCACGACGATCTCGTAGACGTGGCGAGCCGGGCGGCGGCCGGATTGGCCGACGCAGGGGTGCGCAGGGGCGATCGGGTGCTGCTGTGCCTGCCCACGTCGGCGGAGTTCGTCACGGCGTTCTTCGGCGCACTGCTGCTCGGCGCGGTGCCCACGGCGGTCGCCACCCCGGGCGGATTCGGGGCGGCGGAGATATTCCTGGACCGTTTCGCCCGGCTGCTCGCCTATCTGCAACCCGCGGCCGTGGTGGCCGCCGGATCGGTGCTGGCCGATGTGCCGCTGCCCGCGTCGGTGGCGGCGATCGATGCCACGGTGTTGCACGCGCTGGCCGGCGCGCCGGACACACCCGCGCTGACGCCTCGCCTGCCCGCGCCGGACGATCTCGCCTTCATCCAGGCCACTTCCGGCTCGACCGGCGCACCGAAGGGAGTCCAGGTCACCCACGCGAATCTGGCCGCCAATTGCGAGCAGATCGCCCGCGCCGCCGCGATCGGAGCCGGCGACACCTGGGTGGGCTGGCTGCCGCTGCACCACGACATGGGACTGATCGGCGGATTCCTCACGCCGCTGTTCTGCGGCGTCGACGCGGTGCTGATCCCGCCGAACCGCTTCCTGCGTCATCCGGCCGACTGGCTGCGCGCGGTCCACCGGCATCGGGGAACCCTCACCGCCGCCCCGAATTTCGCCTACGGCTATGCCGCGGCGCGGATCGCCGACAGCGAACTCGACGGGCTGGACCTGTCCACGTGGCGGTTCCTGTTCTGCGGAGCGGAACCGATCCATCCGGCGACGGTGCGACGGTTCGTCGACCGGTTCCGCGCCAGGGGACTTCCGCCCGACGCGCTCGTGCCGTGCTACGGGTTGGCCGAGGCATCGCTCGCGGTGACAGTGTCACAGCCGCGGGCGCCGATCGCATACGACTCGATCTCCCGCCGGGCACTCGCCGAAGACGATATGGCTGTGGATGTTCCGGCCGACGATGGCGACGCGCTCGACATCGTCGACTGCGGCGCACCCGTGGCGGGCACCGAGGTCCGGATCGTGGACGAGAACGGTGAGCCGCGCGGCCCGGATCTGATCGGCCGCGTGCAATTCCGCGGACCGTCCACTACGCCGGGCTACTTCCGATTGCCCGAAGCGACCGCGGCCACGCGCGTGGACGGCTGGTGGGACACCGGCGATATGGGCTATCTGCGAGATGGACGACTGCGGGTCACCGGGCGGCGCAAGGATCTGATCATCATCCGCGGTGCGAACTATCTGCCCACCGACTTCGAGATCGCCGCCGAACAGGCGCCGGGCGTCCGGCCCGGCGGAGTGGCCGCGGTGGGAGTGACCGACGCCGAAGGCATGTCGGAGGAATTACATCTGGTCGTCGAATCCGCCTTGGCGCCAGAGGAATACGACGCGCTGGCCCGAGCGATACGCGCCGCGGTGAGCAAACGGACCGGGATACTGGCCGCGGGCGTACGCATTGTCGCGCCGCGCAGCATCCCCAAAACCACGAGTGGGAAGGTGCAGCGCGCCGCGGCACGACACCTGCTCGAGGTCGATTCCGACGCGCTGGTCGGCGCCGGGCGCGGGGGAGACGCCGCGCGATGACAGTGCTGACCCGAAACGGCGACCGCCGCTTGGACGGTCCCGTCCTGCGACATCCGCTCGGCGCCTATCCCGACTATCGAGCCGACCCGCTCACCCTGTTCTACGAGTCCGCTCTCGCCCACGGCAGCGTGCGGCTGCGGCTGGCCCACCAGCACGTGCACCTGCTGGTCGAGCCCGAGCACATCGAACAGGTGCTGGTCACCCACGCGGCGCGATACGAGAAGGGGATCAGCTACCGGAGCCTGAACCATCTGCTCGGTCCCGGCCTGCTGACCAGCGGCGGCGAACTGTGGAAGCGTCAGCGCGCCTTGATCAAACCCGCGTTCGCGCGGCGTCACGTGGAAACCGAGATCCCGCTCATGGTCGAGTGCGGACACCGGCTACGCGCCCGCCTGGACGCGCGCGCCGCGGCGGGCGCGGCGTTCGACCTGGTGCCCGAGGTGATGGGATTCGCCGCCGACGTGGTGTGCCGCGCGGTACTCGGCGCGGACATCGACGGCGTGCTCCCGCAGATCGAAGACGATGTGCGCGACGGCGTTTCCTGGGTGATGCGGCACATGGCCGCGCCGATCCAGGTGCCGCCGCGGGTGCCGACGCCGGGCAATCGGCGCTTCCACGGTGTGCGGCGGCGGCTGCATCACGTGGTGGACGAGGTGATCCGGCGGCATCGGCACACCGACGGTGACGTCCATTCGCTGCTGGCCCGGTTGCTCGCCGCCCGCGACGACGCCGGGCACGCGATGGACGACGCGCAACTGCGGCACGAGGTGCTGACTTTTCTGCTGGCCGGTCACGAGACCACCGGAGGGGCGCTGGCCTGGACGATCTACGAGCTGTGCCGCAACCCCGCGGCACTCGAGCGGGTGCGCGCCGAGATCGACACGTCGGCGCGAGGTCTGGACGATCCGGACGCGATGCGCGCCGCGCTGCCCGAGTTGGAGTACACCGGCCGCGTGATCGACGAGGCGATGCGCCTGCACCCGCCGGCTTGGGCGTTCAGCCGCACCGCGCTCGCGCCGGACCATTTCGACCGGTTCGACCTGCGTCCCGGCGCGATCGTGGTGATCAGTCCGTTCGTCAACCACCGGCTACCCGATTTCTGGGACTCGCCGCTGACCTTCGACCCCGACCGGTTCACCAAGGAGCGGAACCGGGCGCGCCCGCCGTTCCGGTACTTCCCCTTCGGCTGGGGCGCGCATCTGTGCGTGGGTCAGCAGATGGCGTCGATCGAGATCCGCGTGGGTCTCGCGATGCTGCTGTCCCGCTACGACATCGAACTGGTGAACGGGATGCGGGTGCGCGAGCGCCCCGAGATCTCGAACACCCCCGACCCGGTCCTGGTCCGGCTGACCCGGCGCGAGCACGCCGCCGCGGCGATCCCGGCCGGACAGGAGATCGCCCCATGACCAGTACCACCACCGGCGCGATACTGCGCGCGCAAACCCTCGCCACGGACCCCGACGCCGACGCGCACGCGGGCGCCAAGGCCGCCAACCTCGCCCGGCTGCACACCGCCGGGCGTCACGTCCCGCCGTTCGCGGTGTTGAGTACCGACGCGTGCGCGCGGGTGCTCGCCCCGGCGGCCGATTCCATCGCCGACCTGCTGGCCGGACTCGACCCGGACGACCCGGCCGCGCTGCGGGCCGTCTCGCTGCGGATCCGGGCGCTCGTCGAGGCGCTGACGCTGCCCGCGGACATCGCGGCCGAACTGGATGCCGTTGTCGCCGAGATGTCCACCGCAGGCTCGTCTACGGCGGACGTGCGCTTCGCCGTCCGCTCCTCGGTGCGCGGCGAGGATTCGGCCACCGATTCCTTCGCCGGGCAGCTCGACACGGTGCTCAATGTCGCCGCGACGGGCCTGCCCGCCGCGATCGGCACTGTGCTGGCCTCCGCGTGGTCGGAGCGGGCGCTGTTCTACCGGGCGCGCCGTGGTCTCGACGCGACGCCGATCGCCTGCGCCGTCGTGGTGCAGGTGCTGCTCGACAGCGCCGTCTCCGGGGTGGTGTTCAGCTGCAACCCGCAGACCGGTGATCCCGCCGAGGCGGTCGTCGCGGCGGCGCTCGGATTGGGTGAGGGGGTCGTGGCGGGAACAGTCGACTGCGACACCTATTTCGTCGATCGCGACACCCGCGCCATCACCTCGCGTGTCGTCGTCGACAAGCACAGCCGGGTGACGCCGTCGCCCGACGGTACGGGCACCGCCGTCGAAGACCTCGGCGACCCGGTGCGGACCCCGGCGCTGTCGGACGCTCAAATCCTCGAATTGGCCGAGACAGCAGGGGAACTCGCCGACCGCTTCGGCGCGCCCCAGGACATCGAATTCGCCTACACACCCGACGGCCTGCTGCATCTGTTGCAGGCCAGGCCGGTCACCGTGACCGGCGCGGAGGAGACCATCTTCGACAACGTCAACGTCGCCGAGTCGTATCCGGGAATGTCGAGTCCACTCACCTTCTCCGTCTTGCGAGCGGCCTACGAGCAGGTCTTCCGGGCCTGCCACCGGGATTTCGGCGCCACCGCGCGGATCGTGGAGCGCAACGCCGCCGATCTGTACCCCTATCTGGTCGGCACGGCGCGCGGCCGGATCTACTACAACATCAGCAACTGGTACCGGCTCTTCCTCGAGATTCCCGGCATGGAATTCGCCATCGAGGGCTGGGAGGCCGCACTCAACATCGAGAACCGATACCGGCGACCGGACGCGCCCGCCCACGGCGTCGCCCGGGTGCGCGCGATCGCCCTGCGGCTACGGGTGTTCGCGGTCATCCTGCTCGGCTGGCTGCGGCTGCCCCGGCGACTGCGCGCATTCTTCAGCGAACTGGCGGCGATCACCGCCGACCTCGATCGCCGCCTCGACCCGGGCACGCCGGAGCGCGAACGCGACGCGCAGGCGTTGCTGGCCTGGATGGAACGCTTCTTCGCCGAGCTCGTGCCCGTGTATTCGGTGCAGATCTTCAACGACTTCCTCGCCCAGCAGATGTTCCATGTGGTCGGTCTGCAGCTGCGGCGGGCGGGCTTGGCCGAGGACGCGGCGCTCACTTTGCGCAACGAGCTGTTCTGCGGTGAGGACGGCGTCGACAGCGTCGACCCGGTGCGTTCGGCGCTCGCGCTCACCGCCCGGGTGCACGCGGATCCGGCGCTGCGCGCGCTGTTCGACGGCCCCGACACCGCACCGGAAGTGTGGACGACGTTGTCGGAGGATCGGTTCGCGGACTTCCGCGCCGCCTGCCTGCGCCACATCGCGGAGTTCGGCGACCGCACCGTGGACGAGCTGAAGCTGGAGACCGATCCGCTGGGCGAGCACCCCGAACGGCTGGTGCCGATGCTGCGCAACTACCTGCGCGGCGGGCAGAACGCCGACGACATGATCGCGCGGGAGCAGGCGATCCGCCGCGCGGCGGAGCAAACGGCCGCCGGACTGTTCGACGGTAAAGCTTTACGGCGCGCAGCCTTCCGCCTCACGCTGCGCTTGGCGCGCGAACACGTCAAGCAGCGGGAGAACATGCGTCTGGGCCGCAGCCGCTCTTTCGGCTTGGTGAAGCGAGTGTTCCGCGAGTACGGCCGACAGCTGCACACGTCCGGGCTGCTGGACGATCCGCGTGATGTCTTCTGGCTGACCTACGAGGAGATCGCCGCCCTCACCCGCGGCACCGCGGTGGACACCGACGCCGCCCGCACCGTGGCCCTGCGCAAGGCCGACCACGAGCGCTGGCGTGCCCAACGACTGCCCTCCCGCATCGTCACCACCGGGATCGCCGCGGCAGGCATCGCCGACCCGACGCTGGAGGAACCGGACGACGGCGTTGTGGCCGGCGCTCGGGTTCTGCGTGGAATCGGTTGTGCCCCCGGCCGTGTCGAGGCCCCCGCGCTGGTGCTGCGCACCCCGGACCCGGACGTGGCGATCGACGGCCAGGTGCTGGTGGCCTCCACCACCGACCCGGGATGGGTGTTCCTCATGGTGGCCGCGGGCGGTCTGGTGAGCGAGCGCGGCAGCCTGCTCTCGCACACGGCCATCATCGGACGCGAACTCGGCATCCCCACGGTCGTCGGGGTTCCTGGCGTCACCCAGTTGGTCGCCAGCGGCGACGTCCTGGTGCTGGACGGCCGGGCCGGAACCGTAACACTCGGTAAGGAGCAGCGAGCATGACAGCTCCCGATCTCGCCCACGGCGAGAACTTCAGCCTCGAACACTATCTCGACCCCACGGCACATACCTTCGAACAGCGTTTCGCGGAGTTCCGCCCCTACGCCGAGCACGCCCGTGGCAGTGGGTTCGTGCTGCGCGAGGTGGCCGGCCCTTCCGGCGCGGTCGTGCCGGTGCGCGATCCGGCGACCGGCGCGACCGACGAGCTGATCATGCTCGGGTCCAACAACTACCTCGGCCTGGGCAACGAACCGCGGATCGCCGAGGCAGCCATCGCGGCGATCCGGGAATACGGTGTCGGACACGGCGGCCCGCCGCTGCTCAACGGCACCACGACGCTGCACCGGCGGCTCGAGGAACGGCTGGCCGAGCTCAAGGGCAGCGAAGCGGCCATGGTGTTCTCCTCCGGCTACGCCGCCAACGTCGGCTGGGTGACCGGTCTGCTGCGCAAGGGCGACGTGCTGCTCTACGACGAACAGAATCACGCCAGCCTCTACGACGGCATCCAGCTCGGCCGGGTGCGCTCGATGGCGTTCGCCCACAACGATCTACGTCACCTGCGCCACCGGCTGATGCAAATCAGGTGGCGCAATCCGGGCGCGAACATCGTGGTGGCCGTCGAGGGCGTGTACTCGATGGACGGCGACATCGCCCCGCTACCGGAGATCCGCGCGCTGTGCGACGCCTTCGGCGCATGGCTGGCGGTGGACGACGCGCACGGCACCGGGGTGCTCGGCGCACGCGGGCACGGCACCGCCGAGCACTTCGGACTCGGAGCAGGCGCCGTGGAGCTGTCCATGGGCACGTTCTCGAAGGTCTTCGCGAGCACCGGCGGTTTCGTGACCGGCTCCAGGGATCTGGTGGACACGCTGCGCTTCTTCGCCCGGTCCTACATGTTCTCCGCGGCGCTCGCGCCGCCGGTGGTCGCGGCGGTACTCGCCGGAATCGACTTCCTGGCCGAGCATCCCGATCGGGTCCGGCGATTGCACGACAACGTGGCGTATTTCGTGCGCGGATTGCGCGCCATGGGTTTCACGGTGGATCCGCAGACCGCGATCATTCCGATCCTGGTGCCGCAACGCCTCGCCGTCGCCGACGTGGTCACCGCCCTGCACCGCGAGGGCGTGTTCGTCAACGGCGTCGAATTCCCCGCGGTGCCCCGCGACCAGCAGCGCCTGCGGATCAGCATGATGGCCACCCTCACCCGCGACCACCTCG
Source organism: Nocardia araoensis NBRC 100135 (assembly GCF_000308435.1). Taxonomy (GTDB): domain Bacteria; phylum Actinomycetota; class Actinomycetes; order Mycobacteriales; family Mycobacteriaceae; genus Nocardia; species Nocardia araoensis. The sequence goes on along the minus strand of NZ_BAFR01000147.1, from coordinate 53,039 downwards.
ATCACGCGCTGGACCGGATCGACACCGTCGCCCGCCGCTTCGGCTTCCATCCCGAACAGGAAGGGATCGCCTGATATGACCGACACCATGATCGCCGCGGGCGGGACGGACGCCGAGCGGCTGCTGGTGCACGCCGCGCTGGCCGCGCCGACCGAATCGGAGCGCTTCGAGCTGACCGAGTTGGCGCACCGGGTCACCGACTGGACGAGCTTCTTCGAGCTGGCGCAACTGAACGCGACGGTTCCGCTGGTGCGGAACTCGCTGCTCGCCGCCGGGGTGTACGAGCTGGTCCCGCCGTTGACGCGAGTACGGTTCGACGCCGTCGCGGAGCGGATCGCGGCCGCGAACGACCGCCGCCTGGCGGGCGCGGTGCGCCTGTTGCGCCGGTTCGACGAGCGGGGTGTGCGCTGCGTGGTGCTCAAAGGCATGCTCTTCGCCACCGAGATCTACCACGACCCGCGCTACAAGCGGATGAACGACCTGGACATCCTGGTGGAACCGGAGCAGATCGACACCGTTGTCGAGATCTATCGTGAGCTGGGCCTGTTCGCGACCTCGGAGCTGCTGGGCAAGGCGCCCAAGGCGCGGGCCGAGCGCTCCCACCACCTGCCGTCGTTCGTCTCCCGCGACGGCGCGCTGGTGGTGGGCACGCACTGGGGCCTGATCACCCCGCTGGCGCCCTACACGGTCGACTATGCCGCGATCTGGAAGCGCGCGCGGCGCATCGATTTCCACGGCGTGCCCGCGTGGGCGATGGCGCACGAGGACAACCTGCATCACCTGGGCATCCACCTGCCCTACTACAAGACCGGCGTCCGCGAACTCGGGGACATCTGGAACTTGGCCCGCTATGCGGGCGCGGATCTGGACTATGACCTGCTCGCCGCCGAGATCGCGGCGGCGGGCAGCGAAGGGCTGATGTACCACGCCCTTTCGCTCGCCCACCGGCTCGTGCCCAACGACGACTTCGCCGTGCTGCTGGACCGGATCGCCGCGCGCGTGGACCGGTTCACTCGCGGCGACACCGCGCGCAAGGTCGCCGACGTGCACACGCTGCTCCGCAGCCGCTCCACCCACACATCCCGCATCGAGAAGGCCTACACCGAGTTCAACATGACCGCCGACGTGCGGGAGAAGCTGGACGGTTTCGGCCGGCTGTGGTCCGGGCTGCTCCTGGTTCCCGGCGCGGAGGCGGCCCGGATGAGTTCGCTGCGCGACCCGGGCCCGGTAGCCGCCCTCGGCGCGCGCGTGATCGCGCCCTACCGCCTGACCCGCGTGTTCCAGCGCGACCTCGGCCGATGGCTGTTCCCCGCCGCGCTCGCCAAGACGGTCTTCGACCTCGGTGCGGCATACGCCGGACAGCTGCGGTCGCGCACCGGGCTCGGCGGCGCGCGGACCACGCCGCCCGGTATCGAGGAATACGCCGCCCGGCTCGGGCTGACCAAGGCGGATCTGCAAGCCGTACTGGACAGCCAGGAATGACCGAGCGGCGCACGGTGCTGTGGGATCTGGACGGCACCCTGATCGGACTGCGGCGGCGCACCTTCGCGACGTTGATGCCCGCCGGGGCGGCATGGGTGTTCCGCGATCTCGCGCCGCCGCACCGTTTCCTGCCGATGTTGCGCCGCACACTGCGGGACGTGCGCGCCAACGACACCGACCACACCAATACCGAGCTGATGCTGCGACTGCTCGCCGAACGCGTCGGCACCAGCCGCGACGTGGTCGCGGCCCGCTTGGCGCGGCTGTCGGAGGTCGAATTCGTCCGGCTGCGAGCGTGTTTCCCGCCGAGCCCGGCCGCGGTCGCGACGGTGCGCCGTTTGACGGCGTCGGGTGCGCGTCAAGTGGTCGCGACCAACCCGTTGTGGCCGCGCAGCACCGTCGAGACCAGGATCCGCTGGGGCGGACACGATCTGGCGTCGTTCGCGTTCACCACCAGCGGTGAGACCATGCGCCGCGCCAAGCCACGGCTGGATTTCTATCGCGAAGTGCTCTACCACCTCGGCGCGGCGGCGGGGGAGTGCGTGATGGTCGGCAACGATCCCGTCAGCGACGGACCCGCGGCGCACCTCGGGATTCCGGTGTTCCTACTGGGCGCGCGGAGCACCGACATACCACCCGCGGTGGCCCGCACCGGTTTGGTCAGCACGGGAGACCACAGCGCGCTGCGCCGGTGGCTGGGCATCGAGGAGGATTCGTGCTCGTCGTCCTGAACCCGCGGTCGAACGCGGGCACCGCGCTGCGGCGTTGGCAGCCGGTGGAATCCGTGCTGCGTACTCGCCATCCGGACCTGTCCGTCGAACTGCCCTCCGACCCTCGGCACGCCACCGAGATCGTGCGCGCGGCCGCCACCCGGCCGAATCCTCCGCGGGTGCTGGTGGCCGCCGGTGGCGACGGCATGGTGAACCTGGTGCTGAACGCCCTCATGGACCCCGCGACCGACCGGCCCCGCGCCGCCGGGTCGGCGCTCGGGGCGGTCGGACTGGGCAGCTCCAACGACTTCCACAAGCCGGTGCCCGCGAGCGCGCGCGTCGGCGCCATCCCGGTGCGGCTGGACGCCGCGCGCGCCGAACTCGTCGACGTGGGCAAAGCCGGCATGCTGCTGGCCGACGGCACGCGCGTCGTCCGCTACTTCTTGCTCAACGCCAGCATGGGACTGGTCGCGGCGGGCAACCATTCGTTCAACCACGCCACCGGCGTGGCAGGCTGGCTCAAGTCGCGCAGCGTCGAAGCCGCCATCCTCGCCACGGCGCTGGCCACTATCGCCACCCACCGGCCGCTGCCGGTCTCGATACGCGGCGGCACCTGGACCCACAGCGCCCCGATCACCAACATCGGCGTACTCAAGAGCGTGCACTTCGCGGGCGGCATGCGTTACGACACCGAGGTCACCCGCGGCGACGGCCAGTTCGACGTGAACATCTGGTCCGCGGCGGGAAAGCTGCGGACCCTCGGCCTGATCGCCGGGCTGTACGCCGGGCGGTTCCGAGGCTCCCGGCTGGCGGTGTGCTACCGGGACACGGCGGTGGAGCTGCGGCCCGACCGTCCGGCGCCCCTGGAGCTGGACGGTGAGATCACGATGGTGGAATCGGCGCGACTGGAAGTTCTGCCACGGGTACTGCGGGTGTGCGCCGCATGACCGTCGTGCTCGTCACCGGGGCCGCGAACGGTATGGGTGCGGCCACCATGGAACACCTTGCGGCACTGGGATACACCGTCGAAGGATGCGACCGGGTGCCGGCATCGGGTGTCGCGCGAGTGGACGTGCGCGACCCGGAAGCGGTGGACCGCTGGGTGCGTGACGCGCACGCACGGCACGGCCGCATCGATGCGGTAGTCACCTTCGCGGCCTACGGCGTGGTCGGCTCGGTCGAGGAGACCACGCCGGAGGAAGCCGCGGCACTGTTCGACACCAACGTGCTCGGCACCCATCGCGTGCTGCGAGCCGTGCTGCCGCTACTGCGGGATCAGGGCGCGGGCCGGGTGATCGTGGTGAGTTCGGGAGCGGGCGCGATCGCGGAGCCGTACGGCGGTTGGTACTCGGCCACAAAGGCGGCTGTCGAGCGTATCGGCGAGGCCGCGCGGATGGAGGCGGCCGGGTTCGGTGTGCAGGTGTCGGTGCTCGTCCCCGGATGGACCGTCACCCCGATCATCGACACGGCAGTGCACATGTCCGACCCGATCGCCGCATACGACCGCGACCGCGCGGCCGTGCTGAACCTGGTGCGCGGCTACCTGGCGGCGGGACAATCCGCGGAAACGGTCGCAAGGAAGGTCGCGGTGATCCTCGCCGCCGCCCGGCCCCGGCAGTCGTACCTGTGCGGTCGGGACGTCCGGTTGTCCTTCTGGACCCGCAGGCTTGTCCCGGCCTACGTCTACGAGCGACTGGTGCGGCGGTACTACGGTTATGCCTGATGCGGCCGGCGACGGTCAGAGGCGTGTCGCGGTGTGGACGAGGTCGGCGACGGTTTTGGATCTGCTGTGTGGCGGCCAAGCGATGACGGTCGTGACGGCCGGTGCGTCCGGCACGGGCACGACGGCATGCTCGTCGCGTAGCTGGGTTCGCAGCAGCCCGGATCAAGCGCCTGTTGCTCGAGCATGGCTACCCGCCGGACAAGGAGTCGTCGGCAACCGCCCGATGCCTGCCGGAGGCGATCGAATGCGGGGGTCGGCGTGTGCCTGCGGTACCCGGAAGTGGAAGTGGTTATGGTGACACCGGGCCGATATCCTGTGCATATCGTGGGGAGGCTGACCATGGACGATGCTCTGCAAGTACCGCATCTGAGAGCCACCGCAGACTTGGAACTCCGCCCGTGGTCGTTGTCCGCGGCAGACCTCGAGCTTGTCAGGGAAGCCTCTGCCGACGACGTGATTCCGATAACCACGGTGCCGGAGACCTTCTCTCGCGAGGATGCAACGCGGTTTGTCGAACGCCAGCGGCAACGAGCGACCGATCGAACCGGATACCCGATGGTGATCGTCCGGCGACGGGACAACACACCACTGGGAAGTATCGACCTGTGGTTGAAGGACATCGACGAAGGTCGCGCATCGCTCAGCTACTGGGTGGTCCGCTCTGCCCGCGGCCATGGCGTCGCCGCGCATGCTCTGGCGGCAATGGCTACCTGGGCGCTGGAAGAGCTGCATATCCCACGGCTCCAGCTCTATGTGGAACCTTGGAACCGCGCTTCGATCCGCACTGCGCAGAGAGCCGGTTTCGAATGCGAAGGGCTCCTCAGATCGTGGCAGAAGGTCGGCGATCGACGCCGCGACATGTTCATGTACGCGCGCCTGGCCACGGGAATCCTCGCCGAGACGGATCGGGTTTGTACCGGTTAGACCTCAATGACCGGTTGCCCGGCGGTCGCGGGTGATCGTGAACCGATACCACTGCCGGCACAGTGTTCGATAGGCGGCGGTGCCGGGGTAATCGCCTGGTGGTCGACTTCCACGGCCTCGCTTGCAAAATTACTCGAGACTATGCTTGATCTGCGTTCGTACGCACAGCCAGTGGACTGATCCGCTCGAAACATCTGATGAATCGCTCACCCTCTCTATGAGAGGACCGTCCGATGGGTTTTGCAGAGATGCGCCGGTTCCGGCGTGATCCGTTGGGTTTCCTCGAGAATCTGCGCCGGACCAGCCCGGTAGAGGTGTTCGGGCTGCCGTGGGGCGGGTGGTGTGTCGGCGATACGGGTCTGGCGCTGACGGTGTTGAGTGACCGCGCTTTCAATGCGGGGAAGTCCGGGTTCTTCGGTTCTATGCTGCCTTCGCGGTCTGCTCAGGTCGATTTCGGCCGCGCGGTGCGCGCGATTCTGCGGACGCATACGCCCGAGTATCGCGAGTCCCTGGCGGCGGCGGTGCTCGAAATGCCCTCCGTCACCCGCTGGCCCGCAGCGGGGGTCGAGCTGGTGTTTCGGTGCACCGCGGACCTGTTATTGCACCCCGATGGTTCTCCAGAATTGCGGCGGTTGCTGGAGCGAAATGCACGCGTGGGCGCGCTCCGCCCGGCCCGAATGGCGCAGCGGGCGCGGGCGCAGTTGTTGCGCACCAAGCTGTCCACCGCGCTGAACGAGCAGATCCGGGACCGGCGCAGCGCCACCGGCCGCAGTGCGGAAGCCGAACCACGGGATCTGCTCGATGCCGTGATCGGTGCCTGTCCCGACGGCATCACCGATACGACGGTGGCGCAGCTGTATGTGCTCATGTTCCGGTCCATTGTGGGACCGCTGGGCTACTCGCTCGCGTGGTCGGTGCTGCTGGGCAGTCTCCACTCTCCCGGCGCACCATGGCCTTGGCCCGTCGATTGGGTGGTACGTGAGGCCCTGCGGCACCGGCCGGTCTCCTGGATGGTCAGCCGTCCCGTCCCCTATCCCGCCGAGTTCGGGGGGATCGCCTTCCAGACCGGCGACCTGCTGTCCGTCAGCCCCTATCTGCTCCATCACGACAACAAACACTGGACCAGACCATGGGCATTCCAACCCGACCGCTGGATTCGACCGGGCGAGCACGGCCCATTCGTGCCCTTCAGTTCCGGCCCCTTCACCTGCGCCGGCGCCGCGGTCGCCCACGATCTGGTCACCGATGCAGCCACCACCCTCATCGAGAACACCTCTCTGCGCGTCATCGGCGGCGGTGATACCCGCCCGATCGTGACCAATGCCGCGACCCCCAGGCCGTTCACCCTGCGGCGTACCCCCACGAGCCCTGTCCACGCCCGACCGAGCCCCAGGAAGGAGGTGACATCATGATCAAGGCATTGCTGTTCATCATCACCAACAAGCCGACCCGTACCTGGGACCCCGCCCAATACGGATGATTCTGCTACCGGCTGGATGGCTCGACCGACGCCAACCAGCTCTCGGTCATCGTGATGCTCGATTCGGCCGGCGAACAGTGCTGTCGGTCAGAGGAACACCCACGGCAAAATCGTGCTCGAGCCCTGACCTGTACCTTGTTGGCCGATCATGAGAACCACGGTTCGCAGCCGTGGTCGGCGAAAATCGCTGGCGGTAGGCCGCCTGTGCTCGGGATAATTGCTCACCTGCGTCGCTCGTTCGATTCCAGACGAGGGGGAGCATGAGTTCACGCGCGACGGCGGTCGAGTTGGTGCTGCGTTTCTATGGGCGGGAGATGGCCGCGCGCAAGGCCACGACGATTCCGGCGCTGTTGGCGCCTGCGCTCGGCAATGTCTGCAACCTGTATGTCGCACCGCTGATCGTCGCCATGGTGGTCGGTCGGGTCGCGGTGACCGGGGACGCGAGTTTCGGGTCTCTGGCCTGGTACATTCTCGCCTTCGGCGGCACCCTGCTGCTCGCGGAACTGCTGTGGCGCATCGGGATCCACTGTCTGAACCGAGTGGATGCCTACGGTATCGAGCACCTGTACGTGCTCGCCATGGACGAGCTGCTCGCCAAGGACGCGGCGTTCTTCCACAACAACTTCGCCGGTTCGCTGACGAAGCGATCACTCAGCTTCGCGTCCCGATTCGAGCAGTTCGTGGACACCCTCGCCTTCGAGATCCTGGCGGCGCTGGTGCCGCTGATGTTCGCCTCGGTGGTGTTGTGGCGCTACAACCCGGTGCTGGTCGTTGTGCTGGTGGGGATGATCGTGGTGACCGCGCTGGTCATCATGCCCTTGATCCGCCGCCGCCAGAAGCTCGTCGACGACCGGGAGGCCGCCATCGCGCAGGTTTCCGGACATGTGGCCGACAGCCTGGCCAATATGCAGGTGGTGCGCGCCTTCGCCGCCGAACCGCAGGAGGCGGCCGAGCATCGGCGGCGGGTCGCCTCGTCGCGGCGGAAGTCGTTGCGCTCCTGGGATTACGCGAACCTGCGGATAGATACGCTGGTGGCGCCGCTGTTGGTGCTCACCAACGTGACGGGCCTGTTGATCGCGCTGGGCCTCGGCGGCGGGAATGCGGGGGTGGAGGCCATCGTGGTGGCGTTCACCTACTACTTCAACGCCACCGGGATCATGTTCCGGTTCAATCAGATCTACCGGCGGTTGGAGACCGTGCTCACCGAGGCGGCGCAGTTCACCGAACTGCTGCTCGACGAGCCGAAGGTGCTCGATGCCGCACATCCGGAACCACTGCGGCCCGCGGGCTTCGACGTGCGCTTCGAAGCAGTGGACTTCACGCACGAGGGTGCTCGGCAGCTGTTCCGCGGATTGGATCTGCACGTACCCAGCGGCGCCAAGGTAGGCCTGGTCGGACGATCCGGCGGTGGCAAGACCACCATCACCCAACTGCTGCTGCGGTTGATGGATGTCCAATCCGGAACGATACGCATAGGCGGGCAGGACATCGCTCGGCTGCGGCAGGCGGATCTGCGCAGTCTGATCGCCTACGTGCCGCAGGATCCGGCCATGTTCCACCGGACCCTGAGCGAGAACATCCGGTTCGCCCGCCCGGAGGCCACGGACGAGGAGATCCTTCGGGCCGCCGATGCCGCGCACGTCACCGAGTTCGCGGACGCGCTGCCGCAGGGTATGGAAACGCTGATCGGCGAGCGCGGCGTGAAACTGTCGGGCGGCCAGCGTCAGCGGGTCGCGCTGGCGCGCGCCATCCTGCGGGACGCGCCCATCCTGCTCTTGGACGAGGCCACCAGCGCCCTCGACTCGGAGAGCGAATTACTTGTGCAGCAGGCGCTCTGGGGGTTGATGGATGGGCGAACGGCGCTGGTCGTTGCGCATCGGCTGAGCACCGTGGCCGGGATGGATCGGCTGGTGGTGCTCGACCACGGGCGTGTCGTCGAGGAGGGGACGCACGAGGAGCTGTTGTGCGCGCGAGGGACCTACGCTCAGCTGTGGCGGCACCAGTCGGGTGGATTCCTCGGCGAGGACGTGGTCGCCCGCTGAACGGAGTTCGCACTCGACGGCATCACTCGTTGTGAACCCTCGGCCGAGCTGGCGCGCCTGTGCTTCGTGACGCGGCAATCGCTGCAGGACGTGCTGGGCGGGCTGCGCCAGGCTGGGCTCGCCGAGGTCGCCGAGCGGGCCGATACCGGTCGCGCCAGACCCATCACGCTGACCCCGGAGGGCCGGGCGCGGCTGCGCGCCGCGGAGGAGGTGGTCACGGCGGTCGAGCGGCAGATGTTGGGTGGCCTGGGCGCCGCGTCCGGACGAACACTGAGCACGTTGCTCGCCACGTGCGCGGAAAACCTCTCCGCGGAGTTCTGAGCGGCGCCCTGCTTCGTCGCCGACGTCCTTCGCGCGGGTCGAGAATTCTCGATTCTTGCGCCCTTGGCATTCAGCTCTATGGCTCGATCCGTACCGTAGTTTACGGTTCGTCACTCGACCCCGTGATGAATCGCCCGGCATTCCCACAGCTGGAGCCGGGCGATGCCGTGGTGATGAGACGATCTGACGGTGAACGAGCAAGTCGACGCCGAGATGCCGGTCAGCACATACGATTACGACGAGCATTCTCACCTCTGCCGATCGGTTGGTCGCAGTACGAGGTCCTGGAGGAATCGGGAATCTCGTATATCGTTCTCGAAGACACGGGAAAGACCTGGTCCACCAGTGAAATAAAAGTCGGATTGACGGTGTGCAGTCCGGATATGTACGCAGAGATGTACCGGCTCCACGACGATCTTTTGCAGAGCGTCTCACCTTTCCATCTGCGGGTGCTGACGGAATTCATAGAGGATAGTTCGAGAAATGGTGTGGAGCACACCATCCTGCCGGCTGTGCAGGAGAGCAGGGCTATTCTCCGGTCGATTCTGTCGGACGATGAATTGGAGTTCCTTACCCAGTTGCGATCGCCTGTCTCGGTGGACTGGCTGCGCCTGGGAAAGGGACTCGATTGCGAAGACTTCGTGCGCGAGGCGATTCGGGAAGGCGTGCACATTCTACCGGGAACGAACTTTTTCTGGAATCAGCCGGAGCGCGGGCGGCAGTTCGTTCGCGTTGCGTTGGCCCGCGATCCACAGCTGGTCCTGGAGGGTGCGCAGTTGCTGCGAGACACCGCCATTCGGCTCGCCGCGAAGGATGCGTGACCGTGAGCGGTCGATCGAGCCGGTGCCGCGTCTTGCTCACCGGGGCAGACTTGTCGTCAGCCGATTCCGAATGGCTACGGCAGCAGAATCTCGAGGTCGAAGTTCGTCGCTACGACCTGTCCGAGATCGAGTTGGCCCGCGCCCTGGTGGACAAGGACGCATACATTCTCGGGGGTGTGGAGCGTGTGACCGCTGCCGCGTTGTCCACTGCCGAGAACCTGAAAGTCATCGCGTTCATGGGTGTGGGATACCACGCATACATCGATACAGCGGCAGCGTCCGCGGCGGGGATCGCGGTGACCAACGCGCCCGGAGCCAACGCACGTGCGGTCGCGGAATTCGCGATCGGTCTCATGCTCGATGCCTGGCGCGCGATCACGGACCTGGCGATGGAGACGAGAGCCGGTCGATGGCGCGAGACAAAGGGACGCAACCTTCACGCGAAGACGCTGGGCATCGTCGGCATGGGGACGATCGGCACCATGGTCGCCCGGATAGCGGCCAACGGGTTCGGGATGCGCGTGGTGTATGTGAGCCGAACAGCCAAACCAGAGCTGGAACGTGACATCGCGGCTCGGCGGGTATTCAGAACCTTCTGGCGACGGGAGGAGATCCACGCCTTGTCAACCCCGGCTTCCGTGATCATGCCCGGTGGTTGCCCGTGCGTCCGAGCGGCTCCGGTCGATGATGGCGAATCAGTGGGCACCGAGACGGACAGGTGCTTTCTCGACCGACTTGGGTATCCGGTCGGTGTCCTGCGGCGGCTTTCGTCGTGGTATCCGGACGGAGGAGCAGCATGACCCACACCGGTCTTTCCGGCACCGCCGGTCGTATCGCCCAGAACGGCGTGTTCGCGCGGTTCGCCCGCGCGGGCTACGTCATGTCCGGCCTCGTGCACCTGCTCATCGGCTACATCGCCATCCGGCTCGCGTTCGGTGGCGGGGGCAGCGCCGATCAATCGGGGGCGATGGCCGAATTGGCCGATAAACCGGGCGGTGTGCTCACCCTCTGGGTGGCTGTGGCCGCGTTCGTGGTCATGGCGCTGTGGCGGCTGGCGGAGGCGGTCTTCGGTAGTGCGTCGGAGCAGGGGGGCGGCGGTGATCAGCCAGGAGTGTTCGACCGCGTCAAAGCCTTCGCCCTGTTCGCGGTCTACCTGGGATTGGCCGTCACCGCGTTCCGTTTCGCCCTCGGCAGTGGGAAGTCGACCAGCAGTCAGAGTGTGGGGCTCACGGCACGCCTGATGCAGCACACGGCCGGAACCATCGCTCTTGTCGTGGGTGGGCTGGTCATCATCGCGGTCGGCGGATACCACGTGTACAAAGGCGCCACCCAAAGCTTTCTCGACGACCTGCGCGGGGCTCCGAGCGCATTCGTGCGGCGGCTCGGCACGGTGGGGTACATCGCGAAGGGGCTGGCCGTCGCCGCGGTCGGGTTGCTGGTGATTCTCGCCGCGACCGAATCCGATCCGAACAAGTCCGCCGGACTGGACGGAGCCATCAAGACGCTCGGCGCGCAACCCTTCGGTATGGTTCTGCTCCTGATCGCCGGGCTCGGCATCATCACCTACGGTCTCTACAGCTTCGTCATGGCCCGCAGCGCCAAGATGTAGCGCGGCCTACCGCACGGCGGTCAGAAGCCTGGGCTGCCGCCACAGCTCGTCGAGTTCCTCGGGGAGGTCCTGGACCGATCGCCTGTAGGACGCGGCGAGTTCGCTCGGACTCTCGCTCCGCACCGACCAGCCGTGGCCGGCCAGCCACTGCGCCGGATCGGCCCGGTCGTCGTCGTAGAACAATTCGGCCGGATCGACGTCACCGAACGGGTTGCAGCGGTCGAAATACTTCTTCTCGATGTTCGCGAAGCGTTTGACGTCGGTTCCGGCCACGAAGCTTTCCACGGCCAGCCTGCTGCCAGGGGCGGACAAGTCGTCGATGTACTCGAACAGTTTGTCCTGCGCGGCGCCGGGCAGGTAGGGCAGCAACCCCTCGGCGGACCATGCGGCCGGTTCGCCGGGATCGAAACCCGCGTTGCGCAGCGCGGCGGGCCAGTCCTCGCGCAGGTCGACGGCCACCGTGCGCCGGTCGGCTTTCGGGCGCGCGCCGTTCTCGGTGAGCACCCTCTCCTTGAATTCGAGGACTTTGGGCTGGTCGATCTCGTAGACCGTGGTACCGGCGGGCCAGTCGAGGCGATGTGCCCGCGCGTCCAACCCCGCGGCGACGATCACGGCTTGCCGAACACCCGCCGCGGCGGCCGACAGGAAGAAGTCGTCGAAGAACTTCGTGCGGAAGCCCATGAACCCGGGGACCAGCGGTATGTCGTCGAGCTGGGAGGGGTCCGCCAGCAGCCCGGTGAAATGCGGATGGCCCGAAGCCGCGACGAACAGGGGCGCGTAGTCGTCCCGGATCAACGGATCGGGAGCGGTTGTCTCCAGCGCCCGGAACGTCGCGACTCCCAACGCGGTGAGCCCGACACTGCTGACGATGTCCCATACGTCTCCGTCGGTTCGCATCGCTCAGCCCACCGCCGCGGTCTCGTGTTCCAGCACTTCGCTGGCCGCGCGTTCGCCGGAGCGGATGGCCCCGTCGATCCAGCCGCACATGACCGCGGAACTCTCGGTGCCCGCCCAGTGGACGCGGCCGCACGGCTCGCGCAGGGCGTGGCCGAATTGCGTGAGCACCCCGGTGGGCGCGTGGCTGAGCATCCCGCCACCGGAGTAACGCTCGGCGCTCCAGTCCTGCTCGAGGTAGTCGACCGGCGAGCGCGCCTTCGGGCCGAATCGCTCGACGAGCGCGTCGAGGATCGCGCCGCGGCGCTCCGCGTAGTCGAGTCGGGCGACCTGCCGCGCGATGGGTCCCTCGATGATGACGCACAGGACCCCGGGCCGCCCGGTGTCCGTGCACGCATCGATGGTGATCGTCGCGGGCGAACCCGGCGCGGCGGACTGGCCGGACAGGCCGTCGCCCCGCCAGAACGGCTCGTCGTACACGACGGAGACTTTGATGATCGACCCGCTCGGCATGCGCTGATGCAGGAACATGCGGTCGGCGGGCAGCATCGGTTTGTACGAGATCTGGCCTGCGACCGCGAGGGGAACGGTCACGATCGCCCGGCGCGCGCGCAGCCTCAGGTCGGTCGCGCGGACCGTCACCCCCGCGTCGTCCTGGTGGATGCAGCGGACCGCCTGTGACAGGTGGATCGCGTCGCCGAGTTCGGCGGCCATCGGCCGGTAGATGGCGCCCATACCCCCGACCGGTCGCGCGTCCTGGGCCGCGTCTTTGACGCCGAGCACGAAGCCCGGCCCGCCGCCCGAGGCCATCTGGTACAGGACGAAAAGCAGCGAGACCTCCGACGCCGCCGAGGTGTAGCAGCCGGCGACGGCGGTCTCGAGCAGATCGTGCGCCGGCTTGGACAGGACATTGGTCTCCAGCCAGTGCGCCAGGCTGACCTGATCCCACTTGTCGGCCTTCTTCGCCGCCCACGGCGCTTCGAGTGGAACCGACTTGCACATATGTCCCAGCTCGAGGAAGACGGCGCCGAGGTTCATCGCCGCCCACGGGCTCATGGTCCACGGGATCGTGCCGGTGTAGCGGTGCTGCTTGCCGTCGACCACCATCATGGCCTCGCCGTCGGTGTACTGCTTGTAGCTCGGTACCCCGAACTCGGTCATCAGCGCTTGGATGCGGTCCTGGCCAGGCCCGATCCACGCGCCGCCGCGATCGATCCACGACCCGTCCTCGCGCACCTCGGTGAACGTGCGACCGCCGAGGCGGTCCCTGGCTTCCAGCAGCGCCACCGATCGACCCATCTGTTTCAGCCGCAGCGCGGCCGTCAATCCCGCGAATCCCCCACCGATTACGCAAAAGTCGACGTCTGTCATGGCGTGCCGTCCTCGGGTTGCAGTTTCGCGCACGGCCACCGTGTTACCTGCGCTCGACCGGCGCACTCGACACAGCGGGTGCGATTCGCCTTCGATCAGGTCAACGCGTCGAATATCGGGGCAATTCTATAGCAACTTGCGGCGGCCGGTCATCTCGAGTCGTTTCCGGTGCGGGCGGCCTGCGGGCTGCCCGAATGGCGCAGCCGGACCATGTCCGTCAATGGCCGCGTATGGCTGCAGCGAAGGCGCAAGTGCGCTTAGGCTCACGGATCCTGTTGTCCGACCGCCTGGAGCTTCTCCGATGACGATGCCCCCGTCCTCCGCGCACAGCCGCGCACCGCTCGGTTCGCCGATCGACACCGATGTCCCGCGGATTCCCTTGTTCTCCAACGAGTTCGCCGCGGATCCGCACAGCGCCTATCGCCAGATGCGTGAGCGGTACGGATCGTTGGCGCCGGTGGAACTGGCGCCGGGTGTGCCGGCCACCTTGGTGCTCGGGTATCACACCGCCGTGCGGATTCTGAACGATCCGGACCACTTTCCGGCCGATCCCCGCGCGTGGCAGCAGGACATCGCCGCCGATTGCCCGGTGCTGCCGATGATGCAGTGGCGGCCGAACGCGTTGCGGAACGCCGGAGCCGAGCATGCCCGCTATCGGCAAGCCAACGTCGCGGGTCTGGCCAAGATCGACATGTACGGGCTGCACGACACCGTCGCGCAGCTGGCGACACCCCTGATCAACTCGTTCTGCGCGGCCGGTTCCGCGGATATCGTGCGCCAGTACGCTTTTCCGCTCGCCTTCGCGGTGCTGAACGCCATGCTGGGTTGTCCGGCCGAGATCGCGGAGCGCGCCGCGACCGGTATGGCCGCGATCTTCGAGGGCGTCGACGCGGAACAGGGGAACAAGATGCTCATCGATTCGCTGGGCGAGTTGACGGTGCTGAAGCGGGCCGATCCGGGTGATGACATCACCACGCGCATGCTCCGGCACTCCTCCGGGTTGACCGACACCGAGATGGTCCACCAGCTGGGCACGCTGTACGGCGCGGGCATCGAGCCGCAGCTGAATCTGATCGTCAACACGCTGCTGCTGATCCTCACCGACGAACGGTTCGGCGGCAGCGTACTCGGCGGCAGCCTGTCGACCCGGGACGCGCTGGACGAGGTGCTGTTCAACGACCCGCCGATGGCGAACTTCTGCTTCAGTTTCCCCAAGCAGCCGATCCTGATCGACGACGTCTGGTTGCCCGCCCATCAGCCGGTCGTGATCAGCATGGCCGCCTGCAACACCGATCCGGCGATCCGCGCCGACCGCTACGCGGGCAACCGCGCCCATCTGGCGTTCGGCGGTGGGCCGCACGCCTGTCCCGCGAATTCGCTGGCCTATCTGATCGCCCAGGACGCGATCGACCAGCTGCTCGACGCGCTGCCGGAGCTACGCCTCGCGGTGCCGGTCGGGGAGCTGACCTGGCGTCCGGGTCCCTTCCATCGAGCGCTGACCGCCCTGCCGGTGGTCTTCCCGGAGTCGCCGCCGCTGCTGTAGTGCACGAGAGGGTCGCAGAACCGCGTGCGCCGGGCGTGACGGCAGGCCGTATGTCACCGCATCAGGGCGTGCTCGGGCGGCGGATTTCCGCGGCACGTCGGCGCAGGGCGGAAACGAGCGTTCCGGCGTGAAGAGCTACCCGCCACCCGCGAGTAGCCGATAGCGGGTCTCCAGCCCGTCCAGCAGAGATTCCAGACCGACTTCGAAGGCGTCCCGATCGATCCGCTGCTGCCGCTCGGCCAGCAGGTGCGCCTCGTTCAGATGCGGATACGCGTCGGCGTAGACCGCGACATCGGAGGGGAAGCCCGCGGCGAACGATCCCAGCGACGCTCCGGTGAGGAAGTAGCGCATGGTCGTGCCGACGGTGGTGGCCTCGCGGCGCGGCCAGCCCGCCGCGACGAGGCCGCCGAAGACCGCGTCGGCCATGCGCAATGCGTTGGGGCGATGACCGGGACCGCTCGCCAAGGCGGGCACGATGTGCGGGTGCGCCGCCATCGCGGTGCGGTAGGAGCGGGCCCACTCGCGCAGTGACGAGCGCCAGTCTCGATTCTCGGCCGACAATCCCTCGAACATCGAGATGTCGACTTCCCCGAGAACGGCGTCCACCACGGCGTCGATGAGGTCGTCCTTGGTGCGGACATGGTTGTACAGCGAGGGCCCCTGCACGCCCAACTCGGTGGCCAGCCGCCGCGTCGAGACAGCGCTCAGACCCTCGGCGTCGACCAAGGCGAGGGTGGTGTCGATGATGCGGTCGCGGGTCAGCAGCGGCCGGCGTGGTCGTGCCATGAAGTCTCCTTTCCGTCCTCGCATTCTCGCAGGCGCGGGCCCCGGATACTTGCGCCGCTAGTTTCAGTGTCCTACCGCCGCCGCGGTGGTCGACGGCTGGTTTCGCACCGGCGATTTCGGAGTGAAGGACGCCGACGGCTATCTGCCCAGGACGGCTGCGCTCGGGATCTGTCCGATCATCTGACCGCGGAGATCGTCACGGTACTTCGGTCGAGACCTGTTCTGGTGGCCGCGCGGCGGGCAGGGGCCGCGCGGGATACGCAATGATGTCTCGTGGCGGATTACATGACGGTCTTCGATCGGGTCCGGGGTTGTCTGCTGGGTGGGGCGGTCGGTGACGCGCTCGGCTGGCCGATCGAATTCCTGCGGTTGGAGCAGATTCGGCAGCGCTACGGCGACGAAGGCGTGACGGGTTTCCTGCCCCAGTACGCCCAGGACGCGCCGCAGCAGGTGACCGACGACACCCAGATGACACTGTTCACCGCGGAGGGGCTGTTGCGCTCCGCGCCCGGCGCCGATCCGGTGCCCGCCTTGCGCCGAGCCTATCTGCGCTGGTTGCAGACTCAGCGGCAGGAGGCGCCCGCACCACACGTCGACGGCTGGCTGGCGAGTCTTCCGTTCCTGTACGCGGTGCGGGCGCCGGGGAACGCCTGCATGTCCGGACTGGGACAGCAGTCCAGGGGATATCTCGCACCGGTCACGTTCGGTGCGAGTGGGCCGGTGAATCCGCATTCGAAGGGATGCGGCACCGTCATGCGGTCGGCGCCCTTCGGATTGTGCGGTGTCGGGCCCGATCTCGCGTTCACCACTGCCGCGCGGGCCGCACAGCTGACCCACGGGCACCCCACGGGATATCTCGCCGCGGGGGCGTTCGCGGCACTGGTCGACCGGGTTGTGAGCGGAAGCGAGCCGGCGATCGCAGTGCGGGAGACGATCACTCAGCTCGCCGCCATCCCTTCGAGCGCGGAGACGGTGGCGGCGCTGACCCGCGCCGTGGAATTGTCCGAGCACCCTGTCTCCGCCGAACAGGTCGAGCGGGTGGGCGAAGGGTGGGTCGCCGAAGAGTGCCTGGCCATCGCGGTGTACTGCGCCTTGCACGCGGCCAGGACCGGTGACGCTCGCGCGGCGCTGCTCCTGGCGGTGAACCACTCGGGTGATTCGGACTCCACGGGCGCGGTGGCGGGCAATCTGATCGGCGCCGCGCACGGTGTCTCCGGACTGCCGATGGAGTGGGCGGCGGCGGTCGAGGGACGCGACGTGCTGGTGCAGGTCGCCGACGACCTCGTCATGAACTTCCGTCTCGGCGACCGGTCCGCGCTCGCCGCGCGCTATCCCGTCGACGAAGGCTTGTGAACATCCCCGCGGAGGTGACCGCGGGCCGCGGCAGTCCGAATCCTCACGCGCCGAGGGCGCGCGCCAGGTGCGGCCACGAATCGTGGAGGTCGGTCTCGAACTGCCCCCAGGTGTGCGAGCCTTCCGCGCGGTGCACGTGGATCGCGGGCAGGCCGAGCTCGTCGAGACGATCGGCGAAGGCCGCCGTGCAGGAGCCTGCTATCGCCTCGATGGGCGGAAAGGGCAGGCCGCCGCGATCGATCGCACCGGGAGTGCCGGAGGCGGCGGACAAGTAGACGGTCTTCCCGGCCAGTGCGCCCGCGTTGGTGAACGCGTCGTGCGCCCGCCAGATCACGTCGCCGGGAGCGCCCCACATGTTCGCCGGATTACCCCCACCTCGGATGACCTGCGCGCTCACCATCGCCGCGCCGACGGCGTCCGCGGCCCACGGGCATCCGCTGTAGGCCGCCACCGCGTCGTACACGTCGGGCGCCTGGATCGCGAGATCGACCGCGGACCCGGCGCTCATCGACACCCCCGCGATCGCGTTGCGCCCGGTGGCGCCGAGTTCGGCGTCGAGCGTCGCCGGTAGCTCCCGCGTGAGGTAGGTCTGCCATCGATTGCGCCCGACCGCCGGATCGTCGGCGAGCCAGTCGGTGTACATGCTGTAGGCGCCGCCGACCGGCATCACCACGTTGACGTGCTTGTCGGCGAAGAACTCCCGGACGTCGGTGTCGTCCCACCAGGAGATGCCGTCGACTCCACCCCCGATACCGGTGAGCAGGTACAGCGTCGGCGCTGGTGCACCGCCCGCCGCCCGGATCACCCGATTGGTGATCACTTTGTCCATCGAGGGCGAGTAGACATCGACCTGTGACACCGATCCGCCGAGCGGAGCCTCCCCGACCACGCGCGCACGCGCGGAATCGGCTTCGGCGGGACGGACGGAGAAGACCGAGACCACGACAACCGTCGCCAGCGCGCCGACGAGCGCGCCCAAATACCGAGAAGCACTCACGATTCCGTTGTACCCGGCCGCGCGCAGCCCATTCAGGGAAATCGGGTAGTCGCGAGCACCGATAGCGAAAGCGACACCTCGGCAATGAGTTTCGAGGCGGCGACGCCGAGCTCCGGTTCAGCCGGGTATGTTTCGAGATCCCGTGCGCGGCTTCGAAGTCACCGCCGCGTTCTCGATTCGGTCACTGCCCGCTCGTCGCGGGAAGCGCAGGATCCCGGCCGCCCACAGGGCGACGCCGATGTACAGCGCCTGCTCCGGAATGCGCTCCCACAGTGGCGAAGCGGGTGCGCCGTTGAACGGGATGTGGGAGACCGCCGCGTAGATGTTGGCGGGCAGCAGCACGACGAACAGGGCGGTGAGCCCGAGCCCCGCGGCACGGCGGGTGGCCGCGAGGAAGAGGCCCACCGCGCCGAGCAGTTCCAGTACGCCGGTCAGGTAGACCATCGCACCGGGGAACGGGACGAACGGCGGCACCATCGGGAGCAGATCCGCGTGGGTGGGAACGGGGGAGTCCGCGAACGTCTCGGGAAGGAAATGCGTGGTGCCGGTCATGATCAGCATCACGCCGAGTGCGTAGGCGGCGCAGGTGGGCCATGCGGCGAATCGGCGCGCGCCGAGAGCGCCCGCGGCGCGCAACGTCAGAAGCGTGGTCAGCAGAACGATGAGGGTTTCCATCATGCCTCCAGGGGGACCGACCGGCCGGACGCCGGTGTCGTGGTGATTCGGATGAGCAGGTAGAGCAGCACGCCGATCGGCGCGAACAGGATGGTGAGCACGAGCAGCGGGCTGATCAGCAGCGGAGTGCGGCCACGCGCGCGACTGTCCAGGAAGATCCAGCGCCCGAGAAACAGGTCGAAGGCCACGAAATGAGCCCACGCCGCCGCGGCCCCCGCCTCTCGGCCCAGCACTTCGCGCAGCCCGGGCAGCTCCGGATCGACGAGCGCCGCGGCGAACGGGCCGAACTCGGGCGCGACCAGGGCCGCGTAGACGAGCAGGGGAGGCAGGCAGATGAGCGGCGAGGCGACGATCGCACTGGTCCGTCGCCATCCCGGCGCCAGGATCATCAGTGCCCAGAACGGCGCCGCGAACCAGAAGGTGATGTCGAACAGCAATTCCGTCATCGCCCCGCTCCTACCGGGACCGGCTGCGCTGCGATGTTTTTCGTCCGCACCGCGACTGCCGCGGATAGTGCGGTACCGAGGGCGACAGCGGCGAGAGCCGACGCGGTGGCGGCGTCGGGATGGACCACCGATTGTCCGCGCAGCGCCTGCCAGGTCAGTACCGCGAGCAGCGCGGCGTAGGCCGCCGCGGCGATCACGACCAGCCTTCGCCTGGCGCCTGCTGGGCGCAGGGCCGGAAGTCGGCGGGACCCGTACTCGACGGCGAGCAGAACCAGCGGAAGCACTTGCAACGCATGCATTCCGAGGAAATGGGGAACCCGCAGATCGCCGCCGGCCGTGCTCCAGCCGAGGATGGGCAACCCGGGGCCGCCGTCGGCGAGCCCGACCGTGTGGGCGCCTCTGATCGCACTGCCCGTCGCCCGCTGCTCGGCGGTCGGCGGCACCATCAGCATTCCCAGCGCGGCGCCCGCCAGCGAGAGCGCGGCGCCGTAGCGGATCGCCGCGTTGCGGGCGGGGTCGGCCGTCGGGTCGGCGAACAACGCCGCCGACGCGACCAGGGTGGCGATCCAGACCAGCACGATCGAGGACCCCATGATGTCCCACAGCACCGCGTTCACCGGCGTCGTGAAATTGAAGTGACTGGTCGTGCCCCGCGCGATCTGGGTGGTGATGACCAGAAGTTCCACCGCCAAGCCGAGCGCGGCCACGGTCCCGGCCCACCAGGCGATCCGCCGCCATCGAGTGAGCTGGGCGAGCAGCCACGCCCAGGTCACGGCGTAGATCAGGACCGAAAGCGCGAACTTGGCCGACTTGGCCCAGATCGGCAACCCGGTCAACGTGCGGTCGTCGAGGACCATGCCACCGATGGACCAGACGGTCAGCAGCGCCATCGCGACGGCGAGCAGCATCAGTGGCCGATGCCAGGACAGAGCGGGGAAGCGCTGGAAGAGGGCGGTCACGGTACGTCGACCTTTCGAAACTCAAGGTATCGATAGTTGCACTATCGGCAGCAATTATGGATAGCTGTACTATCCACTGTCAAGTAGTGACGAGCCCGAGGAGTCCGATGCGGATCGCCGAACTCAGCCGCGCCAGCGGCGTTCCTCCCGCGACGATCAAGTACTACGTGCGCGAGGGGCTGCTGCCTTCCGGCGTGCGGACCCATCGCAATCAGGCCGAATACAGCGACGCCCACGTCAGCAGGCTGCGGCTGATCCGGGCGCTGGTGGACATCGGCGGCGTGTCCATCGAGGCGGCGAAGGAACTGCTGGCGGCGCTCGACAGCGGCAGCCTCTCCGCGCGGGACTCGCTCGGCCATGTGCAATACGCGTTGGGCGGGCGGCGATCGCAGGTCGGTGACGAGCAGCGGGACGCCGCCGACGAGGATGTCGCGGCGCTGCTGGACCGGCGCGGCTGGCGGATCGACGACGACAGCCCGGCCCGCGGCACGCTCGTCGACGTCTGCGCCGCGCTGCGCCTGCTCGGCCACGACGACGTGGTCGCCGCGATGGACGACTACGCGGACGCGAGCGAAGCCATCGCCGCCACCGACATCGCCCTGGTCCGCAACGAACCCGGCCTCGAGCGGATGACCGAAACCGCCATCGTCGGAACGATTCTGGGCGACACCCTGCTCGCCGCGCTGCGCAGGCTGGCGCAAGAGCATCTGTCCAGCACGCTGCTGCCGCCGGACGACGCCGCGGATCGCGCCTCCGGCGAGGTTTAGCGCGGCCCGCGCGCGGCATGCCGGAAACAGGACCATCCCGAGGCGAAAGGAGAGCGGCTCATGACCGACCAACTGGATGGGACGCGCGTGCTGATCATCACCTCGAATACGGGCGTGGAGCGGGACGAACTACTGGTGCCGCGCGACGAACTGCGCAAGCGCGGGGCGCGCGTGACCCATGCCGCGCCGAAGCTCGAGGAGGTGCAGACCTACCTGCACGACACGGAGAAAGACACCGTCGTGCGACCGGATACGTCGGTGCACGAGGTCTCCGTGGACGATTTCGACGTGCTGGTGGTCCCCGGCGGCACGGTGAACGCGGACAAACTGCGGGTCACCGACCGGGCGATCGAACTGGCCAAGGAGTTCGCGGGCGCGGGCAAGCCGATCGCGGCGATCTGCCACGGCCCGTGGCTGCTCGTGAACGCCGAGTTGGTGCGCGGCAAGACGCTGACCTCGTACTTCTCGCTGCGGACCGACATCGTCAACGCGGGCGGCGACTGGGTCGACGAAGCGGCGGTGCGCTCCGCCGAGGGCGGGTGGACCTTGCTCACCTCGCGCAACCCCGGCGATCTGCCCGATTTCGTGCACGCCATCACGCGCGAAGTGGTCCCCGCCGCGCGTTGACCCCGCCACCGCTGGGGACTCAATTGCCCGGCAACGGTTTTCGAGGGTCGACCGCGATGCCCAGATCGCGGAGCCGGTTGTCGATGAGCAGCCAGCACTCGGTGGTCAGGCGGTCGACGAGCGCGCTCTCGGTGGTGTCGTGGTGTGCCAGCCACCAGCGCACCGAGGCGTCCACCAAGCCGAGCAGGGCGACCACCACCCGGTCCGCGGCCAGCGGGTCGGCCCCGAATTCCGGCAGGTAGCGCGTCGCCGCGGCGGAGATCTCGGCGGCGAACGCGCTTCCGCCGACCCGCGGTTCGTTGCGGCCGCGCCGGTAGTCGCGTCCGACCAGGAAGCGATAGAGATTGGGATGCTCGGCGGCCCACCGCACGTGCTGGGCCAAAGGCGCGCGGATGATGTCCAGGGGGGTGCCGTCCACCGCCAAACGCGCGCGGATCCGTTCGGTCAGATCGTGG
This sequence comes from Nocardia araoensis NBRC 100135, assembly GCF_000308435.1. Lineage (GTDB taxonomy): Bacteria > Actinomycetota > Actinomycetes > Mycobacteriales > Mycobacteriaceae > Nocardia > Nocardia araoensis. The sequence goes on along the minus strand of NZ_BAFR01000147.1, from coordinate 31,054 downwards.
TGCGCGTGCCGGGCGACTGCCAGGTCCAGCTCCTCCTTGCTGGCGAAATGCCGGTAGACGTGGGTGCGGGCCAGTCCGGCGCGGTCGGCGATCCGGCCGGTCAGCGCGTGCGGGCCGTCTTCCTCGATGGCCGCGATCGCGGCCGCCACGATGGCCCGGCGGCGCTCGTCGCGGCCGGGCCGGTCGCTGGTGGAACGCCGCACGTCGGCGGTGTCCACCCAAGGTCGTCTTGCCACCGGCTCAGCGTATCGGCAGGCGGATCGAGTGGTACACCTTGTACCCGGCGGATCGTTGGTACACACTGTACCCGTAACTGTCGGTATCACTCTTCGCAAGGAACACCCGAATGACGACCTACCGGTCCGCCTGGCTCGACGACGACCTGGACGCCCTGCGCGAGCTCGCCCGCTCGTTCTTCGCGAAGGAGTTGACGCCGAACATCGACAAGTTCATCGAGCAGCACCACGTCGACCGCGAGTTCTGGAACAAGGCGGGCGCCCTCGGCCTGCTGTGCGCGTCGATCCCGGAGGAGTACGGCGGTGGCGGCGGCACCTTCGCGCACGAGGCGGTGCTGATCGAGGAGCAGGCCAGGGCGTTCGACACCTCGTGGGGCGCCACCTTGCACAGCGGCATCGTCGCGCACTACCTGCTGCACTACGGCACCGAAGAGCAGAAGCGGCAGTGGCTGCCCAAGATGGCCACCGGTGAGGTCGTCGGCGCGATCGCGATGACCGAGCCCGGTACGGGATCGGACCTGCAGAACGTCAAGACCAAGGCGATCCGCGAGGGCGACGAGTACGTGGTGAACGGTTCCAAGACCTTCATCACCAACGGCAGCCAGGCCGACCTCATCATCGTGGTCGCCAAGACCGACACCAGCGAAGGCGCAGGCGGCATCTCGCTGATCCTGGTCGAGGCCGATCGGCCGGGCTTCCGGCGCGGCCGGGTGCTGGACAAGGTAGGGCAGAAGGGGCAGGACACCTCGGAGCTGTTCTTCGAGGACGTCCGGGTGCCGGTGTCCAACCTGCTCGGCACGCAGGAAGGGCAGGGCTTCATCCAGCTGATGCAGCAGCTTCCACAGGAGCGGCTGATCATCGCCGTCGGATCGGTGGCCGGGATGGAGGCCGCGCTGGAGGTGACGCTGCGCTACACCAAGGAGCGGCACGCGTTCGGAAAGCCGCTGTTCGCCTTCCAGAACACCAAGTTCACCCTGGCCGAGGCGGCCACCGAGACCCGGGTGGCCCGGGTGTTCCTGGACGACTGCATCATGCGGCATCTGCGCGGGGAACTGGACATCCCGACCGTCGCCATGGCCAAGTGGTGGACCACCGATCGCGCGATGTCGGTGGCCGACGAGTGCCTCCAACTGCACGGCGGTTACGGCTACATGACCGAATACCCGATCTCACGGATGTGGACCGACAGCCGCGTGCAGAAGATCTACGGCGGCACCAACGAGATCATGAAGGAGATCATCGCCCGCAGTCTGTGATGGGCGCGGCAGGCAGTGTTGGCAAACCGCCAACACTCTGCTCGGCTGTGCTCCTGAGGGCCTACGCTTCGGTGACGTCCACCGAGGTGGCCGTGGCAGAGACAACGAGGTGCGGGCCACCTCCGGCGTGAAGGGACGGTTGCGATGAGCGACGTCGAGACTCCTGCGTTCAAGGACATCGTCAACGGGGCACTGGAATTCACCATCCCGATCGCGCACAAGATGGGGGTGCAGGCGGTGGAGGTGCGGCGCGGTTTCGCGGCGACCTCGGTGCCCGCCGAGGGCAACGGCAACCACTTCGGCGTGATGTACGCCGGAGTGCTGTTCACCGTGGCCGAGATTCTCGGCGGCGCGATCGCGATCGCCACGTTCGACAACTCGGCGTTCTATCCGTTGGTCAAGGACCTGCGCATCTCCTTCCGCAAGCCGGCCAAGACGGATGTGCGCGCGGAGGCGATGCTGTCGGAGGAGGAGATCACGCGGATCACCGCGGAGGCGGCGGCGAACGGCAAGTCCGACTTCACGCTGCGGGCCGTGGTCACCGACGCCGACGGCGTCGTGGTGGCGGAGACCGAAGGGCTCTACCAGTTGCGGGCGCACGGCAAGTAGCCCGCGTCGGCGCCGGAGCGGAGCGTTCAGCGCGTTTCCGGCGCCGTACCCGGCGCCGAGTCCCGCGTAGGGCCGACGACGGTGTACGGCCGGGTTGCCGAGCTCGCGGCCAGATCACGGAACGGTCGCGGGTCGATGGTCCGGCCTCGGCGTCACGACGCCATCTCTGACGCTTCGGGAAGGTAACGACTTGGTAGCTGCCGACTGTGCGGCGGCGCAGGGCAGCACCTGTATGCCTACTACTGCAAGTCGTGGACCTGCGAAAATGCGATCCGCTTCACCATATCGCGGTGATCTCGATCACATAACGGCGGCATAACGGCCGGTCGATATCGGCCGATTTTTCGCGATCGACCTGGGGTAATGGCGCAGAGTCTCGACCAGGGGTTAAACCTGGGCCGACGTTATTCGAACGTGATCTGTCGTGACATCTCCGCTAACGTCGGTCACGGCTCGGGGCAACACCGAGATCGAGCTCGAATCGCAGAACGCCGGAAACCCTGTCCCGCGGTTCGAGTGTCCACGAACTTCCCTGGGGGCAGGGGCGCGGCGAATTCGAATTCGCCGAGCCGGTGGGCGCAGGCGGGAAATCTCCATGTCGCATAACCGTAAATTCACCACTCGTGTTCTCGGCTTCACCGCGGCCATCGGCGCTTTCGTCGCCGTGCCGTTCGGTCTGTCCACCGCGACCGCGTCGGCCCACAACTGGGACGCCGTCGCGCAGTGCGAGAGCAGTGGCAACTGGTCCACCAACACTGGTAACGGCTTCTCGGGCGGCCTGCAGTTCACCCAGAGCACCTGGGAGGCCAACGGCGGCAGCGGCAGCCCGTCCAACGCCAGCCGCGAAGAGCAGATCCGCGTCGCCGAGAACGTTCTCGCGACCCAGGGCCCGGGTGCCTGGCCCGTGTGCGGCGCTTACCTCTGATGCGTCACCGGCGCCTACCGCAATCCGCGGTAGGCGCCGGATTGTTTTGGCCGATAATACCCCGTCGGCCCGAATTTCCGTTATCGACGCAATCTCGCCGATAATTCGAAATTCGATCAGCAACTCCGAATCCGGATTCACCGAACCCGAATTCGTCTTCCTCGGTGGCGCGGGATCGCGCCGGTCGCCGTCAGGTAACGCCGCGCCGCGGCGCGGGCGGCCAGGGTGCGCAGACTCATGCCGGTCGCTGCCAGGTAACGGTCCTCAGGCCCGCCACAGCTGGTCACCGGCGCGGGACAGCACGATGTTCGGCACCACCGCGTTGCGGGACAGCCGGGTGATCGCCAGCACCATCTCGGCGATGTCACCGGTGGTCAGCATGGCGGACCGGTCGAGGACATCACGCTTCCACGCCGTCATGTCGGTGTCGACATAGCCGGGAGAGATCGCCGTCGCGCTGACGCCGTTCGCGGACTCCTCCAGCGAGACCGTCTCGCACAGCGAGATGAGCGCCGCCTTGGTGGCTCCGTAGGCCGCCAGGCCCGCCTCTCCCGCCACACCGGTGATGGAAGCCAGCGCGATGATCTTCGCACCGCGCTCCCGATCGTCGTCCGCGCTCTTGCGCAGCAGCGGCAACGCGGCCTGGATCAGCGTCGAGGGCGCGCGGAAATTCACGTCGAGCATGCGCTCGTACGCCTTCGCGGGCAGATCGGCCACGGCGCCCGCCGTGCCGGTGCCCGCGCTCAGTACCAGCGCGTTCATGCCGCCGAATCGTTCCTCATGCGCTTGGGCCAAGGCGCGCACCTGGTCGAGATCGTTCATCTGCGCGACCGCCGGGTGCACTTCGGCTCCGGTTTCCGCGCGCAGGCGCGCCGCGGTCTGCTCGAGCGTGTCGAGCGTGCGCGCGGCGAGAGTCAGGTGATAACCCTCGCCCGCCAGGCGGCGTGCCACCTCGGCGCCGATGCCACGCGAACCTCCGGTGATCAGTGCGGAGCGGGTGCTCATCCGAGGCGTTCGATGATCGTCGCGTTGGCCAGGCCGCCCGCCTCGCACATCGTCTGCAGGCCGTAGCGGCCGCCGGTCTGCTCCAGGTGGTTGACCAGCGTCGCCAGGATGCGGGTGCCGGAGGCGCCCAGCGGGTGGCCGAGGGCGATGGCGCCGCCGCGGGGGTTCAACTTGTCCGGATCGGCGTTCAGTTCGTGCTGCCAGACCAAAGGTACGGGCGCGAACGCCTCGTTCACCTCATAGGCATCGATGTCGTCGATGCTCAGCCCGGCGCGATCCAGCACCTTGCGGGTGGCCGGGATCACGGCCGTGAGCATGAGCAGTGGGTCGTCGCCCACCACGGAGAACGAGTGGAACCGGGCGCGCGGGCGCAGGCCGAGTTTCGCGGCCGCCTCCTCGCTCATGATCAGCGCGGCCGAGGCGCCGTCGGTCAGCGGCGAGGAGTTGCCCGGGGTGATCGACCACTCGATCTCCGGGAAGCGCGCGGTGTACTGGTCGTCGACGAAGGCGGGCCGCAGCTTCGCGAGGCTTTCCCCGGTGGTGGCGGGCCGGATCGTCTCGTCGGCCGTGAGGGTGCCCGCCGCGACCAATTCGTTGTCGAAGCCGCCTTGTGCCGCGGTGTCGGCGGCGAGCCGATGCGAGCGAGCCGCGAACTCGTCGAGCGCGGCGCGGTCGAACTTCCACCGCGCGGCGATCACCTCGGCCGCGATGCCCTGCTGGATGAGGCCGTCCGGGTAGCGGTGGGCGAGCGGACCGCGGTTGGCGTCCTTGCCCTGGCCGTTGGAGAACATCGGCGCGCGGCTCATCGATTCGACGCCGCACGCGATCGCGACGTCGTAGGCGCCCGCGATGACACCCTGCGCCGCGAAGTGCGCGGCCTGCTGGCTGGACCCGCACTGCCGATCCACCGTGGTGGCGGGCACCGACTCCGGGAATCCGGCGGCCAGCGCGGCGGTCCTGCTGATGTTGAACGCCTGCTCCCCGCTCTGCGTGACGCACCCGCCGACCACGTCGTCCACCACGGCGGGATCCAGGTCGTTGCGGGCGACGAGTTCGGCGAGCACGCCTGCGAGCAGGGTGGCCGGATGCACGTCCGACAGGCCGCCGCCTGCTTTGCCCTTACCGGACGGTGTGCGGACGACATCGACGACGACGGCGGACCTCATGGGCCATCTCCGATCAGATAAGTTAACTGCCATTCTCGATTAAGTTAACACAGATTCGCCGCGGTGGGCCATGGGGTGGTGCGAACACCTTCGCGGTCCAGCGCCTGCCGGAGCCGATCCAGCAGGTCGTCCAGCGGCCCGCCCGCGTGGTCGACGAGCGGAACACCCGAACTTCGCCACGGCTGAGCCGCGCCAGTTCGCGCAGCGCCGCCAAGTGGAAGCCGAAGTCCGACCGGTCGGCGTAAGTGAACAGCAGATGCGAGCTCAGCACCAGGTCGAAGGCGCCGTCGGGAAGTCGAGCGCGGGCGGCGCGCCGAAGCGGTCGCGCTCCGGATCGGCGCGCGGATCCGCGGCGACGGGCGGTAGCCAGGAACCGCGCGCGGTGCGAGCGGGCTTCCTCGGCTAGAACTTGACCTCGTCGGGCCTGCCCGGATACAGGCGCTGAATCGTCAGCGCGGCCGCCAGCAGCCGGGAGTCGTGCGGGTCGGTGGGATCGACGCCGGTGAGTTCGGCGATGCGGCGCAGGCGATAGCTGAAGGTGTTGGGGTGCACGTGGATCTCGGCGGCCGCGGCCTTGCGGTCGGAGCCGTGGCGCAGGTGCGCGTCGAGGGCTTCCAGCAGGTGTGGGCTGTCCAGGATCGGGGCGATGCGCTCGGCCAGCCGGGTGCGGGCGGTGCCCGGCCTGGTGAGCTGGTACTCCAGCAGCAGGTCGTCGAGTTGGTAGACGCCGGCCGGGCGGCCGAGCAAGCGCACGAGTTCGGCGAGGTCGGCGGCTTCCTTCGCGGTCTGCGCGATGGCGTCCCTCGGCACCGACGGATATTCGGCGAGGAACACCGGGACGCCGAAGTTCTCGGTCAGCTCGGCGGCCAGCCCGGCGTGGCGCGCGTCGTCGGCTTCGGCGTCGGAACCGCTGGGCAGCAACGCGATTCCGGTCCAGCCGTCGAAGGTGGCCAGTGTCGTGGTGCCCGCGAGGGCGTCCAAGGCGCGGTGCAGCAGGCGGATGCGGCGGCGCCCGACGAGCGTCGCGACCTTACCCGGCTGGTCGTCGGGCCGGATGTGGATGGCGAGCACGGTGTAGCGCTCGGCCAGGGCGGTGTCCGCGCGCGCCGCCAGCTCCGCCGCGGGCAATCCGTGCAGCAGCGCCGAGCACAGCGCCCGGCGCGCCTCCCGTTCGGCGTTGTAGATGGACTGCTCGACCTCGGTGTAGGTCTCCACGACCGTGATGTTGATCTGCATGAGCAGGTCGAGCAGTCGGCTGCCGACCAGGACGAGGTCGTCGAGCTCGTCACGGGAGGCCAGCGCGGCCGCCTCCTGGAGCACCGACTGCGCGGAACCGTGAATCGCCTCGATCAGCACCGGCAGGGGGAACCTGTCCTCGGCGTGCCGCTCGGCCACCGGGGCGACGAACGTCGCGACCTCGGCCTTGGTGAAGCTGCGCTGTTCGCCGATCGCCTGGAGCACCGCGCGGCCGCACGCGTAGATCGCCGGAAGCACCTCGGCGGTGAAATGCCCCTCGGGCAGGTCGGCGGCCGGTGGAGTGGTGCCGAGGCCCGCGGCGAGCATGCGCTCGGCGATCTGCGGCCAGCGGGTGAGCAACCGGGCGACGAGCGGAGCGTCTCCGGCCACCGGAGACAACACGACGGACATGGGCCGATTGTTTCCGACCACAGAAACCCGCGGCAAGGTCGCGGGAGCGGTCGCGCGAATTTTGGCTCCCACGCCAATATTCCGAAGGGAATGTTCTCCTCGGGGTGCAGTGACATCGGTCCGCCGAGCGCCCTACATTCGGAAAGCGGCTATGGCCCCGATCACATCGCTTCTCGAATGTGGCGCGGCAGACATTTCACGGCGGTGCTCGGTTCACCGCCGGCCGCGTTCGTTCGGTGCGAATGGAAGTGAACTGAATGTTGGCAATGATGCACAACGCTCGGCAGGCGATTCTAGGGGCCGCGGTCATCGCGGGCGTGACGATGGCGACCGCGCTGGGCGGCGGAGCGGCGCACGCGCAGCAGGAGATCGAGCCGACCCAGCAGGCCCTCGCCGATTACATCAGCGCGGGCCTGACGCCCGCCCAGGACGGCAGGCAACCGCGCGCGATCGTGGACACCGGCAGCTCGTCGGGCTGGCCGACCAGCGTCGCTTCCGACGCGTTCGGTGAAGGACCGGAGATGTCGGCGTACCTGGCGGCTTTCGCTTACGGCCTGACCCACCCGGACGCCGCCCCGCCCGGCGCCAACAGGTGGAACTGCATCCCTTCCGCCGAACACCCACGGCCGGTGGTGCTGCTGCACGGCACCTGGCTCAACGCCTACGACACCTTCTCCTATTTGTCCCCGCGCTTGGCCCGCGCCGGATTCTGTGTGTTCGCCTTCAATTTCGGGCGGTCCGGAATCCTGGAGGGCGGCGGTCTCGGCCCGATCCTGCCCGGGCGATTCGGCGTGGGCCGGATGGAGGATTCGGCGGTGCAGCTGCGCGATTTCGTCGACCGGGTGCTTGCCGCGACCGGTGGGCAAGCGGTCGACATCGTGGGCCACTCCCAAGGCGGCACGGTCGCCGACCACTATCTGAAGTTCGAGGGCGGCCAGGGCAAAGTGGGCAAGCTGGTCAGTTTGGGGGCGACCCACCACGGCACCTCGCTGATGGGCATCGCCACGCTGGGCCGGGTCATCAACAATCTGGGCGTCGATATTCTCGGGTTCTACGAGCCGCTGGTCGGGCTCGCGAATATCCAGCAGGCGGTGGGCTCGCGGTTCTATGCCACTCTGAACGCCGGGGGCGACACGGTGCCGGGCGTCGCCTACACGGCGGTCGGCTCCCGCCACGACGAGGTGACCAACCCGTATCAATGGACGTTCCTGCAGGCGGGGCCGGACGCGACGGTGGACAACGTCACGCTGCAGGACGGGTGCGAGCAGGATATGTCCGACCACCTGACGATGATGTATTCCCCACGGGCCGCGTCGATCGTGCTGCACGCGCTCGATCCGGTCGCCCAGCCGACGTTGGAATGCACCTTCAATCCGTGGATGGTCGGCGGCAACGGCAGTTTGTGAGCCGCTGTCACTGCACCGGCGCGAGAATCCGCGAGCGTCTAATTGGCACCCGGGACAATTCTTTTCCGGCCGCGACCTTGGTTGGGTGAATACGGGCTTCCGGCGCGGGACGCCCGGCCGTGCCGTCGGAAAGGAAGAACCGGATGAGTGTGCAGCTCGAATGGGATGGGGGCCAGGCGCCGCCCGATCCGGCCGCGTTCTCGCATCGGCCGATACTGCCCGAAGACGACCCGTTCTACGTTCCGCCGCCCGCGGTCGGGCGCTTGCGCCCCGGTGTGATCGTGCGCGCGCGGGCGGTGCGGATCGGCTTCTTCGGGATTGTGCCGCAACGTATCTCGGCCTGGCAGCTGGTCTATCGGACGTGTGATCTGAACGGGGTGCCCGAGGTGGCGGTGACCACCGTGCTGTTGCCGTGGGGCGCGGATCCGGCCCAGCCGCGCCCGCTGGTCTCGTTCCAGTGCGCGATCGACGCGGTGGCCTCGAAATGTCTTCCGTCCTATTCGCTCCGGCGCGGGGCGCGGGCGGCGGGGTCGATTCCCCAGCTCGAGCTGCCGCTGATCGTCAGCGCCCTGGCGCGGGGGTGGGCGGTGTCGGTGCCGGATCACGGAGGAACCGCGGGCCGGTTCGGCGTGGCGAGGGAGCCGGGATATCGCGCGCTGGACGCGGTGCGCGCCGCCCTCGCCTTCGTTCCACTGGGACTCGACCCGGCCACGCCCGTGGCGCTGTGGGGCTACTCGGGCGGGGGATTGGCCACGGCCTGGGCCGCGGAGACGGCCGCGGAGTACGCACCGGAGTTGAACATCGTCGGCGCGGTGGCCGGGTCGCCGGTGGGGGATCCGGCCGCCGCGTTCGTCCGGCTCAACGGCACCCTCTTCGCGGGATTCGCGGCCGTCTTCACCGCGGGACTGCGCCGCGGCTACCCGGAACTGGACCGCTTGCTGCACGCCCATCTGGACGCCCGGTATCTCGGCTGGCTGGCCGAGACCGAGACCACCGCGACGTTCCCGCTGCTGTATCGCTTCGCCCGCCGCGACATCGACAAGCACAGTGACGCGGGGCTGACCGCCATGCTCGAGCAGGACGGGTTGCGACGGATCCTCGACGACATCCACCCCGGCGGCCGAGCGCCCGGCATGCCCATGCTCGTGCTGCAAGGCGTGCACGACGAGGTCATCGCGGCCGCCGACGTGGACGGCCACGTCGCGCGCTACGTCGCGGCGGGCGCCCACGTGCGCTACCTGCGTGATCGGCTCAGCACCCATCTGCTGCTGCAGTTCCTGGCGCTGCCGGTCATGGTCGATTGGCTCGCCGGTCGCTTCGCCGGCCGCGAGTTGCCCGCGGCAGGCACGCAGACCCGTTGGTCGCTCGCCCTCGCCGGTCCTGCGCTGCGGGGCCATCTGCGTTTCGCGGCGTTGCTGCTGCGCATGTGGCTCGGACGGCCGATCCGCGCACCGCGCCCGCCCGTGCTGTCACGTCCGCGCAGGCTGTCGATCATTTCCGCGGCCCTCCGCAATCCGTTGTCCTGATCTCTGCTCGGCCACCGCCGAGGCGTTCGAGCCGGCCCGATCGCGCAGTGTGACGGGACGCGGACGATATTCCGGTGTCACGTCACACAGGTGTCCGTTTTGCTCTAGCGTGAGCACGGTTGGTGCCGAGAGGGGTCGTGGATGCGTAGCGGGATGCTGAGTGTGGCGCAATTGCGGGACCAGGTCGATACGGGTGAGATCGACACGGTGCTGGTCGCCATGACCGACATGCAGGGACGGCTGCAAGGGAAGCGCTGCGCGGCACGATATTTCCTGGAGGAGGTGCTCGAGCACGCCACCGAGGCGTGCGGCTACCTGCTCGCGGTGGACGTGGATATGACCACGGTCGACGGCTACGCCCTCTCGTCCTGGGAGACCGGGTACGGCGACGTCGTGTTGCGGCCGGATCTGCGCACGCTGCGGACCGTGCCGTGGTGGCCGGGCACGGCGCTGGTGCTCTGCGACGTCGAGCACGTGGTGCCGCACGGGCGGGCGGTCGCGGCGTCACCGCGCCAGGTGCTGCGCGAACAGCTGGACCGGCTGAGCGAGCGCGGTCTGCGCGCGTTCGTCGGGACCGAACTCGAGTTCCTGGTGTTCGACGACAGCTACGAGGCGGCCTGGAACGCGGGCTATCGCGGGCTGACGCCGGCCAATCAGTACAACGTCGACTACTCGATGCTCGGCACCGGGCGGATCGAGCCGTTGCTGCGCCGTATCCGCAAGGAGATGGACGGCGCCGGAATGTATGTCGAGTCGGCCAAAGGCGAGTGCAATCCCGGTCAGCACGAGATCGCGTTCCGGTACGACGAAGCCCTCGTCACCTGCGACAACCACAGTATCTACAAGACCGGTGCGAAGGAGATCGCGGCGCAGGAAGGGCGCAGCCTCACCTTCATGGCGAAATACAATGAGCGGGAAGGCAATTCCTGCCACATCCATGTGAGCCTGCGCGGCGATGCGGGCGAGCCGGTCTTCGCGGGTGACGGCCAGGACGGCATGTCGGCGCTGATGCGGCAGTTCATCGCGGGCCAGCTGGATTGCCTGCGCGAGTTCACCTACCTGCTGGCCCCGAACATCAACTCCTACAAGCGATTCGCCGTGGGCAGCTTCGCGCCCACCGCGATCGCGTGGGGCCGCGACAATCGGACCTGCGCCATCCGCGTCGTCGGCGAGGGCCATTCGCTGCGCTTGGAGAACCGGGTGCCCGGCGGTGACGTGAACCCGTACCTGGCCGTCGCCGCGCTGATCGCGGCGGGATTGCACGGCATCGACCGACGCCTGCCGCTGGAGCCGGAATTCCACGGCAACGCCTATCACTCCGAGCGCCCCCGGGTGCCGCGTACGCTGCGCGAAGCGGCCCAGCTGTTCGGTGACAGCACGGTGGCGCGCGCGGCCTTCGGTGATGATGTAGTGGAGCACTACCGCAACGCGGCGCGGGTGGAGCTGGACGCCTACGACGCCGCGGTCACCGACTGGGAGCGTATCCGTGGTTTCGAACGACTCTGAGGTCGCGGGAGCCCGTCCCGTGATCGGCCTGCCCACCTATGTGGAGCAGGCCCGTTTCAACGCGTGGGAGCTACCGTGCGCGGTGCTGCCGCACGCCTATGTCGAGATGGTGGCCGCCGCGGGCGGCATCCCGGTGCTGCTGCCGCCCGCGGGCGTCGCGCGTCCCGAGTTGGTGCGGCGGCTCGACGGGTTGGTGCTGACCGGCGGCGCGGACGTCGATCCCGCGCGCTACGGCGGCCCTGCGACCGGGATATCCGGCTACACCAGGCCGGACCGGGACGAGTCGGAGTTCGGCCTGTTCGAGCTGGCCAGGGCCGCGGGCATGCCGATTCTCGCGGTGTGCCGCGGGCTCCAGCTGGCGAACGTGGCGCTCGGCGGCACGTTGATCCCGCATCTGCCCGACGTGGTCGGGCACGAGGAGCACTCCGGCGTCGAGGGCGGGTTCACCGCCACCCGGGTGCTGACCATCGCTGGCAGCAGGGTCGCGCGGCTGGCCGGTCCGGAGGTGAAGGTGCACTGCCACCATCATCAAGCCGTCGATCGGCTCGCCGCGGGCCTGACCGCCAGCGCGTACGCCGCCGACGGCACGATCGAGGCCGCGGAGGCCACCGACGGGCCCTTCCTGGTCGGTGTGCAGTGGCATCCGGAGGCCGACGCCACCGATCGCAGGCTGGTGCGGGCACTGACCGAGGCGGCGGACACCTATCGAAGGGAGCGGGACTCGTGACGACAGCGCAGGTGCTCAATCCGGCGACCGAAGAGGTGGTCACGACCGTCGAACTCGTCGGCGAAGCCGGGACCGATGCCGCCATCGCCGCGGCGCAGCGCGCGTCGGCCGCGTGGCGCGAGGTGGCGCCCGGTGACCGGGCGCGGTTGCTGCGCCGGTTCGCCGAGGCGGTCGAGGAGGATCTCGAGCACCTCGCCCGGCTGGAGGTCGCCAACGCGGGGCACACCATCGGCAACGCGCGCTGGGAGGCGGGCAATGTCCGCGACGTCCTGCACTACGCGGCCGGGATGCCGGAACGGTTGCTGGGCAGCCAGATTCCGGTCGCGGGCGGAGTCGACATCACCTTCCACGAACCGCTCGGCGTGGTCGGGGTGATCGTGCCGTGGAATTTCCCGATGCCGATCGCGGCCTGGGGTTTCGCCCCCGCGCTCGCCGCGGGCAACACCGTGGTGCTCAAACCCGCCGAGCTCACTCCGCTGACCGCCCTGCGGCTCGGCGAACTCGCGCTCGAAGCGGGTCTGCCGGAGGGTGTGTTCCAGGTGCTGCCCGGCAAGGGATCGGTGGTGGGGCAGCGCTTCGTCACCCACCCGTCCGTCCGCAAGGTGGTGTTCACCGGTTCCACCGAGGTGGGCACTCAGATCATGGCCGGCTGCGCGCGGCAGGTGAAGCGGGTGACGCTGGAACTCGGCGGCAAGAGCGCGAACATCGTGTTCGCCGACGCCGACCTGGAACAGGCGGCGGCGACCGCGCCCTACGGCGTCTTCGACAATGCCGGGCAGGACTGCTGCGCCCGCTCCCGGATTCTTGTGCAGCGCAGCGTATTCGACCGCTTCCTCGAATTGCTGGAGCCCGCCGTGCAGGGGGTGCGCGTCGGCGACCCGTCCGACGAATCCACCGAGATGGGCCCGCTCATCTCGGCCGCGCACCGGGAGCGGGTGGCCGAGTTCGTGCAGCCATCGACCAAGGTCGCGTTCACCGGAAGCACGCCCGATGGTCCCGGATTCTGGTACCCGCCGACCGTCGTGCTGCCCGGCGCGCCCACCGACCGGGTGCTCACCGAGGAGGTGTTCGGCCCGGTGGTCGCGGTGGTCCCGTTCGAGGACGAGGCCGACGCGCTGCGCATCGCCAACGATACGAACTACGGTCTGTCGGGTTCCATCTGGACCAGGGACGTCGGGAGGGCGCTGCGTGTGGCCCGCGGTGTGGAGGCGGGCAACCTGTCGGTGAACTCGCATTCGTCCGTACGGTACTGGACGCCGTTCGGCGGTTTCAAACAGTCCGGGCTGGGGCGCGAACTCGGTCCGGACGCCGCGGTGGCCTTCACCGAGACCAAGAACGTCTTCCTCGCCATGTAGTGACACCCGCATACCCGACAGGAGATACGTTGCAGCGCTTACAGGATCGAGTCGCCGTCGTCACCGGCGGCGGGAGCGGTATCGGTCTGGCCACGGTCCGTCGCTTCGCGGCGGAGGGGGCGAAGGTGGTGGTCGCGGACATCGACGCCGGGACCGGCGAGGCGGCGGCCAAGGAGGTCGGCGGCCGGTACGTGCAGGTGGACGTGACCGACGAAGCCCAGGTGCAAGCCATGTTCCAGACCGCGGTCGACACCTACGGCGGGCTGGACATCGCGTTCAACAACGCGGGCATCTCCCCGCCGGAGGACGATTCGATCCTCACCACCGGCATCGACGCGTGGCGGCGGGTCCAGGAGGTCAATCTGACCTCCGTGTACCTGTGCAGCAAGTACGCCATCGAACACATGCTGGAGCGCGGCAAGGGTTCGGTGATCAACACCGCTTCCTTCGTCGCGGTGATGGGCGCGGCGACCTCGCAGATCTCCTATACCGCCTCCAAGGGCGGCGTGCTGGCGATGAGCCGCGAACTCGGCGTGCAGTTCGCGCGCAAGGGCATTCGGGTCAACGCCTTGTGCCCCGGGCCGGTGAACACCCCGCTACTCCAGGAGCTGTTCGCCAAGGACCCGGAGCGCGCCGCCCGCCGCCTGGTGCACGTGCCCCTCGGCCGGTTCGCCGAACCGGAGGAGATCGCCGCCGCCGTGGCCTTCCTCGCCAGCGACGATTCCTCGTTCATCACCGCATCCCAGTTCCTGGTGGACGGCGGTATCGCGGGCGCGTACGTGACGCCGCTGTAGGACCTATTTCGGCGCGCCCAAGCGTGCGCCGCCGTCGACGCGCACCACGATTCCGGACGTGAACGAATTGTCCACCAGGAATTCGATCGCGTGCGCGACGTCGTCGGCGGTGCCGACGCGCCCGACCGGGGTGGTCGAGGCGATCGAATCGAAGACCTCGGCGCGCGCACCGTCGGGCAGGAAACTCCACCATTCGGTGTCGATCACCCCGGGGGACACCGCGTTCACGCGCAGCGGCGCGAGCTCGACGGCCAGCACCGGAATCATCGCCTCCACACCGGCATTCACCGCCGCCAGCGCCGCGGTGGCGGGCATCGAGCCGCCCGCCGAAGCCGCCGACACCAGGGTGATCGAACCGCCTTCCGTCAGATGCGGCAGCGCGGCCTGTATCGCGGCGGTGTGCGGCAGCAGTTTGCCCTCCACGTGGCGGCGCAGATGGTCGAGTTCGAGTTCGCGGAACGGCGTCGTGCCGGACGGGCCGGTCACGGTCACCACCACGTGGTCGATCGGCCCGGTCTCGGCGAAGAACCGGGCCAGTTCCGCCTCGTCACGCGCGTCGACGGTCCGGCCGGTGACGTTCTCGCCCAGTTCGGCCAGCGCGGCTTCGAGCCTGCCCTTGTCGCGACCCGCGATGATTACGGCGTGCCCGTGGCCGGCGAGCCTGCGCGCCGCGGCCCGGCCGATGCCCGATGTACCGCCCACGATGACGACTCGGTTGCGCACAACATCCTCCTGATTTTCGAAGCTCTGTGTCTCGAAATATAAACGAGTCACGGTGTCTTGTAAAGTGTCGGCATGACCGGAACCCGCGGCCGTCCGCGCAGCGAGGACACCAGGCGCGCGATCCTGCGCGCCGCGCTGGAACTGTGCGAACGCGACGGCTATCAGGACCTGACCATCAAGGCGATCGCCGACGCGGCGGGCGCGGGCAGGCAGACGGTGTATCGCTGGTGGCCGGACAAGGCCGCGGTGCTCATGGAGGCGCTGGCCGGGCTCGTCGAGGAGGATCCGGCATTGCGCGCGTCCGCCGAGTCCGCCGACGTGCTCGCCGAGGTCGAAGCTCTGCTCACCGTGACCTACGAGCTCACGCGCAAACTGACGGGTCAGGCGCTGGTCGGACTGATGGCCGACGCGCAGCGCGATCCCTCGCTCTCCGAGCGCTTGCAGAGCGCGGTGATCGGCCCGCGTCGCGCCGTGTTGCATACGCTGCTTCGGCGGGGCGTGGACAGGGGCGAGTTCGCCGAAGCGGTGCCGTTGGACCTCGTGGTCGATTTCGCTTTCGGGGCCATGTGGTACCGACTGCTGAGCCGGCACGCCCCGGTCGATGGGGCGCTGGCGCGGGAAGTCGCCGCCGCTATTGCCGTCATGCTCGGGCGGAAGTGATCGCAGGTGCCATCACTTACTGGCCGGCGGGGTGTGGTGACGGCTGCGAGTGTTATGTGACCTACATCACAATCACTTCCATGGTGGCAGGTCAGAGCGGGCGCGCTCATCCTCTTCCTGTCGCGTGACTGTTTGCCGCGTTCCAATCCTGGGTATCGGTCTGTTTCGTGCCCCACCTTCGGTTCCAGGGATCGGAGATGGAACGAACCGAGGTCCGTGACGGACTGGAGAGGACGTGCACGTGACCGATCGAACATCCGGCAGTTTTCCGCTACGACGCTCCGTGGCGGCTTCCGCCATGGGAAACGCGACCGAATGGTTCGACTACGGCGTCTACGCGGCGACGGCGACATACCTGACCGACGCCTTCTTCCCCGGCGAACTCGGCACGCTCGGCACCATGCTCGGCTTCGCCATCTCGTTCGTACTCCGGCCGCTCGGCGGCATGGTGTGGGGGCCGCTGGGTGACCGGATCGGCCGGAAAGCCGTGCTGGCCACCACGATTCTGCTCATGGCCGCCGCCACCGGCGCCATCGGCGTGCTGCCGACCCACGCGTCCGTCGGCGTACTCGCGCCGATCCTGCTCATCCTGCTCCGTGTCGTGCAGGGGTTCTCGACCGGCGGTGAATACGGAGGCGCCGCAACGTATCTCGCCGAATGCGCGTCCGACCGCAAACGCGGATTCCTCGGCAGCTTCCTGGAGTTCGGCACGCTCGCCGGCTTCGTCGGCGGCTCCGCGACGGTGCTGGCCTGTCAGCTCGCGCTCGGTTCGGACACCATGCACGACTGGGGCTGGCGCATCCCGTTCCTGATCGCCATCCCGCTCGGCCTGACCGGTTGGTACCTGCGAGCCAAGCTGGACGAGAGCCCGGTGTTCACCGAGGTCGCCGAGCACAAGCGACCGCCGGGCGGCCTGCGCGAGGTGCTCACCACCTACCGGCGTGAGACGCTCACGCTGGCCGGACTGGTGGTCGCGCTCAACGTGGTGAACTACACGCTGCTGACCTACCAGCCCACCTACTTGCAGAACACGATCGGCCTGGGGGAGTCGGCCACCACCGCGATGATGCTGCTCGGGCAAGTGGTGATGATGCTCGTGCTGCCGTTCTTCGGCCGGCTGTCCGACAACGTCGGCCGCCGTCCGATGTGGTTGTTCTCGCTGACCGGTCTGGCCGTGCTCGCGGTGCCGATGTACTGGCTGATGGGTCAGGGCACGGCTTGGGCGATCCTCGGCTTCATCGTGCTCGGACTGCTGTACGTGCCGCAGTTGTCCACCATCAGCTCCACTTTCCCCGCCATCTTCCCGACCCATGTCCGGTACGCGGGGTTCGCGCTGGCCTACAACGTCTCCACCGCGATCTTCGGCGGCACCGCCCCGCTGATCAACGAGGCCGTCATCGAGGCCACCGGCTGGTCGCTGTTCCCCGCCGTCTACATGGTCGGCGCTTCCCTGATCGGGCTGCTCGCCTGGAACTACCTGCGGGAGACCGCCGGGACTTCGTTGCGCGGCACCGAGGTTCCCGACGCGGGCGAACCCGCGCCGAACCCGAACCCGAACCCGGACCTTCCTGCGCAACCCGCCTTCTGAATTCGGAGCGCCGACCTACTGCGTGGCAGACCAGACGGTCACGGAGGCCGTGTAGGCGTGTACCGCGTTGTCGAGGGAGAGTCCGGTGATGAAGGCCGTGCGGCCCGCCGCGGTTTTCACGCAGTAGGCGCTGTCCTTGGTGATCGGGAGGGTTTCCGCGCCCTGGGTGGAGATGAGGTCCGAGCACTGCTGCCTGGTGGGTGCGGCCGAGGTGGTCCACTGGGCGAGGGTGGGCTTCGTCGTGAAGAATCCGCCGCCGAGTCCGTAGAGCGTGGCCGCGGAGAATCCGCCGGACGACTCGCGGTCGTAGCTGACCCAGGCGCTGGCGCCACCGTTGTTGGGCAGGACGCGGGGCGGAACGGAGTCCAGGTCGAGGTAGGTCATGTTGAGCGTGCCGGACCATCGGACGTCGTTCGATCCGGCGGCCGCCGAGGTCGCAGGGGCGGGCGATGTCGTGGAAGAGGGGGTGCGGGCCTCCGAGGAGACGGTGGTCTGCGTAGTCGACGTCGAGGTTCGCGCGGAGTCGTCGTCTTTGTCGTCGGTGAACTTCTCCACCGCCAGGACGATCAACCCCGAGACGATCGGGAACAGCAGCGTCGTGAGGATCGTCCCGGAGTGGCGACGAATCCAGCTCTTCTGCTCGCTGGAGTCCTGCTGCCGGGGCTGCTCCGTGTCGCGCGTACCGTCGTCGGGATCGTTGTCCCCCATGAAGAAACCCGCCTCCTGTGGCTGCATCGGTTACGGAAGCTCGACACCTCCCTGTTCCGCCCGGTGGACGGCGCCGCTGATCATGGTCGTGGGCCGGTTTTCAATTGTCAATGGCCGCAACGGGTTTACTCCGGCCAGCTGTCCTCGATGACGAGGTTCCCGTCGCGCAGCGCGGTCGCGTACTGATCGGCGACCAGGTCGGCCGGGTAGGTCGGCCAGTAGGAGACCGCGCCGGTGGGCTTGTCGATGACGCACACGGAGCCGCCGACGATCACCGGCGGGCTGTCCGGGTCGGCCTGCGGCGGCCGGGGAAAGGTGGCGACGGCGACGAAGCAGGTGTCGAACTCCGTCAGCTGATAGGTGATGCCGCGATCGGCGTAGTCGCCGGTGGTGAGATGGCGGTCGGCGATCCGGTGCGCCTCGGTCGGGTCCACCGGTGTGGTCGCGTCGGTGGGATAGGCGTGGATGTCCATGTGTCGATGGCAGCTGGGAGGTGGCCGCCTGCTCCTTCCGGGTCTCTGGATAGCACGGTGGCGGCTCGGCGCAAGCCGGTTTGCGGTCAGTCGAAGCGGACGGTGGACAGCATCTTGCGGGCGAGGACCTCCGGATCGGAATCGGTGGCCAGTGCTGAATTATGCAGCGCCCCTTCGCGCCACAGCGAAGCGAAGCCGTGCACCAGCGACCATGCGGCGAGTTGCGTCGCCCGCTGACGGTCGTGGCCGTGGCCCGGCTGGATGTTCGACACGCCGGAGCGCAGCGCCAGGCCGGATCGCTCTCGCGCGGCGCGCAATGTCTCGTCCTCCGCGTGGAGCAGGCTGTGCCGGAACATGACGTCGAAGTGTCCCGGATGCTCGCGCGCGAAGCGAATGTAGGCCACCGCGACCTCCCGGAAGTCCGAACCGGCCTGCGTGAGCTGTGCGGCCAGCAGTTCGAATCCCTCGATCGCCAACGCGGTGAGCAGTCCGGCCCGATCGCCGAAGTGGTGGGCGGGCGCGGCGTGCGAGACGCCCGCGTGCCGGGCCAGATTGCGCAGCGAGAGAGCGTCGACGCCGTCGGCGGCGATCCGCTCGGCGGCGGCGGTGAGCAGCGCCGCGCGGAGATCTCCGTGGTGATAGCCGTCCTTCGCCATACCTCGATGGTGACCGATTATCTAGACATTGACAAGTTCTTGACCGCGGTCGTATCTTTCCACTGTCAAGATTTGCTCTTCGATCCACAGGAGATCCCGATGGCACCGCTGGTCGTCCTCGTCGCCGTCACCGCACTCGTCCGGCTCATCGGCTGGCTGACCGGTAACGGCTGGCTCGATTCGTGGGCGCACGCGACCGCGCTCGGGCTGGCCGCGATGCTCGTCCTCACGTCGAGCGCGCACTTCCTCCAGCCGCGCCGCGACGCTCTGATCGCCATGGTGCCGCCGCGGTTGCCGAACGCCCCCGCGCTGGTGACGCTGACCGGCGTGCTGGAACTGGCGGGTGCGGTCGGCGTGCTCGTTCCCGCCACCGCCGACCTGGCCGCGGCCTGCCTGATCGCGCTGCTGGTGGCGCTGTTCCCGGCGAACGTCCGCGCCGCCCGCGCCGAACTGGGCATCAAGACCATGCCCCTGCCTCTGCGGGCGCTGGTCCAGGTCCTGTTCATCGCGGCCTGCGTGGTGATCATCATCGGGTGAATACGGCGAAAGGCCCGCTCACGCAACGGATTCGTGAGCGGGCCTTTCGCGCGGCCTGCGTTCAGTCGCCGCGCAGTGCCTTGGCGATGGTGCGGCGCATGAACGGCCGGGCCAGGTCCTCGGGCAGGTTCGCCCAGGCCAGGAAGAACCGCGTGAGCGGGTCGAGCGCGATGTGGTGGCGGCCGCGTTCCAGGCCGCGTACCGCCGCCTCGGCGACCGTCTTGGCCGACATCGGCTCGATCGATCCGGTGATCGCCTTGGTCTCCACCGGCTTCCTGGTGTTCTCCATGGCCAGTCCCGGTGTGTCGGTGTCGGCCGGATAGATCACCGTGACGTCCACGCCCTTCGGCTCGACTTCGTAGCGCAGGCACAACGCCAGCTGCCGGATGCTCGCCTTGGTGGGTCCGTAGGCGGTGTACCCGGTGATGCCGAGAAACGCCGACGTGGAGCTGACCAGCAGGATCTTCCCCCCGGCCCGCTCCACCATGCCGGGCAGCACCCGCCGCACCGCGTGCACCGCGCCGAGATAGTTCGCCGACATCTGCACCTCGAACTCATCGGGGTCCACTTCGAGGAACCGCCCGGGTAGCGCGAGACCGGCGCAGCAGGCGATGACCTCGCACGGGCCGTTGCGCTGCTCCAATTCCGTGATGGCCGCGGCCAATTGGTCCGCACGCGTGACATCCGCGGCGGCCCAGTCCGCGCCCACTCGCTTCGCGGTGTCGCGCAGCGGAAGCTTCCGCCGCGCGATGATCGAGACCTGCGCGCCGCGCCCCGCGAATGCCTCCGCCACCGCGGCGCCGATCCCTTCCGATCCTCCGGTGACGATGACGTGCTTGCCGACCCAGTCCTTGACCCGTGCCATCGCGCCGGCTCAGGCCCGACCGGCGGTGACGATGTCGGCGATCCGGTCCCGCCACAGCAGGTAGGTGCCGGAACTGCCGTCGTCGGGCAGGCCGTCGAGCGAACTCTCGATCAGCGCGTCGGTCTTCGCGACGGTGTTCCCGCAGAAGACCTGCGCGGCCGCCTCGCTGTGCTCGTTCACGCTGTCGGTCTGCTGCCGGATGCGGGCGACCATGGCCGAGCCCAGCGACAGTTGCGGCCGGAACTCGCCGGCCACGTCCCAGAGTTCTTCCATGGCAGCGGATTCCACGCCACCCGCGAAGGTGACGGCGATGCCGACGCCG
Organism: Nocardia araoensis NBRC 100135; assembly: GCF_000308435.1. GTDB lineage: Bacteria > Actinomycetota > Actinomycetes > Mycobacteriales > Mycobacteriaceae > Nocardia > Nocardia araoensis. Next base: position 10,364 of record NZ_BAFR01000147.1, on the reverse strand, counting down.
CTCCACAGATCGGCGTGCCGTTTCGGGTCGAACTCGCCGATCAGCCGCACGACGCCGGCCGGGCTGCCGCCGCCGATGAACCACAGCGCGCGGCCCATGCCCTGGTCCGCGATGCGCTTCAGATTGTCGCGGTCGCCGAGCCAGCCGGGGTAACCGGTCTCGACGTGCTTGTCGCGCACATAGCGTTGCATCTGGAAGAACGCCTTGTAGAAGCCGTAGCCGTCGATGGCGAGCCAGCGGAACAGCGGGTGCTGCGGAAACAGCTTCTTCCACCGGAACTTCGGGATCTTCGCCATGGCGAGGCCGACACCGACGTACATGGTCAAGGCGTACTCGGCGGCCGGGCCGTCGATCAGGTCGGCCGCGCGCCGGCCCGGCGAGAGCGAGTCGATCGCGGTGAGACCGACCGCCGCGCCTTCGTAGGCGAACCCGCGGTACTTCGGCGGCACCTGCGACAAGGTGGCGATCAGCTCGTCGTTGTTCGAGCTGCGCACCGCGGAATCGATGCCCCCGACCAGGTGCATCGTCACCTGCTCGAGTTCGAGCGCGGTGTGCTGGTCGGGCTGCTCGAATTCGCTGAGCACTTGGCGGACACTGGCCGGACTGGGGACGAACAGGGCCGCGCGCAGCGGACCCAACGGCGAGGGCATGGGTTCTCCAATCGTCGGAGGAGTGCCGTGGCCACCCGGTGGTGACCACGGTGACGCCGGTGGCGAACGCGCCGAGCACGTGACTCGGCGCGTTCGGTCAGGAGCGGGCGGCCTCCTTCTCCGGTTCGGGTTCGCCCGCGATGTCGGCCTCGAGGTCGTCGGCCACCACGGGCTGCTCCGCCGCTTCCGGCGCCGCGCCCCGTCGCTGCCACCATTCGGCGATGCCGCGCGCCCACCAGTAGACGCCCCGGGCGCCGCAGACGATGACCAGCGCGATGAACAACCCGTAGGAGATGTGCAGCGCGGTGACCACGCCGTACATGATGCCGACGGATGCGCCGAACATGATCTGCTGCCTCTTGCCCGACGGCGTGGTGCCGGGGTCGGTGACCATGTAATTGGTGAACAGGACGAACGCCAGGCCGGTCATCATGCTCAGGCCGGCCAGGATCGAGATGTTCGGCTCGATGAGCCCGCGCACGATGGCCTGCAGCGCGAACGCGCCCACCCACGCCATGATCAGCGGCATCTTGAGCGTCAGCTTGGCGTTGAGCATGGTGCCGGTCGTCAGCAGACCCAGCACGATGAGCGCGTCGGCCGGTCCGGTGATGTATTCGGTGAAGTGGTACGGCGGCGCCACCGCGATCATCGGGAACACCAGGAAACACACCACCACACCGAAGTTCGACGGGTTCATGAAGTGGCGCATCTTGCCGTTGATCTTCGCGCGCAGCACCCACTTCGTGCCCACCGCGACCACGATGCCGAAGATCACCGGCCACAACTTGTCGTGCGCGAAGGTCAGGAAGTTGAACGCCAGGCCGGTGATGTGCGCGGGCAACAGGAACTCGAACAGCCCACGCGGCCCGCGGCCACGGAAGGCGGGCGGGCGCTTGTACGCCCAGGCCGCCAGGACCTCCAGCCCGATTTCGGTGGTGTATGCGGTGGCGAGTGCGATGAACGGCCAGAGGAACGGCTGCTCGAAGCCGAGCAGCGGGAACCCGATCAGGTTGAAGATCGTGATCGAGATGGCGAAGTTGCGCAGCGCCAGGTAGCGCGGATCCTTCGTCGCCGCGGGCTTCTCCACCCATTCCTTGGCGAACTCGGTACCCGAGCGCTGCATCGACGAGATGCGTTCGGCGGTGGTCGCGGGTGCGGCCGTGCCGTTGCCCTCGGGTGCGGCTCCGTTGCCGTTGCCGTTGCCGTTGCCGTTGGCCGCGGCACTGCCGTTGCCGTCGGCCGCGGGCGCTTCGTGATGGCCGTTCGACGCGGCTTTCGCCTCGCCCGGATCGTTCTTCTCGTTGTCGCTCATCGCTGCTTGACCTCCTGCGCGTCCGAGGCGAGGTTCACGGTGTGCCAGCCCGGCGCGAGCTGGAGGGATTGTTCGTGCGGGGTGCCGTTGGTCTCCCGCCAGCGGAGCGTGACGTTCAACGGGGCGGCCGGATCGACCTCGCCGAGGCCGATGTGCACCTCGGTGGCCCGCTTGCCGGTGTGTCCGCTGCCGCCGTCGAGGTGGCTGGTGAGCAACCGGCCGTCCGGCGTGCGGACCTCGACCTGGGCGTCCACCGCAGGAACGCCCTGCGGCGGAAGGCCGGCGACGGTGGTCGTGGCGGCGTTGCCCTCCCAGGTCGGCTTGAACAGCTTCAGGCCGAGGAACTGGCCGCCCTTCGCCTTGTTGTTGTGGTAGAAGGTCGGATCGCCCCACTGGCGGGCGACGGCGAAGCTGAGCGCGCCGTTGCCGGAGGTGTCGCCGACGGCGATGCCGCGCGAGGGCACCGGGGTGTCCATGCCGAGCGCGTGGGTGAGGTTGGCGAACTTGCCGTCGTCACCGCGGCTGAAGAAGCCGACCGGATTGCTGCCGGCCAGGTCGGCGTCGGAGCCGATGATCGGCCAGGCCCACGGGTACTTGGTCAGGTCGTCGTTCATGGTGCCGAGTTCCTGGATCTGCGGCCACCGGTTGGTGTCGCCCTTGATCATGCCGGTGGCCTGGATCAGCTCGTTGCGGCCGTCGTTGTCGAAGTCGTCGATCTTGGCGTCCCAGCCCCAGGTCTCCCAGGCCAGGCCGACGTCGGTCGCGCGGTTCTTGAACGGCGCCACGCCCTCGGCCAGTTGACGTGCCGCGTCGGCGGTGTCCTTGGCCGTGTTGTAGAACGCGAAGTGGCCCTCCATGAGCGCGAAGCGCACGGCGATGTTGCTGACGAACAGGTCCGGCATGCCGTCGCCGTTCAGGTCGCCGAAGTCGGCGGCCATGCCCTTGTCCGAATCATGGCCCATCACATACGACTTCGGCTCGGTGATCCCCCGCTCGCCTTCGGCGAAGCCGAAACGGATCTGGCCCGGCGTGGACTTGTTGACGAACAGGCGGTCGCGCCCGAAGTCGTTGGCCACATACAGCTCGGGTAGCTGATCTCCGTTCAGGTCGGCCGCGGCGGCGGCCAACGCCCATCCGGTGTCCATACCGATCGGGAACGGGTTGGCCACCTCGCGGTACTCGGCGGTCGGCTCGTCGCCCGACTTGGCGGAGGCCAGGGTGAAGATCCGGTCCTTGCCGCCGTTGCGCGCGTTGGACAGCGAGTCGGTCATCCACAGCGCGAGCTGGCCGTCCTTGGAGAGCACGTCCATGTCGTTGAAGTACTGACCCAGGTAGATGTCCGGCTTGCCGTCGCCGTCGAAGTCGGAGACCGAGACCGCCGCGGTGATCCAGCGCTGGCCTTCGTAGTGCCCGTCCGGGGTGTTCGGCGAAGGAACGAGGTCGATCGGGCGGAACGCCTTGGCATCCAGGCGGGTCGCGTTGGCCCGCTGCAGATACAGGATCGGCGTGCGGCCGTAGTAGGACACCAGCGCGTCCATGCGGCCGTCACCGTTGAAGTCGCCCGGGATGCAACCCGATGGCACCGTGGAGGAGTCGACCGGAAGCGGCTTCGGATCGAGCACGAAGGGCTCGTACCGAGCGGTGTTGCTGTCCGGCGTCGGCGTGATGAAGGCGGTGTCGGAGCGCGGGTCGACCACGCACAGGTCGTCGGCCAGCCGGTTGCCGTCGAGGTCGTTCATCGCGATGGCCGCGCCGACCGAGGAGATCCAGGCCGACAGGTGCTTGTACGGCTCGCGTAGCTCGCGGATCTTGCGGTCCGTGGGCAGGCCCTTGGGCAGCGCGATCGGCATCGCGGTGAAGTCGAACTTGCTCGCGATGGGGCCGCCCGCCTCGTCGTAGGTGGGCAGCAGCGCCGACCGCGCGGGAATGAACAGCGAGCCCATCAGCAGCAGCGCCACCCCGGGCACCACCGCTTTTCGGAGGAGGGATCGGTTGATGGGAATTTTCACGAGTGCTGCTCCTCATGGGCGAGTGTGAATTGCTGTCCCGCGGTGTCCGCGAGTCCGTCGAGCACCTCGCGCAGCGTGGCCAGCGCCTGGTCCATTTGCTGCTCGGTGTGCCTGCAGTTGATGAAGAACCGCAGCCTGGCCTCCCCGGCCGGGACGACCGGATGGGTGATGGCGTTCACGCTGAAATCGCGTTGCAACATGGCCAGCGCCGCCAGCACGGCCGGTTCGTCGGCGCCGGTCATGACCGGAATGATCGGCGAGCCCTCGGACGTGCCGATGTCGAAGCCGTACTCCTCGGCGCGGCGGTGGAAGTACTCGCTGTTGTGCCGCAGCCGCGTCACGCGGTCCGGCTCGTCGCGCAGGACCTCGAGCCCGGCCAGCGCGGCGCCGATGGCCGACGGGGCGGGCGCGGCGGTGTACATGCTCAAACCGCCTGCCACGTACTTGAATCCGTCGACCAGTTCCCGGTTGCCCGCGAGATAGCCGCCGACGCTGCCGAGCGCCTTGGACAAGGTGCCCATCCAGACGTCCACGGCGTCGCCGGGCAGGTCGAACAGCTCGCGCACGCCGTGTCCGGTGGCGCCGAGTGTGCCGAACGAATGCGCTTCGTCGATCATGATCGAGCAGTCGTAGCGCCGAGCCACCTCGATGATCTCCGGCAGCCGGACCACGTCGCCGTCCATGCTGTAGAGGCCCTCGATGATCACCATGGCCCGGTCGAAGCTGCGCCGCGACATCTTGAGGATCGTCTCGAGCGACTCGGGATCGTTGTGCCGGAACGAAACTCGCTTGCAGCGCGACCACTCGGTGCCGGAGACCACGCTGTGGTGGATCAGCGCGTCGCACACCGCGAGATCGCGCTTGCCGAGCAGGAATCCGACCGCGGCGGCGTTGGTGAGGTAGCCGCTGGCGGTCACCAGCGCCGCCTCGGTGTCGTAGATGCGGGCGATCTCGGCTTCCAACTCGCGATAGATCGGCAGCTCGCCCGCCACGATCCGGACCGCGGCGGCGGAGGTGCCGTACTGGTCGATCGCGTCCTTGGCGGCCTGCCGTACCCGCGGGTCGGCGGCCAGGTCCAGGTAGCCGAAGCTGCTGAAGTTCACCACGTCCCGGTCGGCCATCCGGGTCACCGCGCCGCTGATGCCCTCGTGCGGCAAGTAGTACGGGTTGACCAGTCCTACCTGGTTGACCCAGGCGTCGAACCGCCCGAACCGCTGCGCGGCCTCGAGCACGCCGGGGTGGTCACGGAAGGACGTGTGTGCGACCCCGCGCTGCGCGCCGTTACCGTTGCCGGCCGCCGCGGTGGGCGCGGCGGAGCCGTTCGCGGCCTGCGCGCCGTTGCCCGTCGCCGGGGCGGTGTTCTCGCCGCCTGCGTGCCTGGCCAGCAGTGCGCGGGCCAGTTCCCTGTTGTTGCCGGTCATTCGTCCTCGCTCCTCGCCGCGCGCTCTTCTTCCTGGGCAATCTGCTCGGCAATTCGCGCGCCGAGCCCGCGCAACGTCAGTCCGATCACGGCGAGCACCGACAGCTGGGTGCCGAGCACTTGCACCACGCGGGCGCCGAACTCCATGCCCATCAGCGAATCCATGCCGAGTTCGGGCAGCGGGGTGTTCAGGTCGATCGTCTCGGCGTCGACGCCGAGCACCGCGGCCAGCTGCTCGGCGAGCAGGTAGGCCACCACCTCGCCGCGCTGCTCCACACCCAGCTGCAGGATCTCCGCCCGCAGCGCGCCCGCACCCGACGCGCCGCCGCCCGCGGCCGCCACCTGGTCGGCGAAACGCGGCGTGCGGGTGGACGGGCGATGCGCCAGCGCCCACTGGCTCCAGTCCACGTCGAACAGCACGATCTGCGGCAGGTTCAGCCGCAGGCACTCGCCCAGCAGATCGGTGGCGACGTCCATGTCCACCGAGCGGTACCCGGTCATCTCCGCGTATCGGCTGACCGCCTCGTAATCGGCCATGCCACCGCCACCGCTCATGAAGCCCCAGTTCACCGCGAGCGCGGCGGCGCCACGGGCCCGCCGGGCGGCGGCGATCATGTCCAGCACGGAATTGGCCGCCGCGTAGCCGAATTGGGGCGAGATGCCGACGATGCTGCTCGCCGAGGAGAACAGCACGAACATGTCGAGGTCGATGTCGGCCGCGGTGACGGCGGTGTCCAGGTTGACCGCACCGGCGACCTTGGGCCCGAAGATCTCCGCCAGCGACTCGGCGGTGATCTGCGGGACCTCGAGGTTGTTCACCACACCCGCCGCGTGGAACACCCCGCGCAGCGGATGTCCGCTGGCCTGAATGCGTTCGATCAGCGCGGCGACGGAGTCGTAGTCGGCCATGTCGAGACGCTCCTCGACCACCTCCACACCCGTGGCGGCGAGTTCGGCGACCGCGGCGCGGGCCGCGTCTCCGGTGGCGCCGCTGCGTCCGACCAGCACCAGGCGCCGCGCGCCGATCCGCGCCAGCCAGCGTGCGGTGGCCAGGCCGAACGCGCCGAAGCCGCCGGTCACCAGGTAGCTGGCCGCGGGGTCGATCGGCAGACTCGGCCGCTTGGCCAGCACGGTCGGCTCCGGCTCGCGCAGATCGAGCACGACCCGGCCGATCTGCTTGGAACGCACGACGGTTTCGAACGCCTCGGCGGTCGAAGCGAGCGGGAACGCGGTGTAGGGCAGGTAGTCGTAGGTGCCGTCGTTCAGGGCGTCCATCGCCCGGCGCGCCGAGCGGCGAACCAGTTCGGGACGCACGGCCAGGGCGCGGTCCATGTCCACGGCGAAGAACGACAGGTTCCGGTCGAACGGGCGCAGGTCGATCGTGCCGCCGCCGTAGATGTCGGCCTTGCCGATCTCGATGATCCGGCCGAATTCGGCGGCCACCCGCAGGTTCTGCTGAAGAATCTCACCGGGGGAGGAGTTGTAGACCACGTCGACGCCGCGCCCTTCGGTCAGGGCGAGCACGTCGTCGACGAAGCTGACCGAGCGCGAATTGACCACCTCGTGCGCCCCCGCCGCCGCGGCCACCGCGCGCCGGGAGTCCGAGCCCGCCGTCGCGATCACCCGCGCGCCGAGGCGCACCGCCACTTGCACCGCCGCCATGCCCATGCCGCCCGCCGCGCCGTGCACCAGCACCGTCTCACCCGGTCGCAGGTGCGCGAGCTCGCCGAAGGCGAACTCGGCGGTGAGGAAGGGCAGGACCGAGCTGGAGTGGCACGGGTCGAGTTCGGTGTCCGGGTAGTCGAGGGGCATCGTGGCGCCCTCGTCCGGCCGGAGGGTGACGTAGCGGCGCACCAGGTCCCTGGCGCACACCGACATCTCGTCCCCGACGGCGACCTCGGTCACCCCCGGACCGACCCGCTCGACCACGCCGAACCCGTCCATGCCCAGTTCGGTACCGAAATACGTTCCGGCCAGCTCGTTTTCGGTGAGCACACCGAGCACCTTGAGCGCGTCCTTGTAGTTGAGACCCACCGCGTCCATCCGGATCTCGACCTCCCCGGGCCCCGGCGGCACGCGATCGACCGCGCGCCACGCCAGGTCCGACAGCAGTCGTGAGCGCGGAATCTCCAGGCGGAAGGAGCTTTCCGGGTCGGTCAGCGGCGCGGCCTCGTCCCAGACCGCCAGATGGTCGCGCAGGGACTTGCGCAGGTGCAGCGCCCAGCACGCGCCCGCGCGCAAGGCGACCTCGTCGGCTCGTCCGTCGCCGAGCACCTGCTCGAGGATGTCCGCGGCGCGCGTGGTTGGTTCGGTGTCCACCAGTCGCCACTGCACCGCGGGTTGCTCGTTGCGCAGCGTGCGCCGGGCGCCGGTGAGCGCGGCTTGCGCGGGATGGGCGAAGGCGTCGATCGGCAGGCAGAACGCCTGCTCGGTGACCACCACCGCGCGCACCTCGGTCGCCGGGGCGTCGTCGTCCTCGTCCCCGACCACCAGTTCGCCGACCGCTTTGGCGACCTGCGCGAGCCCGTAGGCGTTGGGTACCGCGTCAAGTTCGGCGCCGGACACCACCACGAGGCGGCCGCGCGTCACGCCGGGCCGCTCCTGGGCGGCGCGCAGAGCTGCCAGGACGCGATCCGAGGCGTCGGCCTCCTCCGGTTCCAGGGTGAGTATCTCCGCCGACGCCCGCGCGCTGGCGATCTCCTTCGCGCGCTGGGAGACGGTGCTGCCCAGGCTGACCACGAGCAGGAACTCCTCCCCGCCCGCGGGTTCTTCGGCGGTCGCGGCGTCGTCGACGATGGCCCACACCGGCTCGTAGAACAGCCCGTCGAGCTGGTCGTGCAGGTCCGGCTCGGCCGCGAGGCTGGCGAACCGCACGCCCGAAAGGGTCAGTGCCACAGCGCCTTCCGGCGAGGCGACGGTGATGTCGGCGCACAGCGGGTCGCCGTCGACGCGGCGGACGAGCACGACCGCCTGTTCGGGCAGCGGCCCGGTCCAGCGCACCCCGGCGACCGAGGACGGCACCACGACGCTCGCGCCGTGCGCGGTCTGGGCGTACAGGGCCGCGAAGCACTGCAGCGCGGCGTCGACCGCCGCGGGATGGGCCAGATGCGGCAGGCTCGGCGCGCTCCCGGCCAGCGGCGTGAGATCGAGCCGGGCCAGCACGGAGTCGGCGCCCACACTGGCGGCCGTGATCAGCCGGAAGCTCGGCCCGTAGGCCAGGCCGTGCGCGGCCAGGCCGTCGTAGAGCGTCGCGGCGGAGACCTCCACCGCGTCCGCCGCCGGGGTGAGGTCGATGGTGCGCGCGTCGACGTCCGCCTCGATCAGCCTGCCGTGCGCGTTGACCGTCCACGTGGTCGCGGTGGCGGCGCGCGAGCGCAGGGTGAACCGGCGAGTGGTCTCCTCGACGGTGAGGCGCAGTACCGGCACGTCGTGCCTGCCGATCACCAGCGGCGCGACGAACTGGACGGACTCCAGCCCGAAAGTGGCGCGCCCGGTCCGCACCGCGACGGCGCTGAGCGCGGCGTCCAGGTAGGCCGCGCCCGGCAGCACGACGGACCCGTCCACCACGTGATCGGGCAGCCACGGCAGCGCGGCGACGGACAGCTCCACTTCCCACTCCGGCGCGGACGCCCCGGTGCGCTGGCCGAGCATGACGTAGCCGTCGACGGCGCCGACGCGGTCCGCCTCGATGGCGGGGTCCTCGGTCCACAGCGTGCGGCGCTGCCACGGATAGCGGGGCAGATCCAGCTGCGCCACCGGCGTTTCCGGCGCCCCCGGCGCGTGCGCGGTGTCCAGCCCGCCCGCTTGGTACAGCTCGCCGACCGCGCGCAGGAGGTTGCCGCGGTCGTCGGCCTTGCGGGACAGGGTGCTGATCGCCGCGCCGTCGAGGCCGCGGCGCACGAACGCCTCCTTGATGTTGCCGCTGAGCACCGGATGCGGTCCCACCTCGAGGAAGACCCGGTGCCCGGCGTCGAGCAGGCTTTCCACGGCCGCGCCGAACCGCACCGGCTCGCGCACGTTGCGGCACCAGTATTCGGCGTCCCAGTCGGGGCCGGACAGTTCACCGCCGGTCACGGTGGACCAGATCGGCACCCGCGCGGATCGCGGCTCGAGGCCGCCGAGCACGGTGGTGAGTTCGCCGAGGATGGGATCCATCAGGTGGCTGTGGTAGGGCACCTCGACGCGCAGCGCCTTGGCGAAGACGCCTTCGGCGGTGAGATCGTCCCTGATGCGGTCCAATTCGGCCAGGTCGCCGGACAGCGTCGCCGCGGAGTGGCTGTTGATCGCCGCCACGCAGACGCCCGCCACGCCCGCCAGGCGCTCGCGCAGTTGCTCCTCCGACAGACCGACGGCGAGCATGCCGCCGGTGCCCGCGGTGGTGGCCTGCAAACGGGCGCGGTGGTAGCTCACCAGCAGCGCGTCGCGCAGCGACAGCGAGCCGGCGACATAGGCCGAGGCCACTTCGCCGACGCTGTGGCCGACCACCGCGGCGGGGTGGATGCCGAGTTCGGCGAGTTCGGCCACGAGCGCGGCCTGGACCAGGAAGTTCGCCGGCTGGGCGTACGCGGTCGCGGTGATCCGCGACTCCGCTTCGGGGCGCAGCAGTTCCTCGACGATCGACCAGCCCGCGATCTCCTGGAAGACCTCGTCGATCGACCGCGCGGCGGCGGCGAAATGCCCGCCCGCCTCGAGCAGGTCGCGGGCCATGCCCCACCACTGCGGGCCCATGCCGCTGAACACGAACACCGGCTGGGTGGAGCCGTCGGTGAGCGCGCGGGCGGGCGACTTGCCCGCGCCCGCGGCGAAATCGGCCAGCTGCGAGCGCAGATCGTCGGCGTCGCGGTAGGCGAACGCCGCGCGGATCGGATGGTGCGCACGTCGGGTCCAGGCCGCCTCGGTCACCGCGTCCACCGCGGTGGTCTCGGTCAGGTCGTGCACCTGGGTGGCCATCGTGCGCAACGCGGTCTCGTTGC
>NZ_BAFR01000148.1 GCF_000308435.1 Nocardia araoensis NBRC 100135 | reverse complement strand
CGGCATCGACCGGCACATCCGTTTCCGCACCAAGGTGATCGCGGCCGATTGGGACAGCGCCGCGGCGCGCTGGACGCTGACGCTCGAGCAGCGCGACGCGTCCGGCTCCACCGAGACACGCACGCTGACCTGCGGCTTCCTCTACACCTGCGCCGGGTACTACAACTACGACCAGCCGTACGCGCCGCAATTCCCCGGCATCGCGTCGTTCACGGGCCACGTGGTGCACCCGCAGTTCTGGCCCGAGGACTTCGACTATCGCGGCAAGCGCGTCGTCGTGATCGGCAGCGGCGCGACCGCGGTCACGCTGGTCCCGGCGATGGCGGAGCAGGCGGAGCTGGTGACCATGCTGCAACGCTCGCCGACCTGGATCAGCGCCGTTCCCGGCCGGGACAAAGTGGCCGACAGGATCCGCGATCTGCTGCCGCCGCGGCCGGCGCATCGGTTGATCCGCACCAAGAACATCCTGTTCGGCATCGGCTTCTACCAGTACTGCCGTCGCAGGCCCGAAGCCGCGCGCAAGCTGCTCACCGGCCTCACCACGCGCATCCTGAAGGACGAGAAGGCCGTCGCCGAGCACTTCACGCCCAGCTACAACCCGTGGGACCAGCGTCTGTGCGCCGTCCCGGACGCGGACTTCTTCAAGGCGATGAAGAAGGGCAAGGCCGAGGTCGTCACCGATCACATCGACACCTTCGTGCCGGAGGGTATCCGGCTGAAGTCCGGCCGGGTGCTGGAGGCGGACGTCGTGATCACGGCGACCGGTCTGCAACTGCTCGCCTTCGGCGGCATCGCGCCCAGCGTCGACGGTGTGCGGGTCGACTTGTCCGAGCAGTTCGTCTGGCAGGGGGCCATGCTCACCGGCGTGCCCAACTTCGCCGTGTGCATCGGATACACCAACGCGTCGTGGACGTTGCGCGCCGACCTCACCTCCCGGCTGGTCTGCAAGGTGCTCAACCACATGGATCGCAAGGGCTACGCCGCCGTGGTCCCCGAGCCGCGGGGCACCCTCGAGGAACACCCGCTGCTGGATCTGGCCTCCGGCTACATCCAGCGCTCCATCGGCGACTTCCCCCGGCAAGGCGGCCGTCATCCGTGGAAGGTGCGGCAGAACTACCTGCTCGACTCGGCCACCACGCTGCGCACCGACTTGGACAAGACGCTCACCGCGACGCCGAAATCGGCGGTCCGGCGACCGGTGCCCGTGGCCTGACCCCCGACCGGGGGCGGCGGTCAGCGTGACCGGAGTACGACGATGCCCGGGGTCGACCGCACGTACTCGGCGAAGGGCGAGTCCACCACCTTGTCGTTGCCCGCGAGCGAGGACGCGTTGCGGAAGACCGGACCGGCCTCGGTCATGACGAAAATGCCGACGTGGGTCACGTCCAGCCCCGGTTGGTCGGCGTAGGCGCCGATGTAGTCGCCGGTGCGCAGCCCGCTCACGACGTCTTGGCCGACGGCGGCGCTGGGAATGTAGGTGATCGCGCGATCGACAACGGGCAGCCCTTGCAGATACGCGCCGCCATCGGCTCGGGCGTTGAGATGCTTGGCGACGGTCACCGCCGCGGGGCTCAGCGTCGCCGTGATGTCGGTGGCCGCGACTTCGGCGACGTTCGACCAGTCGGTGAAGAAGTGCTTGCGCTGCTGGAAATCCACTCGGCCACCGGCGTAGCGGGTCCGGATCAGGTCGGCCGTGAAACGGTCGCGGTCGGTGGCTCCGGTGAGCGCCTCGACGTAGTCGAGCAAGGTGAAGCAGTCCACCCGGCGGAAGTCGATGACCAGCTGTTCGGGCTGGGTCGCCGAGCCGACGAGCATGTTCGCGCCGTAGGGCGTGCCGAGGAAACGCCGTGACAGCAGCTCGATCAGGTCGGCCTTGCTCGCCGAGGCGGGCGCCTGAGCGCGCAGCGACAGCAATTCCTCGAGCTTTCGCGCGGTGACGTCGTCCAGATTCACGGCCCCCGGAGTGCCGAGTGCCACGGCCGGTGCCGACACCGCGGCGCAGGCGAGAGCCACGAGGACGAGCAGTACACGAGCGATGGTGCGCAAGACGCCTCCAGCAGCGGGATCGGTCGATCGGGACCAGCGACACCCCACCGTAGCCCGGAGGGGCACGAGGCGTGCCCGCATCACCCTAGCGCTGTCCAAACACCCCTACTGGTGGACTGATCGCCGGGCCACGCGATGGTGGCCCGAACGTCCCACCGAAAGGGTTATCCGACATGACGAGAATCGTTCGAGCCTCCCTTGCTCTCGGCGGCCTGCTCGCCGCGGGTGCGCTGCTGGTTCCGGCGACCGCCTCCGCGCAGCCGCAGCCGGGCGGACTGCTGGAGACGACGTGCAGCTTCGCGCAGATCGACGCGGCCGTCCACGCCCAGTTCCCCGACGTCGCCGCCCGGCTCGACGCGCACCCGGAACGGAAGGCGAAATTGCAGGAGTTCCTCGGTCTTCCGGTCGAGCAGCGCAAGCAGCGCGCCAAGGAGTTCCTGGATCGGCACCCGGAGGCCAAGGTCGAGTTCGAGGAGCACCGGAACTCGCCGCAGGCGCAGCAGCACCGCGAGAAGATGCGCGTCATCGCCGATACCTGCCACAACTACTGAGCGCGGTGCGGGTGAGGTGTCGGACTCGCCCGCACCCCGCTAACCCTGGGCCCGCGGCAGGTCGACGGTGACCACGAGGCCGCCGTCCGGTCGTGCCACCGCCTGGACCGTGCCCCCGTGGGCTTGCGCGACCGAGCGCACGATCGATAAGCCGAGCCCCGCGCCTCGGGTATCGGAATCGGCCAAGCGCTGGGCGGTGGAAAGCCTGCGGAACGGTTCGAAGAGACTGTCGACTTCGAATGCGGGCACCGGCCGACCGCTGTTCACCACGGTGAGCACCGCGCGGTCGCCGGTGGTCCGGCTTCGGATGGTCACCCAGCCGTTCTCGGGCAGGTTGTAGCGCACGGCGTTGTCGAGCAGATTGTGCACGAGGCGTTCCAGCAGCAGCGGATCTCCGAGTACGGGCGCGGCTTCCAGATCGGCGGTGATCTCGGCCCCGGGGCGCTCGGCCCACGTCCCGACCGCGTCGGCGGCGATGTCGGCGAGGTCGGCGTTGCGGTGTTCGGTCAGCCGCTGTTCGCTGGTGGCCAGCACCAGCAGGCCATCGATGAGCCGTTCGTGCCGACGGTTGACCTCCAGGAGGGTGGCGCCGAGCCTGCGAGTGGACTCGGGCACGTCGGGGTCCTCCAACGCGACCTCGATCAGCGTCCGATTGATGGTCAGCGGTGTGCGCAGCTCATGGGAGGCGTTCGCCACGAACCTGCGCTGTCCGTCGAAGGCGCGGTCCAAGCGCTCCAGCATCGCGTCGAAGGTGTCGGCCAGATCCTTGATCTCGTCCTGCGGTCCGTCGAGGGCGATGCGCTCGTGCAGGCTGGTGTCGGCCACGCGCCGCGCGGTCGCGGTGATCTGCTGCAACGGATGCAGGGCGCGCCCGGCGAGCAACCAGCCGAATCCGCCCGCCGCGATGCCCACCGCGCCGAGGGATACCAGCGACCACACCAGCATGGCGCGCAACGTGTCCCGCCGGTTGCGCTGGGCCTGCTCGCTCAGCGCCTCGAGCAGTCCCGTGGCGACCGGACCTCGGTTCCGCTCCGCCCGCTCGATGAGGTACTCGCGCACCACTTGCTGCGCACCGCCACCGGGCCGCCGTTCCAGCGACTGGTTCAGGTAGAAGTACATCAACGCGATCAGTACCGCGCCTGCCAGGAAGAACGCCGTCGCGTACAGCAGCGTGAGCCGCAGCCGGATCGTGCGCCCGCTCATCGGATCCGGTAGCCCACGCCGGGCTCGGTCTCGATCAGCCCCGGATCGCCCAGCTTCCGCCGCACGTTCATGATCGTGTACCGCACCACGCCGGTGAACGGGTCGATGTGCTCGTCCCATGCCTTCTCCAGCAGCTGCTCGGCCGACACGACGCCGCCCTCGGCGCGCAGCAGTTCGGCCAGCACCGCGAACTCCTTGCGCGAGAGGGTGATCGGTTCGCCGTTCTTGGTCACGGCGAACCGGTGCGGGTCCAGCCGGATGCCGGATCGTTCCAGCACCGGGGGAGCGGCACTGCGCGCCCGCCGCCCGAGCGCCTGGATCCGGGCGACCAGCTCGGCGAACGCGAACGGCTTGGTCAGATAGTCGTCCGCGCCCAGCCCAAGACCGGCTACCCGCTCCGCCACGGCGCTCGCGGCCGTCAGCATCAGGATCCGGGCCGAGCCGCCGGACTCGACCAGCGTGCCGCACACCGCGTCACGGGAGACGCCGGGCAGATCCCGGTCAAGGACCACCACGTCGTAGTCGTGCACGCCGGTGCGCTCCAGCGCCGCGGCGCCGTCGTACACCACGTCGACCGCCATGGCATGCCTGCGCAGCCCGTCGGCGATCGCGTCGGCCAGCAATCTCTCGTCCTCGACAACAAGCACCCGCACCCCGCCATCGTGCCCTCTTCCGCTGTTGGGTGGACGTTGGTTCGGCCCGGCGGGCAGGTCTGGGTAGGCTCGCGCACGACCCGGCGCACCCGACTCCCGAGGAGAGACAGGCCATGGCAGGCGACTGGAACACCCAGATCATCGAGGAATTTCGCGCCAACCAGGGCAAGGTCGGCGGCCCCTTCGCCGGCCGCGAGTTGCTCTTGCTGACCAGCACCGGCGCCAAGTCGGGTCGCCCGCACACCAATCCGCTCGCGTTCATTCGCGACGGCGGCGACATCGTGGTGATCGCCTCCAAGGCGGGCGCCCCCACCAATCCCGACTGGTACCACAATGTGCGCGCCAATCCGGAGGTCACGCTCGAGATCGGCACCGAGACGCTCGAGGCGACCGCGACTCCGGTCACCGAAGGCCCGGAGCGCGATCGCCTCTACGCCGCGATGGTGGAGGTGATGCCCGGCTTCGCCGAGTACCAGGACAAGACCGACCGGGTGATTCCGGTCGTCAAGCTGACGCCGCGCTGAGCGGACTCACCCCGCACCCACCGAGGACAGCAGCATGGGTGCCGAAGGGAAGCGTCAGCCCGCCGTGATCCCGGTGATCAGCGTTTGATCCGTACCGGTACGGGTGGTGATGAACTGCGTGAAGGTGTTCGCCTCTTCGCCGGGAAACTGCTGTGTCAAGCGGACTTCCCACCGTGCCTGGCCGTCGGGGCCGTCGCCGGCCCGGGAAATCTGCACACAGTAGCGAGTGCCCGCCGGCACCTGATTGATGCCGCGCTGAATCTGATCGGCGGGTGATACCGCCGCGTCGGGGGCGACCACCGCGCGGGCACGGTACCCGGACCGCTCGGCGTAGTAGGCGTACTCGAAGGCGAAGATGGCGTCGGGGCCGTTGCCGGTGCCGCCCGGGTCGGTGCCGGAAATGACGTCGGCGGTGCGTTTCTGCTCGCACCCCGGCGTGGCGATGGCCCATGGCGGCCTGACCCGTGAGGTGGACGTCGAGGTGGTCGGCGCGGGCCCGGCCGCGCGCGGCGGCGAGGTCGCCGCCGTTTTGCGCGAATTCGCCTCGGAACCGTAGATCATGGCCAGGCCGATGGAGACGGTGGCGATCACGATGCCGAGCACGATCAAGACGGTCAGCGAGCGGTTGCCGCGCTGCTGGTCGGTGCGCCGCGGCCGGCGCACCGGTGTGCCGGGATGGAGGCCGGAGCGATTGACGATGGCGGGGGCGGTGACGTGGCCCTCCTCGGCCGCGGCCCGCACGGGCTCCGCGGGTGCGCTGCGCTGCTGCGGGGCCGCGGGTTGCGGCGGGCGCGCGGCGGCAGGCGCGGGTTCGAGCCATTGCTCCCATTCGCCGAGTCGGGGCCGGCTATCTTGCCGCTCCGGCGGGCGCGGTGGTTCCGGCGCCTCGTACTGCGGCTCGCGACGACGAATCTGCTTGCGGCGGCCGGGCGAACGACGTCGCTTGGCCGGCTTGGCCGCGGGGATGCGCAGCATCGGCAGACCCGTGTCGAACGGATTGGCCTGGCCCGCTTCCTGACTGGGATGCTCCCGGTCAGGGGGTGTCATCGTCGAATTCGCCCAACACCGGTACGACCGCTGTCACCGCGGACGGAATGGTCACGCCGAGTTGTCCGTCGCGCGGCTTGTGCTCCTGGTCTTCGCCGCCCGGCGGCGGAGCGGGCGGCACCACCATGCCACCGGTCGGGCCGGGATGAGTGGGATGGTCCGGGCTGCTCGCGGGCACGGGCGGTGTGGAGTCGACGGCGGGCGGCGCGACCGCGGGCGCGGGCCTGCTCTCCGGCTTCGGCGCGTCCGCCCGCGCGGCGGGCGCCGAGTTGCCCGGCGGGATCACCGAACCCGGGCCGCTGGTCGACGGCTTGTGCTCCGGCGACCCGCCGAAGTCGAACATTTTCGACGAGTTCTTCGAGTCGTCGCCGTTCGTGCCGGAGTTGGTGGTGGAGCCGGGGTTGATCAGTTCCGGGATCGCCTTGTCCGCGGCCGCCGCGACGGTGTCGATGCCGTGGATGCCGACTTCGGCGATCTTGTCGATGATGTGCGTGCCGATGTCGACGCCCGCGTTGATGGCCGTGGTGCCGAGGTCGACCCCCGCGGAGATGAGTGCCTGCTGCAGTTGGAGCTGCGCGGCCATGGCCGGGTCCATGGGCTGTGTGGTGGCGGGTGTCGTGGCGCCGGGCACGACTTGTCCGCTGTTTCCCGGATAGACGGCTTGGCCCTGGCTGACGCCGGACGGTGTGGTGACCGTGAGCGGCCCCATCTCGTCGAGTCTCCTGGTGTGGTCGTCCATTTCGGTGCGCGCGGCCGTCACGGTGGTGAGCGCGTCGCGCAGCGCCTGGGTGGCGCGGGTGATGACGGCGTCGGTCTCCGGGGCCGAGGTCGCGTTGTCCAGGATCTCCCGCGCGTCGCGCCGGAAGTCGGCGATGATCTGGTCGACGCGCCGCGCCGCGCGCCCTGAGGTGGCGTGCGCGTCGGCGAGCACGGACAGATAGGCCGGACCCCGATCGGAGATGTCGCCGATCTGGGTCTGGGTGGTGCGCATCGCGGGCACCGCGTTGTCGGCGGCCTGCGAGGTCCAGGTGGATTCCAGTGCGTGCAGGCCTTCGCGGTGCGGGCCCTCGGTGTCGGCCGCCTGGGTGGATGCGGCCGAAAGCGCCCCGGTCGCGGCGGCGCTCGGCACGCCGACACCGGTGCCGAGCGAGGAGCGCAGCGTCAGCAGCGGTTTGACCAGCGCGGCGACGATCGGCGGATCGACGCCCGGTTCGGTGCTCAGCGGCTTGGCGGTCTCGGCGGCGGGCTGGGTGGTGTGCGCGCGTTTGCGCAGTCCCATCAGACTTCTCATGCCGGTGCCTCCCCGGACCGGGTGATCGCGCTCGCCGTCGCGGCGTCGACACCCTGCGCGTTCTCGCTGTAATCGCGCAGCACCCGGCCGTAGGCGCCGACCAGTTGTCCGGCCGTCGACAACGCTTCGGCGTGTTCGGATACGGCCGCGGAGAAGCGCGCCGCGAATTCCGCGCCGACGAGGCCGAGATCGGCGGCCAGTCGTTCCGGATCCACCGCGCCGGAGGCGACCGTGGCCGCCGACGCCAATTGTTTCGACACCGCGTCCGCGATCGCGGTGTAGGCGGCCACCGCCGCCGGGTCGAGCTCGAGCGTGCCCACTGTTCCCCTCCCGGATCCCAGTCTGTCGCTACCGCGCCATGATTCACCGCCAAGGGTACTGTGCCGGAGGCCCGCTGTGCGCCCGTTCCTTGGTGGTCGGTTCCGCTCGCAGACCACTCTTCCGTGTGTCCGGCGTTCCGCGTGGCGCGGGCGCGAGCCAGGAGCGTCCACGGACTCGGCACAGCGCGCCGGCCGACAGTCCTGTTCACGAGCCCTGCTGAGCCCCTTGCCGATCCGGCCGCGATGGCGTCCACCTGAGCGAACGCGTACGTATCGAGATTGTTATTCGGAACAACAAATTAGCTGTTGTGCGCTGCATCACAGTCGAATATGTTGCTGTGAACAACATTCGTTCCACTCCGACCGGCCGTGATTCGTCGCAGCCGGTGATGAAAGGCCCACTCATGCGAAAGGGCATGTTCAGCGCCGCCGCGCTGTCGTTCGCGCTCCTGGCCGCCTCGCTCACCGCGTGCGGCGATTCCGGGGACTCCGGCGGCAAGACCCAGATCGGCGTGATCCTTCCGGACAGCAAGACATCCGCCCGGTGGGAGACGGCGGACCGTAAGTACTTGCAGCAGGCGTTCGATGCCGCGGACGTCAAGGCCGATATCCAGAACGCCCAGGGCGACAAGAACGCCTTCCAGACCATCGCCGATCAGATGATCACCAACGGCGTCTCGGTACTGGTGATGACCAACCTCGACAGCGGCACCGGCAAAGCGGTGATCCAGAAGGCGAAGTCGCAGGGCGTCACCGTGATCGACTACGACCGGCTCACGCTCGGCGGCGGCGCCCAGTACTACGTCTCCTTCGACAACGTGAAGGTCGGCAGCCTGCTCGGTGAGGGCGTGGCGCAGTGCCTGACCGATCGCAAGGCGGTGCGCCCGGTGGTCGCGTACCTCAACGGCGGACCGACCGACAACAACGCGACCCTGCTGAAGACCGGCTACGACGGGGTGCTGAAGCCCAGGTTCGACGCGGGCCAGTACGTCAAGGGGCCCGATCAGGCCGTCCCGGGGTGGGACAACACGGAGGCGGGCACCATCTTCGAGCAGATGCTCACCGGCCGGCCGGATATCGGCGGCGTCGTCGCGGCCAACGACGGGTTGGCCAATGCCGCGATCGCGGTGTTGAAGAAGCAGAAGCTCAATGGTCAAGTGCCGGTCAGCGGGCAGGACGCCACGGTGCAGGGCCTGCAGAACGTGCTGGCGGGCGACCAGTGCATGACCGTTTACAAGGCGATCCAGAAGGAGGCCGACGCGACCGCGAAACTCGCGGTGGGCCTGGTGAAGGGAGAGCAGGGCGCGACCAACGGCGCGGTGCGCGACCCCGAGTCGAACAGCGACGTGCCGTCGGTGCTGCTGGAGCCCAAGCCGATCTACCCCCGCAACGTCAAGGACGTGGTGGCCGACGGCTATGTCACCAAGGCGGAGTTGTGCACCGGCGAGTTCGCGAAACTCTGCGCGGACAACGGGATCTGATATCGCACGCCCCTTCCGCGGTTCGATGAGGGGATTGCGGAAGGGGCTCCATCCCTTTGCGAGGAGCCACCCATGTCCGAACCGCCGGTCATCGAATTACGCGGAGTAGAGAAGAGTTTCGGCCCGGTCCACGTCCTGCACGAGGTCGCTTTCAGCGCCTTTTCCGGCGAGGTGACCGCACTCGTCGGCGACAACGGCGCGGGCAAGTCCACGCTGGTCAAATGTATCGGCGGCACCCATCCCATCGACGCGGGCGAGTTCCTCTTCGCGGGCGCGCCGGTACAGGTGCACAGCCCGCGCGACGCGGCGGCGCTCGGCATCGAGATCGTCTACCAGGATCTCGCGCTCTGCGACAACCTCGACATCGTCCAGAACATGTTCCTCGGCCGGGAGCGCAGGCGCGGTCTCGTGCTGGACGAATACGCGATGGAAGAGCTGGCCGAGAAGACGCTGGCGAGCCTGTCGGTGCGCACCGTCAAGTCGGTCCGGCAACAGGTCGCCAGCCTGTCGGGCGGGCAGCGCCAGACGGTGGCCATCGCGAAAGCCGTGCTGTGGAACAGCAAGGTGGTGATCCTCGACGAGCCGACGGCCGCGCTGGGCGTCGCGCAGACCCAGCAGGTGCTCGAACTGGTCCGCAAGCTCGCCGATCAGGGCCTGGCGGTGGTGCTGATCTCGCACAACATGAACGACGTCTTCGCGGTGTCCGACCGGATCGCCGCGCTCTATCTCGGCCGGATGGCCGCCCAGGTACGGACCTCCGACGTGACGCACGCGCAGGTCGTGGAATTGATCACGGCAGGCCGCAGCGGCACGCTCGGCCTCGAGGCGAGCGGAGTGACCCGATGACCGCGGTGACCACCACCGAGCGGCGGCCGGTGGCGGCGCCGGTGACCGAGCTGATGAGCGGCTACGTCGGCCGCGTGCGCGGTGGCGACATGGGCGCGTTGCCCTCGGTGCTCGCGCTCGTCGTCCTGTCGGGCGTCTTCTGGGTGGCGCGCCCGGTCTTCATGTCCGAGGCCAACTTCGCCAATCTGTTCACCCAAGGCGCGGCGATCGCGGTGATCGCGATGGGGCTGATCTTCGTGCTGCTGCTGGGCGAGATCGACCTGTCGGCCGGATTCACCAGCGGGGTCTGCGCCGCCGTGCTCGCGGTACTGCTCACCGACAAGGGGTGGCCGTGGTATGCGGCGGTGCTGGTCTCGCTGCTCACCGGGGTGGCGATCGGACTGGTGATCGGCACGGTCGTGGTGAAGATCGGGATCCCGTCGTTCGTGGTGACGCTGGCGGCGTTCCTCGCGTTGCAGGGCGTGGCGCTGAAGATCATGGACAACGGCCGCAACATCTCCATCCATGACGCGACCATCGTCGCCATCGCGAACAAGAACGTGCCGCCCTTGCTCGGCTGGGCGCTGTACGCGGCGCTGATCGCGGGTTTCGCCCTCGTCCAGTACCGGAAGTGGCGGGCACGCAGGAAACTCGGGCTCACCGGCGCGACGGCGCGGGCGGTCGTGGTGCGCGTCGTGCTGCTCGCGCTCGTGGCGGGCGCCGCGGTGCTGGTGCTCAACGGCGAGCGCAGCCGCAATCCAGCGGTGCACTCGCTGGCGGGGATGCCCATCGTGGTGCCGCTGATCGTCGCGCTGTTGCTGCTGTGGACGTTCGTGCTGGACCGCACCGCGTTCGGGCGGCACATCTACGCGGTCGGCGGCAACGCGGAGGCCGCTCGGCGCGCGGGCATCGCGGTGGATCGGGTGAAGATCACCGCCTTCGTGCTGTGTTCGACGATGGCGGCGGTGGGCGGACTGATCGCGGCCTCCCGCGCGAACTCCGTCGACCCGAACACCGGCGGCAGCGACGTGCTGCTCACGGCGGTCGGCGCGGCGGTGATCGGCGGCACCAGCCTGTTCGGCGGGCGCGGGCGGATGCTGGACGCGGTGCTCGGCGCCGCGGTGGTCGCGGTGATCAACAACGGGATGGGGCTGATGGGCTACAGCGCGGGCACGAAATTCGTTGTGACAGGATTCGTGCTGCTCTTGGCGGCCGGAGTGGACGCACTCTCCCGTAAGCGTGCGCTCCCGCGGCGATGAATCCCAGCCCTGTGACGAAAGCCCGGTGAATGCGAGCAGCACCTTCGCCCGATGAGATCCGCACGCGCAACCTCGCCGCGTTGCTGCGGCACGTCCACCGTGACGGAGCGGTCTCGCGTGCCGCGCTCGCCGAGCGAATGGGGTTGAATCGCAGCACGATTCTCGCGCTCACCACGGATCTGGCGGCGGCGGGCCTGGTCAGCGAGGAATTGCCCGGCCAGACCGGACGGGCGGGCCGGCCGTCACTGGTGGTGCGTCCGCAGGCCGAGCGGGTCTACGTCGTCGCGCTGGACGTCGGCGCGGATCGGCTCGCCGCCGCACGGGTCGGGCTGGGCGGGTCGGTGCTCGATCGCACCGGAACCGCCCGTCCCGGCGGGGCGTTCGACCCCGGCGATGTGATCGCCGCGCTCGCGGCGATGGCGCGGGAGATGATCGACGCGGCCGCGCCGGATGCCAGGTGCGTCGGTGTCGGGGTCGCGTTCTGCGGCATGGTCCGCGAGGAGGACGGCGTCGTGCGGTACGGGCCGAATCTCGGCTGGGTGGATGTCGCGTTCGGCGCCGAGCTGACCCGGGAACTCGCTCTCGGCCTCCGGGTCGCGGTCGGCAACAACGCCAACCTCGGCGCGCTGGCCGAGCGCGAACGGGGTGTCGGCGAAGGCTTGACGAACCTGATCTACCTGCACGGTGACGTCGGCATCGGCGGCGGCATCATCGTCAACGGCGAATTGCTCGGCGGGGAAGGCGGTTACGGCGGGGAAGTGGGGCACATGATCGTCAATCCCGGTGGGCGGCCCTGCGCGTGCGGCTCCCGTGGCTGCCTCGAGGTCGAAGCGGGCGAACTGGGGTTGATCGCGGCGGCGGGACGGACCGATCCCGCGGGGCAGGCGGCGGTCGACGCGATCGTCGAGTCCGCCGCCCGCGGTGACGCGGTGGCCCGCGACGCGCTGCACCAGGTCGGTGATTGGCTCGGCTACGGCGTCGCCAATCTGGTGAACATCTTCAATCCGTCGATGGTGGTGTTCGGCGGCGTGCTGCGGGAGATCTATCTGGCGTCCGCGGCCCAGGTGCGCAGCCGTGTCGCGGTGAACGGCTTGCAAGCCGTCCGCGAACGGGTCCGGTTGCGCACCAGCGCGCTCGCGGGCGACGCGACCTTGATCGGAGCCGCGGAACTGGCCTTCACCGACGTGCTCACCGATCCGTTGCAGACCTTGTCGCGCAAGCAAGCCGCCCGCGCTTGACCGTTCCGGCCGGATTCACGCGGCGCCCGCGGCGCTGAACTCCGACAGGTGGGTGGCGAGCAGCCGTACCCGCACCCGCTGTTCCTCGGTGGTTTCCTCGGGGTGGTGGATCTCGATGCTCAGCCGGTCGTCGAAGGTGCTGATGATGATGGTGCCGCTGGGCTGCTGGAGCCGATGCCCGGTCTTGTCGGGCTTGCCGAGCATGATCGAACGGAAGTCGGTGATCCGCAGCTCGTCCGGCACCCGAGGCCTGGGCACGCGTCCCCAATTGGTGGCCAGCACGATTCCCGGCGCCCGCGGCGGTGGGCCCGCGGCGATCTCGGGGATGTGCAGCGGGGTCTGCTGCACGATGCCGGTGTCCAGTCCGGCGCGCAGCGTGTCGCTGATGCCGCGGGCCAGCTCGACCAGCGTCGTGCCGGTCCGCAAGGTGGGGACGAAGTTCGCGAAGCCCAGTACATTGGTGCCTTCGGTCATCCCGATCGGCGGGGTCACCCGGGTGCGCAGGTCGACCGAGTAGGTGTAGGCCAGCTCGGTGAGCGGCAGTCCGCGCAGGTCGGCCTCGGTGAGCAGGATCGCGGCCGAGGCGAGGCCGTTGATCGTGGTGTTCTCCCGGTGGCCGAGTTCGACCAGCGCGGCGGTCTGCTTCCGGGTCAGCCTGCAGCGTGCGGTGCGGGGGACGAGGTAGTCGGGATCATCCGGGCCGGAATGGGTCTGGGCGACGCCGACGGGGCGGCGCGGCATGACCGGTGTGTCGATCTTCCGCACGCCGCGCTCGCGCAGCAGTTCCTCCACCGATCGCGGGAAGCCGTGCGGCGGCAGTTCGGCGCGGCGATGCCGGGTGCGGTCGGTGTAGCAGGACCACAGCTCGGCGAACACCGCCAGCGAATGATAGGCATCCGCGATGCTGTGGTGGGTGACCAGTGTGATGCCCGCGGTGTCGCCGTCGCGGACCACGCACAGCGCGGCGAGCGCACTGCGCTGGTCCAGCTGGGCGCCGGTGAGCAACCGCTCGGGATCACCCGTGGCGACCGTCAGCTCCGGTGCGGCGCCGGGGGATTCGAGCAGGAGATGGCCGCCGCGCCCGTCCGGCTCCAGGTGGGCGCCGAGGATCGGACGGGAGCGGACCACGGCTTCGAACGCCGCCGACAGCGCGGCGAGATCCAACCGACCCGCGACCCGAATCGAATAGCCGACGAGGACTTCGCTGTTGGCGAAGATCGCCTCGCTCGGCGCCAGCGGGCGGATGACGGTTGCTGCGGTCATTTCGCTTCCTTCACCTGAGCCTGTCCCGAGGCTAGTCCGAAGCCAGGACGCGCCAGGCTTTTTCGGCAGCATCGTCTGTTTCCTGTATCGGGCGATCCGGGGCCGCTGTTTCGCGTCGTTGCCACAACGACACCTTGTCCGGGTCCGACCGTCCGACCCCGCAGCTCACGATTAGCTGCGGGTCCTAGAGTGGTACTCTAGAGTCCCGCTCTAGATGGAGGCTGCCATGACCGAACCCGTCACCTACCGGCTCGACGGCGGCGTCGCCACGATCACGCTGGACGACGGCAAGGCGAATGTGATGTCCGAGAACATGCTCGGCGCCATCGCCGCCGCCTTGGACCGGGCCGAAGCGGACCGGGCGGTCGTCCTGTTGACCGGCCGTCCGCGGATGTTCTCCGCCGGCTACGACCTGGCGACGTTCTCTGGTTCCGCCGACGACATCCGCCGCACCCTCCGTGCCGGCGGCGACCTGGTCCACCGGCTGCTCGGGTTCCCGTATCCCGTCGTGGCGGCGTGCCCGGGGCACGCCATCGCCCAAGGCGCGTTCACGCTGCTGGCCACCGACGTGCGTTTCGGCGTGGCGGGGGATTTCAAGCTGGGGCTGAACGAGGTCGCGATCGGGCTGACCATCCCGCACTACGGTGTGGAGCTGGCCCGCCACCGGCTCACCGCGCCCGGTTTCGACCGGGCCGCCAACACCGGGATCCTGGTCGGGCCCGAAGAAGCCAGAGGAATGGGCTTTCTCGATCTGCTCGCCGCCGACGCCGACGACCTGCGCACGCGCGCGACGGCCGAAGCGCGCCGGTTGACCGGAATCGACTTCGCGGCGCACACGGGGACGAAGCTGCGCGTGCGTGCCCAGGTGCTCGCCGCGGTGCGTTCCAGCATCGATGCCGAGTTCGGCGGGTAACCCACCGTGCGCACCCGCGAGCGCATCCTGGCCGAAGCGACGGAACAGCTCCTGGCCAAGGGATATTCGTCGTTCACGGTAGCCGGTGTGCGGGATCGCCTCGGTCTGTCCAGCGGCAGCATGTTCCACGCGTTCGGATCGAAAGCCGAATTGGCCGCGGCGGTCTACGTCTCCGGGATGCTCGACTATCAGCGGACGGTGCTGGAGTGTCTCGACGCGCCGGACCTCGGCGCCGAACAGGCGCTCCGCGCGATGCTCGCGGCCCATCTCGGCTGGGTGGAGGACCATCGCGACCTGGCCCGATTCCTGTTCGCCACCTTGCCCGACGAGTTGGCCGGCTTCGCGGAACCCGAACTGGCACAGCACAATCGGGTCTTCTTCGGTGCGCTCGAGCGCCGGTACCGAGAGCTGCTCGGCACCGCGGAGGAGGGCGGCGACGGCTATCCGATGGCCCATGCGATCTGTGCCGGACCTGCGCAGGAGTACTGCAGGCAGTGGGTGCGCGGACGCGTCACGGCACCGCCGCGCACGCTGACCGCGACCTTCCAGGAGGCCGCCGTCGCCGCCCTCGCCACGCTGACTCGCTAGGCGGCCGCGCCTCGCTGTCGGCGTGGGTGCGCCGTGATGTCCATGTCGGTTGCGGATCGGCGACAGGTGATCAACAGTGGTTGTCGAATTACGGTGCGGCGACGGGAGGCCACCATGGACCGTGCGGACGTCGTTGTCGTCGGTGCGGGATACGCCGGACTGTGCGCGGCGCGGGCGTTGCGAGCGGCGGGCCGCGATGTCGTCGTTCTGGAGGCGAGCGATCGCGTCGGCGGTCGCACCCGGACCGCGCGGGTCGGTGACGGATGGGCGGTGGACCTCGGCGGCCAGTGGATCTCGGCCGGCCACACGCGTTTCGCCGCGCTGGCCGAGGAGTACGGCGCCGCGACCTACCCACCGCCCGAAGGGGTCGACCTGCTGGTCGAGGGCGTGGTCCGGCGGCCGTTCACCGGCGCACGCCCGCCACTTCCGACGTTCGTCCTGGTCGTGCTCGCTCAGGCCATGTGGCGGCTGGAACGGATGGCCGCCCGGGTCGACCTCGCGCGGCCGTGGGCCGCACCCGGCGCAGATCGGCTGGACGCGATGACGGCGGCGACCTGGTTGCGCCGGAATGTGCCGGAGCGGCGGGCGCGGAACCTGGCCGAGGTGATGATC
The DNA here is from genome assembly GCF_000308435.1 of Nocardia araoensis NBRC 100135. Lineage (GTDB taxonomy): Bacteria > Actinomycetota > Actinomycetes > Mycobacteriales > Mycobacteriaceae > Nocardia > Nocardia araoensis. Next base: position 59,352 of record NZ_BAFR01000148.1, on the reverse strand, counting down.
GGGGAGGAACTGTGCGTCGACGTCGGCAGCATCTCCATGCTCGGTCTGCTCACCACGATCCGTTCGGCGGGTGGCGTCGAGGGCGGGGTCGCCGCCGAGACGGCGACCCGCCTGTTCGTCGACGGCGCCGACGGGCCCGCGCTTTCGGTCGCGGCGGAACTGGGCGAGGCGGTGCGTCTCCGCGCGCCGGTGACCGGTATCCGGACGCAGGCGGATGGCGTTGTGGTGCGCGTCGACTCCGGTGACGTGTACGCCGAGCACGTGATCGTGGCGGTGCCGCCCACCCTCGCGGGCCGCATCGCCTACGACCCGCCGCTGCCCGCCGCGCGCGACCAACTGACCCAGCGCATGCCGATGGGCTCGGTGCTGAAAGCGTTCGCCGTCTACGAGCGGCCGTTCTGGCGGGACGACCGGCTCACCGGCCAATCGCTGAACCTGCACGATCCGGTGCCGGTCACCTTCGACGCCACCCGGCCCGGCGGTCCCGGTGTGCTCGGTGCGCTGGTGCCAGGCCGGGCCGCGCAGCGGTTGGCCGCCCTGCCCCCGGCCGAGCGACGCGCCATGATCATCGGCTCGCTGGTCCGCGCCTTCGGGCATGCCGCCAGGGAGCCGATGGAGTGGCACGAGAAGGTCTGGGCGGAGGACCCTTACACCCGCGGCGGCTACGGCGCCTTCTTTCCGCCGGGCGTCCTGACCACCTCCGGCTCGGCTCTGCGCCATTCGGTCGGTGCGATCCACTGGGCCGGAAGCGAAACCGCGACGGAGTGGGCGGGCTACATCGAGGGAGCGATCCGCTCGGGCGAGCGCGCTGCCGCCGAAGTGCTCGCGGCGGATCGTGCTACGGCAACGGCGTGATTGCCGCAGTGTTGCCGGAACGTTGGCCCTCACCCGACCGAGGGCTCACAATGGAGAGGTGTTCCAGCGGATCGTGGTGGGTTACGACGATTCACCCGGCGCCAGGGCCGCCTTGACGATGGCCCTCGAGTTGGCGACGGTGCACCACGCCACGCTCACGGTCGTCGCGGTCGAGGAGTACCTGCCGCACTACGGGCCGGTGGTCGGCGAGATCGAGGACGAGCGGTCGATCGGGGAGCTGACCTGCCGCCGATGGCTCACCGCCGCCACCGAGACCGCGGAACGGCACGGCATCGCGGTGCGCGCCGAACTCCGCGCGGGTCAGGCCGCGCGCGAACTGGCAACGGCCGCCACCGATCACGATGCCGACCTGCTGATACTCGGTCGCAGCGGGCATTCGGGCATCTGGGGGCGGTTCATGGGCAGTACCGCGGAGAAGGCCGCACGGCACGTCGGCTGCTCGGTGCTCGTCGCGCACGACGGCGACGGAGAGGCCGAGCGCCGGTGAGCGCGGCGGCGTGGTGCCCCGGTGGCATCGCCGCCACGGACGGTGGGGTAAGAGATCTGCGTGGCGGGTGAACTGACCGAGGAACCGACCGGCATCGCCGATCGCGCGCGCGCCCGCGCGCGACGGCGGGATTTCTGGCGTACCCATGGTCCGGTGTCGGTCGTCGTCGCCCTCGGCGGGGCGCTCGGCGCGCTCGCCCGCTACGGCCTTGCTCAGGGGTTGCCCGAGCGCCCGGGGCACTTTCCGCTCGCCACCTTCGTCACCAATGTCGCCGGCTGCTTCGCGATCGGCGTGCTCATGGTCGCGGTGACCGAGATCTGGGCCGTCCATCGGATGCTGCGGCCCTTTCTCGGGGTGGGCGTCCTGGGCGGGTTCACGACTTTCTCCACTTATGCCAACGAGATCCGTCAACTGCTGCGACCGGACACGATCGTCGTCGCGGCCGGTTATCTGGCCGGCACGTTGATCTGCGCTCTCTCGGCGACATTCGCCGCCATGTGGCTCACCAGGGCGGGATACGAACGCCTGCGGCGCATGCGAAGGGCGGCTCGATGAATCTGTTGCTGGTTCTCGTGGGCGGCGCGATCGGCGCACCGCTGCGGTATCTCATCGACCGCGTGGTGCAGGATCGCCGCGACAGCCTGTTCCCATGGGGCACCTTCCTGGTCAACCTGATCGGCTGCCTCGTGCTCGGCGCACTCAGCGGGGCGGGGACGGCGCTGGCCTCGCCGCTGTTCGTGCTGCTCGGCACCGGGTTCTGCGGAGCGCTGACGACGTACAGCACCTTCAGCTACGAAACCGTGCGGCTGGCCGAGCGGGGGGCGTATTTCTACGCGGCGACGAACGTGATCGTCAGTGTTTGCGCGGGGTTGATCGCCGCTGCGTCGGCTTACGCGGCGGTGCATGCCCTGTTCGGCTGAGCCGCTCGGCGGAGGCATGTGCGACGTGATCCAGCTCACTCCACTGCTCTGTCGCGCGCCGGCGGGGGTGGGTTAAGCTACGAAACAGATGCAGATATGCGCATACATCAGAAGTCGGAAAGGGCTGGGTCGATGGGACACGAACACGGTCACGCGCACGGGCACGGTCACGCGCTCTCCGGTCAGGCCGATCGTAGGTGGCTGACCATCGCGCTCGCCCTCATCGTCGGCTTCATGTCCGTCGAGGTCGTGATCGGCCTGCTGGCCAACTCGCTGGCCCTGCTGTCCGACGCGGCCCACATGCTCACCGACGCCGCGTCCATTGTCCTCGCGCTCATCGCGATCCGGCTCGCGGCGCGGCCAGCGAACGGCAAGTACACCTACGGCTACAAGCGCGCCGAGATCCTCTCGGCGCAGGCCAACGGCGTCACACTGCTCGTGCTGGCGGGCTGGCTCACCTACGAGGCCGTGCGCCGCCTGCTGGAGCCGCCCGAGGTGACCGGCGGGCTGGTGCTGGCGACCGCGCTGGCCGGTGTGGTGGTCAACATCGCGGCCACCTGGGCGATCAGCAAGGCCAATCGCGCGAGCCTCAACGTGGAGGGCGCCTTCCAGCATGTGCTCAACGACCTGTACGGGTTCATCGCCACCGCCGTGGCCGGCCTCGTCGTGCTGACCACCGGCTTCGCCAGGGCGGACGCGATCGCCACGCTGATCGTCGTCGCGCTGATGGTCAAGGCGGGGCTCGGACTGGTCCGCGAATCCGGCCGGATCTTCCTGGAGGCGGCGCCCGCGGGCGTCGATCCGGATGCGCTGGGGCGCAGGCTGGTGGACCTCGACGGCGTCGATGAGGTGCACGACCTGCACGTCTGGCAGATCACCTCCGGTGACATCGCGTTGTCGGCGCACGTATTGGTCCGCCCGGGCGCCGACTGCCACGGCCTGCGCCAGCGGATCGAGCACGCGCTCGACCACGACTACGGCATCACCCACACCACGTTGCAGGTCGACCACTCCCACACCGTCGCCTCCTCTGCCGTGGCGGACGCGCAGCGCCTGCTGCCGGTGCTGGAAGACCACTGCGACGACGCCCATGGGCCCGTGCACCGCGACCGTCCGTCGTCCGCGGCGAACGCCATCGCGCCCTGACCTACCGCGCCCGACTCGCACGAACAATGTCGAGCCGGACCTACGCGTAGACGACCTCGGCCACGGCGGTCTCCACCCGACAGGCAGCCGCCACCCTGCTGCGCCTGATCTCGCATGAGGGCGATGGTTTCGGCCGAGCGAACGCGGTCGCGGCGGATCCGGGTCGGAACGGCTCAGCGATCCAGGCGGGGGAACGGCCGCTCGGCCTCGATCAGATAGGCCAGCTCCAGTAGGGTGCGCTCATTGCCGCGGGTGGTGGCGAACTGCACGCCGACGGGCAGTCCGGTGTCGCTCAGGCCCGCGGGCACCGTGATGGCCGGTGTGCCGGTGATGTTGTTGATCGGCGTGAAGCAGACGTAGGCGCGCAACCGCTCGATGAGTTCGTCGAACGGCACGGTCGGGCTGAGATAGCCGAGCTCCGGCGTGGTGTGACCGAGCGTGGGAAGCAGCACCGCGTCGTAGGGGCCGAGTGCCTTCTCGTAGGTAGCCGCCGCCGCGCGGAGCCGGTAGAGCGTGAGCGGGGCGTGCAGTGCCCGGCGCAGGAACAAGGAGCGCAGGCCGGCGGTCAGGTCGTCCACTCGGCGTGCGTCGAACCGGCGGTCGAGGAACCGGCCCGTCGAGGTGATGGCGGCGGCGAGCAGGCCCCAGTAGTGCAGGAAGGCGCTCTCGATCGTGGCGCCGAACGGCAGCGGCACCGGTTCGACCGAATGGCCACTGGATTCGAGTGTGCGGGCAACACTCTCGACGGCCGCCCGGGTCGGCCCGGCGGCCAGCGGCCCGGCGAGATTGTCGAGCACCAGCGCTACCCGCATGCGCCGGGTCGGGGGACCGTCGACGCGGCCGATCGGCTGGAGCGCGGGGTTGCGCCAATAGCGTTCGGCCGCGGCGGTATACGCCGCCGTATCGCGCACCGTCCTGGTCAGCACGCCTTCACTGACGATGTCGACCGGCAGCGTGCGAGCCAGTCCGGACACCACGTGCCGCCCCCGCGTCGGTTTCAAGCCGACCAGCCCGGCGCATGCCGCCGGAATCCGAATGGAGCCGCCGCCGTCGTTGCCGTGCGCGATCGGCACGACACCCGCCGCCACCAGCGCGGCAGCTCCGCCCGACGAGCCGCCCACCGAATGGCCGGTGTGCCACGGATTGCGCGTGGGCGCGAGATGCGGGGTCTCGCTGCTGGCGTTGAAACCGAATTCGGGCATGGCGCTCTTGCCGAGCACGGTCAGACCGGTGCTGAGGAACTGCCGCGTGTAACCGCTGTGCGCGCGGGCGGGCCGCGCGCGGAAGGCGGCAGTGCCCTGATTGGTCGGCATGCCCGCGACGTCCGTGTTGTCCTTCACGAAACTGGGCACGCCGTAGAAGGCGCCGGTCGGCTCCGCGGGCAGTAGCGGTTGGACGTAGCTCCGGTAGGCGACGGCCGCCAGCTGTTCCACCCGCTCGGCGCGTGCCACCGCGGCGGCGGCGAGTTCGCGCGGCGAGACCGCGCCGTCGCGCACGAGCGTGGCCAGGGCGACGGCGTCGTGATCACCCAGCGCGTCGTCGCCGAAGGCGTGGACGCGCGTGGGTAGCGGAATATGAGCGTCGGCGGTCATGTCCTCGAATCTAATGTGTGCACCAGGTAGGTCGTCCAGAACAGGAAGGACAGCAGGTGGCCGCGACATACCCGGATCCGGTGCCACCGAAGGGCCGGGTCGGCTCGCTGTTGTTCGCCTTGCCGCCCGCGGGTAGGCGGTGGAGCGTGGCACTGCGCGCCGCGCTCGCGTTCGGCGTCCCCGCCACGATCATCACCGGGCTCGGCCATCCGGATGCGGCGGTGTTCGTCATGTTCGGCGCCTTCGCCGTGCTGTACGGCGAGGGGCGGCCGTTCCGGGTGCGCGGCCGGGTCGTCGTCGCGGCCGGCGCGGCGCTGCTGGCCGCCTGCGGTGTCGGCGCGCTGATCGGCGGTCTGCTGGACACCGGGTTCGGGTCATCCCTGCTCATGGTCGTCGTGGTGTCGGCGATCGCGGTCGTGGCCGTGTTCGTCATCGACGCGCTGCGGCTCGGCCCACCGAGTGCACTGTTCTTCGCGCTGGTCTGCGCGGGCGCGATGAAAGCCGCGGAGGCCGGGACCGCGGTGTTGACGCTGTTGTTCTGCACGGCCTGCGGTGTCGTCGCGTCGGTCGTCGTTTCGATGGCCGGGGTGCTGCGGGATCGCCGCAACCCCGAACGGATGGCGGTGGGCGCGGCGGTCCAAGCGGTCGACGCCTACGTCGCGGCGCGGGAGGCGGGAACGCCCGCCATCGACCTGCGCCACCGGGCCGGCGCGGCGATGGCGGACGCGTGGGCCGCGGTCTACGACGCCGGCCTGCCCTCGGATCCCGGGGAAGCCGAGCTGCTGGCCACCTTGCAGGATGCGCGGCACAACCTGGCCGGGCACGCCCCCGACGACGACACCGACGATCTGCTGGTCGACCCCTTGGTCTCGTTCGCCCGCCCCGGCATCGGCTTCCGGCTCGAGCGTTCCCTGTCGTTCTCCTCGCACGCGGCGATCAGCGCGATGCGTGTCGCCGCGGGGTGCCTTGGCGCGGGTGCGCTGAGTGCCCTGCTCGGTCTGGATCGGCCGCACTGGGCGGTGCTCAGTGCCCTGATCGTGTTGCAGACCGGACCCGACCGAGTACGCGGACAGGTCCGGGCCATCCACCGATTCGTCGGCACCATCGCGGGCCTCGGCCTGTTCGCGCTCATCTACCAGCTCGGGCCGACCGGTTACGCATTGATCGCGCTGGTCGCCGCGCTGCAGTTCTGCATCGAGCTGTTCGTGCCGCGCAATTACGCGCTGGCCGTGGTCTTCATCACCCCGGTCGCCCTGATCGCGGGTGGCGTCGCCACCACGGGCGGCCCGATCGGACCCGTGATCCGCGATCGGCTGTGGGAGACGCTGATCGGTGTCGCCGTCGCCGTGCTCGCGCTGCACGGTGTCGCACCCCGAGGGCACCGGCGCACCTTCCACCGGCTCGAACACCGCGTGCGCGGCGCCGCCCGCGCTCTGCTCGACCGGCTGCGCCGCGAGCCGATGGACGCCGAAGCGTGGGTGCTGGTCCAGCATCTGCAATTCGAGCTGGTCGGTGTGGTGCGCAGCGGCATCGACTCGGCGACCGACGACCCGGAGTGGACCCGCGAGTACTGGCCGGAGCACGCGGCGTTGGCGCACTTCGGTCACGATCTGCTCGCCGCCTGCTGGGTGCTGCGGCCGGGGCAGCGGCTGGCGGACGTGGAGGGCTGGGCGGCCCGCTTGGCGGCGGCCCGATCGCGGCCGGGAGCGACGGCCGGACCGCCTGCTAGCGTTCGGCGCATGCACGACAGCGTCACGGTCCGGATGGCCGCCCCGGCGGAGAAGATCTGGGAACTGGTCAGCGACATCGAGAACACCGGGCGATTCAGTCCGGAGACGTTCGCCGCGGAGTGGCTCGGCGGCGCCACCGGGCCCGCGGTCGGCGTGAAGTTCCGCGGTCATGTCAACCGCAACGGCTGGGGGCTGAAGTACGCGACGGTGTGCCGCATCGTCGCCTGCGAGCCGGGGCGCGAGTTCGCGTTCACCGTGCTCGGACCCCGCGGCATGCCGATCAACACCTGGCGCTACGTTTTCCAACCGGTGGACGGCGGCACCGAGGTCACCGAATCTTTTCAGTTGCACAGCAATCCGGTGCTGCGGGTGTATTGGTTGCTGGCCGGGTGGGCGCGCGGCAAGACCAATGTCGAGGGAATGCGCGAGACCCTCGAGCGGATCAAGGCCGTCGTCGAATGATCCGGCCGCGCAGCCGCCGTACCCGAGGCGGCAAAGCATGACCGCTCCCGTGCTCCTGGTGCTCGGCGCCGGTCCCGGTGTCGGGCTGTCGGTCGCCCGCCTGTTCGCCGCCGACGGCTTCACCGCGGTGCTGGCCTGCCGGCTTCCCGAGGAGGCCGAACCTCTGGCGGAACAGTTGCGTGAGGAAGGGTTCGACGCGCAGGGCGTCGGCGTGGATCTGCGCGATGCCGCGGACGTGGCCCGAGTCGTCGCGGGAGTGGGCGAGCGGCACGGCCGTATCGACGTGTTGCATTTCAATCCCAGCGTCTTCCGTGAGGCCGATCCATTGCGGCTCTCGCTCGCCGAATTGCTCGAGGACGTCACCGTGGGCGCCGGGGCGCTGCTGCCCGCCGTGCAAGCGGCGCGTCCCTTCCTGTCCGAGGGCGCCCGCGTGCTGGTCACCGGTAGCGCGGCTGCGGACAAGCCCTGGCATCGGGCCGCTTCGCTCGGCGTCCAGAAGGCGGCGGTGCGCAACCTGGTCACCAGTGTGGACGCCACCCTGGCGCCGGAAGGCATCCGAGCGGTCGCGGTGCAGATCAACGGCGTTCTGGGGGAGGGAGCGTTCACGCGGGAGCGGGTCGCCGCGGCGCTGCACGCGGCGGCGACACGCTCCGCCGAGGGGTGGACACCACACGTCTCCTACGACGGCTGAACTACTTCGGCCGGATCGCCGCGAACTCGATGGGCAGGTGCGCGGGCCCGCGCAGATTGACGTGCTCGCGATACGGTGGCGGGTCGACCGTCAGCGTGGGTGATTCGACCCGCTGCGCGAATCGGGTCAACGCCACCCGCGCCTCCAGGCGGGCCAAGGGAGCGCCGACGCAGAAGTGGGCCCCGAGGCCGAAGGCCAGGTGGCGGTTTGCGCGCGCCGGGTCGAATCGGTCGGGGTCGTCGAACACCGCGGGGTCGCGGTGCGCGGCGGCGATCAGCAGCACAACCAGATCGCCGCGCTGGATGTCCGTGCCGCCGACAGTCAGGTCGTCGGCGGCGATGCGCGGGATCAACTGGGCCGGCGGGTCGAAACGCAGCGTCTCCTCGACGACGCCCGCCGCCCGCTCCGGGTCCGCGCGCAGGGCGGCGAGTTCGTCCGGCCTGCGCAGCAGGGCGAGGGTCGCGTTGGCGATCAGGTTGACGGTCGTCTCGTGCCCGGCGACCAGCAGCAGTGCGCAGGTCGAGATCAGTTCCTCGTGGGTGAGCGAGTCTCCGGCGTCTTCGGCGGCGATGAGCTCGGACAGCAGATCCGGGCCGGGAGCATGGCGGCGGCGGTCGGTGAGTTCTTCGAAGTAGGCGTACAGCTCGGTCCCGGCGCGCTGGATCTCCGCCGGGTCGGCGCGGAACTGGGCGGCCGCGCGGGAAGTCGGGTCGAGCGTGCGCGACAGCAGCGCGGACCATGCGTTCAGCCGGGCTTCGTCCGCCAGCGGGACGCCGAGCAGCTCGCAGATCACGGTCACCGGCAGCGGATAGGCGAAGTGATCGACGGCGTCGAAGTTTCCCGCGCCGGCGCGCTGGTCGAGCAGGTCGTCGACGATCTCGGCGATCCGCGGCTCCAGCCGCCGCACGACGCGCGGGGTGAACGCCTTGGACACCAGGCGGCGCAGGCGAGTGTGGTCGGGCGGATCGAGGAACAGGAACGAGGGTTTCGCCTCGGCCGCACCGTCCGCGCGCGTGCCGTCGTGGATCGGCATCGAACCGAGCTGCAACCGGGCCAGTGACCGGTCGACGCTCGCGCGCGGATCGCGCAGCACGGCGGCGCAGTCGGCGTAGTGGGTCAGCACGATCACCGGAGCCGTGCCGATCCGGAACGCGCCGGAGTCGCGCAGCCGCGCGAAGACGGGGTACGGATCCGGCCGCACCGCCGGGTCGAGCAGGCGCACGTAGTCGTCGGTCGGGTGGTTCGTGGTCGTCATCGACACTCCCAGCGGTCCGGCCCGGAGCGGGCACCGGGCTTGAACGGTATTATTCCGATACCGTTGGTAGGAAAGCAATACCGCTAGGGGATGCGAAAATGTCGCCATGACACTGCGGCGCCCGGTCGACGATTCGGTCACCCGCGTCGTCGAACTGCTCGGCGACCGGTGGACCATCCTGCTCATCGCCGAAGCGTTCTTCGGGGTCCACCGCTTCAGCGACTTCGCGCGCAATGTCGGCATCACCAACCGCAATCTGCTCACCAGTCGCCTGCGCATGCTGATCGACGCGGGAATCTTCACCCGCACCGACCACGGCGGCGGGCGGGTCGACTACCGCCTCACCGCGGCGGGCCGCGAGCTGTATCCGATCGTCACGGCGATGATGGTCTGGGGCGACAACCACCTGACCGGGCCGGAGGGCAGGCCGATCGTCCTGGAACACCGCGGCTGCGGACACGAGACCTCACCCATGCTGGTCTGTGACCACTGCCGCGAACCGATCGACCCGCGCGACGTGGAACCCAAGGCCGGTCCCGGCTTCCATCAGCCGCCGGGGGCCGAGCAAGCCGGCTGAGGGCGCGCCCAGCCCACGCTGGACGTCAGCCCAGCCGTCCGGCGCGTCAGTTGCCGTACTGCTCGGTCTCGGGATGCTCGATCAGCACGATGTGGGCGGGCGAGTCGGCGACCGGGCGGTGCCGCAGGCCGCGGGGAACCACGAAGAGATCGCCCGGGCCGAGGGTGACCGCGGTCGTGCCGTCGAGCTCGATGCGGAAGGTGCCGTCCCAGCACAGGAACAGCTCGTCCTCGTCGTGGTGGTGCCAGGGGAACTCGCCTTCGATCTGCGCCACGCGCACCACGGATTCGTTGACCCGAGCCAGTTCTCGCTGCTGGAACGGCCCTGGCAGCGCGTCGAGGGCGGCGGGAATCGAGACACTGTCGCGGTTGCTCATGACCGCGATCGTGCCCGCGACCGACTGGTGGGGAAAGGGCCAATCGGGCACAATTGGCTCGCTGATGGAGCCAATTGATGTGATGCAGCGCCTCGGCCGCTGGTCGACGGGCCGTGGCCCGCTGTATCTGCTGCTCGCGACCCGGCTGCGCCGACTGATCGATGCGGGCGAGCTGCCGCCGGGCGCGCTGCTGCCCCCCGAGCGGGTCTTCGCGAAAATCCTTGCCGTCGGCCGCAACACGGTGACAGCGGCGTACGTGCTGCTGGAGTCCGAGGGGCGCGTCGTGCGGCGACGGGGCAGCGGCACCCGGGTCGCGGGCGCTGCCATGGCGCCAGTGCCCGACACCACCAGCGCCCCTATGTTCTTGCACCTTCTGGAGCCGGACACGGGCGTGATCTCGCTGGCCTGTGCCGCGCCACAGGCGGCGCCCGCCGAGGTGGCCGCCGCGCTGACGGCGATCGTGCCGGAGCTGGCAGCGTCAGGCATCGGCTATCACCCGGCCGGTCACGCGTCGTTGCGCGCGGCCATCGCGGAGCGCTACACCCGGCTTGGCGCGCCCACGTCGCCGGACCGGATCCTGGTCACCAGCGGTGGCCAGCAGGCATTGTCACTGCTGGCCCGTGCGTTCGTACGGCCGGGAGACCGGGTGCTGGTCGAGGCGCCCACCTATCCCGGTGCGCTGGAGGCGTTTCGGGAGGAGTCGGCGGTGCTGGCGACGCTGCCGGTCGGTTTCGCCGGATTCGAGGCGGCCGTGCGGGCCCAGCGGCCTGCCTTCGCCTACTTCACACCGGCCTTCCAGAACCCCACCGGCACCGTGCTTTCCCGGCTGCACCGGCAGCGGGTCGCGGAGTTGGCGGCGATGGCCGGCACCATGCTGATCGCCGACGAAGTACTCGCGGATCTCGGCTTCCCGGGTGAAGTGGTGCCGCCGTTGGCGGCCGACGCGGACAGCGTCGTCTCGGTCGGATCGCTGAGCAAGTGCGTATGGGGCGGGCTGCGGGTCGGCTGGATCCGCGCCTCGGTCCCGGTGATCGAGCGGCTGACCCGGTTGCGTGCGGTACACGATCTCGGCGGCAGCATTCCCGCGCAGCTGGCCGCGGCCAGGTTGCTGCCGGACCTCGACCGGCTCTGCCGCGGCGCTGCCGCACACCGCGAATCCCAGCACGACGCGTTGCTGAGGGCACTGGCCGACGGGCTGCCCGACTGGACGGTGCCGCCGGTACGCGGGGGCCAGACGCTCTGGGCCCGGCTTCCCTACGGCGACGGCGACTCCTTCGCCCAGACGGCGTTGCGGCACGGCGTCGCGGTCCTCGCCGGTAGCGGCCTCGACGCCGCGGGCGGCAGCGCGGACCGGGTTCGGCTGCATTTCCGGCATTCGGCCGAGGTGACAACGACCGCCGTCGCCCGCCTGGCCGCGGCCTGGCAGGACTACCGCCCGCCGGAACGTTCGACGCGCTCCCCGGCCCAGCTGGCCTTATGAGTGGTGTACCGGCGACGATCGCGCTGTATCGGTCCCAGCTCAATCCAGCAGGTCGACGAAAGCTTCGGCCAGATAGAGCGGTAGGAGTAGGTAGTACAGCAGCATCGCCATCGAGCCGGCTCCGATCGTCAACGCGGTGCCCTCGCGGTACGTCGCGCGGGGAGGGGAGACCTGGTGGTCTCGCGAGTGCAGGAATGTAGTGCAGCTTCCCGCCATCGGCAAGACCGGCCAGTGTGTCGGCGCTAGCGGAGCGCGCTGCCCCGCACCCACTGATCCCAGGGCACACCCCAGTCACCGTTCTGCCAGACTTCCAGCGGGGCGCCGCCGGTGTTGCGGATCTCCACCACGTCACCGGGGACGGCGAAATTGAAGAACCACTGGGCGTTCTCGCCGCTGAGATTGAGGCAGCCGTGCGAGACGTCGGTGTTGCCCTGGGCCCAGATCGTCGAGTCGAGCTGATGCAGGTAGATGCCGTCGGTGCTGATCCGGGTGGCCCAGCCGATGGCCTCCTTGTAGCCGAGGCGGGAGTTGATCGGCAGGCCGTAGGTGGAGGAATCCATGATCACCGGATTGGCCTTGTCCATGACCGTGTAGATCCCGGGCTGGGTCCAGAACGTGATGGTCTTGCCCCCGACGACCTCGCTGCCGCCCCTGCCCATCGAAGTCGGCATGGTGCGGATCAACCTGCCGTTCTCGAAGACCTGGACCTGTTTGGTGTTGTCATCGGCGATCGACACGTGGGACGCGCCGATGGTGAACGTGGTCTTGGTGTCCTCTTGGCCGTAGAGGCCGCCGCCCAGCTCCTGGCCGTAGACGTTCGCCGCCACCTTGACCTTCGTGCCCGGCGCGTAGTACTCCCTCGGACGCCAGTGCGCGTTGCGGTCGTCCAGCCAGTACCAGGAGCCCTCCACCGGCGGATCGGTGGTGACCGAGAGGTGCTTCTCGGCGGCGGCGCGGTCGGGAATGTCCTCGTCGAAGTGGGCCACCACCACGGTGCCGACGCCGAACGTGCCGCCGTCGGACAGCGGCGTGCCGCCCGTGGTGGTCAGCGACACCTTCGTCTGGTTGTTGGGAGTCAGCGTGGCGAAGGTCGAGGTGGTCGGGCCGGTCCGGCCGGTGATGCTCAAGCCCTCCGCGGTCACGGTGTAGGTGCGGCCGTAGCCGAGCGGCTCGGTGGGCTTCCACGCGGTCTTGTCCGGCGTCATGATCCCCTCGACCGTCTTGCCCTGCTCGTTGGTCATGGTGACCGAAGTGAGCTGGCCGTCGGCGGTGCTCACCTGGACCGGCGCCAGCGGATCGACATTGCGTGCCCCGGAAGCGGGCGTGATGGTGATCGGCGCGGACGCCGGACCCGCCGCACCCGGTGTGCCGCCTGGCCCCGGCGAAGACGAGCACGCCCCGACGATCACCGCCATGACCAGGGCGAACCCCGCGACGATTCCGGTTCGGACGCGACTGATCGCCATGCATTCTCCCTGTGCTCGCCCGGCGCAACGAACGGCGCACGCGCGCCCACTTTCCCCAGCGCAGTTTACCGATCGTCCCCGGCACGACCTCGAGCAGAAGTTCACCCACGGCGTATTCCCAGCCGTCACAAAGGAAACGTTCAGGCGGGTAAACCGCTGGCTTCCGGCCGCGACCCGCCATACATTCACCCCGCATGGAGATCGACTATCGATGGCGAGGTGCGCTGACCGACAGCGAAATGATCGACTTGACGAGATCGCACGGCGGCGACCCCGACCCGGGCTGGTGGGACCGCGCCGTGCGGCACAGCCTCGGCTGGGTCACCGCACGGACGGTCGAGCGTGCGCTGGCCGGATTCGTCAACGTGGCGTGGGACGGCGGCGACCGGTTTCCGCGCCACGACAGCCGGACTGCTACGACTGCGCGGCCACGGCTGACGGCCGAAAGTACCGATCGGGACCGCGCGGACGCGTGCCATGCTGAGGGCCGGAGTCGACCGAGGGGAACGAATGCAGAATCGCCCATCGGCAGCGGAGTTGCTGGACTCGCTCGCCGAGCTGCTGGAGGAGACGCTGCTGCCCGCCCTGCCCGCGGGATTGCAGCACAAGGCGCGGGTGGGGGCCAACCTCGCCAGGATCGTGCGCAGGGAGATCGAGTCCGGCCCCGCCGCGGCCGAGCGGGAGCGTGAGCTGCTCGCCGCCGTGGCAGAGGGCGATGACGAGCAGCTCTGGGCGGCGCTGGTCTCCGTCGTGCGGGCCGATCTGGCGATCGCCAAGCCGGGGTACGACGAGTGGGCGGCCGAGTGAGCGCCGACCTGGCACGCGGCCTGGCCGAGTTCCTCGGGTCCGGGACCCGCGCGGTGACGGTGTCGAACGTCGAATACCTCTCCGCGGGCGCCCGCCGTCGCAACGTCGCCTTCGAGGCCGATCTCGGCGGTGGGACGCGCCGCCTGGTGGCGACCATCGTGCCGGACGCGATCGAGCTGGTCCCGGTCGACGTGGAGGCCGCCGTCCGGGAGCTGGCGCGCACCCACGGCGTTCCGGTGCCGCCCGTGGTGGCGATCTGCACCGACGCGGCCTATGTCGGCGGCCCGTTCGTGGTCTCCGAACGCATCGACGGAGAGACCGTGCCGCGCAAGGTGTTACGACTGGTCGAGGCGTCGGGCCTCGGTGAACGGGTCGCCGAGCAAGTGGGCGAGGCCATGGGCCGCCTGCACGCGATCGACCCGGCGGCCGCGCCCGCGCGGCTGCCCGCCGCGGTTGCCGACCCCGAGCGCCAACTGATCGAGGCCGGTGGGCAGGTGCGCGCACTCCTGCCGGACCGCCCGGTGTTCGCCTTGGCGCTGCGCTGGCTGGAACGCCACTGCCCGCCCGCGCCGCCGCGCACCGCGCTGCTGCATACCGACCTGCGCAACGGCAATATCGTCGTCGGCCCGGATGGACTGCGCGCCGTGCTCGACTGGGAGGGCGCGCAGCGCCAAGGCGATCCGATGCGCGACGTGGCCTGGCCTGCCCTGCGCATGTGGCGCTTCCGCGCGGACGACCGGGAATTCGGGGGCCTCGCGGACCGCGAGGCGTTCCTGCGCGGATACCACCGCGGCGGCGGCAGCTTCGACGAAGACCGGTTCCGCTGGTGGAAGGCGATGTGCACGCTCGGCTGGGGCGTCGGATTGGCCGGGCAGGCCGCGGCCCATCGGGACGGCAGCGTGCGCGACATCGTGATGGCGGCCAGCGGGCGCCGCGTGTCGGAAATCGAATGGGACCTGCTGATGCAGATCCGACCCACTGCGAAGGGCTGACTGCCGATGGATTTCGAGCTACCCGTGGAACTGGTCGACTACCTGGCCGAACTCGACGCGTTCATCGAACGGGAGATCACTCCGCTCGAGCAGGCCGACGACAACATCCGCTTCTTCGACCACCGCCGCGAGGACGCCCGCACCGACTGGGAGCGCGGCGGGCTGCCGAACGCGGAGTGGGAGGAGCTGCTGGCCGAGGTCCGCAGGCGCGCCGACGCCGCCGGGCACCTGCGGTACGCGTTCCCCGCGCGATACGGCGGGCGCGACGGCACCAACCTCGGCATGGCCGTGATCCGCGAGCACCTGGCCCGCCGCGGCCTCGGATTGCACTGCGATCTGCAGAACGAGCACGCCATCGTGGCCAACAATGTGGGCCTGCTGCTGATGCTCGAGTACGGCACGCCCGACCAGCAGGCGGAGTGGGTGGACGGGCTGGCGTCGGGAACGAAGTTCTTCGCCTTCGGCATCACCGAGCCCGAGCACGGCTCCGACGCGACGCACATGGAGACCTCGGCGGTCCGCGACGGCGACGGCTGGGTGATCACCGGGCGCAAGACCTGGAACACCGGCGTGCACATCGCCGACGCCGACCTGATCTTCGCGCGCACCGCGGGCGGCCCCGGCGACGCCGCGGGCATCACGGCGTTCCTGGTGCCCACCGACGCGCCGGGGTTCGTCGTCGAGGAGTACCTCTGGACCTTCAACATGCCCACCGACCACGCCAGGGTCGCGCTGGACGGCGTCCGGGTCCCCGACACCGCCGTCTTCGGCGGCGAGGGACGCGGCTTGGCGGTGGTCCAGCACTTCTTCAACGAGAACCGCATCCGCCAGGCCGCGTCCAGCCTCGGTGCGGCGCAGTACTGCATCGACCAGTCGGTGGCTTACGCCAAACAGCGCAAGCCTTTCGGCAAGCCGCTGGCCGCAAACCAGGCGATCCAGTTCCCCTTGGTGGAGTTGCACACCCAGTGCGAGATGTTGCGCGCCTTGATCCACAAGACCGCGTGGTCGATGGACACCTACGGCACGTTCGCCGTCTCCGAGCAGGTCTCGATGTGCAACTACTGGGCCAACCGGTTGTGCTGCGAGGCCGCCGACCGGGCCATGCAGGTGCACGGCGGCCTCGGCTACTCCCGGCACAAGCCGTTCGAGCACATCTACCGGCACCACAGGCGCTACCGGATCACCGAGGGCGCCGAGGAGATCCAGATGCGGCGCGTCGCGGGCTACCTGTTCGGCTTCATGGGCGGCAAAGCGCCGAAGGGCGTGTGAGGCGGACGGTTCAGAGGCGGCGGATGCGGGCCAGCCAGGCGGCGGCGTCGACCTTGCCGGACTCGGAGACCTCCAGGTCCGCCGCCTCCTGCGCCACCAGATCGGTGATCCGTCCGCGGTACTCGGTGGCCCACAGGTCCTCCAGCGTCCAGCCGTCGCGGAACGACTCCCGTATCACGGTGTCGCTGATCCGTGGGCCGAACCCCGGCTCGACATCCGAAAGTGCGAGGACATAGACCGTGCCGCCCGGCTTGCACACCGCGTGCAGACTGCGAACGTACGCGGCGCGCGCCTCGTCGTCGGTCCCGAAGACGTGGAACAGCGCGCTGTCGACGACGGTGTCGAACGCGGGCGCGGAGCCGGGCGGGTCACCGGAGAAGTCCGGCCGGTCGCCGAGGGCGAGCGCGTCGGCCACCTCGAACGCGGCCGACGGCACACCTTGCTCGGCCGCATTGGCGCGCGCGTACGCCACCGCACTCGGCGACATATCGATTCCGCGCACGTCGTATCCCAGTCGAGTCAGCAGGATCGTGTGCTCACCCGCGCCGCAGCCCGGGTCGAGCACACGGCCGGTGATGCCGCCCTCCCGCTCCAGCGCGACGATGGCCGGTTGCGGCTCGCCGATCACCCAGGGGGCGGTGTCGTTGTCGTAGACGGTGTTCCACATTTCCACTGGACGAGTCATACGACCCATGCTTCATCCTCAACCGCCGTTGAGGTCAACCCGACACGGCCGCGCGGCCCGGACCATGTGGGCTGCGTCGACGCGGTGGGCGTGGGTACGCGCGGGTTATGAGCACACCGAATATCGATCCCGAAACGGCGGAGTCGATGCAGCAGGACGCGGATTTCGCCGACGAGCACACCAAACCGACGCACGCCGACGAGCACCCCGCCGGTGAGCAACTCGAGACCGACGAGTCGACCCCGCACGGCCACAGCGGCATGGATCAGTGAACGCTCAGGCCACGGCGACCATCCTGGCCGCGTTCGCGGACTCGTCGTCGGCCGCCTGGTTGGCGGCCAGTTCGGCGCGCACCCGCTCGCGGTAGCGGCTGATCTCCCGCTCGGTGGCGGCGGCGTCCCATCCGAGGTGCGCGCCGATCAGCCAGGCCACCTCGGGCGCGGCGGCGAGACCGCGGTCGGCGGCTTCGATGGAGACGCGGGTGCGGCGGGTGAGCACGTCGTCCAGGTGCAGCGCGCCCTCGTGCGTCACCGCGTACACCGCCTCCGCGCCCAGGTACTCCGGCGCGCCGGTGAGCGGACGGCCCAGTTCGGGCTCGCGGGCGATCAGTTCGAACAGATCGGTGATCGCCGATCCGTAGCGGCCGAGCAGACGCTCGACCGTCGCTCGCGGCAGGCCCGCGCGTTGCGCGAGACTGTCGAGGTCGGCCGCGAGTTCCTGGTAGCCCACCGCGCCGAGGATCGGCAGGTGTTCGGTCACCGAAGGGGCGACCGCGCGGCCGAGCCCCGCCACCGCCGCGTCCACGACGTCGGCGGCCATCACCCGGTAGGTGGTGTACTTGCCGCCCGCGATCACGAACAGTCCGGGGACGGGTTCGGCGACCGCGTGCTCCCGCGAGAGCGTCGCGGTGTCGGCCGACGCGCCGGACAGCAGCGGTCGCAGCCCCGCGTAGGTCCCGACGATGTCGTCGCGGGTGATCGGCTCGCGCAGCACCCGGTTGACGTGGTCGAGCAGATACTGCACGTCGGCGTCGCTGGCGGCGGGATGGTCCTTGCTCAGCGACCAGTCCGTGTCGGTGGTGCCGATGATCCAGTGTCCGTGCCAGGGGATGACGAACAGCACGCTCTTCTCGGTGCGCATGATCAGGCCGGTGTCCAGATGCAGGCGATGGCGCGGCACCAGGATGTGCACGCCCTTGGACATACGGACGTGGAACGGGAACTCCACGCCGGTCATCCGGTTCATCTCGTCGGTCCACACCCCGGTGGCGCTGATCACCCGGCGCGCGCGGATATTGTGCACCCGGCCGGTTTCGAGGTCGGTGACCTCCGCGCCGACGACACGTTCGCCGTCGCGCAGCAGCGCCGTCACCTTGGTGCGGGTGAGCACGGTGGCGCCGTGCTGGGCGGCGGTGCGCGCGATCATCATCGTGTGCCTGGCGTCGTCGACCTGCGCGTCGAAGTATCGGATCGCTCCGGTGAGCGCGTCCTCGCGCAGCGCGGGCGCCAGCTCCAGCGCGCGGGTGCGCGACAGGTGCCGGTGCATCGGCAGCGCGCGGGCGCCGCCGATGGTGTCGTACAGGGCGACGCCCGCGCCGATGTAGGCGCGCTCCCAGACCCGATGCCGCAAGGGCAGCAGGAACGATACGGGCCGTACCAGGTGCGGGGCCAGCCGGTGCAGCAGCAGGCTACGTTCCTTCAGCGCCTCCCGCACCAGCCAGAAGTCCAGCTGCTCCAGGTAGCGCAGGCCACCGTGGATGAGTTTGCTGGAGCGGCTCGAGGTGCCCGCCGCGAAGTCTCTGGCCTCCACCAGGGTCACGGTCAGGCCGCGGGAGGCGGCGTCGAGGGCGGCGCCCGCGCCGACCACGCCGCCGCCGATGACGAGTACGTCGATCTCGGTGTCGCCGAGTGCGTTCACCGCGCGGGCGCGGTACTGGGCGTCCAATCGTGCGGACACAGCGGTATCTCTCCTTGTTTCGGTGTTATTCGGGTAGGACGGCGTCGCCCCTCATTCGTCGACGTCGATCCAGTCGAGGGTGCGGGCGACGGCCTTCTTCCAGCGCGCGTAGCCACGCTCGCGCTGCTCCGCCGACCAGGTCGGATGCCAGCGCTTGGCTTCGTTCCAGTTCTGTTCCAGCTCGTCGGTGTCGTTCCAGAAGCCGACCGCCAGCCCCGCCGCGTAGGCCGCGCCGAGCGCGGTGGTCTCGGCGACCACCGGACGCGACACCGGCACGCCGAGGAAGTCGGCCTGCAACTGCATGCACAGCTCGTTGGCGGTGACGCCGCCGTCCACCCGCAGTACGTCCAGCCGCACGCCGGAGTCGGCCTGCATCGCCTCGACCACGTCGCGGGTCTGGTAGCAGATCGATTCCAGCGTCGCCCGGGCGAGATGGGCGTTGGTGCTGTAGCGGGACAGGCCGACGATCGCGCCTCGCGCGTCCGAGCGCCAGTACGGCGCGAACAATCCGGAGAACGCGGGCACGAAGTACACCCCGCCGTTGTCCTCGGCCTGCCGGGCCAGCGATTCACTCTGCGCCGCACCGGAGATGATGCCCAGCTGGTCGCGCAGCCACTGCACCGCCGAGCCGGTCACCGCGATCGAGCCTTCCAGCGCGTACACCGGCTTCTCCCCGCCCAACTGGTAGGCCACCGTGGTCAGCAGGCCGTGCTGCGAGCGGACGATCTCGGTTCCGGTGTTGAGCAACAGGAAGTTGCCGGTGCCGTAGGTGTTCTTCGCCTCGCCGGGACGGAAGCAGACCTGCCCCACGGTGGCGGCCTGCTGGTCGCCGAGCACGCCCGCCAGCGGAACCGCGCCGCCGAACGGCCCGTCGGCGCGGGTGGTGCCGAACAGGTCGGGGTTCGCCGACGGCGCGATCGTGGGCAGCATCGCGCGCGGTACCCCGAACACCGACAGCAGTTCGTCGTCCCAGTCCAGGGTCTCCAGGTTCATCAGCATGGTGCGGCTGGCGTTGGTCGGGTCGGTGACGTGCACGCCGCCGTCGACTCCGCCGGTCAGCTGCCACAGCAGCCAGGTGTCGGTGGTGCCGAACAGCGCGTCGCCGCGTTCGGCGTCCTCGGCCACACCCGGGACGTTTTCGAGGATCCAGCGCAGCTTGCCGCCGGAGAAGTAGGTGGCCGGCGGCAGGCCCGACTTGCGCCGGATGGTGTCGCCGTGCCCGGCTCGTTCCAGTTCGGCGGCGATGCGGTCGGTGCGGGTGTCCTGCCAGACGATCGCGTTGCAGTACGGCCGCCCGGTCTTGCGGTTCCACACCACCGTGGTCTCGCGCTGGTTGGTGACGCCGACCGCGGCCAAGTCGCTCGCGACGAGATCGGCCTTGGTCAGGGTGGTCTGGATGACCGCGCGGGTGCGCTCCCAGATCTCGGTCGGATTGTGCTCCACCCAGCCCGGGCGCGGCAGGATCTGCTCGTGCTCGAGCTGGTGGCGGGCGACCTCGTTGCCACTGTGGTCGAACACCATGAAGCGGGTGCTCGTGGTGCCCTGGTCGATGGCGCCGACGTACTGGCTCATCGCGGTCCTTTCGGGAAGCTACTGGGAAGAGAGAAGGGTTCAGAACAGGAACTGCGCGGCGAGTCCGGCCAGCGCGCCGCCCAACAGCGGACCGAGCACCGGCACCCAGGCGTAACCCCAGTCGGAGTCCTTGCCGCGCGATACGGCGTGGGTCGATTCGGCCGGTGCGGGGGCGCCCGCGCCGACCGGGACCAGGACCGCCTCGACGGGCGCGGGCTTGCTCAGCGGCAGCAGCGCGTGCGCGATGCGGGGACCGAGATCGCGGGCGGGGTTGATGGCGTATCCGGTCGGCCCGCCCAGCGAGGCGCCGATGCCGACGACCAGGAGCGCGGCGGCGGCCGGGCCGAGCCCGCTCGGGGTGTGGCCGAAGGTGAGGATCACCAGGACGAGGGTGAACGTACCGATCACCTCGGTGACGAAGTTCCAGCGCAGGGCGCGAATCGCGGGGCCGGTGGCGAACACCGCGAGCTTCTTCTCCTCGTCGGTCTCGGCGTCGAAGTGGCGCTTGTAGGCCACGTAGGCGACGGTCGCGCCGAGGAACGCGCCGGCGAATTGGCCGCTGAGGTAGGCGAGCGTCGTCGATCCGGAGATCGCGATGCCGGGGGCGAACTCGTCGGCGCCGCTGAACAGGATGCCGACGGTGACCGCGGGATTCAGATGACCGCCGGTCTTGTACGCGACGTAGACGCCCGCCAGGACGGCGAACCCCCATCCCACGTTGATCAGCAGCCAGCCGCCGTCCAAACCTTTGGACTTCGCCAGCAATACGTTCGCGACCACACCGACCCCGAGCAGCACCAGCACACCTGTGCCCAGCGCTTCGCTGAGGAAGATCGAGCCGAAGTTCATCGTTGAGCCTCCGTTCGCCCCGCAGGTCGCGGACGCGACCGTGCGTGAAACGGAAATTACGGTGGGATGTCGGACCCGGATACCGCTGCCGTTCGACATTGTCGAACGCCTCGACTGGTTGCCGGAAGGCGGCGCCGCTACCGTCCGACCGGCGAGGAGGATGTATGGCGCAGCTCACACTGGGTTTCGATGATGTTGCTCAGGTATTACCAATCGTTCGACATTGTCGAATCAGGACGCGGGTAGGTTTTCCGACATGCCGGGTGCGATCCAATCGATCGAACGGGCGGCGGCCGTGCTGCGGCTGCTGGCCCGTGGTTCCGGGCGGCTCGGCGTGGGCGACATCGCGGGCGCGCTCGATCTGCCCAAGCCGACCGCGCACGGCATCCTGCGCACCCTCCAAGGCGTGGGTTTCGTCGAACAGGACCCGGCCACCGGCAAGTACCAACTGGGCGCGGCGCTGCTGCACCTGGGCACCAGCTACCTCGACGCGAACGAGTTGCGCTCCCGCGCGATCAACTGGGCCGACGCACTCGCCGCGCGCACGGGCGAGTCGGTGCGGATCGGTGCGCCGATGGACGGCGCGGTGGTCGTGGTGCATCACGTGTTCCGGCCGGACAACACCCAGCAGGCGCTCGAACTCGGCGAACTGCTGCCGCCGCACGCCACCGCGCTGGGCAAGGTCCTGCTCGCCTACGACGCCGACCTGGCCGCCACGACGCGCCGCGCCGAACTCGCCCCGCTCACACACCGCACCTTGGTCGACCGCACCGCGCTCGCCAGGGCGCTCGGCGGCGTTCGACAGGCCGGATGGGCGGGCGACACCGAGGAATTCCGCACAGGGGAGGCGGGAATCGCGGCGCCGATCCGCGCCCCTGGTGGACTCGTGGTCGGCGCCATCGGCATCACCGGCGCGGTGGACCGGCTCTGTGACGCCCAGTTGCGGCACCGGCCCGCGCTGGTCGGTCATGTGCTCGACGCCGCGCGGGCGGTGTCGCGCGATCTCGCTGCGGGCCATTGACTTTCGTCCGGCGGGTGATCAGCCGATGTCGAACAGGAGCAGCCGGGCATGAAGCAGCGTTACGTGCTGGCCATCGACCAGGGCACCACCTCCACGCGGTGCATCCTGTTCGATCAGCGGGCCCGGCTGGTCGGCGTCGCGCAGCGCCCGCACCGGCAGCACTATCCGCGGCCGGGCTGGGCCGAGCAGGACGCGTTGGAGATCTGGCGCAACGTCGAGCGCATCGTGCCGCAGGCCCTGCGGGATTCCGGCGTGACCGCCGATCGGATCGCCGCGCTCGGCATCGCCAATCAGCGCGAGACCACCGTGGTGTGGGACCGCCGCACCGGTACGCCGATCGGGCGCGCGATCGTCTGGCAGGACGTGCGCACCGAGGAACTGGTTCGCGAACTGGAGCACAAGCCGGGCGCCGACCGGATTCGTGAGCTGTGCGGCCTGCCGCTGGCCAGCTATTTCGCCGCACCGCGGCTGCGCTGGATGCTGGACTCGGTGCCGGGACTGCGCGAGCGCGCCGAGCGCGGCGAAGTGCTGTTCGGCACCATGGAGACCTGGCTGATCTGGAACCTCACCGGTGGCCCCGACGGCGGGCTGCACTGCACCGACGTCACCAATGCCAGCCGCACCCTTCTGCTGAACTTGCGCACTCTCACCTGGGACGACGAACTGCTGGAGTTCTTCGGTATCCCCGCCCGCATGCTGCCGCGCATCCAGCCGTCGATCGCGTCCTACGGCAGCACCCGCCGGGTGGTGCCAGGCATTCCGATCGCCGCCGCGCTCGGCGACCAGCACGCCGCGCTGTTCGGCCAGACCTGTTTCGCGCGCGGGGAAACCAAGTGCACCTACGGCACCGGCGGTTTTCTCATGATGAACACCGGACGCGACCTGGTGCGCTCCGAGCACGGGCTGCTCACCACGATCGGCTACCAGATCGGCCCGGAGCCGGTCTACGCGCTGGAGGGTCCGATCGCGGTCACCGGCTCGCTCGTGCAGTGGGTGCGCGACAACATCGGGCTGGTCACCAGTGCGCCGGAGATCGAAACCCTCGCGCGCACGGTCGAGGACAACGGCGGCTGCTACGTCGTGCCCGCGTTCTCCGGGCTGTACGCGCCGCACTGGCGCAGCGACGCGCGGGGTCTCATCGCCGGACTGACCTCCTACATCACCAAGGGCCACATCGCCCGCGCCGTGCTGGAGGCCACCGCCTGGCAGACCCGCGACGTGGTGGAGGCGATGAACGCCGACTCCGGCCTGCAAGCCGCGGCACTGCGCGTGGACGGCGGGATGACCTCGAACAACCTGCTCATGCAGATCGTGGCCGATGTACTGGACGTTCCCGTGCTGCGCCCGTTCGTCGCCGAGACGGTCTCGCTGGGCGCGGCGTACGCCGCGGGGCTGGCCGTGGGATATTGGCCCGACCTGGAAGGGCTGCGCAACAATTGGCGCCTTGCCGCCCAATGGGTTCCGCGCATGGACGCGCAGCTGCGGGAGGACGAGTACGAGAACTGGAAACGCGCGGTCGAGTTGACCTTCGGCTGGGTGCGGTCGAAGAAGCGGGCGCGGCGGTGAGTCCGGCGACCGGCGACCGTGTCAGGAGCGTGGGTTAGCGTCGAGAGCATGCGGCTTCACGTGGGATGTGCGATGTGGGCGCACGCGGCCTGGCAGGAACGACAGCTCTCCGCGGGGGAGCGGTTGCGCTGGTACGCCACGTGGTGCAACGCGGTCGAGGGCAATACGACGTTCTACGCGACGCCGTCGCGCCGGACGGTCGAATCCTGGGCGGCCCAGTGCGATCCCGCGTTCCGATTCGTGCTCAAGTTGCCCAGGCCGATCACCCACGAACGCAGGCTGACCGGCGTCGAGGACGAGCTGCGGTCGTTCCTCGCCGCGATGGAGCCGCTCGGCGAGCGCATCCACGCTCTGTGGGTGCAACTGCCGGGTTCGTTCGGGCCCAACGATCTCGGTGCGCTGGCCGGGTTCCTGCGGCATCTCCCGCGCACGTACCGGGCCGCGGTCGAGGTACGCCACCCCGCGTTCTTCGAAGACGAACAGGCGGCGCGCAGGCTGGAATACGTGCTGTCCAGGGTCGGCGCCGAATGGGTGCCGTTCGACACCACAGTGCTTTTCGACGGTCCGCCCACCAGCGCGGCGGAACAGGAAGCGGCCGCGAAGAAGCCGCGGGTGCGGCGCAGGATGCGTGCGCTGACCGAATACCCGATCGTGCGGTACCACGGCCGCGACGACGTCCAGCGCACCGTCGACGGCTGGCGGCCGTGGGTCGGCACGGTCGCCGAATGGCTGCGTGAAGGCCGTTCGCCCACGGTGTTCCTGCACACGCCGGACAACGCGGGCTCGCTGGAGCTGGCCCGCCGTTTCCACGACGAGGTCAGGGCCCGCCTGCCCGAGCTCCAGCCGCTGCCCGAGCCCGCTGTCGCCGAGCCGATGACGCTGTTCTGACCGAAACGCCTCCCGCGGCGGCATCGAGCCGCGGGAGGCGTCCGGATCAGGCCTGGAGGCCGACCTCGACCTCGAGGGTGAGCGTGATCTTGTCGCCGATCACCGCGCCGCCGTCGGGCAGCGGCATGTCGATGGTGATGCCGAAGTCGCGGCGGTTGATCACGGTCTTGGCCTCGAAGCCCGCGACCGGCCCGTTGCCCATGCCGGGGTTGACGCCGAGGAACTCCACCTCGAGCGATACCGGCTTGGTGACGCCGCGGATGGTGAATTCGCCGTCCACCACGAAATCGTCGCCGTTCACCCGGAATCCGGTGGACTTGAACGTGGCCACCGGGAACTGCTCGGCCTGGAAGAAGTCCGCGGTGCGCAGATGCGCGTCGCGCTGTTCGTTGTCGGTGGTGACCGAGTCGACCCGGATCTCGGCCTCGGCCGAGGCGCTGCCGTCCTCGCCGATCACCAGCTTCCCGGAGAAGTCGGTGAAGCGGCCGCGCACCTTGCTGACCATCAGGTGGCGCACCGAGAAGCCGAGGGTGGAGTGGGCGGGGTCGATGGCCCAGGTGCCCGCGGTCAGAGCATTGGTGGTTCCGGTCGACATGATGTTCTCCTTGGGTAGTTGAGATTTGAACTAGTTGGTTGTGGGTAGGGCGGGATCGGTCAGGGGAGGATCAGCGAGCGCCGAGCAGCTGTGCGAACGGTACCGGGTCGTCGTACGGATCGGCGGAACGCGGTCGCGGCGTGTTGGTCAGCATGGCCGCGAATTCCGCTGCGGCGCGGTCGATCCGGGTGTTGAGGCCGCCGGTCGCCGCGGAGGCCCAATCCTCGGAAGCCGCGTAGACGGCGGTGGGCGCGACCACCGCGTGCAGATAGCTGAACATCGGCCGCAAGGCGTGCTCCAACGCCAGGGAGTGGCGCGCCGAGCCGCCGGTCGCGCCGAGCAGCACCGGCATTCCGGCCAGCGCGTCCGGTTCCAGCACGTCGAAGAACGTCTTGAACAGGCCGCTGTAGGAGGCGTTGAAGATCGGCGTGACGGCGATCAGGGCGTCGGCGCCGGTCACGGTGTCGAGCGTCGCGCGCAGCCCGGTGGGCGCGAATCCGGTCAGCAGGTTGTCGGTCAGTTCCTTGGCGTGCTCGCGTACCTCGACCACGTCGAAGGTCACGTCCGCACCGGACGCGGACAGCGCCGCGCCGGTCGCCGCGGCGAGCCGATCGGCCAGCAACCGGGTCGACGAGGGCTGCGACAGGCCCGCGGAGACGACGGCGATGCGGGTCATCGGGTCGCCTCCACGGCGGCGTCGCGGGCGGCGACCAGGCTCGCGTGCGTCGGAGCGTCCGGCACGTGCGCCGGGCGCAGGGCCGCGAATTCCTTGCGCAGCACCGGCACCACTTCCTCGCCGAGCAGGTCCAGCTGCTCCAGCACGGTCTTCAGCGGAAGGCCCGCGTGATCCATCAGGAACAGCTGGCGCTGGTAGTCGCCGAACGACTCGCGGAAGGTGAGCGTCTTGTCGATGACCTGCTGCGGGCTGCCCACGGTGAGCGGGGTCTGCTCGGTGAACTCCTCCAGCGAGGGGCCGTGCCCGTACACCGGCGCGTTGTCGAAGTAGGGGCGGAACTCGCGCACCGCGTCCTGGGAGTTCTTCCGCATGAAAACCTGCCCGCCCAGGCCGACGATCGCCTGGTCGGCGGAGCCGTGGCCGTAGTGCTCGTAGCGCTGCCGGTACAGCCCGATCAGCCGCTGGAAGTGCTCTTTGGGCCAGAAGATGTTGTTGGCGAAGAAGCCGTCACCGTAGTAGGCGGCCTGCTCGGCGATCTCGGGGCTGCGGATCGAGCCGTGCCAGACGAACGGCGGAACGTCGTCCAGCGGGCGCGGCGTGGAGGTGAACGACTGCAACGGGGTGCGGAATTTGCCTTCCCAGTCCACCACGTCTTCGCGCCAGAGCCGGTGCAACAGGTGGTAGTTCTCGATCGCCAGCGCGAGGCCGTCGCGGATGTCCTTGCCGAACCACGGGTAGACCGGCCCGGTGTTGCCGCGGCCGAGCATGAGGTCGACGCGTCCCTCGGCCAAGTGCTGCAACATCGCGAAGTCCTCGGCGATCTTCACCGGGTCGTTCGTGGTGATCAGGGTCGTCGCGGTGGAGAGCTGGAGCCGCTCGGTCCGCGCCGCGATGTAGCCGAGCATGGTCGTCGGTGACGACGGCACGAACGGCCGGTTGTGGTGCTCGCCGGTGGCGAACACGTCCAACCCGACCTCCTCGGCCTTGCGCGCGATCGTCACCATGGCGGTGATGCGCTCGTGCTCACTCGGCGTCCGGCCGGTCGTGGGGTCGGTCGTCACATCGCCGACCGTGAAGATTCCGAACTGCACGACGCCTCCTTCGTTCTCAGTCTGACTCAATTTGGTGGATATGGCAACCAAAGGAACCGGGCGGGGTGCGTGGGTATTCCCGGCGCGTCGGTGTGGCGTCGGTTACGGCAGGTATTCCGTCAGCCAGGTCCTGGCGAGTTCGCGGGTGACCTGTGCGCCCGTGTCGAGTTCGGTGGTGCCGAAGGCGTGTTCCAGGAAGGGCAGTTCGACGTAGCGCTGCGGGACTCCCGCGGTCTCGAGTGCTGCGGCGTAGGCCGCGGTGTGCTCGGCGAGCACCAGGTGATCGCTGGACCCCTGGATCAACAAGGTGGGCGGGGAGGCCGCGGTGACGTGCGGAGCCGAACTCGTCGCGGTGTAGCGCTCGGGGTACTGCTCGGGCGTGCCGCCGAGATACTGCCGGGCCGCGTCGACGCCGAGCGCGGTCTCGGTGCCGGAAGCGGCGAGATCGACCACCGGATACAGCGCGATCGCTGCGCGCACCTTCGGCAGATCCCCGGCGTTGCCACAGCTGGGACGCAAGGCACCGGCATCGACCTTGTTCGCGACATCGATGGCCAGATTGCCGCCCGCGGATTCGCCGAACGTGGCGACCCGCCGCATGTCCCAGTCGTACCGCTGCGCGTTCCCGGCGGCCCAGGTCAGTGCGCAGGCGATATCGGCGTCCGCGGTGTCCCAGCGGTGGGCGGCCTCGTCGGAGAGGCGGTAGTCGACGTCGAGGACGGCGTATCCGTTCTCGGCGAGCCAGGTCGTGTAGGCGTCGGTGCCGCGGCTGCCACCGACGAACGCGCCGCCGTGGATGCTCACCACCAGCGGGGCCGGTGCCTGCCCCCGTGCGGGCAGATACAGATCCGCCTGGATGGGCTGCCCGTCGACGGTCGCGTAGGTGACGGTCTCGTCGGGCGCGTCGCCGACGCTGCGGAACGGGACGGCCGGAGCGAACCGAACCCAGACGCCCGCCGCGTCGTGCGCCGCGAACATCAGCGTCGCGCTGGTCGCGACGGACAGCGCCAGGCCGACGACGGCCACGCCGGTCACCGTGCCCGCCGCGCGCCGTCCGCGCTCGGCCGAGCGAAGCGCCGTCAGCGCGAGCCCGGTCGCGACCACCGCCAGCACCATGTTCCACGAGCCCAGCGCGTCACGGACCGCGCCGAGCAAGAGCACGGCCGACTGGGCGATCGCGTTGCGCAGCAGCGGCATCGTCCAGGAAACCGGCAGGATCGCGAGCGACTGGCCGAGCACGAGATAGCCGGCGAGCCCACCGGCGAACGTCAGTAGGGCGAGGCGGGCCGAGCGGCGCGAGGTCGCGGACTTTCCGGGCACGGTCACATCCGCTCCTCGCTCGTCGGTCATCCAGGGTCTCCGCTTCCGGGTCGGGGCTGTCCCTTCCAACCTAGGTCGGTTTTCGTACGCGCCGGATCGGGGGCGTAATCGGGTAGCCGACTACGCGCGACTTCCGGTGCCCGGTCCGCAGAATCGGTCGCCACAGGGTTTCGACCATCGGGTTGCGAAGGGGATTTGCATGGCTGGTTATCACGATTGGTTGGCGCCTGCTCCGAATCCGGAGCCGCCCTTGGACAGTCGCAGACGCGCCGAGGCTCGCGATCCGGCGCCCGCTCGGGCATTACCCTGCCGCACCCGGCCGCGCGCCCTGTCCGGCCGGTCGAGTGCCGGGGTACGCAGCGCGGTGCGGCGGAGTCATGCGCCCGCGGCTGCGGCGGGGGACGAAACCCCCTCGGCGGCACGCCGGTTCGCCGAGTCGGCGGTGCGCATAGTCCTGGAGGTGCTCGACCGCAGGAGACCTGTGCCGCAACTGGCCGTGGTCGCCGACGCCACGGTCGTCGCCGCGGTGCGCACGTTGCTCGACGCCGGTTACGTCCCGGGTCGCGGACTCGGGGTCGCGGTGCCGGTCCGGGTGAGCGTGGTGCTCGTGGACGCCAGGGCCGCCGAGGTCTTCGCCGCGTACGCCCGCGGCGGGCGGCGTTTCGCTCTGGCGGCACGCATCGTGCGGACCCGCTCGGCCGGCTGGCGGCTGACGGCGTTGCGCCTCCGATGACGCGGCGCGCGGCGGTCAGCCGAGCTGGACGGACCGTCGCGCCATGCCGAACCAGTAGCCGTCGATGACGGTGCGCAGCGCGCCGAGGTCGTCCTCGCCCGCGCCGAGCGCGACGAACAGCGGTGCGAAGTGCTCGGCGCGGGGATGGGCCAGGCGGGCGGCGGGCGCCTTGCGCTCGAAATCGAGCAGCGCGTCCACGTCGTGGGCGGCCAGCGCCTCGCGGCCCCACGCGTCGAATTCGGCGGTGAAGGAGTGCACGTGCTCGTCGTCGGCCGTCATGGCGCGCAGGTTGTGGGTGAAGAAACCGCTGCCGACGATCAGCACGCCCTCGTCACGCAGCGGCGCCAGCTTGCGGCCGATGTCCAGCAGCATCCGGGGGTCGAGGGTCGGCATGGACAGTTGCAACACCGGCACATCGGCGTCCGGGTACATCTCCTTCAGCGGCACGTAGGTTCCGTGGTCGAGCCCGCGCTCCGGGACGTCCGCCACGGTGACACCGGGTCCGCGCAACAGGTTTCGCACCTTCTCGGCCAGCTCCGGCGCGCCCGGCGCGGGATAGCGCACCTGGTAGTACCGCTCGGGGAAGCCCCAGAAGTCGTAGACCAGCGGCACCGTCTCGGTGGCGCCGAGCGCGATCGGCGCGGATTCCCAGTGCGCGGAGACCATCAGGATCGCGCGGGGGCGCGGCAAGGCGCGCGACCACGCCGCCAGCTCGGCGGGCCAGCTCGCGTGATCGGCCAGCGGCGGGGCGCCGTGCGAGAGATAGAGCACCGGCATCCGTTCGGTGGTCGTGGTGGTCATGGCGCTACTCCTTGCTCGGCCGCCCAGGTAGTTCAAATTCGAACTCCACTGTAGCCAGTTGTTCAAATTTGAACAATGCGGCTAGGGTGGAGCCGTGGAGACCAGGTGGCTGAACGCGCGCGAGATGCAGGTGTGGCACAGCTTCCTCGCGGCGGGCGCCCTGGTGGGCCGCGAGGTGGAACGGCAACTCAAGCGGGAAGGGCTGTCCCACACGCAGTACGAGGTGCTCGTGCGGCTCGCCGACGCGCCGGAGGGCCGCCTGCGGATGACCGAACTGGCCGACGCGCTCTACACCTCCAAAAGCGGCCTGACCTACCAGGTGACGCAGCTGGAGAAGGCCGGGCTGCTGGTGCGCGAGACCTGCCCGACCGACGTGCGCGGAGTCATCGCCGTGCTCACCGGTGCGGGCCGGGAAAGGCTGGCGCAGCTGGCGCCGGACCATGTCGCGACCGTCCGCCGCGTTCTCGTCGACGTGCTCACCGCCGCTCAGCAGAGCGCCGTCGCGGAGGGTCTCGGCGAGGTCGCGCGCAGGCTCGCCCCCTGACTCAGGCCAGCGACGCCAGCCAGTCGTGCATCCACGACAGCGCGGTCGCTCCGTCGCCGACGCGGTAGCTGCCGTAGGCGGTGTGCGCCTGGGAGCGGTAGAACTCGTCCAGCAACCGGGCCCGTTCCTGGTTCGCCGACTCCGACAACTGGCTCTGCAACAAGGGGAATCCGCCGTTGGACATCAGATCGCCGACGATGGCGCCCATTTCCAGCTGGTAGCGCCAGAGGTTCGCCGGGTCGGGATGGGAGGTCTGGGCCAGGAAGCCCGCGAAGCGGGTCACGAAATCGTCCGAAGCCGTGGAGCAGTACAGATCGCCCGCGGCGCAGATGGTGCGGGTCTGCGGGGTGACCCAGCCGAAGCCGCCGATGCGCGGACCGCCCGCGCCCGCGCCGCCCACCGGCGGGCCGACCAGCGCGTCGGTGGGGGAGCGGCGCGGGTCGGAGATGAGCCCGACCGCCGCGATCCGCTGCGGCGGCACGACGCCGATGCCGGTGCCGATCTCGGCGGCCAGATCGCCCGCGGCGTCGGCGCCCTGGCTGTAGCCGAGTAATGCGATCTTGGTCGCGCCGCAGGCCCTGGCCATCGCCCCGATCATGCCGCGCGCGTTGTCGACGGCCTCGCGTTTGGATGCGCCGTAAACCTCGGTCTCCCAGGGGAATGCGGTCGCGGCGTAGCTGACGTAGTCCACTCGCACCGAGGGCGGCAGTCCGCTGGTGACTCCGGCCAGCATCCCCGGCCCGGGGCGCTCGCCGTCCGGCCGGTCGGTGGTCTCCCAGGTGCCCGGGATCGCCACCACGTACATGCTCGGGCAATCCGGCTCGGCGACGGCGGGCCCGCTGCCCGGCCCGACGCACGACAGCGCCATCGCCGTGACACCGATGGCCGCCGAGATCCACTTCGATCGCATGGCGTTTGCTCCTGGTAGTACAGGCGCCGCAGGCGCTCCCCGGCAGGAATCGGCCTCCGCCGGGCGCCGTGCGGTGGTCGAAGGCCCCGTCGAAGGCTGCATTGAGACTCGATGGTCTCAAAGTGCAGCCAGGATAGCGAGAGTGTGTGAGACAGCACAATCCGGCGCTCGAGTGAGGCGTGTCACATCTCTGTCGACCGCCTCGCTGCTTCTCGCTTGCTAAGTGTCCTGCGCGAGTAGGACTGCCATGGCCTGCGCCCATCGGTCGATGGTTGCCGTGGCGGCGCGCTCGGAAGTGCGCAACGGACGGGACATCGCGGTGCCGCGCAGTATCGCGACGGTGAGATCGCGGACGGCCGGATAACTCGGACGGGTGACGACGGCCGGACCGAACAGCGCGTCCACCACGCGGCGCAGATCGCGCCCGGCCGCGCGTTCGGCCGCGCGCAACGCCTCGGCAAGCGCCGGATCGGTCCGCGCGGCCGCCCACAGTTCGAACTCGGCTTGCGCCGCCGGGCGCGCCATCGACTCGTACAGGGCGGTCAAGGCGCGCCGGACGGGGTCGGCCCCGTCGCCGAGTCCGATCGCGATCTCGCCGACCGCCGCTTCGTTGCGCGCGACCAAATGGCCGACCAGATCGGTGATCAACGCGCCGAGGGTCGGGAAATGATGCAGCAGCGCTCCGCGGCTGACCTTCGCGGCGCGCTGCACGGACAGGGTGGACAGCGCCCGGTAACCCTGTTCGGCCAGCAGGTCGGCGGCGGCGTCGAGGATGCGGACGCGGGTCGCTCGCTTCTGTTCCTCGCGTAGTCCGGCCATTCCGCCTCCCTCCGTCGGCGCGACACTTTCACAGTCAATATTGACTGTCAATCGGCGGTTGCGCCAGACTGCGGAGACGGGTTCCGGATCAGCGTCGAAGGGAAAACGATGACCGACAGTGACATCCAGACCGAAGGCGACTCGGGCGCGTGGTATCGCGGGTGGACCGAGCAGCCGGACTCGCCCTGGGCCGGGCGCCCCGACCCGGACGACGCGCGCGAGTACCGAACCCTGACCTACGAGCGAGACGGCCGCATCGCGCGCATCACGTTCAACCGGCCGGAGAAGGGCAACGCGATCACGCCGGACACGCCGAACGACCTGGCGCACGCGGTGGAACGCGCGGATCTGGACCCGCGCGTGCACGTGATCCTGTTGTCCGGGCGCGGGAAGGGGTTCTGCGGCGGATACGACCTGAGCATGTTCGCCGAGCAGAGTTTCGCGGTGGCGGGCGGTCCCGGCGACGCGGCGGGGACGGTCGTCGATCCGGTGGTGCAGGGCCGCAATCACGATCCGGCGCGCACCTGGGACCCGATGATCGACTACGCGATGATGAGCCGGTTCAACCGCGGTTTCGCCAGCCTGATGCAGGCGAACAAGCCGACCGTGGCCAAGCTGCACGGCTTCGCCGTGGCAGGCGGCAGCGACATCGCCCTGTTCGCCGATCAGATCATCTGCGCCGACGACACCAAGATCGGCTATCCGCCCACCCGGGTCTGGGGTGTTCCGGCCGCGGGCATGTGGGCGCATCGCCTCGGCGACCAGCGCGCCAAGCGCCTGCTGTTCACCGGCGACTGCCTCACCGGCAAGCAAGCGGTGGAGTGGGGCCTGGCGATCGAATCCTGGCCCGCCGACGAACTCGACGCGCGCACCGAGGAATTCGTCGCGCGGATCGCGCGCATGCCGATCAACCAGCTGATGATGGCCAAATTGGCGCTCAACTCGGCGCTGTACGCCCAGGGCGTGGCCAACTCGGGCATGATCAGCACCGTCTTCGACGGCATCTCCCGGCACACCGCGGAGGGTTACGCCTTCCAGACCCGCGCCGCCGCCGCCGGTTTCCGCACGGCGGTCCGGGAACGCGACGAACCGTTCGGCGATCACAAGCGCGACCGGTCGGAGGGATGATCCCCCTGTGAGCCGCTCGGACCGTGCGGGGAGCCCACGGGCGTGAACGGCGAGGGGCGGTGGTCCGGTGACCACCGCCCCTCCTGCCTACTCCGCGCAATCCGTCAGCGGACGGGCGGGACCTTTCCGGTCGCTTCGTCCTCGATGTCGTAACTCAGCCGCACATCGTGGTCCACCTCGCCGCCGCTCACCGTGATCCGGCTGGTCACCGCGGGGTAGCCGCGTGCGACGACCGTGTAGTCGCCTTCGGCGAGATCCGTGACGACATAACGGCCGTTCTCGTCGGTGCGCGTCGTCGCGGTCAGGACGCCCGCCGCGTCGAGCACGCTGATCTGCACGTCCGCGATCGCCCGGCCGGTGTCCGACCACGCCGACCCGGCGAGCACCGCCATCGGCGTGAGATCGATGTCGTGGTGCAGCAGCCCGCTGTCGGGCACGGTCAGCGCGGTCGCGCTGGGACGCATGTGCTCGGCGACCGCGACGACGGTGTACGTGCCGGGCACGACGCCGTGGCAGACGTAGCCGCCGTCGGCGTCCGCGATCGCGGATCCGACGACCTCGCCGTCCAGATCGGTCAGCGTGATGGTCGCGCCGGGCAGCGGCTCGCCGAGGGTGCTCGACCGGACCACGCCGGACACCTCGCCGGAGCCGAGCAAGGTGATGTCGCATTGCTGCGGCCGGTCTCCGACCGTCACGTTGACCGCGGCGGGCTGATGCCCTGCGGCCGACACGATCAGCACGTAGTTGCCCGCGTCGGGCGCGCCGACCAGGTAGCTGCCGTCCGCGCCGCCGCCCGTCCGCGCGGCCTGCCGCCCCTGATGGTCGATCAGCGTCAGTGCGGCGGCGGGCACCGGCCTGCCGTCCTCACGATGGACGTAGCCGCTGAGCGAACGGCCTTCGTGCTCGGCGCCATCGGAACTCGCCCGCGGTTCGCGCAGGTACGCGCCGTTGCTCGCCGGATCGCCCGAGGCGTAGCCGCTCGCGGCGGCGGCCAGCACCGGTTCCGGCTCCGACAGCGCCTGCGCGGCGCCCTCCCAGACCTGATCCGTGTCCCAGTGCGACTCGGCGGCGCCGGCCTTCTCGGCCGGCGTCTGCGCGGCGGGCGCCGGAGTGTCCTGCAACGGGATCTCTTTCATGAACACGAGCACCACGCAGGCCAGCAGCGCGACCGCGGCCGCCGCGTAGAACACCCCGTGCATGGAGTTGGTGAAACCGGTGAGGATCGGCACCTTCAGCGCGTCGGGCAGCGCCGCGATACCGCTTGTGTTGGACTGCATGCCGCTGAGCTGCTCGGTCCCGAATCCGGGCGGCAGCGCGCCGCCGAACGCATCGGTGATCCGGTGCGGCAGCAGGTTGAACAGGATGGTCAGGAACACCGCGACGCCGAGCGTTCCGCCCATCTGCCGGAAGAAGGTGGCCGACGCGGTGGAGACGCCCATGTCCGAGCGCGGTCCGGCGTTCTGCGCCGCGATGATCAGCGTCTGCATACAACAGCCGAGCCCGAGCCCGATCAGTCCGCCGATGGCCAGCGGCTGCCACAGCGGGCTGTCGTAGTGCACCTGCGCGTACAGGGTCGCGCCGATCGCGACGATGAACGTGCCGGTCACCGGCAGGATCTTGTAGCGACCCGTGCGCTTGGTGATCCGTCCCGCCGTCTGCGAGCCGATCATGATGCCGAGCACCAAGGGCAGCATCAGCAGACCTGCCTTCGTCGGCGAGTAGCCGCGCACGACCTGGAAGTACTGCGGAACCATGGTGATCGCGCCGAACATGGCGACGCCGACGATGAATCCGCCCGCGATGGTGACGCTGAACGTCGAGTTCTTGAACAACCGCAACGGGATCAGTGCGGAGTCCTTCATCAGCCACTCGACCAGGACGAACAGCACCAGACCCGCCGCGCCGATGCCGTAGCAGAGCAGTGAGCGATGCGAGGACCATCCCCAGTGCCTGCCTTGTTCGGCGACGATCAGCAGCGGCACCACGCAGATGGT
This sequence comes from Nocardia araoensis NBRC 100135, assembly GCF_000308435.1. GTDB lineage: Bacteria > Actinomycetota > Actinomycetes > Mycobacteriales > Mycobacteriaceae > Nocardia > Nocardia araoensis. The sequence goes on along the minus strand of NZ_BAFR01000148.1, from coordinate 24,078 downwards.
CAGCGTCAGCGCGCCGAACCAGTCGATCCGGTGGTGCTGGCGCTGGTGCGGCACGTTGAGCACCTTGGCGACCACGAGCAGCGCGAGTACGCCGACCGGGACGTTCACCAGGAACACCCACCGCCAGCCCTCGATGCCGCCGAGCTCTTCGTAGTCGGAGAAGAAGCCGCCGAGCACCGGGCCCAGCACGGTGGCCGTGCCGAACACCATCATGAAATATCCCTGGTAGCGCACCCGTTCGCGGGCCGGGACGATATCGCCGATGATGGTGAACGCCAACGACATCAGTCCGCCCGCGCCCAAGCCCTGGAACGCGCGGAACGCGGCGAGCTGGTACATCGAGGTGGCGAAGGTGCACGCCACCGAACCGATGACGAACAGGCTGATCGCCGTGAGGTAGAACGGCTTGCGGCCGTAGATGTCGGCCAATTTGCCGTACAGCGGCGTGGTGATCGTCGCGGTGATCAGGTAAGCGGTCGTCGCCCAGGCCTGTTCGTCGAAACCGTGCAGGCTGTTGGCGATCTTGACGATCGCGACGCTGACGATGTTCTGGTCGAGCGCGGCCAGGAACATGCCGAGCAGCAGCCCGGACAGGATGGTCAGGATCTGCCGGTGCGACAGTGACGTGTCCGCGCCTGCGGCCGGGTTCCGCGGAGCCCGGGTGGTGGAAGTCGTCATGGATGAGCCCTATTTCGGATCGGCTGGGTGTCGGGTGGTGGTCTCTATTCCTGCGGTGAGCCGGTCGAGCAGCGCGGTCAAGGTGTCGCGGTCGGGTGCGGGCCAGTCGGCCAGGATGTCGGCCAGCCACCGGTTGCGCTGGGCGCGATTCTCCTCGAAGACGCGAACGCCTTCCGCGGTGGCCGCCAGCACGCACGCGCGGCCGTCGACCGGGTCGGCTCTGCGCTCGACCAGGCCGTGCGCCACGAGTTGTCTGCTCTGTCTGCTGATGGTGGATGCCTCGGCGTGCAGCAATTCGGCGAGCCTGCCCGCGCGCTGCGGTCCGTCGTGCACGAGCGAGAACAGCACGGCGTAGGCGAGTCGCTCCAGTCCGTCCGGCCCGGGCCGGACGGGTTGCCATTTCGCGCGATTGACCGCACGCATGAAGCGGACCAGGCGCTGACCGAGCTCGTCGGCGGCCGCGAGTTCGGCCGCCGTGACCCGGCGTTCGGGAGCGGTTGCGGACATGACACTCACCTCGACGTTCCCCACCAGCAAATTGATTGGCAACCACAACTAGTTGCTTTGAGCAACTATACATCCGGGTTGCCGAAGGTCTGCGCGGCGGGTCACGCGCCGCGCGCGTTGCTACCGTCGGAGGCGTGTCCGAGTCGCTTGTTCGCTTTCGTGCCGCCTTGCCGTCCGATTGCCGCTGGGAGCCGGTCGGCGGCGGAGAGTCCGGCGCCGAGGTGTACCGGTCCGCCGACGGCGCCCGCTACGCCAAGTGCGTCGACTCCGCACAGGTCGCCGCCCTCGCGCTGGAGCGGGACAAGATCGTCTGGCTCGGCGGCAACGATATCCCCGGCCCGGAAGTGCTGGACTGGCGGGCCGATGACGACGGCGCCTGCTTGGTCACCGCCGCCGTCCCCGGCGTGGCCGCGGACGCCGTTCCGGTCCGGACGCTCACCCGTGCTTGGGAAGCCATCGCGGACGCGGTGCGGCGCCTGCACGACCTGCCCACCGAAGCGTGCCCGTTCGATCGCGGCCTTGCGCGAATGTTCGCGATGGCGCAGGACGTGGTGGTGCGGGGTGCGGTACACACCGAGTTCCTCCCGGAGGAACAACAGGGCACTCCGCCCACCGTCTTGCTCACCAGGCTGGCCGGTGAACTGGAGTCCAGGATGACCCGGGAATTCGCCGAAGCCGTGGTGTGTCACGGCGATCTGTGCCTGCCCAACATCATCCTCGATCCGGATACGCACACGGTCGCCGGTTTCGTCGACCTCGGGCGTCTGGGCATCGCCGACCCGTACGCCGATATCGCCCTGCTGCTGGCCAACGCCAGGGAGTCATGGCAGGACGAGGGGCTTGCCGAACACGCCGACCGGACGTTCGCCGCCCGCTACGGCATCGATCTGGACGCCGATCGTCAGCGCTTCTTCCTCCATCTGGATCCGCTCACCTGGGGATAGCCCGATCACGCGGCGGGCTCGAGCAGAACGGCGGTGCCGTAGGCCGCAACCTCGCTCATGGTGCCGGCGATTTCGTTGCAGTCGAAGCGCATCGCGATGACCGCGTTGGCGCCGTACGACATCGCGTGCTGGCACATCCGCATGATCGCCTCGTGCCGGGACTGGTAGAGCAGCTGGGTGTACTCGGGGATCTCGCCGCCGCCCAGGGAGCGGAAACCGGCGCTGAAGTTCGAGCCGAAGCTGCGGCTGCGCACGGTCAGCCCGGCGACCTCGCCGAACACCCGGACGATCTTCTGTCCGGGAACGTCGTTCATGGTCGAGACCAGGATGGGGAACTGCGGTGGCGGTGGCGGTGGCGGGGGATACGGCTGCGGGGGCGGCTGATGCGCGGGATGCTGCGGGTAGGGCGGGGGCATCGGCTGACTCATGTGCGGGATGCTACGGCCCGCGGGCGGCCGCGGTCGCTTCCGTCCGGGCCGGGTGCGCATCGGCCCGTAACCGCACCGACCGCCCGGTCCCGTTGGGCCGGTATCGCGTGTTCCGGGATCGTCTCGGCGGAGTTCGGCCTTGTCTGTTGAGCATTCGACCGACAGAATCCAGGGAGATATGCAATGTTGTTATTGCGCAACGGCATTGAGAGGGAACCCACGGTGGCCGAATGGGCACCGGTAAAGGGGGTGCGGCGAGATCATGTCGTCGAACACGTCCGAGCCCGGCGGCCGACGCGCCCGCCGGGGCCGGGTCAGGGCCGAACGCGTGCCCACGTGGCCCGGGATGATCTCCGCCCATGAGCCGCCGCCGCGCCGGGAGCGCGATCGGCATCGGGCCCACCGCGATCGACGCCGCGCGCGGCGGGGCGCGCGCCGCGCGTGGCTGGTCGGCGGCGCCGGACTGGCCGCCTCGCTCGCCGCGGCCGCGCTGGTCCTGGTCTACACCGACGCGGCCTCCGCACCCCGGCAGTCGGCCACGGTGGCGGACCCGGTGCTCGGCGGCGGCCCCGGCTGCGAGCCGACCCGCGGCGCGCAATTGGTGCGCGGCAACGGGACCGGCTCCACGGCTTCGGGACCGGACGTGATCCTGGCCTTCCAGCACGCCTACTACGTGACCCGGTCGGGAGCGGTAGCGCGATCGCTGACGGTGCGGGACGCCGTGGTGCCGCCGGTCGCCGTGATCGACGCGGGCATCGCCTCCGTCCCCACCGGAACGCAGCACTGCGTGATGATCACCCCCATGCTCGACGGACGCTACGACGTGGTGATCACCGAGTTGCGCCCCGACGCCACGAGCCGCACCTACCGCCAGTTCGTCACGGTGGTCACCGCCGACGACGGGGCCGCCATCAGCAAGATCACCGCACCGAACTGAGTCCGATCGCTCGTTGCGCTGCTCCGGCGCGCGGGCTTTGGTTACGATGCGACTGCCGGGGCGGTCGGTCGGCGCGAAATGCACGGCATGAGCGGTCGATTCCACGGGGAGGTCGTCGGTGGTGTTCGCACGGTGGTGTGCGGTTGTCGGAACGGCTCTTTCGGTGCTCCTGGCGATACCGGGCCCGCCCTCGCAGGCCGAGCCGGAACTCCCGGCGGTGGCGGATCCGGTCCCGCCGGAACAGGATCCGTTCTATCGGCCGCCCGCTGAACTCGTCGGCGCACAACGGCCCGGCGGGATCCTCGCCGCACGGCCGATCACCATCGCCGACCAGCTTCCCGGGGCGCTGGATGCCGAGGCCTGGCAGCTCTCCTATCGGTCGAACAACAGCGTCGACCAGCCCATCGCCGCTGTCGCGACGGTGCTGAAACCGCGTGCGGCGAACGGGAAGCTGGTGTCCCTGCACGCCGCCGAGGATTCCACCGGGCTGTTCTGCGCACCGTCCTATACGGTGCGCAGGCCGGTGCAGGCCGGACTGCTGGACGGGCAGATCGACCAGTTGCGCAGCGTTCCGGCTTTGCTGGCGCAAGGGTGGACGGTCGTGGTGCCGGATCATCAAGGGCCGAACTCGGCGTTCGCCCACGGCCCGCTGGCCGCGCGGATCGCCCTGGACGGCATCCGCGCCGCGGAGCGGTTCGGTCCACTCGGACTGCGGGGACCGGACACCGAGGTGGCGATGTGGGGCTACTCCGGAGGTTCGATCCCCACGCTGCACGGGGCCGAGTCGCGCAGTTCCTACGCGCCGGAGCTGAACCTCGTCGGCGTCGTCTCCGGCGGTACCGATGTCGACCTCGAGGCCCTGTCGCTGGCGGCGAACAAGGGCCCGGGCGCGGGCCTGGTCGCCGCCGCCGTCATCGGTCTCGCCCGGGAGGAACCGGAACTGGACGCTTACCTGCGGGCGAACGCGACGCCGCTGGGACGGCGGTTGCTGGACGCGAAGGACAACGGCTGCGTGCTGTATCAGGCCGCGACGGAACCGTTCCTCGACATCGACAGCCTGGTCCAGGGCGGTCTGCTGCACACGCCGGTGCTGCGCGCGGTCTTCGACCGCACCAGAATGGGCAAGTCGGTGCCCGACGCACCGGTCTTCCTTTACCACGCGACCGCGGACTGGCTCGTCCCGATCGGCCCCGCCGACGCGCTCGCCGCCGCCTACTGCCGCGACCCCGCCGCGCGCGTCGCCTACGTCCGTGACCACGCCAGCGAACATCTGACCCTCAACGCACTCGCCGAGCCGAGCGTGCTCGCGTGGCTGCGGGACCGATTCGCCGGGGTACCCGTCGAGAACGGCTGCACGGTCACCGATATGGGGTCCCTCGCGCTCGGACGATGACGCGGACCCGCGCTACCCGAGCCCCGCGACCTTCCGGCAGCGCCACTCCAGGTAGTTGATCAGCATCCAGAAATCCTTGAACGCGGGGTTCGTGGTCTGCCCGTGGTGGTAGCGGTAGTAGATCTGCTGGGCGATGACGGCCAAGCGGAACAGCCCGAAGACCTCGTAGAACGGCCAGTTCTCCGCGGAGCGGCCGGTGCGCGCGCAATAGTGTTCGACGATCTGCGCGCGGGTCAGCATGCCGGGCAGGTGACTCGGCTGGCGGCGGGAAGCCCGCATGACCTCGTCGTCGTCCGCCTGCACCCAGTACGCCAGCGCGCCACCGAGATCCATCAGCGGATCGCCCAGGGTCGCCATCTCCCAATCGAGCACGCCGACGATCGCGCCGGAGCCCGACGGATCCAGCACCAGATTGTCGAGCCGGAAGTCGTTGTGGATGACGGTGGTAGCGACGTCCGCGGGCTGGTTCGCGTCGAGCCAGGCCATCACCGCCGCGAAATCGCTGACGTTGTCGGTGCGCGCGTTGCCGAAGCGCCGCGACCAACCCGCGACCTGGCGGCCGACGTAGCCCGCGCCCTTGCCGATTCCGGTGAGACCCGCCGCCTCCGGGTCGACCTGGTGCAATTCGATCAGGCAGTCGAAAGCCGCGGTGGACAACCGCTTCGCCTGCTCGGGCGACAGGCTGAAGCCTTCCGGCAGATCGCCGCGCAGGATCGTCCCCGCCACGCGCTCCATCACGTAGAAGTCGCTGCCGATGACGTCCGGATCGGCGCAGCGGGCCACCATCCGCGGCACGTAGCGGTAGTGCGGACGCAGCCGCTCCTGTACCAGGAATTCGCGGCCCATGTCGTGCGCGGAAGCCGCCTTCGTGCCGCTCGGCGGACGGCGCAGGATCAGGTCACGGTCCGGGTAGCGCAGCAGATACGTCAGATTGGACGCGCCCCCGGAGAATTGGCGCACCTCGGGCGGACCGCTGAGTCCTGGCACCCGTTCGGCGAGCCAGGTGTGCACGGCGGCGACGTCGAAGGCGTCCTCCGCGCGGACGGCGGTGGCTCCGGGAACGCTCACCGGTCGGTCCCGTACTTGCGCAGCTCCTGGCGGGCGATCAGGCTGAGGTGCACCTCGTCGGGGCCGTCGGCGAAGCGCAGCGAACGAATACCGGCGAACGCGCGCGCCAGCGGGAAGTCGTCGGAAAGCCCCGCGCCGCCGTGCAATTGGATCGCCATGTCGAGCACCTCTTGGGTCATCCTCGGCACGACCGCCTTGATCTGGGAGACCTCGCTGCGCGCGCCCGCCAAGCCCTTGGTGTCCAGCAGCCAGGCGGTGTTCAGCACGAGCAGCCGCGCCTGATCGATCGCGACGCGCGCGTTGGCGATGCGTTCGCGGTTCCCGCCGAGGTTGGCCAGCGGCTTGCCGAACGCGGTGCGCGACAGGGCGCGGCGGCAGGCCAGTTCGAGCGCGCGCTCGGCCAGGCCGATGGCGCGCATGCAGTGGTGGATGCGGCCGGGGCCGAGACGGCCCTGGGCGATCTCGAAGCCACGTCCGGGACCGGCGATCACGGCGTCCAGCGGCAGGCGCACGTCGGTGAAGGTGACTTCGCCGTGGCCGAAGGGTTCGTCCAGGTAGCCGAAGGTGGTGAGCATCCGTTCGACCCGCACGCCCGGTGTGTCCAGCGGGACCAGCACCATCGAGTGCCGCTGGTACGGGTGCGCCTCCGGGTCGGTGAGGCCCATGAAGATGACGAACTTGCAGTTCGGGTGACCGATGCCGGTGCTCCACCATTTGCGGCCGTTGAGCACGATCTCCTCGCCGTCCACCACGGCGGTCGCGGCCATGTTGGTCGCGTCCGAGGAGGCCACCTCGGGTTCGGTCATGCAGAACGCCGAGCGGATAGTGCCGTCCAGTAGTGGACGCAGCCACTGCTGCCGTTGTTCGGCGCTGCCGTAGTGCAGCAGGACCTCCGCGTTGCCGGTGTCGGGCGCGTTGCAGTTGAACACTTCCGGCGCCCAGCCGGAGCTGCCCATCGCCTCCGCCATCGGGGCGTAATCGACGTTGCTCAGCCCAGCGCCGAATTCCGGATCGGGCAGGAAGAGGTTCCACAGACCCGCGTCATGCGCCTTCTTCTTGAGCTCCTCGACCACCGTGGGGACCGCCCACGGCGCTTCCCGCAGGGCGGCGGCGTGCTCCTCGTCGCGCGGCTCGATCTCGTCGCGCACGAACTGCCGCACCTGGTCGGTGAGGCGGACGGCTCGGTCGGAATGCGTGAAGTCCATACCCATCCTCGAGGTTCGCTGAGCATTGCTCAACTTCCGGTCAGGTCATTGGTAGCATATTGTTGAGCATTGCTCAATAGAGGAGGGTGGATGACCGACGTCGCCGTGCAGCCGAGCGGCCGCCGCTCGGCGGACGACCGGCGCAGGCAACTGATCGGGATCGGTCTCGGCATGCTGATCGACCGGCCCTGGCACCAGATCACCGTCGACGCGGTCGCACAGCAGGCGGGCATCTCGCGCGGGCTGCTGTTCCACTATTTCCCGACCAAGCAGGACTATTACGCGCAGCTCGTCCGCGCCGCGTCGCAGCGATTCCTGCGCGCCACCGGTCCCGACCCCGCCGCCGCCGACCCGCTCGCGTCGATGATCGCCAACTTCGTGAGCTACATGCGCAAGCGCAGCGGACCGCTGGTGGGGCTGCTGCGCGCCGCGGGGCAGGATCCCGTGCTCGAGTCGATCATGGAGCGGATGCACGACGAGCTGACCGATCGGGTATTCGCCGCGCTCGGCAGGCCCGCGCGGTCCACCGCCGAGCGCTTGGTGGTGCGATCGTGGTGGGCGATGGCCGAGGACCTGACGGTGCAGTGGTTGTCCCGCGACGACGTCGACCAGGGCCGGCTGGACCTGCTGCTGTTCGACACGTTGTCCCGGGTGCTCGACGCGGTGGACACCGGGCGCGTGGCCGATCCCGAGTGAGCGGTTCGCATTCGTACGTTTGGGATCGACCTGCGGATCACGCGAATGGGGACGCTGTGCGTTTCGCGGTCAGCTGCTGAGTCATGCTGCCGCACAGCGAAATCCGAGATCCATATGGCGTGCGCCGGAATGGCCGGGGGTATCGGTGAAATACCCGGTGCGCGGGAGCGGTCGGCCCGGTGCCGCCGAGGGGCGAATCTCGACAGCACCGGCGTATCCGAACGCGCTGCGGGAGCGCACGCGCCGCCGCGAAGGGAAAGCGCGCCCGTTCAGCATAGAGCGATCAATGGTCTGCCGCGAGGGGGAGGGAAGTGCCCGCGACGCCGGGAAATCCCGCCCCGGCGCGTGTGTCGTCCGCGGCACGCCGAATAGTTTTGCGAGATGGCAAATGAACAGTTTCGCCGGTAGCGGTGGATCGACTATGAATAAACCGTGCCGTTGCCATACGTGATCACTTGTCTGCCATCGCGTCTCCCGTGCGGGGAGCGCTGATGGTCATCGAACATCCCATCGAGGACGAGGTTACACAGCTGGCGAGGCGGGTCGAGAAGGCCCGTGGACGGCTCGCCTACCAGTTCGATCCCGCGCTCACGGAGGCGTTGTCGGAGGACGAGCTGTATGCCGAACGTGAGCTCGCCGAACGGATTCGCACCCAGGAGCGCGGACAGCGCTGGAAAGAGGCGCAGGCTGCCGCCGCGGCATCCGACCGCGCCAGGCAGACCACCGAAGCGATCGAGAAGGCCGACATGCGAGACCTCCTGCTCGCCCGCAAGGCGATTGCCGCGCAACGACGCGAATCCAGCCCGCACGCGAAGCTGGCCTCGCTGTATCGGCATCGTTCCTGGTCGCTGCGGGCGCTGGCGGGTGTGGTCGCGGCGGGCATGTTGTGGTCGGCGGTCAACGTCCAGCACAACATCGCTCCCGGTGGCGCGACCGATCCGCTGTACTGGTTCAGCTACCTGCTCGAAGGCATGATCAGCGTCTGCCTGATCATCATCATGATCGGCACCAACAAGGTCGCCGAATGGGGTGTGATCGACAACCGCCGTCAGGTCGCGACCGCCGAAGTCGCCTTGCTGGCGCTGACCGTCAGCCTCAACACCTATCCCTACTTGCGCGCGGGCGCCTGGTACGACGCGGCAGTGCACGCCATCGCGCCGGTGATGATCGGTGTCGCGCTGCTCATCCACGACGCCGCGAGCGCTCGCTACGGCCTCGCCATCGCCAGGGCCACCGAGCAGGTCCGTGACCTGCCCGACCCGGCCGAGCAGATCCGGCTCACGCTGCCCAGATACCGGATGCCGGTCGCGCCGGAGGCGCCGAGCGTCCCGTACGAACAGGTGAATCAGGAACCGCCGACCGTGGTGGCCGCGCCTCCGGTGGAGACTGTCGAGCAGCCCGTTGTCGAGGTCGCCGAAATCCAGTTCCCGACGGAGGTTTCCGACGAACAGCCGGTGACCACGGTGAAAGCCGAGAAGAAGCGGCCGCCGGTCGACGCGCCGCGCAAGCCCGTGCTGCCCGAGTCGATCGAAGATCTCGACGCGATGGAAGCCTTCGACGCCCGTCCCACGTCGCCGGTGCAGGTGAAGGACACCGACGTCATCGTGACCAATGGCGGTGCGCCGGTCGTCAACGGGAAGAAGCTCGTCGCGACCGAGTCCCCTGCCCCCGCACCGGTTCCCGCCAAGTCCGAGGAACGGCCTGCCGCGCGCGTGCCCGCCGAAGAGCCCGCCGCGGCGAAGGTGGTCGTCCGGCAGACGCCGCAGGCCAAGCCGCGTACACCGGTGTCCGAGCCGGAGGTGCCGACGGCCGAGCTCCCGGCGCTCACCCGGCAGCCACTGGCGGACAGCAGGAGCGACAGCTCGACGCCGGAGCCGAAGAACGGCAAGGACAGCCCCAAGCCCGACGTCGCGCAGCCGCCGACGGCCCGCACGCCGGACATCTACGACACCGGTTCGTTCCGCGTCGCCGACATCCTCGAGCAGGAACTCGCCGAGCTGCAGGCCGAACGCCGCCGCGCCCGCACCAGCAGGCAGCGTTCCGCCTCCACCGCGGGCCGCGAATCCTAGCGAGCCCGTTCCGGTCGACGATGCCCGCCGGCGCACCGAGCGCCCGGCGGGCATCGGCGTCTTCCAGGCCGGAACATCCGGTGTGGGTCAGGATTTCGGGTCGGACAAGGGTGCCGTTCTCGCCCACTCCGCCCAGTCGGCGAGTGCGTCGTACAGCCGGACCGCGGCTTCGACCGTGATGCGCATCGAGCGGGTCTGCGGGGAGTCGCCGAAGTCCCCGCGGTCTTTGGCGTTCGCGTACCCGCGGTAGAGCTCCGCCTTCTCCCGGTAGAACCGAGCCTCCCGGGTGAGATGCGTCTCCAGTTCGTCGGAGTTCAGCAGCCAGAAGAACAATGAGCGCAGTACCGGTTCCAGACGGATGGTGTGGTCCACATCGACGTGCACCAGCCAGCGGCGCAACTCCGCCACGCCGTCCTCGGTGATGCGGTACTCCTTGCGCCGTCGCGGGCCCTCCGCCGCCGCCTCGACCAGTCCTTCTTCCGCGAGCCGGGTCAGTTCCCCGTAGATCTGGGGATGTTTGGCAGGCCAGATCGCGCCGAGCATCTCCTCGAATCGGCGCGTCAGGTCGTAGCCGCTGCCGGGCTGATCGGCGAGAAGCCCGAGTAACCCATGACGCAGTGACATCGACTCTCCCTTTTCCGTGATCGGTGGCCCGGCTGGAGCGTACCTCCGCCGTTCCGCCGGAGTTCACCGTCTTGACCGATCCGACATGTAGGTTTATACATGTTAGATCAGACATGTAGTTGCATACCTTTGGAGGCGACATGACGGATCAGGGTTCGAAGGCGGTGCTGATCACCGGTGCGGGCGGCGGAATCGGTTCCGCCGCCGCCGAGGCGTTCGCCGCGCGGGGCTACCGCGTCTACGCCGGAGTGCGGACACTGCGAAACGCTCGTGAGTTCGGGCACGCGAACGTCGTGCCGGTGGAACTCGATGTGACCGATGGGGAGGGCGTGCGCCGTGCGCTCGCCTCGGTCGCGGCCGACCGCGGCCGCGCCGGATTGCAAGTGCTGGTGAACAACGCCGGCGTGATCGTGCAGGGGCCGTTGGAGTTGGTTCCCGATGCGGAACTGCACCGGCAGTTCGACATCAACGTCTACGGCCCGCACCGGGTCCTTGTGGCCGCACTGCCACTATTGCGCGCGGGCGGCGGCCGGGTGATCAACATCAGTGCGGCGAGTGCTCGCACCGCCATGCCGTACCTGGGGCCCATCTCGGCGAGCAAGGCGGCGCTCGAGTCGTTGTCCGACGCGGCCCGCGTCGAGCTCGCGCCCTGGGGCATCCCGGTCTCGGTGATCGAGCCCGGCGCGATCGCGACGACGATCTTCGCGAAGGCCGATTCGAATGCGCGCGAAGCTCTCGAGCTGGCCGACGCCGATCGCGTCGAGCTCTATCGCACGGGATTGGCCGCCGTCGAAAAGGCACTGGCCGAGCAGAAGACACGGCCCGCGAGCACGGTGGTCGACGCGATCCTGCGCGCCGCCGGGGCCCGGCGGCCCAAAGACTGCTACGTCGCGAGTTCGGACGCACGCATGCTCCGGATGCTCGCGTACCTGCCCTTCCGGCTGCGCGATCGGGTGATCGCCGGTGCATTGGGCTTGGGCAAGGCCGGAGCGGCGCGATGAGCCGGATCGTGTTCGCCGGGGCGACGTCCGGGCTGGGACGGCAAGCGGCATTGCGGCTGGCGCGGGACGGCCACGATCTGGTGCTGGTCGGCCGCGACGCGGAAAGAGGCGCGCGGCTGGCTCGCGAGACCGGTGGCCGGTTCGTGCGCGCGGATCTGTCCGTCTCGACGGGTGTCGACCATGTCGCGGAGCAGGTTGCCCATCGGTTCGACGGCGTGGACGTCCTCGTCAACAACGCGGGTGTCATGACGCCCGAACGTCGCATGACCGGCGAAGGAATCGAGCTGAATCTCGCCGTCCATCATCTCGCGCCGTTCTCGCTGACCGGACGACTGCTGCCGCTGTTGCGCCGCGGCGGCGGCCGGGTGATCAACGTCAACTCCGAAGGCCACCGGCAGTCGATGTTCCGCGCGGGCCCGGTACGCATCGACTTCGAAGACTTGCAGAGCGAGCGGAACTTCGACCCGTTCGCGACCTACAGCCGTACCAAACTCGCCAACCTGTTGTTCACCTACGAGCTACGGCGCAGATATCCGGAATTGACCGTCGCCGCAGTGCATCCCGGCTTCGTGCGCACGGATCTCGGCCGGGACTTCCCGCGAGCGCGGGTGGCGCTGCTGCACCTGACGGCGCTGTCCGCGCGGCAAGGCGCAGCACCGGTGGTTCACCTGGCCACGACACGGGAGTTGGTGAACGGGGCCTACTACGACCGTTTCTCGCAAACGCGCAGCTCGGACGCGTCCTACGACCGGGAAACCGCGCAACGGCTGTGGGACATGACCGAACGGCTGCGCGGTCGATTCGCGGTACCGGTCTCCGATCCGTCGCTCGACTGCTGAGAGCGGATCTGCCGAAGGCAGCAGGGGAGCGGTCCGGCGTCGCGGGTGCGGCACCGTGGAGCCATGGCTCACGATGACAAGACTCCGATGTTCAGCTGGCGGGCGCGCGAGCAATTGCTCAGCCGCCGCATCGTCGTGCTCGACGGCGCGCTCGACGACGACAACGGGACGCTGCTGATGACCCAGTTGCTCACCCTCGCCGCCGAGGATCCCGAGGCGGGCATCTCGCTGTGGATCCATTCGCCGGGCGGATCGGTGCCCTCGATGCTCGCCATCCGCGACGTCATGCGGCTGGTGCCGTGTGAAGTCTCCACGCTCGCGCTCGGCTTGGCTTGCAGCGCAGGGCAATTCCTCTTGTCGTCGGGCAGCAGGGGGAAGCGTTTCGCGTTGCCGCACGCCCGGGTGCTGATGCACCAGGGATCGGCGGGCATCGGCGGCACCGCCGTCGACGTCGAGGTCCAGGCCGACGATCTGCGCTACACCGTGGACACGGTGCTCGGGATCATCGCCGAGGACACGGGCCAGCCGTTCGATCGAATCTACGAGGATTCCCTGCACGACCGCTGGTTCACGGCCGCGCAGGCCAAGGAGTACGGCTTCATCGACCACATCGTCGACTCGTTCGGGCAGATCGTCCCGCAACGCCAGCGCATCGGGATCTCGGCATGAGCGGTCAGGCCCGGAGGCGGCAGCGCAGCGTGACCACGGAGGGCCCCGGTCATGCCCGAAAGGACGCAGCATGAGCACTTACACCATCCCCAATGTGATCGCGCAGCATCCGCGTGGCGGCGAGCGGATCACCGACATCTACTCCCACCTGCTCGCTGAGCGCATCGTCTACCTCGGCACGCCGATCGACTCCGGCGTCGCCAACGCGCTCATCGCGCAGCTGCTGCACCTGGAATCGGAGAGCCCGGAGCAGGAGATCAACCTCTACATCAACTGCGAGGGCGGCGATCTGTCCTCCATGCTCGCCGTGTACGACACCATGCAGCACATTCGGTCGCCCGTGCAGACCACCTGCGTCGGCCAGGCGATCGCGGTCGGCGCGGTGCTGTTGGCGGGCGGTGAGCCCGGCCGTCGCGCCATGCTTCCGCACGCCAGGGTGGTGCTGCACCAGCCCGCCGCGCGCGGACAGGGCGCGATTCCCGACCTGATCCTGCAAGCCGACGAGCTGGTGCGGCTGCGGGCGGAGATCGAGTCGATCCTGTCCCGGCACACCGGGCAGTCGGTGGAGCGACTCCGGCACGACACCGACCGCGACCGGGTCTTCACCGCGTCGGCCGCGATCGAGTACGGCCTCGTCGACCAGGTGCTGGGTCGGCGCGACTGATCAGGCCGCCAGTGCCATGAGCGTGGGCCCGGTGCCGGATCGCGGCGCGGACCGCGGCAGGAGGGCGATCCGGCGCCGCGCGCGGAGTTCGTCCGCGACCTGGCCGGTGAGTTCACCCAGCGTGGTGCCGAGCGATCCGGCCAGGGCGGCGATCATCTCGCTCGACGGCTCCTTGCGTCCCCGCTCGACCTCCGACAGATACTGCGGGGAGATGCCCGCCCGCCGGGCCGTCTCGACCAGGGTCTCCTGACGATCCAGCCGCAGCGTGCGCAATTGTTCGCCGAGCACCTCGCGCCACAAAGGCTCCGGCGGCGTCCGCGAGTCCGGTCGGGGGGTCCGGTCGTCGCGTCCACCGGGGATCGAGTGCAGTCTCGGGTGCTCGCTCATGAGCAGAGCGTACGGTCCGGAGCCGCGGGTCTGCCCGGCATTACGCTCAGGGCGGACGAGCGGCGGGTCTTCGCGGATTCGGCGTGGTCGCCGCCGCAATCGGTGCGAAGGCGAGCATGATGGGAAACCGTGCCCGAGAACTCGAAAATTCCCGATCTCAAGCCCCGCAGCCGCGACGTCACCGACGGTCTGGAGAAGACCGCGGCCCGCGGGATGTTGCGCGCGGTCGGCATGGGCGACGACGACTGGGAGAAGCCGCAGATCGGCGTGGCCTCCTCGTGGAACGAGATCACGCCGTGCAATCTGTCCCTGGAGCGGCTCGCCCGGGGTTGCAAGGACGGCGTCTTCTCCGGCGGCGGCTTTCCCATGCAGTTCGGCACCATCTCGGTGTCCGACGGCATCTCCATGGGACACGAGGGGATGCACTTCTCCCTCGTCTCGCGCGAGGTGATCGCCGACAGCGTGGAGACGGTGATGCAAGCCGAGCGGCTCGACGGCTCGGTGCTGCTGGCCGGCTGCGACAAATCGCTGCCAGGAATGCTGATGGCCGCGGCCCGGCTGAACCTGGCGAGCGTGTTCCTCTACGCCGGGTCGATCCTGCCGGGGATCGCCAAACTCTCCGACGGCAGCGAGCGCGAAGTGACGATCATCGACGCCTTCGAAGCGGTCGGCGCCTGCGCCCGAGGATTGATGAGCCGGGACGACGTCGCCGCGATCGAGCGGGCGATCTGCCCCGGCGAGGGCGCCTGCGGCGGCATGTACACCGCCAACACCATGGCCAGCGCGGCCGAGGCGCTCGGCATGTCGCTGCCCGGCAGTGCCGCGCCGCCCGCGACCGACCGGCGCCGCGACGGTTACGCCCGCCGCAGTGGCGAGGCCGTCGTCGAGTTGATCCGCCAGGGCATCACTCCCTCGGACATCCTCACCAAACCCGCTTTCGAGAACGCGATCGCGGTCGTGATGGCGTTCGGCGGCTCCACCAATGCCGTGTTGCACCTGCTGGCCATCGCGCACGAGGCGAATGTGGATCTGTCGCTGGACGACTTCGCCCGCATCGGTCGCCGGGTGCCGCACCTGGCGGACGTCAAACCCTTCGGCAACCACGTGATGACCGACGTGGACCGGATCGGAGGCGTGCCGGTCATGATGAAAGCCCTGCTCGATGCCGGGTTGCTGCACGGCGACTGCCTCACCGTCACGGGACGGACGGTGGCGGAGAACCTGGCCGACATCACCCCGCCGGACCCGGACGGCAAGGTGATCCGCGCGATGGCCGCGCCGATCCATCCCACCGGTGGCATCACCATCCTGTCCGGATCGCTCGCACCGGACGGTGCCGTGGTCAAGTCGGCGGGCTTCGACTCCGACGTGTTCGCCGGCACCGCACGGGTTTTCGATCGGGAACGGGCCGCGATGGACGCACTCGAAGACGGCACGATCTCGGCGGGCGACGTGGTCGTCATCCGGTACGAGGGGCCCAAGGGCGGTCCCGGAATGCGGGAGATGCTGGCCATCACCGCGGCGATCAAGGGCGCGGGTCTGGGCAAGGACGTGCTGCTGCTCACCGACGGCAGATTCTCCGGCGGCACCACGGGTCTGTGTGTCGGACACGTCGCGCCGGAAGCCGTCGACGGCGGCCCGATCGCCTTCGTGCGCGACGGCGACCCTATCCGCCTCGACGTCGCCGCGGGCACGCTCGACCTGCTGGTCGACGCCGATGAACTCGCCCGTCGCCGCGAAGGCTGGAAACCCTTGCCGCCCCGCTACACTCGCGGCGTCCTGGCCAAATACACGAAACTGGTCGGCTCGGCCTCGATCGGAGCCGTCTGCGGTTGAGGAACGTTCGGTCCGGCGCACGACACCCGGGCGGGTGCTGTGGCCTGCGAACCACGTCGCTCGGCGAGCCCGTTTCACTGCTCGACGGCTTCGCCATCGCATGAGCTATCTCGGTCGTCGGGCCGCGCGGCAAATCTCCTGCCGCGCGGCCCGACCTGTGTGACCGCGCGGATTCCTAACCGGCGGCGGCTCGGGCGATCAGCTCACCGACCACGTCGGGAGCGGATACCGAGACCGCGTGCGAGGCCGAGATCTCGACGATCTCGGCGCCCGCGCGTTCGGCCATGAACCGCTGCGCTTCCACCGGGATGTTCTTGTCCTCGCCGGTGACCAGCGCGAACGACCGGATGCCCCGCCAGGCGGCGGCGGTCGCGGGCTGTTGCAGCGCGTCGAGGGCGACCGGACGCTGGGTCGCGGCCATCAGCTCGGCGGTGGCGGCGGGCACGTCGGCGGCGAACTGCCGGTGGAATTCCTCCTGCCGGATGTAGAGCTCGGTGCCGGTGCTCTCGTCGGGAAGCGGATAGGACGCGGCCCGGGTGGTGAGCCCGAGCGTGGATCCCGGGAACTTGTCGGTCAATTGCAGTGCGCTCTCGCCCTCGTCCGGAATGAACGCGGCGATGTAGACGAGCGCTTCGACATCGGATCTTCCCGCGGCGGCGACCGTGATGACGCTGCCGCCGTAGGAGTGACCGACCAGAACGCTCGGCCCTGCCACGGAATCGAGAACCGACGCTACGTACGCCGCGTCACTGTCGAGGCCGCGCAACGGATTGGCGGCCGCGAGCACGGAAAGCCCTCGTGCGCGCAGCCGTTCGACGACCCCGTTCCAGCTGGACGAATCGGCGAACGCGCCGTGGACCAGCACGATGGTCGGCGTGGCAGGAGTGGTGGGCTCGGTGCTCACAAGTGTGGTTCCTTCGATCGGATGGTCGGGGACCGGTCAGTCGGTGTACAGAGCGGACCGCAGCGCCGCGACGGCCTGCGCTACCGCGGCTTTCGCGGCATGGGTGTCGTGCAGCGAGTTGACCATCACGAAGTCGTGGACGATCCCGCCGTAGCGCACCTGGGTGACCGGAACGCCCGCGGCCCGCAACTTGCCCGCGAATGCTTCGCCCTCGTCGCGCAGCACATCGGCCTCGGCGGTGATGACCAGCGCGGGCGGCAGCCCGGCCAGCTGCTCGGTGGTCGCGCGCAGCGGTGACGCGGTGATCTGCGCGCGCTCGTCCGCGCTGGTGGTGTACTGATCCCAGAACCACTTCATGCCCTCGCGTGTGAGGAAGTACCCCTCGGCGAACTGCTGGTAGGAGCCGGTGTCGAAGTTGGCGTCGGTCACCGGGTAGAACAGCACCTGCTGAACGAAGGAGACGTCGCCGCGCTCCTTGGCCATCAAGGTCAGCGCGATGGCCATGTTGCCACCGACCGAATCGCCCGCGATCGCAATCCGGGACGAGTCCAGGCCCTTCTGCGCGCCCTCCGCGGTGACCCACTGCGCCACCCGGTAGGACTGCTCGTTGGCCACGGGGTACCGCACATCCGGCGACCGGTCGTATTCGGGGAAGACCACGGCGGCGTGCGTGCCGACAGCCAGGTCGCGCACCAGGCGGTCGTGGGTGTGCGCGTCGCCGAAGACCCATCCCGCGCCGTGGGTGTAGATGATCACCGGCAGCGTTTCGGTGACCCCCTGGGGCTTGACGATCCGCACCCGCACCGATCCGGTCGGCCCGCCTTCGACGGTGATCCACTCCTCGTCGATCTCGGGCTTGAAGATCGGCGCGTCCTGCACGGAGTCCACCGCCTTGCGCCCCTCCTCGGGCGGGAGCTGGTAGAGGAAGGGGGGCTGCGAGGTCGCGTCGACGAACTCCTGTGCCGCGGGTTCGAGCGAGATGCCCAGCGGGTTACCTGACATGGTCGTGCCTCTCTGGAAGTGGTGGGAACTGCGGTGGATCAAGCGGATTGCGCGATCGCGTCGGCGATGACGGCCACGACTTCGCCGGGGTGGGTCTGCATCACCAGGTGTGGCCCGTCGATCTCGACCACCGCGCGCATTCCGGCGCGCTGGTAGCCGAATCTCTCGACGTCGGGGTTGATGGTGCGGTCGGCGCTGGAGACGATGCCCCAGGACGGTTTCGTCTTCCACGCCGCCGCCGAGGCGGGCTCGGTGAACGCGATCGCCGACAGCGGCCGTTGCGAGACCGCGAGGACCGCCGCCTTCGCCCCGTCCAGACCCGCGGCGAAGATCTCGGGGAAGGCGTCGACGGCGACGGAGACGTCGGTGCCGGGCTCGGCGCCCTCGATCGGATACGGCGCGTAGACGAGGTTGGCGGCCAGATCGGAATCCGGGAACCCGCCCTGCAACTGCCCGAGGCTTTCGCCTTCTTCCAGGGCGTAGCCCGACACGTAGACCAGGCCGACCACGTTGTCGGCGACACCGGCGACGGTGATCACGGCCCCGCCGTAGGAGTGCCCGGCGAGCAGAACGGGGCCGTCGATCCGCTCCACCAACGATTTGATGTAGGCCGCGTCCGCCGACAGGCTGCGGTTGTACACCGGGGGGACCACCACGCGATGGCCCTGGTCGAGCAGCCGTGCGGTGACGGGGGACCAGCTCGAGGCATCGGCGAAGGCGCCGTGTACCAGAACGATGGTCGGACCAGCCTGGGCGGACATGCGATTCCTTTCTCCAGCGCTCGGTGAGCGGCGCTGTGGCCGACTCAGTCTCGGCCGCGGGTGCGTCCGCGCGCCCCTCCCCACGGGCCGCAAAAGCCTCTGATCAGGACACGGCCTGCTCCAGCGCCGGATCCGTCCGCGCGGTCGACCGAAAACGCTGCTGGTACTTGCGCGGGGAGATGCCGAGCCGTGCCACGAACGCCCGGCGCAACGCCTCGCTGGTGCCGTACCCCGCGGCCATGGCGGCCTCCGTGACGCTGTATCCCGCGTGCAGCATGTCCCTGGCCGTGCCGAAGCGGATGAACGCGACGTATTCCGCGGGCGAGTGTTCGAGTTCCGCGCGGAACAGCCTGGTCAGATGCCGAACGCTGACCCGCGCGTGGGTGGCCAAGGTCTGCACCGTATGCGGATACGCCGGGTCCGCGCAGATCAAGTCGACGACTCGGCGCACCAGCGGGCTGCGCGGCGCCGGTCCGCTCAGCGACGCGGAGAACTGGGACTGACCACCTGCGCGCTGCATGTAGACCACCAGCGCCTGCGCCACGCGCCGCGCGACGTCCGCGCCGTGATCCTCTTCGACCAGCGCCAGCGCGAGATCGACGCCCGCGGCGACCCCGGCCGAGCTGTACAGATTGCCGTCCCGCACGAAGATCGCATCCGGGTCCACCTCGACCGAGGGATAGCGCCGCGCGAGGTCGGTCGCGAATTTCCAGTGCGTGGTCGCGCGCCGGCCGTCGAACAGGCCCAGATCGGCAACGACGAACGCGCCGCTGCAAATGGACGCCAGCCGCCGGGTGTTGCAGGAAAGATGCCGCGCTGCCGCCAACACCTCCGGGGTCATGAACTTCCCGGGCGGCAACTCGCTGCCCGGAATCACCACGGTGTCGAAGCGGCCCGCGTCGGCGGCCGCGCAACTCACCTCGACCCGCGCGCCGATCGAGGTCTGCGCGTCCTTGCCGTCGGCCGAGACCAGGACCACCTCGTACCCCGCCACCGACTGGTTCGCCTCGACGAACACCTCCGCCGGCCCGACGAAGTCGAGCATCTTCACGCCGTCGAAGACCAGGATGCCCACCCGTTTGCTGGGCGAGGCGGCGAAGTTGTTGGACATGTCATCATTATTGTGGAGGCACGCCTCCAGAACAAGCGATGTGCGACACGTCGCACGTCGATTGGTACGGTGAGCCCATGGGACGGCCGCGACAATTCGACGAGTCGAACCTGCTCGACGCGGCAACCGAGCTGTTCTGGTCGAACGGTTTCGACAGCACATCGGTGGAAGACGTGTCGCTCGCGACCGGCGTCGGGAACGGAAGCATCTACGCCGCCTACGGCAGCAAGCGTGGGCTGTTCCTGGCGGCGTTCGAACGCTATTGCGAGCGTCGCGCGCGTCTGGTCCGCGAGGCCATCGGTTCGGCGCGCGGTTCGGCGCGCTCCGCGGTGCGCGCCCTGTATCAAGCGATCATCGACGACTGTGCGGCGCAGCAGGATCGGCGCGGTTGCCTGATGATCAACAGCATCGCCCATCTCGGCACCCGGATCCCCGAGGTCGCCGCCATCGGCAGCCGGACGACCACCGAAATGGAGCGCGGCGTCGCCGACCGGTTGCGGCCCGCGATGTACGACGCCGGAGACGACGACGAAGCCACGCTTTCGGCGGTCAGCGCGAACGTCGTGTTGGTCGCTCAGGGCCTGATCCAGCTCAACCGTCAGGGTTTTCCCGCGCAGCGGTTGCACGAGATCGCCGACGTGTCGAGCGCGGCCCTGCCGCGGGCGTGGGCCGACCAACTCGTGTACTGACCCGGCACGGATGTCGATCGCGAGCCGATGGCGCTGGGCGCGATTCAGGGCAGCGTGCCTGCCGCGCGGCCGTTCGTGACCCGGAGGAGGTCGAGTTTTCCCGCGTCGTCGCTTCCGGCTGCCGCCGTGTAGGTGACCATGCGGAGGTCCGCGCCCGGAACGACGAGGACGTCGCAGTCGAGGGTGATGTCGCCGATCTCGGGATGCCGGATCGTCTTCCGGTCGGTCGTGTGCTGGGCGGCCGTCGCCGTCGTCCACAGCTGGGCGAAGGCCGTGGAGGTGCCGCGCAGATCCCGCACGAGACGATCGAGTCCGGCGTCGGCGGGATATCGGGACACCGCGTCCTTCAGGTCGGCGACGATCGACGCCGCGAACTCGCCTTCCCCGCGGTCGGACCGGAAGGGACGCACCGAGGCGCGGGCCACGCCGTCGCCGAAAACCGCACGCGCGAGGTTCCGCTCACCGACCGGGACCAGCGCGGGGTCACCGTGCAGACCGCTCCACATCCCGTTCCACCACAGCAGCGTCCAGTCGGCGCCGAACACGCCGATCGGGACGTCGCCGAGACGGGCGGTGAGCCGTTGGATCCCCGGGGGCACATGCGTGCCGATCGTCCCGTCCTGCGGCGGCAGCAGCCCGGCTTCGCGGTACAGCTCGTCGCGCTCGGCCCGGGAGAGCTGGAGAGCCCGCGCGAGAGCGCCGACCACCTGCGCGGAGGGGTTGCGCGCGCGACCTTGCTCCAAGCGCAGGACGTAATCGACCGAGAGGCCGGCCAGCTGCGCGAGTTCCTCGCGACGCAATCCCGGAGCGCGACGGCCGTTCGTCACCGGGAAACCGGCGTCGGCGGGCGAGAGGCGATCGCGCCAGGCGTGCAAGAGCGCACCGAAATCGAAGCTCGCGGAAGCCATGCGTTCATTCTCGCCACTGCCCGCCGGACCAGCCTGGGTACTGCTGGTCCTGGTGACGGGCACGGCACTGGCTGCCCACCGCCGAGGCGGCGACCATCGGAGGGGCCGAACACAGTGAAGGAGCCACCATGCCGTCGACCATCGTGATGACCGGGGCGAGTCGCGGGATCGGCCGCGTCGCCGCGGAGCGCATCCTCCGCGCGGCGCCGCGGACGCATCTCGTCGTTGCCGCACGCGGGTCCACCGGCGCGCGACTGGCGGCCGAACTCGGTGCGGATGGGCACAGGGTGTCGCACGTCCCGGTGGATCTCGGCGCATTGGACAGCGTGCGGTCGGCCGCGGAGGAGATCCGTGACGGGCTCGACCGCGGCGAGCTGCCGCCGCTGCACGGTTTCGTGGGCAACGCGGGAATGCAGTACACGAACGCGCTCACCGAAGGGCCCGACGGATTCGAGTCGACCTTTACCGTCAACGTGCTCGCCAACCACCTGTTCGTCCGCCTGCTCGCGGATCATTTCCGCACCCCGGCCCGCATCGTGATCACCGTGAGCGACACCCACTTCGGCGACTTCCGGCACAACTTGGGCATGGTCCCCGGCCCGGTCTGGCAGTCCCCGGACGTCCTGGCCCGCACCGGCGCGTTCCCCGAGCCGCGTTCCACCGCCGCCGGACGCACCGCGTACTCGACGAGCAAACTCGCCGCCATCTATCTGGTGCACGAGTACGCGCGCCGCCTGCCGGACGGTATCGATGTCGTCGGCTTCAATCCGGGGTTCGTGCCAGGCACCGACCTGGCCCGCAACGCGGGCCCGGTCTCCCGGTTCGCGATGCGCCGCATCCTGCCGGTGGCGACCCTGACGCCGTTCGCGACCAGCCGCGCTGCCGCCGGGCGGCATCTCGCGGACGTCGTTCTCGGCGCCACCGACGCCCCGACCGGCTCCTATGTCGACCGCGACCGGGTCGCCCGCTCGTCGGAGGAGTCGTACGACCCGCGGCGCGAAACCGAACTCTGGGATGCCGTGGAGCGACTCATCGCGCCTTACGCGGCCTGATCGTCGCCTGGTCCCAGCGGGTGGAACCGCTCGCCGACAGCGAAGCGAGCAGGCAATCCCAGTGCGGGGCGCCGCCGGGACAGCCCGGGTCGGCGACGCTCACAGATAAGGGACGCTCACAGATAAGGGAAGCAATCGATATCGCGGTGCGTCAGGCAGGGCTGCTCGACCGGCCGCAGCCAGCGGGCGGGGACGCGCAGCGGTTCGACCTCGGGCAGGCGCACGGGCCGGTCCTCGCCGTCGAACAAGGTCCCGCGCACTCGGAACATGCCCATCGGCAATCCGAGTTCATTGGCTTGCTCGCTGCTCAGCACGACGGCGATGCGAGAGTTGGCGGTGATCCGCAGGCCTTCGACGATGATCGGATCGCTGGTCCGGTCGATCTCGGTGACGGTGAGCCGGAACCGGCCGCCGCGCAGCCACGACCATGCCCAAGTGAGCGAGCCCGGCTGGTCGCAGTCGGGGTATCGACTGCGTGGCAGGCGCTGCGGGACCAGCACCATATAGGTGCACCCGACCTCGATATCGCGGGTCCGCATACCTTTCAGCGTGACCGCAGCACCGGCTCGTCGCAAGGAAACCAGCAAATCAAGCGCTACACCGTGGGCGGAGCCGGAGGCGTGGCGCGACCGACCGCCGGAACCGGGCCGATAGCGGGTATGAAACCCGCTCCGCCGGGTAGGCGACAGGTATGCGACTGGGTGTGCTGGACATCGGTTCGAATTCCGCGCAATTTCTGGTGGTGGACGCCTCTCGCGGTGCGCCTCCGCTGCCGCTGCGCGCGTTGAAGGAACCGGTGCTGCTCGGCGACGAAATCGACGCCGCCGGGGTGATCAGCGCGGACGGGGCCCAGCGGGCCGCAGACGCCGTCGAGCGGGTGCTGTCCGAGGCCACACGCTACGAGGTCGACAGCTTCTACGCGTTCGTCACCGCGGCGATCCGCGACGCGCCGAATCAACAGGCGGTGCTGGACAAGATCGAAGCCGCCAGCGGCATCCGGCCCCAGTTCCTCAGTGGCGTGCAAGAGGCGCGACTGACCTATCTCGCCGTCCGCCACTGGTTCGGCTGGTGTGCGGGCACGCTGCTCATGCTCGACATCGGTGGCGGCTCGATGGAGATCGCGCTCGGACGCGACGCCGAGCCGGGCCTCGCGCTGTCGCTGCCGCTCGGCGCGGGCAGGCTCACCCGCGCGTTCTTCGCCCAGGACCCACCGCGGCGGTCGGAGTTCAAGCTGATGCGCAGGCACATCCGCGATTGCCTCGGGCAGGTGCGCGACCGGCTGTTGTGGGAAGGCCGCCCACGGCACGTGATCGGCAGCTCGAAGACCTTCAAACAACTCGCCCGGCTCTCGGGGGCCGCACCGCAACGCCACGGCCCCTTCGTCACGCGCACCTTGCGGCGCGGCCAGGTGCACGCGAGCGTCCGCAAGCTGGCCGCCATGCCGGCCGAGAAGCGGGCGGCCCTGCGCGGCATCTCCCCGGCCCGCGCGCGGCAGATCCTGGCCGGGGCGATGGTGGCGGACGCGACCATGGCCGCACTGGACATCGACTGCCTGGAAGTGAGCCCGTGGGCGCTGCGGGAAGGGGTCGTTCTGGAACACATCTCCACGCGCGTCGACAGCGACCGGACGCTGCCGCTGCACGCGCTCGAGCTGCCGCGGCACGGGCCGGAGTCCTCGGTCAGCGTGCTCCCGCGACGGGTGTGAA
>NZ_BAFR01000149.1 GCF_000308435.1 Nocardia araoensis NBRC 100135 | reverse complement strand
GCCGAGGCGATCGTCGAGCGGTACGGCCGCCGCTGCCGGAATGCGCACCAGCTCCGCGTAACTGCCGGAGGCGACCGTGCCGACCACTCTTTCGCCGATGCGGCGGGTCTCGACGCCGGGACCGACCGCGGCCACCGTCCCGGCTACTTCGATGCCGGGCGTGTGCGGCAGCGGGAGGCCGAGCGGATCCGGGGTGACCCCGGCGCGCACCTGCACCTCGAAGTAGTTGACTCCGGTGGCCGTGGCTCGGACGAGCAGCTCGCCCTCGCCCGGCGTTGGATCGTCGACCTCCTCGACTCGCAGCACTTCCGGGCCGCCGTACTCGTGATAGCGGACTGCACGCATGGGATTTCACCTTTCCAGATACGGACTGTCGGTCCGTTTAGCGTGCCGCTATGATACGGACTATCGGTCCGCTTATGTCAACTGGAGGTCAGCGATGCGCGCCGACGCCGAACGCAACCGGGCCGCGATCCTCGCCGTAGCCGGGCGTCTGATCTGCGATGAGCAGCGCGACAACGTCTGCATGGACGAGATCGCGGCAGCCGCCGGAGTCGGGAAGGGCACGCTGTTCCGCCGATTCACCGACCGCGAAGGGCTGATTCGCGCGCTGTTCGACGACCGGACCGGCCGGGCTTGGGCGGCCGTCCGCGACCTCGCCGCGGATCCCGCCGTGCCGGTGGACGAGCGGATACTGACGTTCGTCGCCACGGTGTTCGACCTCACGGTGGTCGAGTTGCAACCGTTGACGCGCGCCCTGCCCGACGGCTGTCGGTCCGAGACCTGGTCGCCGTGGCGGGCGCTACTGGCGGAGTTGATCGCCCAGGTCGTGCCGGATGCCGACGCGGAGTTCCTGGCCATGGCGATCTTCGCGAGCATGCGTCCGGAGATCACCGACATGACCTCCCCGCAACGCCATCGGGAGGGCGTGCTCGCCTTGACAGCTCGCGTTCTCGGGTCAGGGTAGCGGCGTCGAT
Source organism: Nocardia araoensis NBRC 100135 (assembly GCF_000308435.1). GTDB lineage: Bacteria > Actinomycetota > Actinomycetes > Mycobacteriales > Mycobacteriaceae > Nocardia > Nocardia araoensis. The sequence continues at coordinate 13,399 of NZ_BAFR01000149.1, read as the reverse complement.
CGCCGTCACCCTGCTCGCGAGCGCCCGGTCAGGCGCCGACGTAGGCCGCGAGATGTTCGCCGGTGAGGGTGGAGCGAGCGGCGACGACGTCGGCCGGAGTGCCCTCGAAGACGACGCGGCCACCGTCGTGGCCCGCCCCGGGGCCGAGATCGATGATCCAGTCGGCGTGCGCCATCACCGCCTGATGGTGCTCGATGACGATGACCGACTTGCCGGAGTCGACGAGACGATCCAGCAGGCCGAGCAACTGTTCGACGTCGGCGAGATGCAGGCCGGTGGTGGGCTCGTCGAGGATGTAGACCCCGCCCTTGTCGGCCATGTGCGTGGCCAGCTTGAGTCGCTGCCGCTCGCCGCCGGACAGCGTGGTGAGCGGCTGGCCCAGGCTGAGGTAGCCCAACCCGACGTCGGCGAGCCGGTTCAGGATGGCGTGCGCGGCCGGGGTGCGCGCCGCCTCGGTGTCGAAGAACTCCTCGGCCTCGAGCACCGACATCGCGAGCACTTCGCTGATGTCGCGGCCACCGAGGTGGTACTCCAGCACCGACGCCTGGTACCGCTTGCCTTCGCACTCCTCGCAGGTGCTCGCGACGCCCGCCATCATGCCCAGGTCGGTGTAGACGACGCCCGCGCCGTTGCAGGTGGGGCACGCTCCCTCGGAGTTGGCGCTGAACAGCGCGGGCTTCACGCCGTTCGCTTTCGCGAACGCCTTGCGGATCGGCTCGAGCAGTCCGGTGTAGGTCGCCGGATTGCTGCGCCGCGAGCCGCGGATGGGCGCCTGATCCACCGCGACCACGCCTTCGCTCGCGGGAATCGACCCGTGCACGAGCGAACTCTTGCCCGAACCTGCGACGCCGGTGATGGCGACGAGCACGCCCAGCGGAATGTCGACGTCGACGTCGCGCAGGTTGTTCGCTTTCGCGCCGCGGATCTCCAGCTTGCCTCTGGGCTCCCGCACCCCGGACTTCAACGCGGCCCGGTCGTCGAAATGGTGGCCGGTGACGGTGCCGCTGGCCCGCAGCCCCTCGACGCTTCCCTCGAAGCAGACGGTGCCGCCCGCCGTGCCCGCTCCCGGGCCGAGGTCGACGACATGGTCGGCGATCACGATCGTCTCCGGTTTGTGCTCCACGACGAGCACCGTGTTGCCCTTGTCCCGCAGCCGCAGCAGCAGGTTGTTCATCCGCTGGATGTCATGCGGGTGCAGGCCGATGGTCGGCTCGTCGAAGACATAGGTGACATCGGTGAGCGAGGAACCGAGGTGCCGGATCATCTTGGTGCGCTGGGCCTCACCGCCCGACAGCGTGCCGGAGGGCCGGTCCAGCGACAGGTAGCCCAGCCCGATCTCCACGAACGAGTCGAGGGTGTGCCGCAGCGCGGCCAGCAGCGGCGCCACCGACGGCTCGTGCAGGCCGGCGACCCATTCGGCGAGGTCGCTGATCTGCATCGCGCACGCGTCGGCGATGCTGATGCCCGCGATCTTCGAGGAGCGAGCCGCTTCGGTGAGCCGGGTGCCGTCGCACTCGGGGCACGTCGTGAAGGTGACCGCGCGGTCGACGAAGGCCCGGATGTGCGGCTGCATCGCCTCGCGGTCCTTCGACAGGAACGACTTCTGGATCTTGGGAATCAGCCCCTCGTAGGTGAGATTGACCCCCTCGATCTTCACCTTGGTGGGCTCTTTGTAGAGGAAGTCCTGCATCTCCTTCTTGGTGTACTTGCGGATCGGCTTGTTCGGGTCGACGAAACCCGACTCCGCGTAGACCCGGACGGTCCAGAAGCTGTCCGACTTCCAACCGGGAATGGTGAACGCGCCCTCGGCGAGCGACTTGGAATCGTCGTAGAGCTGGGTGAGGTCGATGTCGGACACCGAGCCCCGGCCCTCGCAGCGCGGGCACATCCCACCGGTGACGCTGAAGCTGCGGCGCTCCTTCACCGTCCTTCCGGCGCGCTCGGTGGTGACCGCGCCCGCTCCGCTGATCGAGGCGACGTTGAAGGAGAAAGCCTGGGGCGAGCCGATGTGCGGCTTGCCGAGCCTGCTGAAGAGAATGCGCAGCATGGCGTTGGCGTCGGTGGCGGTGCCGACGGTCGAGCGCGGGTCGGAACCCATGCGTTGCTGATCGACGATGATCGCGGTGGTCAGCCCCTCGAGCACGTCGACCTCGGGCCGTGCCAGCGTCGGCATGAAGCCCTGGACGAACGCGCTGTAGGTTTCGTTGATCAGCCGCTGCGACTCCGCGGCGATCGTGCTGAACACCAGTGAGCTCTTGCCCGAGCCGGAGACGCCGGTGAACACCGTCAGCCGTCGCTTCGGGATCTCGATGCTGACATCCTTGAGGTTGTTCTCGCGCGCGCCGTGCACGCGGATCAGATCGTGACTGTCCGCGACGTGCGGCGTCGGCGACTGGGTGTCGGTCGTCGTGGCCGTGCTCATCGTGTCTCCCTCTGTCGGGCGGGGCCGTCTGCGCGGTCTCCCTCGGCGTCGCCGGGCTCTGTTCGATCAGTTCGCGCCGGGCGGGTCAGCGCAGCTGCTGGATGCGGATCAAGTTGCCCGCGGGATCGCGGACGGCGCAGTCGCGCACCCCGTACGGCTGCTCGGTGGGCTCCTGGACGATCTCCGCGTCGCCGGCTGCCAGCCGTTCGAACGCGCCGTCCAGATCCTTGGTTGCCAGCAGGATGCCGCCATAGGTGCCCTTCGCCATCATCTCGGTGATGGTGCGGCGCTCGTCGTCGGTGATGCCGGGATCGGCGCCGGGCGGATGCAGGACGATGGACGTCTCCGGCTGGCCGACGGGGCCGACCGTGAGCCAGCGCATCCCTTCGTATCCGACGTCGTTGCGCACCTCGAAGCCCAGGATGTCGCGGTAGAAGCCGAGGGCCGCCTCCGCGTCGTCGTGCGGCAGGAAACTCGCGTGAATGGTGATGTCCATGGCAGTCAGGCTAATTGCGGCTCGGTAACCGGCGCTTCTCGATTCCTGATCGGTCTGGTCACCTGTTTCGCCACGCAGGACGGTATGCCCGCGGTGGCGCGCGCCGCCTCGCGCCGGTAGACGCTCGGCGGCACACCGACCAACTCGGTGAAGCGAGTGCTGAAGGTGCCCAGCGACGAGCAGCCGACCGCGAAGCAGACCTCGGTGACGCTCAGGTCGCCACGGCGCAGCAGCGACATCGCGCGTTCGATGCGCCGGGTCATCAGATAGGAGTAGGGCGACTCGCCGTAGGCGAGCCGGAACTGGCGGCTGAGGTGCCCGGCCGACATGTGCGCGGCGCGCGCGAGCGCCTCCACGTCCAGCGGCTGCGCGTACTCGCGATCGATGCGGTCGCGAACGCGGCGCAGCCGCGCGAGGTCGTGCAGGTGCTGCGTGGCGGCGGGTCTGCTGGTCACTCACGCGATCGTGCCACATGGCGGTGACAAGCGGGCGGGTGTCGGCGCCCGGCCTTCGGCTGCTGTCCGGCACCGTCGGCTGGACCGGGTCGGTCCGGAGCGATCAGGTGGTCGCGGAGCCGGACCTCGGCGGCCACCGCAAGTGGGGTGCTACCAGAAGGTCGCCGAGAGTTCGTACTCGGCGAGCGCGGCTCGCACCAGCTCGGTGAGCTGCTCGGCATCGAGCAGGGCCGGTGGATGGAAACCCATGACGCGCAGGGTGATTCCCTCCGCGGCCTCGACCAGCGCGACGTACAGGTTGCCGCCGCGTTCGGTCACGACGCTGCGCGCGTTCAGGCCCTGATTGACCAGGCCGAGCATCATCGCCGCGGCCGGGCGGCCGTCGATGCGGAGAATCTCGGGGTCGAGCTTGCCGAGGCTGGAGCACACCGTGGAGATGGGGTCGGTGGCCGCCTGCCGTGCCAGGCGGGCGTAGCGCCCGCGCGGCAGCGCCACCGCGACCGGGACCAGCGGCGGGACGTCCTGACCGCTGGCGGCGGCCGCGGTGAGCTTTTCCTTCATCACCGCGCGCAGCGAGGCGAGGTCGGCCGGTTCGCCGTCGCGCAGGTCCACCTCGAAGGCGATGGAAGTCAGGGCGTTCGCCCGAAGGTCATCGGCGGTGCGGGTGCTGACCGGCATCATCATGTGCACCCGGCCCGCTTCGTCGGTGCGGCCGATCTCCTTGGCGATGGCGGTCATCATCGCTACCGCCAAGGTGGTGCCGGTTCCGCCCCTGGCCTTCGCCGCCGCGTGCCAGAGCTGCGCGGGGACCGTCGCGGTGACGGTCGGAAGCCGGAAGCCCGGTGCGTCGTCGGCGGGCGCGGCCCCGCCGCCGCGACCGGGGACGCTCAACCGCAGCGCCAAACCGGCAGCCGCGGGGAACGACCGGGCTCGCCGCGCGGCATCGCGGAGATCAGCGGCCAGCAAGCGAGCCCGGCCGAATGCGTCGGTGCGGTAGGTCAAGTCGAGCCGTTTGTCCGCGACGGCGTCCGTGACCGCCGCGCAGAACGCGTGACCGTCCGCGAGCGTGTGGGAGACCAGCAGCGACACCGCGCTTTCCCCGTTGTCGAAGTGGGTGGCCGCCAACCGCCACGCGGGCCCGCCGAAGGTGCGCAACTCGGCGTACCCCTGGTCGGCGATCCAGGCTTCCAGGTCGCCAGCGGGAATGGGCTCGTCCGCGACCTCGAGCGGACTGAAGTCGACTCGGGTGGTCCACCGGTCCCCGGCGGCGGGGATCATCGACGGGGCGACCGCTCTGCCCAGCCTGCCGTGCCGCAACGCCTCGTGGAAACGCTCCAGTGCCGTGCGGTCCACCGGACGGTCGTAACGCCAGACCGCCTGTATCGCCAGAGTTCCGCCCAGCGCGGAGTGCCCCCGTGCACTCACGCAATCGATATCGGTCAGGCGGTGGGTCACGCAAATCTCCCCTCGAGTACCGGACACCGGGGCGGGTCCGCACCGGCGTCGTCGCCGCCACAACTCGGCGCTACGACGATGAAGATCGTTCCGATGTCCGGTTTCGAGCTGTTCGGCCAACCAAGAGCATCCGGCCTGGCAATGCCGTGGTCAACCCTACTGGCGGGTTCGGTGTTCGCGGTCCGGCGGTGCGCCGCGAATGGTACCCATCGGTTCGTTGTCCTGCGGGAACGAGAATTCGGCCGCCATCTGTGCGGGAGCCGCGACAAGGGCGGGTGGCGGGGTGAATCGGCCCGGATTCCGAACATCGGAGTTGGACGAGCGACCACTTCGGCAAAGTCCCTGCTGCCGCCTCCCGCCGACGGGCCGGGGCAGGCCGTTCAATCGTCGGCGACGAAAATCTGTCTGGCATGGCGGGCGGAGTCGGTGGCCGACCATGGTGCGAGCGCCGTCGTGAACATCAACTCGCACCAGGAGAGAGAGCGGGCACGGCGCCCCCGGCCAGGGTGGCGAGCAGCGAGAGTTCGACATCATGCCCTGCCCACGCGGCCAGCAGCCACGCCGCGTCAGGCCACGGTGGCGACCCGCGGGTGCAGGGCTTCGGGGGCGGCTTCGCCTCGTGCGATCGCGCGGCCCAGGAGGGTCGGCTATGGGGCGCCGGTGGCATCGCCGGACTGGCCCGGCAGCTGTGCCAGTAGTTCCGAGGCGCTGCCTGCCGCCGCGATGAGTTCGCGCAGGATCGCGCCGGATGGCGAACTCCAATGGCGGTTGACGCGGCGCAGCAGCTCGTGCGTGGTGCCGGTGGCGGAGTGACGTTCACGTCGCCTCCATAGCTGTCGGTAGGGGTGACACGGCCGTATCGGGCTGTGCAACCGTGTGGCCGTCGGTACTGAAAGCCCTGTGCTGCGTGGACTTCCGGACCTGCCCGTGCGGCAAGATTTCCATCGGGTGGCGCGTGGTCGAACACTTGCGCAACTGATTGACGTACCCCGATCGGCGGGTTTCTAATGATGGATGGCGCAATTCGTGCGCCGGTCGACCGACGAAGCGAGGTGAGCGGCAGATGCCGGATGACAGTATCGACATCCACAGCCGGGCCGCCCTCGAGAAACACGTTGCGCCGACGCGTCGTTGATCCGCGTGCGTGATCGGCGTGCGGGCAACGGCGCCCGGATCGTCCGATGCGGCACGAATATCCACCCTTGTGATTCCTGCGACGCGTAAGGGCGGCGCGTGCGGGTTCGGCCGACGCGTGGTCCTTGGTCGCGGCGCGATGCCGTCTCGTCGTAGTTCGACGCTGCCCGCCCGGTGCGCGTCCTCTGTCTCGGAGGGCTGCGCCAGCCCCGCACGACAGTAAGTATTGGAGCTCCCCGCTATGGCAACATTGCCCGAGAAAGCCGAAACATCGCCGCGTCCACCGGATCCGGAACGCAAACCGACCGGCGCCTGCTCGTCCTCGCCCGTGCGGTCCTTCTCCGGGCAGCGGTAATCGATGACGACCTTTCTCAGTGCCGTGACCGCCGATCACTTCGACACCGAAGTGCTCCAGCAGCATTGGATTCCGCTCGCCGCGGACGACGCCGACACCGCGGCCGTGCTGCGGGAACGGCTCGGCATCGACTTCACCGGCGCCAGCGGCCAGGTCTGGGAGACCGACAATTTCCTCTATCTCCCGGTGGTCGCCAACTACCAGCGCGGCGAGACCATCGAGCGGGAGACGATCGTGTTCGCCCTCGGCGGGGAGTTCCTCGTGACGCTGCAACCGTCCGAGCATTTCGTCCCCTTCGACAAGGCCGTCGCGAAGATGCGCCGCAACCCGGAACTCGCCGGCTCCGCGCACGGTGTGATGTACGCGCTGCTGTGGGCGCTGAACGAGGCGTCGGAGCGGGTGCTCCACCATGCCGGTGACGCGTCGGAGGCGACGCACGACGAGATCGAACGGGCAATCGGCTCCGACCGGCGTGATCTCGCGATCACCGACGTGCGCGGCGCGCTGTCGCGGACGAACGCGACCGAGCGCATCATCGCGCGCACTCGGCAAACGCAGTTGCAACTGGCCCGCGCCGCGCGTCACCTGATGGCCGACGGTCCGACCGGCCGCGGCGAGCTGGACGGTCCCATCGGCATTCTGCTCGCCGATATCGACGGGGTGGGGCAGCACGCGGGCATCGAGTACGAGAAGGTTCGCTACCAGCAGCAAGCGGCGCTGGCCTGGCTGGATGCCCAACAGAACGAGGTCGTCACGATCTTCGCCGCCGCCGCGGTCTTCCTGCCGTCCGCGCTGATCGCCACCTGCTACGGCGCGCATGTGATCTCCGAATTGTCCTGGCAGACCGGGCTTCTGATCGCCACGCTGCTGACGCTGGTGGCCGCGCTGATTCCCGTCGGCTATCTGAAGCGAAGGGGTCTGCTGCGCTGAGTCGGGGTCACGAGGCGATCGCTTGTGTCGGGCGATCATTACCTCGCGCGTAATCGACGCGGTGCGTCCGGCACGGCAAGGTTGGAGTCAGCCGATCGGATAACCCGGATCGGATGAGAAAAAACCTTGCAGCACAGGAGGATTCGTTATGTCGCGCTATGCGGAAGCGGTTGATCGGTACTTCGCCGCGTGGAACGCCACCGACGAGGAGGCCAGGGCCGCGGCGGTGGCCGCCGCCTGGTCCGAGGACGGCGGGTACACCGATCCGCTCGCGCAGGTGAGTGGGCACGCTCAGCTGACGGCGGCCATCGGGGGCGTGCAGGCGCAGTTCCCCGGCTTCGAGTTCCGGCGCCTCGGCCCGGTCGACGGCCACCACGACATCGCCCGCTTCTCCTGGGAGCTGGTCTCCGCGGCTGACGGCAGCGCCCCGGTCGCGGGCTCGGACGTGATCACCCTCGGGGACGACGGGCGGATCACGAGTGTGCACGGCTTTCTCGATCGGGTGCCCTCCGCCTAGCGTCCCGGTCGATCCGCCGACGGATGCCGGGCAGACTCTCCCGGGCCCGCGTTCTCGGACGGCAGGGCCGGGACGATCCGGCACCGGCGAGCTGGCTCGCCGGGTACGGCGCTGAGCGTCCCGGCTCCCTGCCCCGGGCTCTACTCGCCGGTAGGAATCGGTGCGGGATCCCACCGTCCCACGGTTCTGGACGCGATCCGGGCCGGCGCGAAGGTCGGCGATGTCGCGCCGATGTTCGCGGCCCGGTCGGCGTCCCGGCGACACGCCCGGCGCCCCGCAGTCCGGTTGCGCCTGTGGCGAACACGGTGCGTCGTCGGCGCGGCGGGGGCATCCTGGACGCAGTAGTGCAATTCCGGCAAACAGGGTGGTGGTCGGCGTGGACAACGCCGCTATGGATGCCTACTCCCGCACGGTGATCGCGGTGGCGGCGTCGGTGACGCCGCACGTGGCCAGTGTGCGGACCAGGCGGGGGAGCGGATCGGCGGTGGTCTTCACCGACGACGGATTTCTGTTGACGAACGCGCACGTCCTCGGCGCGGCCCGCGCGGGTGAGGTGGTCTTCGCCGACGGGGTGGAATCCCGGTTCGACGTCGTCGGGGTGGATCCGCTGTCGGATCTGGCGGTGCTGCGCGCCCGCGGCGGCGCGCCGGACGCGGTGCACCTCGGGGATGCCGACCAGTTGGTGGTCGGCCAGTTGGTGGTGGCGGTCGGTAGTCCGCTCGGCCTGGCGGGTTCGGTCACGGCGGGCGTGGTGAGCGCGCTCGGGCGCGCCGTTCCGGTGGCCTCCCGCCGCGCCGGTCGGGTGATCGAGGACGTGATCCAGACCGACGCCGCGCTCAACCCCGGTAATTCCGGTGGCGCGCTGTCGGATTCGGCCGGCCGCGTCGTCGGTGTCAACACCGCCGTCGCGGGGATCGGGCTGGGCTTGGCCATCCCGATCAACGCGACGACGCGCCGGATCATCGGCACACTGCACACCGAGGGGCGCGTCCGGCGTGCGTACCTCGGCCTGGTCGGCGTGCCCGCGCCGCTGCCCGAGCCGGTGGCCGCGCGCACCGGGCAGGCCGCCGGAGTGCGCATCGTCGAGGTGGTCCGCGGTGGCCCCGCCGAGCTGGCCGGGCTGCGCCGCGGTGATCTGGTGCTGAGCGTGGCGCGGTCGGAAGTGCGTGATGCCCAGGGCATTCAGCGGCAGTTGTTCGCCGAGGCGATCGGCGTGCAACTGCCTGTCACCGTGTTGCGCAATGGGGCCATGGTGGACGTGATCGCGGTCCCGGTGGAATTGGCGGCCGATTGAGCGCTGTCCGGTCGTGGGCGGGACACATCAGGTGTCGATCGGCTGCTCGAGCTTGACGGACATCGCCGCGGCGACGAATCCCGGAATGGTGGGGGCGAAGAGTTTGAGGTAGGTGTCGATCCACTCGTGGCGAGCGACGAGGAACGGGTAGTCGGTGGGCGCCATGTGGCGTACCGCGAGGATGGGCAGGGGCGCGTCGAGTGCCGGGAACGCCGGATTGTGCAGTCCGGGGTAGGTGCAACCGGGATAGAACTGCCCGATCATCAGGCCTTTGTCGACGAACTTGGTCTTCTGTTGTAGTTGCACCGCATCGATGGAGGCATAGTCGGTGAGGTCGGGAAAGACCGCGAGGACGGCTTTGAACAGCGACTCCGGCGCCTCCTGCGGTGACAGGGCCGGGAACAGGTCGTACAGATCGTCGGCGATCGCGGTGATGCGCCCGATATCGATGTCGTGGCCATCGAAGAACGCCGTCCACAGGTACTCGCGCGCGATGGCGTGGCTGGTGTAGGGGCAGACCGGGCCGGGCCGACCGAGGTCCTTGTGGGGATGACACAGGTAATCGCGAGTCCACCTTCGTAGTTCGGCAGACCGGGGGTGCTCGGCGAGCCCGGTTTCCGCGGCGGGAGCGAAAAGGTTGACCGGCTGTACGCCGGAGCGTGTCCCGACGATGGGGTCGGCGTTCATGATCGGCTCGTCCTTGCTGAGATAGGGGGTTCCGGCGAGGGGGTGAGGGCATGCCGGAAGTGCTTGTCCAGGGTGAGTCCGATGGCGCGGAGCGCCTCGGGGTCGGTCATGCTTTCGTGTCGGGCGGGAACGTGGTGCTCGGAGATGGTGCCGGTGATGTACGCGTTCCACGCGAGGGACGGAGAAGAGCCGTCGTCCGGGTGGCCGGTGGCGGCGGTGAAGTAGAGCAGGTCACCGTCGAAGAGCGCCGGTCGGTGGCCTCGGGTGAGATCGATGAGCCGGTTGTAATCGCGATACAGGATCTCGACATGCTCGGGAGTGAGGGCGGTGAACAACCCGCCCTGCCGGTGCAGAAGGTCGGTCGCGGCCTCCATGGTGAGGTCGGCCGGGATCAGGGAACCGGCGACGCCGCCGAACTCGGTGAGCACGTCCACGAGGGTGGGTGTAGCAGCGTGGGCGCTGTCCGCGTCGACGACGCGGGAGTCCATCATGGCGAGGGTGGCGACAGGTTCGCCCGCACGGCGGAGTTGCACGGCGATCGAGTGGGCTATGGTGCCGCCCAGTGAGTAGCCGAGCAGGTGGTAGGGGCCGTGCGGCTGAACGGATCGGATCTCTCGGACGTAGCGGGCGGCGAGTTGGTCGAGCGTGTCGAACCGCGCGGTGGGGTCGGTCAGCGCCGGGGATTGCAGCCCGTGGACCGGCCGCTCCTGGCCGAGGTACTGCACGAGTCCGCTGAAGCCCCAAGCCAATCCGATCGCGGGGTGGACACAGAACAGCGGCGGCTCCGCGCCGGTTGCGCGCAGGGTGAGCAGGACGGCGAGTGCGTCGTCGGGGCCGTTCTCCTCGCGGCCACTCAGCCGGTCCTCGATGCGGCGAGCCAGCAGTTGCGGTGTCGGGTCGCTGAAGATCCACTGGATCGGCACGGGTACCCCGGTCGACTCCGCCAGCCGCGCCACCAGTTGGGTGGCGGCCAGCGAGTTGCCGCCGACGGCGAAGAAGCCGTCGTCGCAACCGACGCGTTCGAGGCGCAGGGTTCGCGCGAAGGCGTCGCAGACGGTGGCCTCCAGCGGCGTCGACGGTGCCCGGAACGGCGGCCGGTCCGGCGCGGGCAGGGCTTTGTAGTCGAATTTGCCGGTGCTGGTGAGGGGGATCCGGTCGAGGACGACGATGGCGGTCGGGATCATGTGGGTGGGCAGGCGGGTTGCGAGGTAGGTGGTCATGGCGACGGTGTCGGGTGCGGTGTGCGGCGTCGGTACGACGTAGCCGGTGAGTTGGCCGGTGCCGTCGGGGCGGGTGTGCACGGTGACCGCGGCGTAGGTGATGCCCGGGTAGCTCGCCAGCGCGGATTCGATCTCGCCCGGCTCTACGCGGTTGCCTTGGATCTCGAGCTGCCGGTCGCTGCGGCCTTTGTACAGCAGTTTCCGGTCGGTGGTCCAGGCCACCAAGTCGCCGGTGCGATACATCCGTGTCCCGGGCCGCCCGTACGGAGCGGGGACGAATCGGCTCGCGGTGGTCGCGGGTTGCCTGTGGTAACCGCGGGCGAGGCCCGGTCCGGACAGATAGAGTTCGCCGATCACTCCGAACGGAACGGGGCGCAGATTGCGATCGAGGACGACGGCGGTGAACCCCTGGATCGGGCCGCCGATGGGGATCGGGCCGTCGACGGTGGTGGACAGCGGAGTGCCCGCGCAGCTCACGACCGTGGTCTCGGTGGCACCGTAGCTGATGAGCACCGTGCGGCCCGGCGTCCAGCGCGCCGCCAGATCCGGTGGGCACGGCTCGCCGCCGAGGACCAGAGTTTCCAGTCCGTCGGGATTCGTCGCGGCGAGCATGGTCGGTGTGAGCGCGGCGTGGGTGACGTGTTCCGCCCGGACCAACTCCGACAGTCCGGCGCCGACCGGTGTGGGGGCGAGGATCAGCGTGGCTCCGCCGCAGACGGCGCTGATCCATTCGAGAATCGAGACATCGAAGCTCGGCGAGGCGACAGCCAGTATTCGAGAGGCCGGGGTGATGCCGAACCGTTCCCGTGTGTCCGCGGCCAGGTTCGCTATCCCGGTGTGCGTGACCACGACGCCCTTGGGAGTTCCGGTGGAGCCGGAGGTGTAGACCAGGTAGGCCGGGTGCTGGGGTCGCAGCGGAGCTGTTCGGTCGGCATCGGTGATCGCCGCGGGGGAGGCCGTCGCCGACGTCGCGGCGAAGTCGGGGCCGTCGAGGGTCAGCCACGTGACGTTGTCCGGCAATCGGTTTCGGTAGGGCTCGTGGGTAAGTCCCATCGCGGCACCGGAATCCGTCAGGATGGCCGTGCTGCGCTCGCGCGGATGGCTGGGTTCGACCTGCACGAACGCGCCTCCGGCCTTGGCGACGGCCCACACGGCGATCATGGCGTCGATGCAGCGCGGCAAAGCTATGGCTACGAGCGATTCCGGGCCTATCCCGGCATCGATCAACACCCGCGCCCACCGGTTCGAGGTTTCGTCCAGTTCGCGGTAGGACAGCCGCGCGTCGCCGCAGACCACCGCTTCGGTCTCCGGTTGCATCGCGGCGGTCAGCACCCGCGGCAACACCGACATCACCGCACCGCGCCGCCCGCGAACGGGCACCAGCGCGGCTTGCTCGGCCTGCGACAGCAACGGCAGCCGGGTGAGGGGCAGGTCGATGTGGTCGGCGACGGTGTCGAGCACGCGCAGCACCCGGTCGGCGATGGCGTCGATCTGGTCTCGGGTCAGCAGGTCGGGCAGGTACTTGAAGGCCAGATGCAAGCGGGTGTCGTGGTGCACGATCAGGCCGAGCGGATAATGCGCGGCGTCGCGTCCGTGCACGCCAAGGACGCGCATTCCCGCGATGTCGGTGTCTTCGGACAACCCGGCCCAGTCGATCGGGTAGGACTCGAAGGCCGCCACGGTGTCGAACATCGCGCCCGGGCCTGCGATCTGCTGGATCTGGGCGAGCCCGAGGTGGTGATGGTCGAGCAGCTCGGCTTGTTCGGTCCGGATTCGCCGTACCAGTTGGGCGAGGGTCTCCCGGTGGTCCAGCCGGACCCGCACCGGCACCGTGTTGATGAACAGCCCGATCATCGATTCGACGCCGGAGAGCTGTGGCGGGCGCCCGGAGACGGTGGTGCCGAACACCACGTCCTCACGGCCGGTCGCGTTGGCGAGCACGATCCCCCAGGCGGCCTGAACCAGGGTGTTGAGGGTGACCTCCTGCTGGTGGGCCGCGGCCACCAGTGCCGAAGTGCGGTGTTCGCTCAATTGAACCTGTACTTCGCCGGCGGCGCCGGTGTGCGGGCGGCCCCGGTCCGAGACCGCCAGCAGAGTCGGCTCGGACAGGCCCTCGAGTGCCCGCGCCCACGCGGTTTCCGCCGCGTTCTGATCCTGGGCGTTCAGCCACTTCAGATAGTCACGGTAGGGACGGCCCGGAGCAGGCGCCGTGGCGTCGTCGCCGCAGGCGTAGAGGGTCAGCAGTTCCCGGATCAGCAGTGGCGTCGACCAACCGTCGATCAGGATGTGATGCATGCTCCACACCAGCCGATAGCGCTCAGGAGCGGTGCGTACCAGTGTCATTCGCAGCAGCGGCGCCGCGGTCACGTCGAAGCCCGCGCGCCGGTCGGCATCCATGAGCTGCTCCAGCGCGGGCGCGGTGCCGTCGCGCTCG
>NZ_BAFR01000150.1 GCF_000308435.1 Nocardia araoensis NBRC 100135 | reverse complement strand
GGGTCCGAGCCGGATGTTCCCGGATTCGCGGAGGCGGCCGACGAGCATGGTGCGCGGGTCCGAATCGCCGAGGAGGAGCCGACGGCTCATGCCGGGGCGGAAGTGGTCACCGAGCAGTTCGCGCACTCGGAGGCGGTCGGGGCGCACCCCGAGCCGACGCATCCCGGCGTCGCGGAGGTGGTCACCGAGCAGTTCGCGCGCACGGAGGCGGCTGAGTCGACGCCACGTGGCGCGGCGGAGGTGGTGATCGAGCACGTCGCTCGCCCCGAAGCGGCCCAGACGCACCCTGATTCGAATGGTCGTGCCCTGGAAGCCATCGGTGCGGGCATGGCCCAGCACTACACCCCAGGCGTCGATGGCGACGATCACTCGCCGCGGATGGAACAGGTCACGGCGGCCGGTGCCGTGAATCCCGCTCCGATCACGCGTGAATCGGACGGCACCGCCGCCGCGAGCGCACCGCACGCGTCCAGCGAACCTCAGCTCAGCACCCGATGACTGAGCGGGCCGTCGGGTAATCGCTTCGGCGACAACGCTGTTCGGCCCAACTGCCGTGGCGGGTTCGTGCACTGGTCGGCCCGCTCCCGGCGCGTCCGCCGGGCCTGACCGTTCATGCCACGAACAGCACGTCGGAGACGGTCAGCCCGGAATCGCCGCGTGACACGGTGACCCGGAACGGCGTGCCGGAGTGTGAACGCGCATCGAGGCGCGGCGTATCGGTCGCGGGGCCTCGGCGTGGCGTGTGCTCAGCTCTGAGCCTGCAGGCTCCAGGTGCGCCCGTCGGGATCGCGCACGGTCATTTCCTTTGTGCCGTAATGGGTTGCCTCGAACGGCGCGACCACGTCGATATCGGCGTTCGGCTGGAACGCGTCGGCGTCGGTGACGGTCAGGACCAGTTGGGTGCGGGGCGTCTGATGGCGCGGAATCTCCGCGATGAAGACATAGGGCCCGTCGCCGTTGCGGAACAGTCCGGAGTTGTGGTCGGTGGTGAATTCCGGCTCGTAGCCGAGGGCCAGGAAGAATCTCGCCGTCTTGCCCCAGTTGTGCGTCTCCACGTGCACGCCCTCGATGCCCTTCGTCGCCATATCGCTCTCCTTCGGTCGCTTCAGCTGTTCGGGGTGTCGTCGAGATAGGCCCGCAACGCATCCGCGACCAGCGCGGACAGGGACGTGCCCGACTCGACGGCGCGGAATTTCACCTGCTTGATCAGGCTGATCGGCAAGTACACGTTGAACTGCTTCACTTCCTCGTCACCCACTCGTCGATGCTAGCATGCTAGCAACCTAACGCTCACCCGATTTCTTTCGGTCGACCCGATGGCGGAATGGACGTAGCGTCGAATTCGTGAAAGTTCCCGAACACCTGCCCACCACAGCGGGCGAACTACGTTCGGCCGGCTACCTGCCGCGTGGCGTGAAGACCGAGATCCGCGAGAACCTCTTGGCGCTGCTGAGTTCCGGCGGCGACCCGTGGCCCGGCATCGTGGGGTTCGACCGGACCGTCGTGCCCCAGCTGGAACGCGCCCTGCTGGCGGGACACGACGTCGTGCTGCTCGGCGAGCGCGGCCAGGGCAAGACCCGGCTGCTGCGAACCCTGGTCGGCCTGCTGGACGAATGGACGCCCGTGATCGCGGGCGCCGAACTCGGCGAACATCCGCTCGACCCGATCAGCCCGGCCGGTCGCAGGCTGGCCGCCGAACTCGGCGACGATCTGCCCGTCGCGTGGCGGCATCGCTCGGAGCGGTACGCCGAGAAGCTCGCCACGCCGGACACCTCCGTCGGTGACCTGATCGGCGACGTCGATCCGGTGAAGGTGGCCGAGGGTCGCAGCCTCGGTGACCCCGAGACCATCCACTTCGGACTCGTTCCGCGCGCGCATCGCGGCATCGTGGCGATCAACGAGTTGCCCGACCTCGCCGAACGTATCCAGGTCGCGCTGCTGAACGTCATGGAGGAACGCGACATCCAGGTCCGCGGCTACACCTTGCGGCTGCCGCTGGACGTGCTGCTCGTCGCCACCGCGAACCCGGAGGACTACACGAACCGCGGCCGGATCATCACGCCGCTGAAAGACCGGTTCGGCGCGGAGATCCGCACCCACTACCCGCTCAGCGTCGCGGCGGAGGTGGCGCTGGTGCGCCAGGAGGCCGAGCTGGTGGCCGAGGTGGGCGATCCGCTGATCGAGGTGCTCGCCCGATTCGTGCGGCAGCTGCGCGAGTCGTCCGCGATCGACCAGCGGTCCGGCGTCTCCGCGCGCTTCGCCGTGGCCGCGGCCGAGACGGTGGCAGCGGCGGCGTTGCGCCGGTCCGCGGTGACGGGGGAGAGTCCGGCCGTGGCGCGTCCGGTCGACCTGGAATCCGTCCCCGCGGTGTTGCGCGGCAAGCTGGAGTTCGAGTCCGGCGAGGAGGGGCGTGAGCAGGAACATCTCACCCATCTGCTGCGTCGCTCGTTCTCCGAGACCGCACGGGCGTTGCTCGGCGGACTGAACCTGCGGCCGCTGGCCGATGCGGTCGGCGACGGGCACCTGGTCACCACCGGGGAACGCGTGCCGGGCCAGGAAGTTCTCTCGGCGCTGCCCGAATTGCCCGTGCTGCACGAAGTCGCCGCCCGGCTCGGCGTCGACGCGGCCGATCCGCCGCCCCGGATCGCCTCGGCCGTCGAGTTCGCGCTGGAGGCGCTGTTCCTGGCCCGTCAGATCGCGAAGGACTCCGACGACGGTCTGGCGGTGTACGGCCGATGATCGGCGACGCGTCGTGACGATTCCCGATCGCTACTCCTACGGCCCGTACCACGAGGGGCCCGATCCCCTAGCGCCCCCGCTCGACCTGCGGGAGGCGCTGGACCGGATCGGTCGCGACGTGATGGAGGGCAGCTCGCCCCGCAACGCCCTGCAAGAGCTGTTGCGGCGCGGCACCCGCACCATGCCTGGGCTGGAGGAGCTGACCCGCCGGTTGTGGCAGCGCCGCGCGGAGATCGCTCGCAGCCACCGGCTGGACGGTACGTTGCAGCAGGTCCGGGAATTGCTGGAAGCGGCGCTGGAAGCCGAGCGCGGCGCGCTGTTCCCCGACCCCTCCGACGACGCCAGGTTCGCCGAAGCGCAGCTGGACGCCCTGCCGTCGAGCACGGCCGCCGCCGTCACCGAACTCGCCGACTACGCCTGGCGATCGGAGACCGGCAGGGAGAACTACCAGAAGATTCGCGACCTGCTCGGCCGCGAGCTGCTGGAATCGCGCTTCCAGGGCATGAAACAGGCTTTGCGGAACACCACTCCGGAGGACGTGGAGCGGGTCAGGCGGATGATGTCCGACCTGAACGATCTGCTCGCCGCGCACGCCAGGGGCGAGAACACCGAGCAGCGGTTCGCCGATTTCATGGCCGAGCACGGCGAGTTCTTCCCCGAGAACCCGCGCGACACCGAGGAATTGATCGACGCGCTCGCGGCCCGCGCCGCCGCCGCACAGCGCATGATGAATTCGATGTCCGAGCAGCAGCGGGCGGAGCTGTCCGAGCTGATCGGCCAGGCATTCGGCGATCCGGCGATCGCCCAGCAGGTCGCCGCGCTGGACGCGCATCTGCGAGCGCTGCGTCCCGGCGAGGACTGGAATTCCGCGCGGCGGTTCCGCGGCGAGGATCCGCTCGGCCTCGGCGCGGGCGCGCAGGCGCTGCAGGACCTGGCCGAACTCGACGCGCTCGCAGAGCAACTCGGCCAGTCCTACGCGGGGGCCCGGCTGGAGGACATCGATCTGGACGCGCTGGAACGTCATCTCGGCGCGGACGCGAGCGTGGACGCCGCGCGGCTGGCCGAACTGGAACGCGAATTGCGCGGGCAGGGCATCTTCGAGCGGGCGCAGGACGGCTCGCTCCGGTTGACGCCCAAGGCTCTGCGGCGGCTCGGCGAGGCGGCGCTGCGTGATGTCGTCGGGCGCTTGCGCTCTCGGCGCGGCGAACGGGACACGGCCCTGTCCGGTGCCGCGGGTGAGCCGACCGGGGGCTCCCGGGCCTGGCGCTTCGGCGACACCGAGCCGTGGGACGTGTCGCGGACCGTGCGCAATGCCGTGCTGCGGTCGGCGTCGACGGGCAATCGGCAAGTGCGACTGGATGTTTCGGATGTCGAGATCATGGAGACCGAGCAGCGCTCCAGGGCTGCGGTCGCGTTGTGTGTCGACACGTCCTGGTCGATGGTGCAGGACGGTCGATGGGTGCCGATGAAGCGCACCGCGCTCGCGTTGCACCATCTGATCGGCACCCGGTTCCGGTCCGACGCGCTGAGTGTGATCACCTTCGGCAGGCACGCGACGACCGTCGACATCGGCGAACTCACCGCGCTGGAAGGGGTTTGGGAGCAGGGCACCAACCTGCACCACGCACTGCTGCTGGCCGCGGCGCACCTGCGCAGGCACCCGGACGCGGTACCGGTCGTGCTCGTCGTCACCGATGGTGAGCCGACCGCCCACCTGGAGCCGGACGGGGAGACCTACTTCAATTGGCCACCCGCGCAACGCACGCTGGCCGTGACGATGGCGCAGGTCGACGCCTTGGCCAAGCTGGGCGCGTCGGTGACGGTGTTCATGCTCGGCGAGGACCCGCGCCTGGCCGCTTTCGTCGACCTGGTGGCCCGCCGCAGCGGCGGCCGCGTGGTTGCGCCCGATCTGGACGGCTTGGGCGCCGCGGTGGTCAGCGACTATTTGCGCGGCAGGCGCTGAAGTCGCGGTTGGTCGGGCGGGCGTCGATGCGCCGGACCGCGAGGTCGGTCGGCTTGCGCGCGAAATCGTCGATGCTGCGATTGCTGCGAGATCACTACCGGCCCTGCCGTCGTGCGCCGCGCACAGCGACAAGACTCGCGCAGCCGTGCCCGCACCGGCGGTACACGTTCGTGCACGCGCGGTCGGCAGGCGTGTCGTGAATGTGGCACGGAGGCAGTGGAGCGGCCGTATCGAGGATTTATTGTGGCCGAATCGGCGTTCGGAACGAAAAACCGAAGGGTATTGAATACCGATAGGTTTTGAATACCGAAAGGTATTTATTCTCCCTTTCCAGGGACGATGGTTTTTACCGGAAATTTCTCACCGATTTGCTGTACATCGCGCGGTGCCCGTGTGTAGCGTCTGGAACCCGTAAACCCCTCCCATGACAAGTGGTGGCGCGTGTGATCGGAATCGACGGCTGTCTGAAACGCATCATGGATATTCCCGGTGCGCGCAGCGTGACGCTGGTGGATGGCGCGAGCGGTCTGGCGATCGCCGCGGACGGCAGGCACGACCTGGTGGACGAGCACGAAGATGCCGCTGCCACAACGGATGTGGTGCGCACGGTGCTCGCCTGTCCGGCATTGTCGACCGACGGCGACGACGTCACCGAGATCATCGTCTGCGGCACCCGCGGATATCACCTGCTGAACCTGGTGAACGGCGATTTCGACGGCCGGATTTTCGTACACGTGCTGTTCGATGCGGACGCCGGAAATCTCGCGATTGCGCGATACCAACTGCACCGAATTCTCGACGAATCGGCCGAGGACGTTCATGAGCCCTGAACTCGCGGTCGAATTACGGCGGCTGGAACAGGAAGGACGTACGGGGGTGCTGCACGCGGGCGACGGCGCGTTCCATCTCGCCGAAGGCGCGATAGTTTCCGCCGACTGCCGCCGCACCACCGGGCTGGACCGGCTGGTCGTCGAAGCGGGCGTGGCGACCGCCGAGGACTGGCGGCGCGCCGATGCGGGGGAGCCGGGCCGTGTGCTGGGACGGCCACGGTTGGAAACCCTCGCGATGCTGTCGGTTTTCGATGCCGCCTACTTCTTGCTGGCCTCGCCCGCCGTCCCGGAGTTTCGGCCGTCCCCACCGCACTGGCTTGCCCCGGTCTGCCACATCGCGCCCCGTGCTCTGGTGCGGGAATGCGCGCGACGCGGTGATCCCGAGTCCGGGCCGTGGCCTGCCGACCTGGTCGATCGCGTCGCCGTCGTGCCGGTCCGCCGGGTGCGGCGACGGCGGTTGGTGCTCACCGGAGGACAGGCCGAGGTGCTGGCCGCCGCGGATGGCAGGCGCAGCGTCGCGGGAATCGGCCGCGAACTGGGCCGCACCACCTACGGCTGTCTGGTGGCGGTGCGGGAACTGACCGCGGCGGGCCTGATCGCGCCGCCCTCCGCGACGTCGGTTCCGCCGACGGCGGGACCGGTCGCCGCCGAGCCGGTGTGCACCGAGCCCGTTGCGGTCGCGCCGGTGATCGTCGAGGCGGGCCGACTTCCCCGGCGTCGTGGCAGGCACTCGGCGCTACCGGCCCCGGTCGCCGACCGGTTGGAGCCGCCCGACCCGGACCTGCTCGTCCGCCTGCAAGCGGCTTTGGAGGAGCTCGCGTGACCGCGCGGAAGAAACTGCTCGGCGATTTCATGGGAAGGTTTACCAAGGTGGCGATGTCCGGACCCGAACCGAACGCGGCGGTGCTCACGGAGCTACAGGCACTTCGCGATCGTGTCCCGCGGCTGACCGGCGCGTTGGTGGCATCCAACGA
Organism: Nocardia araoensis NBRC 100135; assembly: GCF_000308435.1. Lineage (GTDB taxonomy): Bacteria > Actinomycetota > Actinomycetes > Mycobacteriales > Mycobacteriaceae > Nocardia > Nocardia araoensis. Next base: position 326 of record NZ_BAFR01000150.1, on the reverse strand, counting down.
TGGTCTGCTCATCGCCCACGATCTGCCCCCCGAGATCGAGCCCAACGGGATGGCCGCCATGGCCGCCTCCCAGCTGTCGTTGTCCCACCGGCTGGCCGCCACCGCGCACGGCGGCGGGTTCAGTGAGGTGGTGGTGCACGGCACCGGCGGTCATGTGGTCATCTACGCGGCCGGCTGGGCCTCGCTGACCATCTTGGCCGCTCCCGAGGTGAACGTCGGCCGACTGCATCTGGAATCCCGTCCAACGGCCCGCACGATCGCCTACTTGCTGACGTCCGCCACGACCGACGCGGGAAGCGAACAAGCAACGAAAACCCACTGAAAGG
>NZ_BAFR01000151.1 GCF_000308435.1 Nocardia araoensis NBRC 100135 | reverse complement strand
GGTACCTATCCAATGAGGGTAGTTGTCGTGCACCGTGCAGAACATCGGTGACAACGCCGTCACCTCAACCGCCCTGAACCGCCCTCGACAATGGCGCCGGGGACACCGACTAGGGACTCGCCCCCGCGGGTGGACTCCGCACCACCACCACGCAGAAAACCATTCTGATGGCCACTAGTGGTGATCGGCTCCGGACCCCCGACTCTCGCTGCCTGTTGCCGGTGGCGAACAAGGCGGGAAGTCCAACACGTCCCCGCCGGCAAACTGGAGCCGCTCATGTCGATCCGCACCACCATCCCCACCGTGACGCAACGGCTTGTCACGGTCTCGACCGGAGACGGCGTCGCTCTCGCGGTTCGCGAGTACGGTCCGCGCGATGCCGACCTCACCGTCGTCCTCCTGCACGGCCATTGCCTGCGCAGTGAGTCCTGGACCTACGTCCGCGACGCGCTGCTGCGCCGATACCCGGACGCCCGGGTGGTCTGCTACGACCACCGCGGACACGGCGACTCCGCCGCGGCGTCCCGTAAGACCTACAACCTCGCCCAGCTCGGCCGCGACCTGCGCGACGTTCTCGACGCGGTCGCCCCCACCGGACCGGTCGTCCTCGTCGGCCACTCGATGGGCGGCATGACCGTGCTGACCTACGTCGCACAGCACCCGCACGAGATCGGCACTCGCATCGTGGGCGTCGCGCTCCTGGCGAGCGCCGCGAGCGGGCTCGCCGACGCCGGCCTCGGCCAGCTCCTACGTAACCCCGTCGTTTCCGCATTCCAGGTGGCCGTGTGCCGCGCCCCGGGCCTGATGCACCACGCGAAACCTGTGGCCTGCAAACTCTTCGCCCCCGTCATCCGTGCCGCCGAGTTCGGCGATCGCAAGGTCAGTCCGCGGGTGCTGGCGCTGGCCAACGCGATGCGCAACGAGACGCCGATCATCACGATGGCGAGTTTCCTGAGCGAATTCTTGGTCTACGACCGCACCGACGCGCTCGCGGTTCTCTCGCAAATCCCCACGCTGGTGCTGTGCGGCTGCCGCGACCTGCTGACGCCGCCGTCACATTCGGTCGCGATGGCCGCGGCCGTCCAGTATTCCGACCTCGTGATAGTCGAGGGCGCCGGGCACTCGGTGATTCTTGAGCAGCCCGGACAGGTGGCCGACGCCGTTGCACGCCTGATAACGCGCGCGGGCTATCCCGGCCAGGTCGCGGCCGCTGCCCTCGTCCCCTCGTCGCCTAGGGTGAGAAAAGCGTGCATGGCGGGCGATGTGGGCCGGAGAGGTCGTTTGGCCATACCTGATGATGGGATCGTTCCCGTGTCAGTCGAGCGCGTGCCCCGCGGTGGTCAAATGGTCCGGGCAGCTGTTCGTGGTGGCGACGGAGCCAGCCACACGCCGACGTGAGTACCCGGCGGAGGGCTGGGAGCGGGCGAGCACGTCTGTGCGGCGACCCTCAAGGACGAGCTAGCGCGACTGCAGATCCCCACGACGGTGAACCCGCAGCCCACCGGCATCCACTCCCGGCCATTGGAAGTAGAACTGGCCCGCCGGCTCGCGATCGAGCCTTCCACGATCGCGAACGGCCAGCGTGCGTTCAGGCACGCGAAGAGGTCGTGCACCTGGGTGTCGGTCGGATCATTTAGTCTCTGTCCGTTCGCATCAGATGCTTGAAGCTCTTCTAGGCACTCACACGAGCGATAGCAGAGTCCGCGATTCGGAGTAGTACTGGCCTCGACAGTTCGTGGCTGGGCGCGTCTACCATCTACTGATCATAGCTCGGGGCCAGATCGAAAAATCTTCTACTACTTGGACTCGTTGTCAGTCAACCGTTTCGGCCGCCGCAAGAAACCTTGCCGAATGCGCGAGTAGCCGCAGCCGAAACCTGCCAGACACTTACAGCCCGCACCCCGAGGCGCGCAATTGCAGCAGCTACCGCACTGGGGAGGATGATTCCATCCGAGCGCATAGTTCGAGCAAGTCGAAAAGTGCATGTTTGCGCCGCTCCAACTCCTTGTCAAGAATCATTTCCGATACGAACGTCAAGTTACGGTTCGCGATTTGATTGAGCTAGCACGGGTGTTCGATCGCGCGGGTAGGTAGAGGGTTCACACTTTGACACCGGTTCATTCTCATATTTGGCAAATCGTGACTCGTGGTTTCTACTTATGTGCATGTCTAGCGATCCCGGAAATGTCGTCGAGCGGGCCGTCGGTAACAAGTCGGGGAGTAAACGGAATCGATCGGAGGAAAACACCAAAGTCCCGTGGCGGCGCGTCCGGGCGTGGAGGGTTGTTGGCGAGGTCGCCTCGGTGGCGTTGGTATGGATGCTGGTGGCTGGGGTGGCTGCGGCAGCACCGCCGACCTCTGGTCCTGATCTGGGCCCGGCCGGCGGATACCACGCTCCTGCTGAGGACGCCGGTGACGCTTCCCGGCCGGTCATCACCGGCATCGAGCCGATCACCGACCGGTGGCTGCGGGTGTTCGTCCAGTCACCGGCGATGAATCGGAACGTGCAGGTACAGGTTCTGCTGCCTGCTGATCGTGGTGGGCCGCATCCGACGCTGTATCTGCTCGACGGGCGTGGTGCCCCAGAAGACGAGAGCAGTTGGACCGAGCACGGGCATGCGGTGGAGTTCTTCGCCGACAAGAACGTCAACGTGGTCTTGCCAACCGGAGGACCAGCGAACCTTTACACCGACTGGCAACGCCGCGACCCGGTGCTGGGCACCAGCAAGTGGGAGACCTTCCTTACGCGCGAGTTGCCGCCCTTGGTCGACGCACGCTTCGACGGCAATGGCCGCAACGCCATCGAAGGGGTGTCGATGGGCGGCGAGGCGGCGATGATGCTCACCGTCCGCACCCCCGGCATGTACCGGGCAGTGGCCGCGCACAGTGGCTGCTATACCGTGGCTTCCGGTCCCGGTCAGGCGCAGGCTCGCGCCATCGTGGAAACCTACGGCGGCAACCCAGACAACATGTTCGGACCACCGACGGACCCGGACTGGCTCGCTCACGACGTCACGTCCCATGCCGAAGCGTTGCGCGGGACCGCGATCTACCTGTCCAGCGGTAACGGCGTCCCAGGCGAACATGACACCCCGGAGCAGGCCGACCTCGCCGATACCATCACTGTCGGCGGAGTACTGGAAGCGGGCGCGTACGCCTGCGCGGTAGCCCTCAGCGACCAGCTGGCGCGAGCACAGATCCCCGCGACAGTGAACCTACGGCCTACCGGCACCCACTCTTGGCCGTACTGGGCCGAGGAACTGGCCCGATCCTGGCCGACCATCGCCGACGCACTCGGCAACTGACACGAAGAGCCTGCCTGCGTTGTCGCCGCGCATAAGCGCCCAAATTAATGAGCGATTCAAAAGAGGAGAAACCCTTTATGACGATCTCAACATCTCCGCACATCCGGGATCGCACACCCGATGACTCGGCTCGCGGGTCAGCTGGAAGTTGATGCGTGGGTGATTCGTGCGTACGGCAAGCGGACGCAGACTCGAACCGAACATCTGCGGTTGGCGGCGCAGTATCTGGGGTGGCGGCCGGCGAGCGCGATGGAGCTGAAGGAGCTGGACGAGTTCCCGCTGGCGCCAGCGATGGAGCATGATTCGCCGACGCTGCTGTTCCGGCTGGGGTGCGAGTATCGCTGTCCGCCAACGTGATCCGGCTCTGCCCGGACACGGTTGTCCGCCGGGCCGTGCAGTGCCCGCGATCAGGCGTAGCGCGATACCTATGACCGGATATCGCCTGAGCTGATGCACCTCACCCGACGAACCCAGCGAGCTCGACGAAGTCGCCGAACACACCGATCGATTTTGCGCTGGCTGGTTTCCCCGCGGAGCGCAAATACCTTTCGCTGCCGCACCGCCGAGCGACACCTGGGCGCCGCCACCCGCGGATGGAATCGGCACGACCTGAGTCACTCGCGGCTCGCCCACGCCGCGGAGGACGTCGACACCGATACCGACCTGATGAACCTGTCCGGCCACGAGGACCGCCGCGCCCTGCAGCGGTATCTGACACCCAGCATGGACGGCACCCACCGCCGACTCGACGACATCGACGTCCCGCCGCCCCACCTGGACACCCGATGCGGACGAACTCGCCGACCGCCTCACCACGGCCCGCGCCAGCCGCAGTGGCGAGGCGCGAGTGAGGGCAACGGCATTACCAGGATCCTGCAGAGGTTCGGAAGATCTGAAACACCTGACCAGGAGGGGAGCCGAGGGTGTCGCGGACACGCCCAGAGGCGCCGCGGCATCGGCTGTCTCACTACCGTGACTGGGAACTCAACTCCGCCCTCCACACGATCGCGGTCATGCGGGTCGACTATATCTGGGTCAGCACGGTCGACCAGAACACCGTGCGCCAGCTCGACAGGATCGAG
>NZ_BAFR01000152.1 GCF_000308435.1 Nocardia araoensis NBRC 100135 | reverse complement strand
GGGTGCCGGTCCAGGCGGTACGCGCGGTACGTGTGGGCATCACGGTCCTTTCGCCGATGATCGTTTGACGATTCAGCACGAACCTACCCCGGCCGACGCGCCTCGACCCACCGGTTCGCCGATCGGGTTCGCCTCCGCACCGCGCACCCGTACCGCGGCGGTAAACCGTCGGTGCGACAAGCTGATCCGTGCGGTGCCCTATTCCGGATTCGTAATCCTCGCCAGCACGATCCCACCCAGGATCAACGCGAGCGCCAGAAAGCGGCCCACGCCGACCGGGTCCTTGTGGACGACGATGCCGAGCGTGATGGCGCCGAGAGCGCCGATGCCGGTGAACACGGCGTAGGCGGTGCCCACCGGCAATGTCTGCATGGCGCGAGACAGCAGGTACACGGCGGTGGCGCCGAGAACGAAGCAGATCAGAGTCGGGACGAGCCTGGTGAAGTTCTCGGTCGGTTTGATGCTCTGCGACCAGACGATCTCCACCAGTCCGGCGAGAGCGAGGACCACCCAGCTCATCTCAGTACTCCCCGGCCAGAGCGCTCGCGGCGGCCAACGCGTGGGCATAGGAGATGTCGTGCTCGGCGCGCAGGTGCGCCAGTGCCGGATCTTGGCGGGAATTGGCCAGTTCCGCGTGCACGAAAACGGTGTCGGAGATCGCGAAATGGCCCGTGAAGAAGTCGCGCAGGAAGCGCTCTTGATAGTCGTAGACCGATTTGGGAGCGCCGGCCGAGTAGGCGCCGCCGCGTGCGCTGGTCACGACGAACCTTCGGTGTCCCAGCGACATGCGCGGAAAGGTCACCTGGTCCAGCCAGGCTTTGAGCGAAGCCGGGATCGAGTAGTTGTACATCGGGGTGCCGATCAGGATCACGTCCGCCGCGAGCAGCTCGGCCAGCAGCGGCTCGACAATCTTCCACGCGGCCACCTGCTCCGGCGTGCGCGCCAAATCGCCGAGCCGCCCGAGGTCCGTAACCGGCTGGGCGAGCACGGCGTCGCATAACTCGGTCCACGCCTCCCCGATGAACGGCACCGGCTCCGCGGCGAGGTCGCGGTAGTGATAGCCGCCGTCCGGATGCCGTGCGCGCCACGCGTTCGCGAAAGCGGCGCTCAACTCCCGGCTGATCGACTGCCGCCGGGCGCTGGCATCCAGATGCAACAAGGTGCTCATGATCAAT
>NZ_BAFR01000153.1 GCF_000308435.1 Nocardia araoensis NBRC 100135 | reverse complement strand
GGCGCGTTCGAGCAGGTCGCGCGGCGCTTTGGCGGCGTTGTCGGCCTCGTGGGCGGCCGGGCGCAGGATCTCGGCGGCGAATTCCTTCACCGTCTCGACGATCATCTGCTGCTCATCGGTCGGCGTCAGGTCGAAGAAGTCCTTGTTCTTCGCCTCGTTGGTGGCCAGGCGCTTCGGCGCGCCGCCGCCCGCGACCTTGGCGAACGCGCGGGTCGCCGCGCCGAGCGTGCGGAAGCCGGTCTTGGTGCCCTCGTAGGTGACGCGCTCGATCGGCTTGCGCAGGTTGTATTTCTCGGCCAGTTCCGACCCGGTAATGCTCGTCATGACCCGCATCGCCGCGCCCATCCAATCCCGCTTGGGTTGGTTCAGGCCGACCGCGGACGTGTCTGGACGTCGCTTCGTTGCGCTGTCTCGAGTGCTCATCATCACCTGTTTTCTCGGATGGGTTCGGTGCGGTCTTACCCAGCTATCTTACTCCAGAGTAAGGCTATCTTACTGCTGAGTAAGAAGTGCGTCGAGGTGCAGCATACGCGGGGAATCTGCCCCTTGCTGGACAAGTGCCCGAAGTTGCGTCCAAGGGGTCGGTCGTCGCCTCCGGTCACGTCGTTCTATCCCCGTGCGGCGCGATGAGCTGCGCTTACGGTAGGCAAAGGGGCGTTCCCGGCCGGATAGCCGAATCCGCCGCTGCATGTTCGCCTCCAATCCAAGGCGATCGCGATGATCGATGCAGATTCGTTACCGAGCCGACCGCTGCAGATCCTTCGCCTGAGGCTTGCGGGCTGTATGGCCCGATCCCTCGGAGGAAGTGCCGAGCATGGCGCTGGTGCGATCGGTAGCGGCGAACCCACGCCGGGTAAGGACAGGGGATGTCTACGGAGGCGGCCGACGCTGGTGCCGTGATTACAATCCGACGCATGTCAGGGATCTTCGACTGGGCCCGGCCGGACAACGTGCAGCCGGAGTCGATCACGGTCGACATCTGGCGCGAGCTTCCCGAAGAGTACTGCCGCTTGGTAGAAGTGGTGAACGGAGATGCGGTCCGTTGCGAATCGCCGAGCAGGGCACATCAGAAAGCCGGCCACCGGCTACTGGCCATGCTGGAATCGGCGGCTCGTGAATATATGGCCGAAGATCCGTCGGCATGTCTCGATGCCAACCACGACTTCGACGTGGTGCTCTGGGAGGTCCCCCGAGCGACTATTCGGCGTCCCGACATCGCACTGTTCGAGTGCGTGCCAGCGGATGTGCGACCGATGCCCGCACGCCATCTGAAGATCGCCGTCGAGATCATCTCGCCCAGTCATGTGAAGACCGACCGACTCGAGAAGATGGGCGAATACGCCGCTGCCGGAATCCCCTGGTACTGGCTGGTCAGCGTTTCGGACACCGAGGTGACCGCCATCGAGACCTACGGCCTCGACCACAGCGTCGGCCACTACCGGCTCGCCCGCGTCCTGAAGCCGCAAACGGCGTTCGCCGTCGACCTGCCGATCCGTATCCACCTCGATTGGGATCAGCTCACCGATCTCGTGCTGTAGAGATCCGCTCGACCGACGCCGCGTATGGGGACTCGTCGCGGTGCGGCGCCGCCCGCGATCGTCATCGGTACCGGGCTCGGCAGTGGTCCGTCCGGGCCGGTGGCACAGGCGTACACCGGCCCGGACGATCACTCGCGCACGTAGTACCGCAGCGTCGCGTAGGCGGTGATGGCCGCGAAGACGATACCGGTCGGAGCGATGACGAGCGCGGTCATCGCGATGTCGTCGCCGGTGATGCGCGGGAAGACCTTGCTGGCGAACAGGTCGCCGAGGGCGCGGTCGATCACGAGTGGGCGGGCGATGAGCAGGCCGAGCATCGCGAGCAGGGAGCCGGCCAGCGCGGCAACCACGGCCTCGAGCAGGAACGGCAGCTGGGTGTACCAGCGGGTCGCGCCGACCAGTCGCATGATGCCGACCTCGGTGCGGCGGGTGAACGCGGCGATCTGCACCATGTTCGCGATCAGCATCACCGCGGCCAGCGCTTGCAGCACGGCCAGGCCGAACGCGGCGTTGCGCAACCCGTCGAACAGGCTGACCAGCCGGTCCACGATGTCCTTGTCGTTGCGCACCATGCCGACGCCTGGGCGGTCGTAGAACTTCTCGTAGATCGTCGGATAGAGCTCCGCGTCCTCCATCTTGACCCGCAGCGACGCGGGCAGCGGCGTCTCGCTGACGTATTTGGCCAGCTCGGGCTGGTCCTTGAAGGTCTTCTCCTTGGCTTCGCGGACCGCTTCCTCGCGGTTGAGGAACTGGACCGACTCGACGCCGCCGGTCGCCTTCAGGTCGGCCATGAGCGACCGGCACGGGTCCTGGGAACAGTCCGGGTCGTTGGCCGACACGTCCTCGGTCAGGTACAGCCGCACCTCGAGCCGGTCCAGGAAGTACTGCTCGGTCTTGTCCGCGATGCGTACCGCCAGCAGACCGCCGCCGAGCATGGTGAGCGAGACCGCGGTGGTCAGGATCATCGCGATGGTCATCGTGACGTTGCGGCGCAGGCCCGCGAAGACCTCGCCGAACAGGAAGCTCGCGCGCATTACCGGCCCACCCCGTACACGCCCGTCGCCTCGTCCCGCACCAGGCGTCCGTGGTCCAGCTCGACCACCCGCCTGCGCATCGCGTCGACGATGTGATTGTCATGGGTGGCCATCACCACCGTGGTGCCGATGCGGTTGATCCGCTCCAGCAGCATCATGATGTCGGCGCTGGTGTCGGGATCGAGGTTGCCGGTCGGTTCGTCGGCCAGCAGCACCAGCGGCCGGTTCACGAAGGCCCGCGCGATCGCGACGCGCTGCTGTTCACCACCGGAGAGCTCGGTCGGCAGCCGGTCGGCCTTGCCGCCGAGGCCGACCATGTCGAGCACCTCGGGAACCGTGCGATCGATGACCTGGCGCCGCTTGCCGATGACTTCCAGCGCGAACGCGACGTTCTGGTACACGGTCTTCTGTTGCAGCAGCCGGAAATCCTGGAAGACGCACCCGATCCGCTGGCGCAACTTGGGCACCTTGCGGCCGGGTAAACGGTCGACCCGGAAATCGGCCACTCTGATCTCGCCCGCCGTCGGCGTCTCCTCCTTCAGCAGCAAACGCATGAAGGTCGACTTGCCCGAGCCGGACGGTCCGATGATGAAGACGAACTCGCCCTTGCCCACATCGACGGTGATGTTGTCCAGCGCGGGTCGCGTCGAGGTCTTGTACGACTTGGTCACGTTCCGCATGGTGATCACGGGGAGCCAGTGTAACCAGCAACCGGGCGCGGCCTGCGTTGTCAACCACGGGTGACAGTGCGAACGGCGCGAGCGGCCGGGTTCAGCGCTCCGGTTGTTCGGTGAAGATCGCCGCAGGAACAGCGTTGACCAAGGTGGTCGGAGCGGTGGTGGTCTCATCCGGTTTGACGAATACGTACAGCACGAACGTGGCGACCCAGGTTGCCATCAGGATCGCCGTGGATCTACGTGGTCTCACTGATTCCCTCCCGGCGCAGCGCCGCGGCGACTCGTACCCGCAGCTCGCGTCCGACGTCGAACTGTTTACCCGGCAAAGTCCGGGCAACCATTCGGATGTTCATCTGGTCGACGGTGAGGTCTTCCACACCCATGACGGTGGGCTCGTCGAGCAGCAACGGCTTCAGGCGAGCGTCCTCGTACGCCTTCGCACCCACCTCGTGCAGGATCTCGTTGACCCGGGTGATGTCGGCGCTGGCGGACACCGGCACGTCGATCGCGGCGCGCGCCCAATCCTTCGACAGGTTCGTCACCTTCACGATCTGGCCGTTGGGCACCGTGATCACTTCACCGTCGGCGTTGCGCAACGTGGTGATCCGCAGCGTGACATCCTCGACCGTGCCTTCCGCCTGCTCCGCGGCTCCGGTCACCGCGATGCGGACCACGTCGCCGAATCCGTACTGCCGCTCGGTGATCAGGAAGAAACCGGCGAGGATGTCCTGCACGATGCGCTGCGCGCCGAAACCGAGCGCGGCGCCGAGCACCGCGGCGGGCGCGACCAACCCGGTGACGGCGAAGCCGAGCCGCCGCAGCACCTCCATGGTGATCAGCACGTAGACGATGGTCAGCACCACCCAGGTGATCACCTGGGCCAGTGCGTGCCGATGCTTGGCCGCCTCGGTGCGCACCAGCGCGTCGCTGCTGCGGAATCCGGCATCGATTCTGCGGGTGACCCGGTCCCGCACGTAGGTGGCGAAGCGGCTGAACAGGATGGCGCCGAGGATGAGCAGCACGATCTCCAGGCCCGAACCGCGTAGCCACGTGGTGAAACCGGTGGAAGCGATCGCCTGGACTCCCGCGACATTCATCTAGCTCGCCTGCTCTCGCATCCGCCAGCGGATCCCCGACTCGATGAACCCGTCGATGTCGCCGTCGAGCACCGCCGACGGGTTGTTGACCTCGTAGTTCGTCCGCAGGTCCTTGACCATCTGGTAGGGGTGCAGCACGTAGGAGCGCATCTGATTGCCCCAGGACGCACCCTCGTTGGTCTTCAGCGCGTCCATCTCGGCGCGCTCTTCCTGCCGCTTGCGCTCCAGCAACTTGGCCTGCAGCACGCGCATGGCCGAGATCTTGTTCTGCAGCTGGGATTTCTCGTTCTGGCAGGTGACCACGATGCCGGTGGGCAGGTGGGTGATGCGGACCGCGGAGTCGGTGGTGTTGACGCTCTGGCCACCCGGGCCCGACGAGCGATACACGTCGACGCGGATCTCCGTCTCCGGCACCTCGATGTGGTCGGTGGTCTCCACCACGGGCAGCACCTCGACCTCGGCGAAGGAGGTCTGGCGGCGGCCCTGGTTGTCGAACGGGCTGATCCGCACCAGCCGGTGCGTGCCCATCTCGACCGACAGCGTGCCGTAGGCGTAGGGCGTCTTCACCGCGAAGGTGGCGCTCTTGATACCCGCCTCCTCGGCATAGGAGGTGTCGTAGACCTCCACCCCGTACTTGTGCCGATCGGCCCAGCGGATGTACATGCGCATGAGCATCTCGGCCCAGTCGGCGGCGTCCACGCCACCGGCGCCGGAGCGGATGTTCACCAGCGCGTCGCGCTTGTCGTACTCGCCCGACAGCAGCGTGCGGACCTCCATCGCCTCCACATCGCTGTGCAGCGCGGCGCGCTCGGCGTCGGCCTCGGCGAGTGCGTTGGTCCTGGCCTCGCCCTCTTCCTCTTCGGCCAGTTCGTAGAGCACCGGCAGATCGTCGAGCCGCTGGCGCAGCTCCTCCACCCGGCGCAGCTCGCCTTGGGCGTGCGACAGCTCACTGGTGACCTGCTGGGCGTGGTCCTGGTCGTTCCACAGGTCGGGGTCGGCGGCCTGATGTTCGAGCTCGTCGATACGACGGCGCAGCTCGTCGATGTCGAGGACCGATTCGACCGTCTTGAGGGTGGCGTCGAGTTCGGCGAGATCAGCGGAAACGTCAGGATGCACGATCGTCAAGCCTAGCCGCCCCTCTTCGGCCGCAGCACACGAGTGCACGCGGTGTGACCGGGGACGCCGCCTGCACGGGTGGTTCGAGCCCGACGCGGGCTCAGCGGACGGATCGCCGGGACGTCGCGCGCTCGCTCGACAACCCGCGCGGCGCGGGTGAGCTGTGACGGACGCCTCATGGGCTTCTACCCTAAACGGCGACCGCGCTTGGCGCAGTTGGTGTTTGGAATCGGCGGTGGAGGTGCTCGTCCGAGCGCGCGGTGGACGTCGGTCGTGCCTGATCAGTCGTCTTGCCGGGCGGACGGATCCCGTGCGCGGCGGGCGGTGTGTCGAACCCCACTCCCTCGGCCCTGCCGCGCTGCCGTTGCCCTCGGTTCCGGCCCGCTCAGCCCGAGACCGCGCGCAGTCCGCCCGGGCGGCGTCCGGCGAGGGTGTCCAGGGCCGCGGCGGTGGCCTCGTCGGCCGGAAGATAGACGATCACCCGCTGGTCGTCGTCGGCGGAGAGATCGAGGAACTCGTAGGCCAGGCGCAGGGAACCGGCTTCGGGGTGGACGAGACGGGTGATGCCGGTGGCGGCGGCCAAGCTCGGCACGGTGTCGACCCGATCGGCGAACGCCGGGCCCACGGTGACGGTGAGTTCATCGGCGAGCGCGGCGATGTGCGCGTCGGCGCGGAACGGGCCCTGTTTCAGCGTGGCGACCGTCTCATCGGCGACGTGCTCCCAGTCCGCGTAGACATCGCGGGCGCCGGGCGCGCAGAAGACGAAACGCGCCAGGTTGGGCGGGGTGTCCGACCCGTCGAAGAGTCCGGTCGGCGCCATCAGCCGGTGGTAGGCGCCGGTGTGGGCGAGAACCTCGGTGAGGCGGTTGACCACCACCGCGGGCGTCGGCTCGAGCCGGTCCAGGATCGCGCGCACCGTCGGCCGCACCTCGCGCAGCGGCTGCGCGTCTCCCATGCAGGTGAAGCCGCTGTCCACCGACTTGGTCAATCGGTGCAGGTGCACGCGTTCGGCGGGGCTCAACCGCAACGCGTCCGCCAGCGCGGAAAGCACCGGGGGCGAGGGACGCCGGTCGCGACCCTGCTCGAGGCGCGTGACGTACTCCACGCTCACACCGGCCAAGGTGGCCAACTCGGCGCGGCGCAATCCCGGTGTGCGCCGCCGCGCGCCGGTGGGCAGGCCGACTTGGGCCGGCGTCACCGCTTCACGGCGGGTACGCAGGAACAGCCCCAATTCGTTGTCGCTCACTCGTCGAACCTAACAAGGTTCATCGCCCGCAGGGTGTCCCTGCCACTACCACTCTTACGGCGGTCTCCCTCGGTCGCGGGCCCGGCAGCAGATTGGGTGGGCGGCCCGGCCGGGCCGTTCTTGTGATCGGAGGAGGAACAGCATGTCCAACGCCCCACTGAAGCTCGCGGTGATCATCGGCAGCGTTCGCGAGGGACGTTTCGGGCCGGTCGTGGCCAGCTGGTTCACCGAGCAGGCTCGGCGGCACGGATCGTTCGAGGTGGACGTCATCGACTTGGCCGAGGCGGACATCCCATGGGAGCTGCCCGCGGTGCCGCCGGCGATGGACCCGGACCCGCAGCGCCCAGAAGGGATGGCCGACCTCACGCGCAGGCTCACGGCGGCCGACGCCTTCGTCATCGTCACGCCCGACTACAACCGGAGCATCCCCGCGTCGTTGAAGGCCGTCATCGACTGGCACTTCACCCAGTGGGATGCGAAGGCGATCGGTTTCGTCGGCTACAGCGGCGCCTCCGGCGGCCTGCTCGCCATCGAGCACCTGCGGCAGATCTTCAACGAACTCAACGCGCACACCGTGCGCAACTACGTGTCGTTCCCGCGCTACTACCTGCTCTTCGACGACGAGGGCGAGCTGCGGGAGCCGGAGGAGCCCGCGGCAGCCGCGACGGCGATGCTGGACCAGCTGCACTGGTGGGCGAGCGCGTTGAGCGCGGCACGGTCGCTGCAACCGGTGGGGTGAGCTCGGGATCGGTGCGGACTCGCTCGTCCCGCATGGCTGGGTCGCCACGGCGGACCCACGCGGGGGTGGGCCGAGCACGCACCGCGCCAGTGCCCTGTGGCCTTCGTCGACGCCTGTGCGCCAACATGCCGGTATCAGATGGGGAAGGCGCTGCGACCGATCCCACCCGGCTGTGTTCCTGTGCACTCCGGCACGGTTGACGGCAGTGAGCAGCCGGGCCGATAGGGTGCGGAGCGTGGCTGTGTACTCCTCCGACCTCGAACTCGCCCTGCGACTGGCCGATGCCGCCGACGAGATCACCCGAGTTCGTTTCGGTGCGCTGGACCTAAAGGTCGACGCGAAACCGGATCTGACGCCGGTGTCGGACGCCGATCTCGCGGTCGAGCAGGCGCTCCGGCAGGTGCTGTCCGAGGCGCGGCCGGACGACGCGGTGCTGGGTGAGGAATTCGGCGGCGCCGTCGAATTCAGCGGGAGGCAGTGGGTCATCGACCCGATCGATGGCACCAAGAACTTCGTGCGCGGAGTGCCCATCTGGGCGACACTGATCGCGCTGCTGGAAGACGGCGAACCGGTCGTGGGCGTGGTCAGCGCGCCCGCCCTGGTACGGCGCTGGTGGGCAGCGGCCGGGGCGGGGGCGTGGTCGAGCTTCGAGGGGCGGGAAGCCGAGCCGATCTCGGTCTCCGCCGTCGGCGAGCTGGGTTCGGCGAGCCTGGCGTTCTCCAGTCTGTCCGGCTGGCGCGACCGCGGCCTGCGCGAGCAGTTCATCACCCTGACCGACGATGTCTGGCGGGTCCGCGGCTACGGCGATTTCTTCAATTACTGCCTGCTGGCCGAAGGCGCCGTCGATATCGCCACCGAGCCGGAGGTTTCCCTGTGGGACCTGGCCGCCCTGGACATCCTCGTCCGCGAAGCGGGCGGACGTTTCTCCTCGCTGGACGGCGCACCCGGTCCGCACGGTGGCGACGCCATCGCCACCAACGGCCTGCTGCACAACGAGGTTCTCGACCGTTTACGCGGGTGATCGGGCTGAAAGCCGTGCGCTGCCGGGTACGACGGTCGGGAACGGCGGCCTGACCCGAGCAGCGCAGCGGACGCGTCGTTCAGCTCGCGTCCCGCGCATCCAGAACCTTCTCCATCAGCATGACGTGCGTGGTGCCGTGGAACCGGGGCGGCAGCGTGGTTTCCCGGAGTTCGACGAAACCTTGTGCGGCGTAATACTTCCGGAGCACGTCGTTGTCCGACGCAGTGTCCAAGCGCTGCCGGGTGACGCCGCACGCCAGCGTGCGTTCGGCGCAGAACTGTAGGATTCGGGGACCGAGGTCGCGGCCCCGGTATTCCGGCGCGACCATCAGACCGTGGATGTAACCGGCCGCGGTGTCGTCGTCCGCACCCCAGAACTCCGGGTCCTGCCAGATGAGACGAACGGCACTGATCAGCGCGCCGGACGCGTCGCGCCACACGAACCACTCGCCCCGGGCCGCTTCCTCGGCGACGACCGCTGTCGCGTACTCGCCGGGCACCCATTGCCCGATGCCGTTGTCGACCATCCACCGCGCCAGCCGATCGCGTAGGCGCGCTATCTCGTCGGCGTCTTCCGGAGTGGCCGCCACCATGGGTGCCGCTTCGACCACGACTTTCCCTCCTCGGATGGGTACAACTCGGCGACCTCCTGGTCCCGGAGCGCGTTCGGATCTATCCGGCCCGGGCCGGAGTCGCCGGGGTCAGGTCGATCCCGGCTGGCGGGCGCAACCGGCGCAGGGCGCCGTCCATGCTGGTCACGAACAGTGCCCAGGAGTCGCCGTCATGGTCGATACGCACCGACGTGGCGCCGTCCGGTATGTTCCGCACCGGAGCGGGTTTGATCAGGCCCGTGATGATCGCGCAGGTGGCGCCCGTCGCCGTGTCCACCTGATAGACGGCACCGAGCACGTGATCGGCTACGAACAACGTGCCTGCCCTGGTGGCCTCCATATCGTCGGGCACAGATACCAGCTCCGGGAGGCCGGAGACCACGCTGGGACGTGCCGGATCGTCCAGCCGGACGCGCAGGATCTGCAGCGTCATGGTGTCGACGTAGACCGATTCGCCGTCGGCGGCCAGCGCGAGGCCGTTGGCCGGCGGCAGCACCGACCAATCCCGCTCGTATTCGCTCGTCTCCGGCCAGTAGCGGGAGATCCCGTTCGATCCGCCGAGACCGATCGTGGTGAACAGCAAGCTGCCATCCCGCAGCAACAGCAGGCCGTTGGGCCCGTTCAACCCGGTGAGCAGGACGCGCACGGCGCCCGTCTCGAGGTCGTAGCGCTGGAGCGTGCCCGGCGGTTCGCTGAGCCCGTCCCCGGTGAGGAAATAGATATAGCGCCCGGCGAGGCGCACGCCAGCCGGGCGGTACAGGTCCGTGACCAGCTTCTCCATCCGTCCGGCCCGGTCGACGTGCGCCAAGTAGCCGTCCATCAGACCGGTGACGTAGAAGCCGCCCCGCCCGTCGGAATCGAGATTCTCCAGCTCGCCGGCTGCTTCGACCACGGTCGTGGTCTCCCAGCCGTCCGAGCACCGGGCGGGGAACGTCTCCGCCTGCGCCGCCGGTATCGCCGCGGTGACCCCGGCGGCCACCGCGACGGCGCTCAGCACCGCCGCGTACGCCCGAATCCTCATCCGTTTCGCCATGAGCGACAACATAACAGCGCCGCACCACGCAGGCAGGGCCCGCGAACTCCGCTCGCGGGAAGGAAACGCGAGGTCGGCGCGCCGAGAAGGAGTGGAACGGTCTCCGTTGTCCACATGTGGACAACTCGGCGGCCCAACAAGGCGAACGCCGAACCGTGCGGGTACCGCCCCGCCCGTGCGCTCGTAGGATGGGCCGGGTGACTCCCCCCGATGATTTCGCTGCTGTAGCGACCGAAGCCGCGTCCGGATCGGACGCCGGATCCGTTGCGGCGCAACAGGTGCTACGCCGAGTCTTCGGTTACGACAGCTTCCGCGGCGACCAGCAGGCGATCGTGCAGCACGTGATCGACGGCGGCGACGCGCTGGTGCTCATGCCGACCGGCGGCGGCAAGTCGCTCTGCTATCAGATCCCCGCTCTGGTGCGTCCCGGCGTCGGTGTGGTGGTCTCTCCGCTGATCGCCCTCATGCAGGACCAAGTGGACGCGCTCAGTGCGCTCGGTGTGCGCGCGGGCTTCCTCAACTCCACCCAGTACCCCGATGAGCGCCGGACCGTCGAAGCGCAATTCGTCGCGGGCGAACTGGATCTGCTGTACCTGGCCCCGGAACGGTTGCGCCTGGAGTCCACCGCGCAGCTGCTCGATCGCGGCAAGGTCGCGCTGTTCGCCATCGACGAGGCGCACTGCGTCTCCCAGTGGGGTCACGACTTCCGGCCCGACTACCTGGGTCTTTCACTGCTGCACGAGCGGTGGCCGGACGTGCCGCGGATCGCGCTCACCGCGACCGCCACCGAGAAGACCCGCGACGAGATCATCCAGCGCCTCGACCTGGGGGCCGCCCGCAGGTTCGTGTCCAGCTTCGACCGCCCCAACATCCAGTACCGGATCGAGCCGAAGAACCGTCCCGAGCGCCAACTGCTGGAATTCATCCGCACCGAGCATGCCGGGGACGCGGGCATCGTCTATTGCCTGTCGCGCAACTCGGTGGAGAAGACCGCGGCGTTCCTCACCGAGAACGGCATCAGCGCGGTGCCCTATCACGCGGGCTTGGACAACCGCACCCGCGCGGAGAACCAGGCGCGCTTCCTGCGCGAAGACGGGCTGGTCGTGGTGGCGACCATCGCCTTCGGCATGGGCATCGACAAGCCGGACGTGCGTTTCGTCGCCCATCTCGATCTGCCGAAATCGGTCGAGGGCTACTACCAGGAGACCGGGCGCGCCGGCCGTGACGGGCTGCCGTCCACGGCATGGATGGTCTACGGCCTCAGTGACGTGGTGCAACAGCGCAAATTGATCGACTCCTCCGAGGGCGACGCCGCCCACCGCCGCCAGCTCCAATTGCACCTGGACGCGATGCTCGCGCTGTGCGAGACGGTCGGCTGCCGGCGCACGCAGCTGCTCGCCTACTTCGGCGAGCCCGGGTTGCCCTGCGGCAACTGTGACACCTGTCTGGCGCCACCACAATCCTGGGACGGCACGGTGCCCGCGCAGAAGCTGCTGTCCACCGTGCTGCGGCTGAAGCGGGAACGCGGCCAGAGCTTCGGCGCGGGTCACATCGTGGACATCCTGCTCGGTAAGAAGAGTCCCAAAGTCCTGCAATACGACCACCACGAGCTGAAGGTGTTCGGGGTCGGCGCCGACCTGCGCGACACGGAGTGGCGCGGCGTGGTGCGGCAACTGCTGGCCCACGGGCTGCTGGCCGTGCACGGTGATTACGGTGTGCTGACGCTCACCGAGGCCAGCGGCGAGGTGCTGTTCGACGGACGGCAAGTGCCGCTGCGCCGCGAGCCCGAACGCCGAACCAAGCCCGCCCGGGCGGCCAAGGCGGCCAAGGCGGCCTCCGTCGACCTGACGCCCACCGATCTTCCGTTGTTCGAGAAGTTGCGCGAATGGCGCGCGGCCACCGCGAAGGAGCAGGGCGTCCCCGCCTACGTCGTCTTCCACGACGCCACCCTGCGCGAAATCGCGGCGCGCAAGCCCACGAGTCTCGCACAGCTCGGCGGCGTCAGCGGTGTCGGCGAGAACAAACTGGCGAAATACGGCGAACAAGTGCTCGAGGTGCTCGCCGCCGGATGAACCATTACCGTCACGCGGGTCACCGATGGCGAGGACGGTCGCCGGACCAGGCCGCCGAAAACTGTGGAGGGCAAGTGTGAGTCGGAGCGAGACGATCGGGCGCAGGGCGTTCCTGGCCGGCGCGGCCACCCTCGCGGCCGGGACTACGTTGGTCGGGCGCACGCCCGCGCACGCGGTACCCGTCGCCGAGGGCGTCACCAAGTTCCCCTTCCCGGCCGAGCGCCGGGTACGGGTGCTGGTGACCGGCGACGCGGGCACCGGCACCCGCACCCAGTGGGCGGTCGCCGAGGCCATGCGCGCGCTGCACGGTCGTGAACCCGTCTCCTTGGCATTGGGCCTCGGTGACAACATCTACGAGCACGGGCCCGACGGCGCGGCCGACGCCCAGTTCGCCGACAAGTTCGAAAACCCCAATGCTGGACTGGATTTCCCCTGGTTGATGGTGCTGGGAAACCACGACAACAGTTCGGTTCTCGGCGGTGACGGCGGGTGGTTGCTGCGCGGCAACGCCGAGGTGGAATACCACGCGAACTCCCCGCGCTGGTGGATGCCGAGCCGCTATTACTCGGTGCGGATTCCGGAGCGGAAGCCTGTCGTCGAATTCTTCGTCCTCGACGTCAACCCGTTGGCGGCCTACGTGCCGCCGGTCTTCTCGCCGTACTGGGCCGTCGACGGCCGATTCATGAACGAGCAGCGTGACTGGCTCGATCGCGCCCTGGCCGACTCGCCCGCCACGTGGAAGATCGCCTGCACCCATCACCCGTATCTGAACAACGGCCCGCACGGGGACGCGGGCCGCTACGAGGGCCTGTCGCTGGAACCGATCAACGGCGTGCACGTGAAACGCTTCATCGAAGACCACGTGATCGGCCGGTGCCACGTGATCCTGTCCGGGCACGATCACTCCCTGCAAGTGCTCGAACCCACGGCGGAGTCGAAGGGAACCAGGCAGATCGTGTCCGGCGCGGCCGCGAAAACGGTGGGCGCGGAGCCGCGGCTCGCCGCGAGCGCGGGCCACGGTGCGCTCTACGAGAACTACCACGAGCTGGGCTTCATGGTTCTCGAACTCACCGACGACGGCATGGACCTGGGCGTACACACGGTCGATCCGGCCACCGGCGCGTCCGCCGAGGCGTTCCGGCGTCGGCTGGCCTGAGTTCCAACTGTGTTGCGCCGCGACGGAATTGCGGCGCGTCGCCCTCGCGGCGGCTACCGTTCTGGCTATGGCGCCGGGTGATGGTTCCAGTGACGCGGGTGATGATCTGTCCATCGGCTCGGTGGGGGGTGAGGCCCCGGACGTGCCGCCGCAGGTGCGCAGCAGGACCGATCCGGCGGTCGAGAACGTATGGCTCCGGCGCAGTCCGCCGCCGGGGCGTCCCGGCGTACCACGGATGTCGACCGTGGCGCTGCTCCTCGCGTTCCTCGCCGTCCTCGCGCTCTACGTGGTGCTGCATCAGGGCGGTTAGCGAGTCCGCGACCTGCGGGAATAATCCGGTTGCCGGGTCACTTAAAGTGGACCGTTATGAAGGAGAGAGGGCGCAAGGTCATCGCGACCAACCGCCGGGCGCGGCACAACTACACGATCCTGGACACCTACGAGGCCGGGATCGCGCTGGTCGGCACGGAGGTGAAGAGCCTGCGGGAGGGCAAGGCCTCACTGGTGGACGCCTTCGCGACGGTGGACAACGGCGAGGTGTGGTTGCGTGGGCTGCACATCCCCGAGTTCAGTCACGGCACCTGGACCAACCACGCGCCGCGCCGGGTACGCAAGTTGCTGCTGCACAAGCGCGAGATCGAGCGGCTTGTCGGTAAGTCGCGGGAGGGCAACCAGACGCTGGTGCCGCTGTCGATGTATTTCTCCGACGGCAAGGTGAAGGTCGAGCTGGCGCTGGCCAAGGGCAAGCAGGACTACGACAAGCGGCAGGACTTGGCCCGGCGCACCGCCGAGCGAGAGGTCACCCGTGAACTGGGACGGCGGGTCAAAGGCATGAGGTGACCGCCGTCCTGCTGGCGCTGGTCGCCGCGGTGGGCTACGGCGTAAGCGACTTCTACGGCGGTGTGGCGTCGCGGCGGGTGACCGCGCTGCGTGTCGTCATCTACACCTATCCGTTCTCGGTGCTACTGGTCCTCATGCTGCTCCCGTTCGTGCCCGGGAGCCCGGACGCGGCGTCGTTGTGGTGGGGTACGGCGGCGGGTGTCGCGAGCGGCGTCGCGGTGTGGTGGTTCTACGCCGCGCTGGCCAGCGGTCCGATGGCCGTCGTGTCACCGCTGACGGCGGTGCTGGTCGCCGGAATTCCGGTACTGGCAGGCCTGGCGACCGGCGAGCGTCCCGGCCCGCTCGCCTTCGTTGGCATCGTGTTCGCCTTGGTCGCCGTGCTGCTGGTGAGCCGGGAGTCGCCGGACGACGTGACGGAGGAGATCACCGGCGGACGTGAATTGCGGTTCACCCGCAAGGTCGCCGCGCTGACCATCGGTTCCGGCGCCGCGTACGGTCTCGCCTTCGTCTTCTTCCACGAGACCGCGTCCGATTCGGGGCTGTGGCCGTTGCTGATGCAGCGTGTCGCTGCCACCGCGGTGGTCTGGCTGACCGCGCTGACCGCCGGAGAGTTCGGGCGGTTGCGCGGTGAGCCGCTACGACTGGCGGGTTACATCAGCGTGCTGGACGTCATCAGCAACGCGGCGCTGCTGTACGCCTTCCACGGGTCGCTGTTGTCGCTGGTGAGCGTGATCGGCTCGCTCTACCCGGCGGTGACCGTGCTGCTGGCGATGGTTCTGCTCGGCGAGCGAGTACACCGGCAGCAGCAGGTCGGCCTGTTCCTCGCGCTGGCCGCGGTCGCGCTCATCGCCGCGGCTTGAGTTCACGCGCCGCTCGGTCGCGGTGTGGGTCGAGTCCTCAGGCGACGGCGAATATCCGCCGCCCGAGCCGGAGAGACCTGGCTGGAGTTCCCGAGGACCCGGACCCGCCGTCGGAAGCGTCGCCGATGCAAGCCGATCGCGCGCGTCACCGTGTGCACGGTTCGTGGATCGATATCCGCTTCAGGGTGGGACTGCGATAGTCGGCCACCACGGTGCGCGATCCCAGTGACGTGGACGGGTCGGGCACGTTGACCACCGCCCGCTGCGCCGCCACATCGGGTTCGTCGCGCCCATAGATCTGCGGCGCCGCCATCCCTTCGGAGTCGACGGTGAGCCCGGCAAGGGCCTTGCGGAGGGTCGGCCGGTCCATGCTGCCCGTCTCGGCTGCCTTGGTGAGCAGCGCCTTCAGCGGATACGAGATCGCCCAACCGAGGTTGTAGCCGAAGTTGGTCGGTTCGCTCGGCGCGGCGTTCCTGGCGCGCTGGGCTCCGGTGCTCGCGCCGTCCCAGCCGTCGAACGGAGAGGTGTAGTTGTACAGCGCCGTGAGCGCGGGCGCGGCGGGTGTCTTGAGCAGCGCGCTGTTCCAGGTCGGGGTGGACCCGAGGAATCGGCCGGTGTAACCGGATTTCGCCAATTTGCCGACGATTTCGGCGGTCTCGGCTGGCCCGGTGGCCAAGAGCACCACATCGGGCGGATCTGCCAACAGTTCGGAGACCGGGTAGTCCTGATTGCCGACTTCGGTGTTGGGTCCGGTGTCGATCCGCTCGGTGATCGTCGCGCCGTTGTCCAATGCCCACTTGAGCGCCCCGCCGGCGTAGTCGCCGCCGTAGTTGCCGCGGTAGGCGACCACGCCGAGCGTGCGTGGCTGGTAGAAGTTCTGCGCGAACCAATCGAGGCCGAGCACGGCTTCCGTGCAGTACGAGAAGCCGTCGTCCAGCACCAGATCGCGGTCGGTGGCGCGGTATTGCCAACCCGACCAGAGGGTGCCCGCGCCGGTCACCAGGTCCGCCTCGTCCATCTCGTGCAGGACGGCGAGCGTCTGGGCGGTGCCGAAACTCATCGCGAGCGCCAGCACGTGCGGCGCCACGTTCTCGAATTCCGTGACGTGCCTGCGCGGATCGTAGGCCGTGTCGCGGGTGTAGGTCGTGATATCGATCTCGTAGCCGCCGATGCCGCCCTGCTTGTTCACCTCGTTCCAGAACGCTATCTGCCCGTCCTGCAAAGACTTTCCGAGCGGAGCGAAGGGGCCGTTGTTCAGGTCCGACAGGACGCCGAGATAGATGCAGCCCTTGTCCCGGTGAATCGCGTGGGGGCAGGCTTCGCGGGTGACGCCGGGGGCGGCGGCGGGCGACGAGCTCGAGCAGCCGCTGGTCAGGACGAGCCCGAGCGCGAGGGGAGCGGCCACGAGACGAAGTAGCCGACGAAGATTACGGTGAAGAGGCATGTCTCGCTCGCTTACGGCTGCACGCAGGGCTCGTTGAGGGTGATGCGGTCCTGAGTCGGGCCGTGATAGTCGGTCGCCAGGGTCATCGCGCCGAGCGGCGCGGTCTGATCGGGCGCTTCGATCACGGCTCGCTGCCGGGTGAGGTCGGGTTTGACCGCGCCGTAGGTGTGTTCGGGGATCGCGCCCTCGTAGTCGACGCGCAGGCCGTGCACGGCTTGCCGGACGCCCTTGCGAGTCAGTTTGCCTTCGTTGACCGCCCGGGTGAGCAGTGCCTTCATCGGATAGGAGAACATCCAGCCCGCGCTGTAGCCCCAGGTGGAGGGCTCCCTGGTCGCCGAGGCCCTGGCCTTCTTGGCGCCCGCGCTGGTGCCGTCCCAGCCGTCCAGCGGCGAGGTCATGTTGTAGCGAGCGGTGATCGCCGAGGCCGCAGGGCTTTTCAGCAGGCCGCCGTTCCAGGTCGGGCCCGAGCCGAGGAACCTGCCGGGGAAACCGGCCAGCGCCGCCTTGCCCATGATCTCACCCGCCTCCGCGGGTCCCGTGGCCAGCAGCACGAGATCGGCTCTGGAATTGAGGATCTTGGCGACCGCGGCGTCCTGGTTGCCGATCTGGGTGTTCGGCTCGGTGTCGATCTGCGCCACCAGGTCGACCCGATTGGCCGACGCCCATTTCTTGGCGCCGGTGGCGTAGTCGCCGCCGTAGTCGCCCTGGTAGCTGACGGTGGCGATCGAACTCGGCTTCGCTTCGTGCTCGGCGATCCAATCCAGGGCGATGATCGCCTCGGAGCAGTAGGAATAGCCGGACTCCAGCAGCAGACCCTTGTCGCTGTTCTCGAATTGCCAACCCGACCACAGGGTTCCGGCAATGGCGATCATGTTCGCCGCGTCCATCTCGGAAAGTACCTTCTGCGTCTGCACGGTGCCGAAACTCATCGAGAGCGCGAGGATGTGCGGCTCGATTCTCCGGTAGGCCTCGGCGTGCTTCTGCAGATCGTAGTTCGTGTCCTCGGTGTAGGTGGCGATGTCCACCTCGTACTTGCCGCCGATCCCACCAGCTTCGTTCACCGCCCGCCAGAACGCCAGCTGGCCGTTGTTGATGTCCTTGCCCAGCGCGGCGAACGGCCCACTCGTCAGATCGGACAGCACGCCGAGATAGATACACCCTTTGCGCGAGTCCACCGCGTTCGGGCACGGGTCGGCGGTGACCCCGGGTTCGATGGCGGTCGACTTGTCGCGCAGGGCGGAACACCCCGTGAGGACGAGCCCGGCGATGACGGTGAGGGCGGACAGGCGCAGCAACCTGTCCCGAATGGTGCGAACTGCCAAAGTGTTTCCTTAGTCTGAAATCGAGATCCGCTGCTCAGAGCCGATCGTACGGCTCGTGCAGTGTAAGTCGGGTTCGTCGTCGGGCCTCGAGAATCGGCTACCAGCATCCGGGAAGGGTTCGAGGCGAGATTCGCCGCGCAGTGGGGGCATGCGATTCGGCCGCGGTCGGCGCGCGTGCTCGCGGAGCGCCATCACCGGGTCGATCGTCCGTCGGCTCGCGGGTGGTGGCCGGTTCGCGCTCCTGTCGAACGGGGGAGCGTGGCAGGCATTACCCGGGTTCGGGCGGACACCCCTCGTAGGCGGCGCGCCGACCCGGGAGCGGGGAGCCCTGACCTGCGGCGATTGCGTCCGTGGACGACGTCGCGGTGTGGCGACCGCCACCACTGGATAACGGGATGATCCACGCTTCTCCCGGTGTTAACATGAACAGCCCGGCAAGGTGCTGGGGCGTACGGGGCTGAACGGTTTCGACTGCGTACGTTGATTCAGGGGAAGCGTGTCGGTGCAGGCAAGAGACCACCGTAAGCGTCGTTGCAACCAATTAAGCGCCGATTCCAATCAGCGCGAGTACGCTCTCGCTGCCTGATCAGCAGAGCGTCTCTGTCGGCCCGGGGCATGCCCTCGGCTCCGGTGCCGGCATCAGCTAGAGGGCTCACCGTCCTACTCGGTCGCGGAGTAGGGCGGGACATCGAACAGCGGCTGGGATCGTCATCCGGGCTTGTTCGCGGGACCCGGAGATCCGAGTAGAGACACAGCGAACTGCACACGGAGAAGCCCTGAAGACGCGGCGGAGGACCCGGGTTCGATTCCCGGCAGCTCCACGAGGCCCCTGACCTGATACCAGCAGGTCAGGGGCCTTTTTCATGCCCCGACCACTCGTAGGTCGGGGCGCGTGGGCACATTTTGGGCACATCTCGCCGCGGCATCGCGGTATCCGGCGCCCATCCGATCAGCTACGCCGTCGAGATCGTCGTCGAACAAGTGCCCGTAGTTGTCGAGCGTCATCGTCGCCGACTTGTGCCCGAGCTGGCGTTGGATCGTCTTCACGTGCGCGCCGCTGGCGATCATGAGTGACGCCGCGGTGTGGCGCAGCTGGTGAGCCGTCACGCGCGGGAACGTCGCCGGGCCGTCCGGCTCGCCGTCGTCGTCGAGCGGCACGGACGCCGCGATGCACCGGCCCACCGCCTTCGTGAACCAATGGGTTGTGGTCGGTGGCCGGATCGGCCCGCCGTCGGACGGACGCGACCACAGCAGGCCCACAGGGTCACGCTGCGCGGCGACGACCGGCGCCAGGAGGTCGGCGACTTCGGCGGGCACCGCGACTGATCGCAGCTCCCACGTCTTCGGTGTGGTGATCACCGTGCGAGAGTTCACCTTGGACGCCGAGCGCACGACATGGATTCGTCGCCGTCGGAGGTCCACGTCACGCGGGCGCAGCGCGGCCATCTCGCCCCACCGCAGGCCCGAGTACGCGAGCAGCATCACAATCTCTTGGCCCTTGCTGCACTCGGCAGCGAGGCGGGCCACCTGGTCGTGCGTGAGGTAGACGTGATCGACAGGCACCCGGCGGGGGAGCGGTACACCGGCAGCTGGGTTCGCCGGTATCCGCCGCTCGTCGACCGCCTCACTGAGGATCGCGGACAGCACCCCGTGAATGTCGGCGACCGTCGACGGTGCCCGGTCGATTCCCGCGATCCAATCGCGAATCTCGGGCCGCGTAATCGAAGCGAGTTGCCTTGTGCCCCATTGAGGTTCGATGTGTACACGCCAGATCGACTCGACGCGCTCAGACCACGATTCCTTGGTGTGGACCTGGCGCGCGATCCACGCCGCGCCCATATCGGCGACCGTAAGCCGACCCATCGACGGCGCGATGTAGTCGCCGGTCATCTTCTTGACCTCGACCGTAGCGGCGAAGTTTTCGGCGTCGATCTTGCGCCGGAACCCGCGCTTTTTCGTCTGCTTCCCGTCGGGTTTGCGGTAGCGCACCATGTGGCGCTGGTGCTCCCGCTTCGTGCAGTCGTCGGGGCACGACGGCTTGCACAGCTTGTACTGCTCAATCGTCGCCATCAGTAGACCCAGTCTGCCTCGTAATCGCTTCGGACACTGCCCATTTCGGGCGCGACCGGATCATGAAACTGAATTGCCGCTGAGGGTCGTCGTAGGCACCGGGCAGGGCATCGCCGCGTAGCCACTGGAAGATGCGCACGGCGGTGTCCGAATGTGCTGTCGTGCGTACCTGATCGGATCGGTCGGCCGACTCGGGCATCAGCAGTGTGAGCGGCGAAACCTCCAGAGCCGCAGCCAGGGCCACGAGGTCATCGGCGTCGATGCGCCGCTCCCTGCTCTCGATCTTCCGTAGGCCGAGCGTCGGAATCGTCCGACCGATCGCCTGGAGGCGACGAGAAAGTTCGGCATAGCTGAGGTTGCTTTGCTCCCGCATCTTCTGGACGTTCGCGGCAACGGTTTCGCCCGTAGCGCCCAGGGGGTTCTTCTTCTCTGCCATGAATGAAGCATATGCGATGAAAACCATCGCATGCGAGTTCACTTGACATCACATCGGAATTATTGTAATCATCGTAAGTGCGATGATTTGCATCGCAAACTAGATCGAATACCACTGCACGGAGGTTTGATGAGGACAGTGTTGACCTTGCTGTTCCTGTCCCTGATGGCTATTGACGCCGCGGACGGGTTCGCGACGCCGAACGAACTTGCCGAACGCTGGCACACCACCAGGGCCGCATTGGCCCAGCTTCGCTACCTCGGTCGCGGACCCAAGTACCTGAAGCGAGGGCGCCGGGTGCTCTACGCCTGGTCCGAAATCCGCGACTACGAGGCCAAGAACACGGTCGGGGCCGCCTGATGCCTGAATCCCCGCCCGGAATCGGAAGCGGCCCGGTCGAGCGGCTGGTACCCGCTCGCCGGGCCGAGAACACCAACCCTCACCACAAAGGAAGTGTCGAAATGACAATACCAACCCCCCTCACCGCGGCGCAGTTCGACCGCCCTACCTGCAAGGACTGCGGCAACCAGCGCGGTCCGTGGGTACCGACCGAGAACTTCCGCGACGAGCTCGGTGGACAGGTGTTCCGGTGCGCGCCCGGCCACGGATGCGCCGCGATCATCAACACCGCCGAGTTCGACCTGGCGTGCTCGGTCTGCAAGAAGGTCATCGCCACCGTCAGCGCGCCGTTGCCGGACGTTCCGGTCAAGTGCCAGACCTGCCGCCGCGACCCCGGCTGCGCGTCCTGGTGCCCAACCGGCGACGGACACCCCGACGAGTTGTTCACCGACGACCGGATCTGCTATGGCCCTGAGCAGGTCATCGCGCTGACGATCGAACCGGCGCCGGGCGTCGGCCTGGTCGCCAGCGCCGAAGTCTCCCCGGTGCGTCGGCCCGGCGGCAGGGACAGCGTCTACATCGCGGTGAACCAGCGGCACGGCACCACCGACTTCGACGCCACGGTGTCCGAGGCGCGGCAGCTCGCGGCCGTCCTGCTCCAGGTCGCCGACGTCGTGGACGCGGACTGAGGGGGCAGCGCCGTTGACCGAAAACAACTACGAAACCCAGGGCGTGGCCGAGCTGGTCACGCCTTCGGGCGTTCCCGTGACGGAGCTGTACGAGGACAAGTTGGACGCGGCGGTTCTCGCCGCTGCGCGTGAGCGTGGATTCCGGCTCGCGGTCCGATGCAACCGCTGTGGGCAGTGGGTTGTTGCCGCGAAATCTGTTGCCCTGCACCTCGGCCCGACATGCCGCCGCAAGATCGCGATCGAGAAGGGGGATGCCGCGTGACCGTGGAAGCTCTCCCCCTGGAATACGCACTGGCCTACGCCCGTGCCGGGTTGTCCGTGCTGCCGCTGGTTCCACGCGGGAAGCTCCCCGCCTGCGCGCACGGCAAGGACGACGCCACCACCGACCCGGAGGTGATCCGGGCGTGGTGGCACCAGAACCCGCGCTACAACATCGGCATCCGGCCCGCCGACACCACGGTGGTGCTCGACGTCGACCCGCGATCAGGCGGCACCCTCGAACAACTCGGCACCATTCCGGAGACGTGGACCGCGCACACCGGTGGGGGCGGCTGGCACTTGTGGTTCCGATACCGGGGCCGATGCCGGGGGAAGCTGGCTGGTGCCACAGGGATCGACGTCAAGACCAGCGCCGGATATCTCGTGGTCGCGCCCAGCGTGCACCCATCGAACCGCCGGTACGAGTGGGCCAACAAGGCCCGTATCGCGCCGCTGCCCGAACACCTGGTGGATCGGGTGGCCTACCCGGTGCGCCAGCAGTACCGCGCCCGGCCGTCCGCGGACCGCAACGAAGGCCTGATCCGCACCGTGGCCACGGCCGCCCCGGGGAACCGAAACCATGCGCTGTTTTGGGCCGCCTGCCGCGCGATCGAGCAGGGCGCCGACCCGGCGCTGATGGACCTTCTGCGCGCCGCGGCTGCCACGGCGGGGCTCAGCGCCCCCGAGATAGAGCGGACCCTGATGTCCGCGGAACGGAGACGTGCATGAGCAACGGACTCGACTTCTCCCATGCCGCTGAAGGCTCCGGTCCGACTCTTCCGGAACCGCCCGCGGCCTGCCCAGCGCACCGCAGGATGTTCCACGGTGGCTGTTCGGACTGCCGCGCCCTGTACGACGAGCAGATTGCTCGGCAGCGGCACCGCGGATCCGGTACTCCGAAACCGGTCTCCGGAGTAACCGGAGAAACCGGCGGAAGTGGCGGAACTGGAGACACGACGCCGCCGGTTTCTCCGGCTCCGCCAGATTCTCCGGTTTCTCCGGAGCAGGGTAGGGAACCGGTTTCTCCGGCTCCTCCGGTTTCTCCGGTTACTCCGGAAGGGGTTGTGGAACCGGATCCGCTACTGGAGGCAGGGCTCGCGGGAGTACTCGAGGAAGTGCGCGAACACTTCGCCGCCTACGTCTACACCGCCGACCCCGACGACTCGGTGACGCTGTCGTTGTGGGTGGCGCACACCTACGCCTGCGAGGAGACCTACACCAGTCCCCGGCTCAAGTTCGATAGCCCGATGCCGGGAAGCGGCAAAACCACCGGGCTCGAACACATTCAGCACACGGCGCGTGATCCGCTTCTGATGTCCACGGTGTCTTCCTCAGCGCTGGTGCCGCGCATCCTCAATCAGGAGATACGCACCTTGCTGATCGACGAGTGCGACCGATCCCTGTCGCCGAAGAAACCGGGGATCGAGGATGTGCTCGCGATCATCAACTCCGGATACAAGCGATCCTCCACGCGGCCGGTACTCGTTCCCGACAAGGAGAACGGCGGATGGTCGGTGGAGGAGATGAGCACCTACTCCCCGGTCGCGATGGCAGGCAACGCCCCGGACCTACCGGAAGACACGGTGTCGCGATGCATCGAAATCTTGTGCGTCCCAGCGAACAACGGGGAGGTAGAAGAGACCGATTGGGAACTGATCGAGGAAGAGACAACCGAACTGGGCAGGCGCCTAGGTGTAGCCGTCGAGCAGGTCTTGAAAGTGATCAGCGCAACCCGTCCCGCGTTGCCGGAGAAGCTCACCGGCCGCCGCAAGGAAGTGTGGCGGCCGTTGGCTCGGATCGCGTCGGCGGCTGGCGGCGATTGGCCGTCGAGGCTGGAGAAGATCATCGTCAAGGACTTGGAGCGCAACGAGATGATGCGTGAAGACGGAGCTATCAAGGCGCGCCCGCACGTGGTGCTGCTCGCCGATCTGCAGAAGGCATTCGATGAGCAGGAGTTCGTGCCGACCGCCGAACTACTGGAGAGGCTAGCACGCGGCAATCCAGATATGTGGGCCGCGGACGCGTTCAAGAATCGCACCGCGATCACCGCCCAGCGCATGGGCCGCATGTTGTCGACGAACTACCGCATCCACTCCTGGCGGCCGACGAGCCCGAAGAACGCGGCGCGCGGATACCGCAGATCCGACTTCCTCCGAGCCTGGGACTACATGGGTTTGGCCAAGAAGTCGGCGGGCTCGGACCAGCTGGAGATGTGAGATGCGCGCCCCGAACGCAGACCGCCGCGTGGTTTCCGCCGCGCGGCGGTCGCGCGCCATCAGCACCCGGGGCATCGCTACCCGGTCGGCCCGCTGCTCCCGCCAAGGGCATAGACGCTGCCGTTCTCTACGGGTCTGGGGATCTCGACGGGTGGGGGATGACCCCCGGAGCGCTGCGCCCGCACCCTCCGGCATAGGCGTGCACCCCCTATCCGTTTGTTCCAAACGCATCGCCGCAGGTCAGGGCGTTGCGGGCTCCGGACCTGGTCCGCCCGGTCGTCCTGCCTGCGCAAACCGGCTGGTCAGCGCGTCATAACGTCACGCACCCCATCTACCCGAGAGGACGGCCCCGTGTCTGCCGAACAGGACCTGAGCCGCGGATTCCCCGAATATCACCGTGCTCCGCCCGACGTCGTGCCGCGCCGCACGTTGCCCGCCGACGACATCCCCGTGGGCGACGTGCAGGTGACCTACTTCGAGTTCACCGAGGAGGGCATCGAGCGCGTCACCGAGAACATCTACGTCACCCCACCATTCACTGAGAGGAGTCACACCGATGACTGAACCCACCACCGCGCCGGCCGAACCGGTCGAGCCCACCGACGGAGTGCCGGCCGAACCCACGCCGGCCGAACCGGAGACCGACTCCGGCGCCGAGCAGCAGCAGACACCGAACCGAGAAGCGGCCAAGTATCGGCGCCAGCTGCGCACCGTCGAGACCGAACGCGATGCCCTCCGGGAACGCGTCACCGCGTTCGAGCGTGAGCAGGTTGAGCGGCTTGCCGCGGACCGGTTGGCCGACCCTGCCGATCTGTGGACGGGTGGAGTCGACCTGGAGACGTTGCGCGGCAAGGACGGCGCGATAGA
This sequence comes from Nocardia araoensis NBRC 100135, assembly GCF_000308435.1. Lineage (GTDB taxonomy): Bacteria > Actinomycetota > Actinomycetes > Mycobacteriales > Mycobacteriaceae > Nocardia > Nocardia araoensis. The sequence continues at coordinate 28,922 of NZ_BAFR01000153.1, read as the reverse complement.
TCCGGCGAAGGTGGGCAAGTCGATTGACGCCCTTCTCCAGTCGCACCCGCATTGGCAGCGAGCCCAGAAGCAACGGCCCGCGGTCGGGTCACTGCGGTCTGGTGCGTCGGGTGCGAGCGTCGACAGCCTTGGTACGAGCTGGGCGGACGTGTTCGGGGCGTCGCGGGAACGGCTGTAAACTGTCACGTGACGGCGGTGCGACTGCCAGGGAGCTAGGGCACCGCCGTCACGCTCGCCCCAGCGGGGCACCCGGAAGGGCTTGAGGCCCACCGGAGACCATTCCCCGCTACCGCAAAGGGCGAGCATTCCATGGCTCTCTACACCACTGCGTCGGGCATCGGCGGTCTTCTGCCCGAGCAGATTCACGCGCTGATCGTCCGGCCAGTTCAACGTGATTCGGTCGCTTTCACCGTGACCACCGTCCTGCAAACCGACTCCACCAGTTCCAAGTTCCCGATCGTCACCGCCGACCCGACCGCGGCGTGGGTGCCCGAAGGCAGCGAGATCACGCCGAGCGACTCCGGGCACGACGAACTCGAGATCACGCACAAGAAGGTCGCCGGGCTGACGATCGTCTCCCGCGAACTGGCTGAGGACTCGAACCCGTCCGCACTGGATATCGTCGGCAGCGGTTTGGTCCGCAGCATCGTCGCGAAGGTCGACGCCGCGTTCTTCGCTGTGACAACGAGCAACGGGCCCGACGGCATCGGCAGCACCGTGCACCAGTGGGTCGACATCGGTTCCGGCGTCAGCAACACCGACGTGTTCGCCGAGGCGATCAGCAAGGCGGCGAACGTCGGCGCCCAGATCACCAACTTCGTGACCCACCCGGACACGGCGCTCGAGCTGGCGAAGATCAAGGAGATGACCGGTTCGAACAAGCCGCTCCTTGGCCCGGATCCGGCGCGGCCCGGCGCGACAACCGTTCTCGGTGTGCCCTTGCTGACCTCCCCGTACGTCACCGATGGCGACATCTGGGCGATCCCGCGGTCGTTCGCGTTCACCACGCTGCGCACCGACACCCGGCTCACCATCTCCGAGGACGCGTACTTCTCGTCCGACCGGGTGGGCGTGAAGGCGACGATGCGTGTGGCGTTCGGGTTCCCGCATCCGCAGGCAATCGTCCGTATCGGCGAGCCGGACGGAAGCTGATGGGCAGCGCGGGGACCGACTTCGGTCCAGCATCGCGCACGGGAATGTTCTTCAACCCCTGCGGTTGGGTTGACTTGAAGGTGATGCCCGAGGTTCTGCACGGTTACCGGCTCGACGGAATCCGGCCGAATGGCCTCATCGGGTTCTATGGTGCACCGGAATCGGAGTTGCCCCGTATCGGCGATCGACCCGACGAAGCCGAAGGTAAGTATGCGCGATGGACACCGGCAGCATTCTGCCTTCGGGAAGAGCATGTGGCCCCACATATCGCCTGCATTTGCGGTTGGCGCGTCAGTTCCATCATGACCAACCTGGCCGAGTTGCCGTCACCGATGAGCGGGTTGGATGTGAGCCTGATGTGCAACGACAACATCCCGGAACGGCCGGTCGTCACCGAAGTGACCGCCCGTGGGCCGAAGCTGCGCGGTGTTCGCCCCAACGATCCGGCCTCGACGGTGCGGACGACGTGGATGCGACTGGAGTCGCGTATTTGGATCCGGGAAGACATCCCGCGCACGGTGGTACGTGCTGCCCGGCGCCGATACCCCTTCGCCCGGATCGAGCGATTCCGCAGCGTCGCCGAACTGGCGGGCATCGTCGGCGAGAATTGACACCGTCCCACAGACAGCGAACCGGGGGACTCGATCGTGAGTCCCCCGGTTCGCTGCTTCAGAGTGCCGCGAGACGTTCGGACATGCGCCTACGGTTGCTGCCCTTCGGTCTGCTCCCGGAGATAGCGCTCCGCGGACACCTTGCGTGGGCACGGTGGCGTGCAGGTGGCGTGGATCTTCAGCAAGCCGCGGGCATGGGTTTCGTCGGCGGGCATGTCGCCGTCCTCGCAGTAGTCCTCGACCCAGGACCGCCGGGTGGTCACTGCTTGTCCTCGCGGTCGATGCGTTCCATGACCTCACGGAACGGCACGGACTCGTCCGGTTCCTCGCCGAGCTGGATTAGCCACGGCAGCACCCAGAACACGATGATCAACAGCCCGGCGACGGCGGCAATGACGATCAGGACGTTGGCGAGTTCTTCGGTCATTCAGTGACCCTCCGGAGCGCGTGGTGTGGGTTGGGTGGCACCCGGCGCCGGGGATTCGGGGGTCAACCCGACGCCGGGGCTATGGAAAGTGTGTTCTGCCAGCGAACTTCGCTGAATGGGCTTACTGTTTGCTTGTGTTTACCGATGCGGGGGTGACGGGCGAACTGCTGCGCGAGCTGCGCACAGTCGCCGGTATCGGATTGCGCCGCATGGCCAGCCGGACATGCTTCACTCCCGGCTATCTATCACTGGTCGAGACCGGGCAGCGGCCCGTAACCGCCGCGGTGCTCGAGGCATACCGGTCCGTGCTGTCCGACCCCACATTGGGGCTGGAGTCCGTCGACCTGGAACGGCTCGGCTCAACCGTAGGTGACCCGTCCAGCGCGGGCCGTGCAGGACTGGAAGACATCTCTGCGATCCTGGACCGCACGCGGCATCTCGAGGACGTTGTGGGCGCGTCGGCCGTTGTGCAGCTGGTCCGCGGCATGGATGCGACGGCGCGCACCCTGGCACGGCACCGAGCAGGCGGTAAGGCTTCGGCCAGCCTCGCGTCCGAAGTCGCGCGATACCGCGGCTGGCTGGAGCACGCCACCGACCGAGCTCATATCGCCGACCGGGTACTGGGCGACGCCGCCAAGCTCGCCGAGGACGGCAACGACCCGTCACAGCTCGCGCACGCGCACAGCTTCCGCGCCTACACCGCGCGCCACAACGGCGACCTACAGCGCGCCGTGGACCTCACCGAGTCGGCGATAGCCGTCACGCGGGCACACCCGATCCTCGGTGTTTATGACCGATATCAGCGGGCCGAACTGCTCGCCCTACAGGGTGACCGCCGCCGGGCCGCGCGGGCTCTGCACCATGCCGACGCCGCAGCGGCAGCAACGGAAGGGATCGACCTTCCGGCGTTCGGGTACTGGTACACCCCAGGGTTCTGGGGCCTCGAACGCGGTGTCGTGCTGGCAGCGATGGGCCGCACCCCTGATGCGATACGCGAAGCCGAGGACGGGTACGCGGCACTGCCGGAGGAACACAAGGGCACCGACTGGGCGCGCTCGATGCTCACCCAGATCGACCCGGACATGACCGCCGACGCCTGATATCCACGTTGCCCCGCGTGTCCACTGGGCCGCTTCCGTGGGCACATTTTGGGCACAACCCGCCGAGAAAGCCCGTGATTGAGCGTGACTCACAGTGATGTGTTTTCGCAGGTATAGCCCGGATCGGCACCCCTGCCAGGACCCTAATCCGGGTTCGATTCCCGGCAGCTCCACGAGTGCAAAGCCGCAGGTCGACGACCTGCGGCTTTGTCATATGGCCGTCCTTACTCGAACCAGTTCCAGTAGTTACGGACGCCAATGAAGATGACATATCACCCAATTTCTTCTACACGGCGATTACGAGGGCGCGTGAGCGGCTCCAGATCTTTGGACGCCCGCGCGCTGTCCGCCCCGGCGAACTCGGCGCACGCCGCGACCGCGCTCGCGGTTCTCCGTAGCCTGCATCGGAACGTCAATAAGAAAGATGTGACGCTGCTGTCCAAGCGTCGTGGGCCGACCCCGCTGTGACAACATTTATGTCCAGTTGGAACCTCGCGGATATCGAAACCTTCCCGCCATGTCCACTTCAAAAGGCCCGGTCCATCAGGACCGGGCCTTTGCCGTTTCTATCGGTGCGCAATCGACGTCTGTCAAGGATGGCTTGGGGTTTGCGTCTGTTCGGCTCGGTGGTCGATTAGGCAGTCATCGACGGAGTCGTCGTCGTCCGGTTTGGTATTCCTATAACGCAATGACTGGCGGGTGGAACGAGCAATCGAGTCGTACGACCAGATTTGTAGGCCATTGCTGTACTGGAGATCTTGGACTCGTTGTAGTCCGGCGAGATCCTGGAGCTTGTCTCCGCTCCGTCCGATTAGAACTATCCCGCGGAAGTCAGGCGACAGTGCTGGATAACCTTCGGACGTTGCAACCGCTGTACCCCATCGGGTGAGCAGCCCTCTCCATCGCGATACTTGATCGATGCCTTCCCGTAATTGGGATCCTGGCTGGTTGTTCGCCAAGAACAGTCCGCCGCGAGGGCTCTGCAGCTCGATCAGGGTCCATTCCAGGCCGCCGCTGTTCATACGGGCAACCATGAAGTCTGGAACGTACTGCGCACCCAATCGCGGCTGAGCCTTGACCCACCGGCAGCCGTGTGCTAAATGAGCGTTGACCAGCAGATGCGGTCGCTCGGCTAGGAAAGCTTGGAGCGGGTGCTCGTTGGACGCGGAGTCCAGGACTTCCTCGAAGCTCGTTACATCCGAGGCGGTGAGCGATCGACGGTAGTTACATAGACGGGTGAATCCGTGTCGCCGCAACTGATTGTCGTAGGCGAGGACTTCACGTCGATAATGTGCTTGGTATGTTTCCTCATCCATGATGGCGATAATTTCTCCTGCTCACGCAGCGTATGTCACTTAGTTACCCCTGCGTTATGGCGCGGCGCACTGATTGATCGCAGTCAGCGCCAGGTCTCGCCGAGGCGACGTCACGTTCAGGCTGCGTCAGTATGGTGGCTGGTGAAGTTGACTCGGGTGTCGTCGGCGTCGAGTGCGATGTTGAGGGTGGCGTCGAGGGCGTCGGCGAGTTTGGCGAGTAGGGGGAGGGTTGGGACGGTGTCGGAGCCTTCGATGCGCGAGATTTTGGCTTGGGTCAGGCCGGCGCGTTCGGCGAGGTCGGTTTGGGTGAGTCCAAGTTCGGTGCGGCGGTCGTAGACGGCTTTGGCCAGTGCCATGGAGAGCCGGATTTCTCGGCGGGCCTCGGTGACATCGTCGGGTTCGGTGTAGCTCTCAGCGAGTTTGCGTTCCCGGAGGGTCTTCCAGCGTGCGTGGCTCATCGGTCCAGTTCTCCCTTCTCGATCGTGCGAATGAATTCTTGATGGGCGGGCTCGTGTTCGGCTTGGCAGGTCTGTTGTGCGAGTTTCGCGCGTTTGACCTCGGCGTCTTCTCGCATTCGAGTCTTGCGAAACACCGTCAGCAGGATGGCTCGTCGTCCAGGTGCGCGCCAGTAGGTGATGCGGATGGCTGCGCCATCCAGTGTTGGGCGCAGTTCGCGGACCCCGTCGCCAAGATATCGGGCGTAGGGTTCGCCCAGCGATTCGGCTTGTGCGGCGAGCAGGCCGACGTATTCGTCGATCTTGAGGAAGTGTCTGGCCGGTAGGGCTTCCAGCCAGTCCCGCACCTCGGGCTCGATCTCGATGGCGAACAGTTCGCTCACGCCATCAACAGTATATGTCGTCAACGACATGCAGCAAGATGGTGGCTAGGCTGGTGTTCGACGCCAGTCGTCCATCTGCCGGATCGTGGTTGGAATCCCTACCCCTCAGCGGTACTGCCCGCCCTCGGCCGAATCGTCACTCCGGCCTCCTGCAATGCCTTGGCCACAGTTCGCTTGGCCATGTGGAGCTCGACCCTCAGCTGGGCAATGGAAGCATCCGCCTCGTACTTGGCTGCGATCGCCGCAGTCTCTTCTGGAGTCAGTTGCTTCTTCCGACGGCCAGACGTGCCTCTGTTGGATCGTGTTGACCGATGTGGTCCGCTTTCCTCGATGCGTTGTCGCAGTTCAGTGAAGCCTTCGAGCATATCGGTCCGTTTCGAGTATCTTCTCGACATGTCCACGACGAGACCCCTCACTTGCATCGCACGTGAGGGGCCTTTTTCGTACGCGACCGTCCGAATCGATCACGTCTTCGGAACCGATTGCGTGACGTAACGGGTTGGGCTAGCTGTCCTCGCTCGCCCCACCCTTGCCATCGTTGCCCTCGCCACTGTCCCGGAGATACCGCTCAGCGGACACCTTTCGGGGGCATGGCGGTTCGCAGTTCGTGTGGATCTTCAGCAGGTCACGCGCGTGCTTCCCGTCGGTGGGCATGTTGCCGTCCTCGCAATAGTCCTGCACCCAGGAACGTCGGGTCGTCACCGCTTGTCCTCGCTCTCGATGCGGTCCATGACTTCAGGGAACGGCACCTGCTCGTCCGTATCGCCTCCGAGATCGAGTAGCCAAGGCAGGACCCAGAACACGAGGATCAGCAGGCCGCCGACAGCGGCCATGACAGTAAGGGTGACTGCGAGTTCGGTCACTCCGAAACCCCTTGCATAGTGGTGTGGGTTGGCAGGCGCCCGACGCCGGGGAGGTCGGAACTCGAACCCGACGCCGGGGCCACGTTCAGAGTCGGTCGACAGGTCATGTCCGTGCGATGACGGGATCGGCGTCAATCCGCGTCTATTCAAGGCGACATTTAGGCGTCAAAGCGTTACGGTGGCGACATGGCTTCCGCACCTAACACGGCTCTCCGCGCGGCCCGGAACGCGCGTCTGATGAGCCAGGGCGATCTAGCGCGGGCGCTCCGCGAAGCGGGATGCGCCAGTGCCACCAAACGCCTCGTGCAGCGCTGGGAATCAGGGCTCACCGCCAACCCTCGGCCGTCGCACGCGCGGGCACTCGAGAAGGTCATGCGGCTGCCGATCGAATCGCTTGGATTCGGTGCCGTGATGGCTGGCCGCAGCCTGTCCGGTGGCGAGGACGGGACCGTGGTCGACTCGGCTATCGGTGAAGTCTCGCCCGAGCAGTTCACCGCCGCCCGGCGCCCGCGGACGCCCGGCAACTATTCGGGGATCTGGCTGAGCCGCTACGAGTACTACTCGTCCGGCCGAGATGCGACGTTCACGGCCGTACATCACGTGGTGGTGCTACAGCACGACAACCGCCTGACGGTTCGCAGCCTGCCGAACTCCGCGCAGTCGTCGATGGAGATGGACCTCACCGTCGACGGTCACGTGGCTACGGGCACATGGCGTGAGCACACCGCCCAGGATGGTTACTACCGCGGCGCCTATTACCACGGGGCGATCCAGTTGTTGATCGAGCTGACCGGCGCGAGGATGGCCGGCAAGTGGGTGGGCTTCGGCAAGAACTTCGAGATCAACTCCGGCCCGTGGGAGCTGGTGTTGCAGGACTCGTCGACGTCCAAGGCGGCTATCGACGCATACGACCGACCGCCGGACGTGGCGTAGGATCGCCTTCTTTCACGAGTTCGGATCGCCGTACGCCGCGGCGATGTCCTGGGAGCTGCTCCATCGGCTGTAGGTGGGGGACTGGGGCCAGCCTTCGGGGGAGTCCTGCCACTCCTCTTGGCGGCCGTAGGGGAGCAGGTCGATCAGGGCGAAGGAGTGGCTGAGTTGTTCGGTGCCGCGGCCGGTGGTGTGCCAGGTGCGGTAGACGGTGTCGCCGTCGCGGAGGAATACGTTGACCGCGAACCCTCCGCCGGGCGGTGCGCCGACGTCGGCGCCGAAGGGGCTGTTCGCCGTGGAGTACCAGGTCATCCTGTTTCCGACCCGCCGCCTGTAGGTCAGTGCTTGCTCGATGGGTCCCTGGGTGACGATGACGAACCTGGCGTCGTAGTTGTTCAGGAACTCCAGGCGGGTGAACTGTGACGTGAAGCCGGTGCAACCTCCGCACTGCCACTTCTCGCCGGGAAACCACATGTGGTGGTAGACGATCAGTTGCCGCATGCCATCGAACAGGTCCACCAGCCGGACCGGCCCCTGCTCGCCCTCGAGGGTGTAGTCGGGCATCTCGACCATCGGCAGGCGGCGGCGCTGGGCGGCGATCGCGTCCAGTTCCCTGGTCGCGGCCTTCTCCCGGACGCGCAGCGCTTCGAGTTCGCGCTGCCAGGTGTCGGCGTCGGTGACGGGCGGCAGTGCCTTGGTGCTCATGGAGGTCGTCCTCTCGGGCCGTGTTCACAAGTGGGGGCTGTAGGTGTAGACCGCGCGCGCTCGCGAAACTGATCGGTGACCGCCCGTGACGTGCTCGATGAGGTGTTCCGAAGGGGGCAATTCGGTCGAACCGGGCGGATTCTGTTTGGTTGCTGAGCGCGGTGGAATGTTCCAGGTAATGTCCACTGACCAGGGAAAATGGGGTGTTAGCCCCCCGGTATCTGGATGGCTGCCATGATGCTCGAAGCCGAGATGCGGTGCTTCTGCCCCCGGGGTGGTCGCGGGGGGTCGACATGACCGCGTATGTCGCGGGCAACGGTATGCCGTCGATTCTGCGTGCCGCCTGTGTGAGCGTCGGTATCGATGCGAGCGATGCCGAACCTCTGAGCGCGCAGGGGGTCTACCGGCTGCGCGACGGTGTCATCGTGCGGATCGGTGGGCGGCAGCAGAAGCTGGTGACCTCGCGGGAAGTCGCCGTGGCCCGCTGGCTGGAGACCTGTGGGGTCTCCGCGACGCGGGTCGTCGCGGATGTCCCGCAGCCGGTTGTCGTCGACGGCCGTCCGGTGACTTTCTGGCAGGAGCTGCCGCCGCATCATCCCGGCACGCCCGGCGATGTCGCCAGGGCGCTGGGGCAGCTGCATCGGCTGCCGCTGCCCGGCTTCGAGCTACGCCGGATGTCGCCGCTGGCTCGGGTCGAGGACGAGATCGCCGCTGCTCGGACGGTGACCGAGGACGACCGGCGCTGGCTGCACAAACACCTGGAGGAATTGCGCGGCCGCTGGACGGCGCTGCCCCAGGGCCTGCCGTGGTCGGTGGTCCAGGGCGCGGGCGGGGACGACGGCGTGGTGGTCGGCGACGACGGTGACGTGATCCTGGTCGAATTGGGACGGGCCGTGATCGGCCCGCCGGAGTGGGATCTGGTGCACACGGCGATCGACTGTTGGACCGCCAAAAAGATCACCGCTTCGGAGTACGCCGAGTTCTGTGCTGGATACGGCCGGGATGTGATGCGGTGGGACGGCTTCTACCTGCTGCGCGACATTCAGGAGTTCCGGATGACCCTGCAATCGTTGCGAGCCGCTGCCGTCGACCCGGACTATCAGCGGCAGGCGCTGCGCCGCCTCGCCTATATCCGCGGTGACGAGGGCATGCGACCGTGGCCGGGGTGGGCGGACGGCGACTAGCGACGTACCAGCGAACGCGTCGGCGATCAGCCCTGCTGGGTCGGGACGACGACGAGTTCGGCGATGTTGACGTGCTGGGGCGCGTCGACGACGTAGGCGACCGCGTCCGCGATATCGCCCGGTTCCAGAATCTTGATCGCCGTGCGCCATTGCGTCAGCCCGGCGCGCTGCTGCTCGTCCTGCATGCCGTCGCCGAGTTCGGTGCCGACGAAACCGGGCTCGATGTTTTTGATCCGGACGCCGCGCGGACCGAACTCGGCGCGCAGATTGCGCGTCAGGTGCGCGACCGCCGCCTTGGTGGCGGTGTAGACGGCGTAGTTGGGGAACACCGTGTGGCCGCCGATCGAGCCGATCAGCACCAGATCGGCGCGCTTTCCCTCGGCCGCGGCCGCGAGCAGGTCGTCGATGAACGCTCGCCCGGTGTAGAGCAGGCCGGTCACGTTCGTACCGACCATCTGGTCCCACTCGTCGGTGTGGGCCGACTCGAACGGCGCGGCGAGCATGACGCCCGCGTTCGCGACTACTAGGTCGACGGGCCCGAAGGCCGCGCGCACCGTGGCGGCGGCATCGCGCACGGACTGCTGATCGGCGACGTCGGCGACCACCGCGAGCGCGTCCCCGCCGAGCTCGGCGGCCAGTTCTTCGATGCGATCCTTGCGCCTGCCCAGCAGGGCGACCTTGGCGCCGCCGTGTGCGAGCCGCCGTGCGGTCGCGGCGCCGATTCCACTCGATGCTCCGGTGACGACCGCGACGCGGCCGGTGAGGTTGTTGTTCGTCATGTCCACTACCTTCCGGCCCTTCGTGCGCACCTGACAGGCTGCGGACTTCCTGGTAGTCGCGGGGCCACCCAGGAGCGGCGCCGCTGACCTACGCTCGGGTCATGGACTCCGACAATCGACTGGGCGCCTTCCTCCGCGCGCGCCGCGAACTGGTGCGACCGGAGGATTTCGGCCTGCCGGGCGGTGGCCAGCGGCGGGTCGCCGGTCTGCGTCGAGAGGAGATCGCCCTGCTCGCCGGGGTGAGCGCCGACTATTACGTGCGGCTGGAGCAAGGGCGCGACCGGCACCCCTCCGAGCAGGTCATCGCCTCGCTCGCACGGGTGTTCGCGCTGGACGAGGAGGGCACGGCGCACCTGCGCGAACTGGCCCGCCCGACGGCCAGGCGCCAGCGCGCTCCGCGGCGCCCCGAACGCGTCGCGCCCGGCCTGCTGCGCCTGATGAACGCGTGGCCGCACACTCCCGCGCTGGTGCTGGGCAGATATCTGGACGTCCTGGCGGCGAATCCACTGGCCGCGGCCGTCAACTCGTGTTCGGTTCCCGGAGTCAACCAGGTGCGCATGGTCTTCCTCGACCCGGAGGCGCGCGACCTCTACCTGGATTGGCCGACCATCGCGGCCGACACCGTCGCCAGCCTGCGCGCGACCGCGGGCGCGGACTTGGACGACCCGCGGTTGACCGAGCTGGTCGGCGAATTGTCGCTGAAGAGCGAGGAGTTCCGGCAGCTGTGGGCGCGCCACGACGTCCGGGTGAAGACCGCGGGCAGCAAGGCATTCCGCAACCCCATGGTCGGGGACCTGACCTTGTCCTACGAGACGTTCAGCGTGAACGGCGCGCCGGGGCAGATGCTCATCGCCTACCACGCGGAACCGGGATCGCCCTCGGAACGATCGCTGGCCCTGCTCGGCAGTTTGATCGCGGACAACCCCGAGACGGCAGGTGACCAGCGGCAACCGGATGTGTCTCGGCAAACGCGCTGAGCGTCAATCCTTCGCTTCGGTCCGCGTCGCCCCGGCCGACGCGGCGACCACACACGCGACGCCCGCCCACTGTCCGAGATTCATGATCTGACCGAGGACGACCAAGCCTGCGATCGCCGCCACCGCGGGCTCCAGGCTCATCAGCACACCGAAGACCCGGGGCGGGATCCGCCGCAGCGCTTCCAGCTCCACCGAGTACGGCAACACCGACGACAGCATCGCCACCGCGAATCCGGCGGCGAGCACGCCGGGATGCAAGAGGGCGGCGCCCGCGTCGACGATGCCGATCGGCAGCATGACCAGCCCGCCGAACGCCATGGCCAGCGCAAGCCCGCCGCCGCCGGTGGTCTGTTCGCCGAGTGCGGCGCTCAGCAGGATGTAGCCCGCCCAGCACGCCGCCGCGGCCAGTGCGAACAGCACTCCGGCCCAGTTCACGTCGCCGTCCGCTCGGGTCAGCAGCAGCACTCCCGCCCCGGCGAGCACCGCCCACAGCGGGTCGATCCAGCGTCGTGATCCGGCCAGCGCGACGCTCAGCGGCCCCAGGAACTCGATGGTCACCGCCATGCCCAGCGGGATCCGGTCGATCGCCTCGTAGAACGAGAGGTTCATCAGCGCGAGCACCGCGCCGTAGCCGAGGACTACCGGGAGCGCGCCGCGTGCCACCCGCAGCGACGAGCGCCAGATCACCAGCAGGACGATCCCCGCGAAGACCAGCCGCAGCGTGACCGCCCCGGCCGCTCCGGTCGCCGCGAACAGCTGCTTCGCCACCGCCGCGCCCACTTGCACGCTGACGATGCCCGCCAGCACCAGCGCCGTCGGCGGTACGCCACCGAGCCCATGCGCGGCGATCGAACGCCAGACCGCCACCGGCTTCGCCCCGCGCAGCCTTCGCTCGATGTCGATCGCCACCACGTCGCACCTCCGTCGTTTCGGGAAGACCTCCGGACACACAACCACGCCGGGACGACACGACCGTCGGGCGGCCCGGTACCCGCACGCCGACCGTGCCCGGGAGAAGCGCCGCTGTGCTTTTCGGATCCGGCGATCGTGCGCTTGTCCGATCGGAGAGCGCGGATAGTCTACGGCGGCCGGTTGTGGCCCTGGGGCAGCCCGGAGACGGGCCGTGGTACCGGTCGGGAGCGAGTTTTGGCGGTTTGCCCCCGTCGAAGCCGTGGGGGAGTGACTATCTAGTTATCGCGCCGGTGCGCGGCCGGCGTCCGTTCGACGAAGAGCGACTCACGACGGATAGGACCACCCCGCATGCGAAAAGAAGTTGCCGCGACAGCGGCGGCGATCGGAGTCGGCGCGGCAGTCGCGCTGGTCTGCCCGTCCCTGGCCGGAGCTACGGTGACCCAGGTAGGGATGTATCCCGGCATCAACTTCGGCTTGGCGACCAACTACGGGACGGGCTGTACCTATACCGCGCGAGCCACGGTGACCGACACCGTCGCACCGGTGACGTTCTACGACAACGGTATTCCGTTCGGTGTGGTCCGGCCGTCCGGCGGCGTCGCGCTGATCGACTGGGTGCCCGCCACACCGGGACCGCACACCGTCAGCGCGGTACAGCAGCCGTACGCGCCGTATGTGGCGAGTATCGATCTCCGGGTCGGCGAAGGCGTCCACCTGGGCTACGCGTGCGTCGTCCACGGCGGTTGACGACGACGCTCGCCGGTCCGCCGCGCCGGTAGTGTCGAAACCGGCGGTGCTGAGCTCGATCTTTTCGTCGGAAAGGAAGTGAGCATGCGAAGCAACGGGCCGATCGTGGTCGGTGTGGACGGGTCCGCCGGATCGGCGGCGGCGGTCGCGTGGGGAGCGCAGGCCGCCGCGCAACATTGCGCGCCGCTGCGCCTGGTGCATGTGCTCGATCCGGTCGCCGACTACGGGCCCGGCGTCACCGAACCGCTCACCAGCACCGACTACGCCCGATTGGAGGGGCACGCTCGCTGGGTGCTGGACACCGCGACCGAGGAGGCGCTCATCGCGGCGCGGGCGTTGCGCGACATCGAGATCACCACCGAGCTGGTGTACGAGCCGGTCGGCCCGGCGCTGCTGGACCGCACCCGCGCAGCGCGGACGATGGTGGTCGGCACCCGGGAACGCGGATCCGTGCGGCGCGCGCTGCTGGGCTCGGTCAGCGCGGCGCTGGCGCGCCGCGCGCGTTGCCCGCTGGTCGTGGTCCGGGAGGGCGCGCCGCTCACCGCGGAGGCCAGGAAGCAGCTGATCGTGGTCGGGGTGGACGGCACGGAGTCGAGCGAACCCGCCATCGAAGCGGCGCTGCACGAGGCCTCGGCCCGGGATGTGCCATTGCTGGCCCTGCACGTGTGGACCGGCGTGGAAGTGCCGTCGACGACTGCGGCGCTCACGGTGGACACCGAGAAGCAGATCGTGCTCGCGGAGAGTCTCGCCGGATGGCAGGAGCGCTTTCCCGATGTCGAGATCCGCCGCGAGATCGTGACCGACCGGCCCGAGCGCTGCCTGCTCGAACGTTCCGAGCAGGCTCAGTTGCTCGTGGTCGGCAGCCGCGGGCGAGGAGGGTTCGCCGGCATGCTGTTCGGCTCGACCAGTCAGGCACTGCTGCTGTCGGTGGCGTGCCCGATCATGATCGTCCGCGATCTCTCGATGGTGGTCCGCTACCTGCCCGACTGAGCCTCACGCCCCGGTCGTCGAACCCGGCCGCACGATCATCAGAACGGTGACCGCCGCCCACAGCAGGTTGAACACCCCGGTGTCCATGGCGAGGCGACGGATCAGCCCCGGGGTCGTCCCGGTGAGGTCGGCCAGGATCTTCTGCTGCCCCGGCAGCACGAGCAGCGCGAGCACCCCTGCCGCGGCCGCGGTCAATCCGATCGACACCGTCAACCAGGCGTCGCCGAGCACGCCGAGACTCAGGGCGGTGAGCACACCGAATGCCGGGACGAGCACGCCGAGCAATGCGTAGACCCGGCAGATGCGATGCAACGTACCGAGGACGGCCGGACTGTGCTCGGCCCCGGCGAGGGCACGACGGGTGGTGGCGGGAAACATGCTGGCAGCCACCGTCACCGGTCCGACGGCGATGATCACGGCGAGCACGTGGACCGAGAGCAGGAACTTCGTCACGGCGGTCGAGACTAGCCAGCGCCGCGGATACCAGAAATTGGCAAAACCGCCATATTGCGATTGATTCTCGCCAACTCCTTTGACCTCGTTCTTGTCATCAGAGATGCATTTGGACCGCATTGGCGAAAATCGACCGGAGAACTACGCTATTGCCATGCACACCGTGGTCGTCCTCGCACTGGACCAGGTGATCTCGTTCGATCTCGCCACGCCCGTGGAGGTGTTCGGGCGAACCTGTCTGCCCGACGGTCGTCCCGCCTATCGTGTGCTGGTCTGCGCGGCCGCGCCGACGGTCGACGCGGGCGTGTTCACGTTGCGCGCGTCCCGCGGGCTCGACGCGCTGGCCGAGGCCGACACGATCGTGCTGCCCGGCTGCGCCGACCCGGCTCTACAGGTGCCGGACGAGGTGATCGACGCGCTACGCCGGGCCGCCGCCGCGGGCACCCGCATCGCGTCGATCTGTTCCGGCGCCTTCATCCTGGCGGCCACCGGATTGCTGAACGGGCGCCGCGCGACCACACACTGGCTCGCCGCCGCGGAACTCGCGGCCCGCTACCCGGAGATCGAGGTGGATCCGGGGGTGCTGTACGTGGACAACGGTTCGCTGCTCACGTCGGCGGGCGCCGCGGCCGGAATCGATCTGTGCCTGCACATGGTCCGCCGGGACTACGGCTCGGCGGTCGCGGCGGACGCGGCCAGGAAGTCGGTCGTGCCGCTGGAACGCGAAGGCGGACAGGCGCAGTTCATCGTGCACGACCAGCCGCCGACCCCGCGCGGCTCGGCGCTGGAGCCGGTGCTGCGGTGGATCCAGGACAACTCCGCGCGCGACCTCTCCCTCGACGACATCGCCGCACAGGCCGGAATGAGCACCCGCACGCTCAATCGGCGTTTTCGCGAACACACCGGAACCACGCCCCTGCAATGGCTGTTGCGCGCGCGCATCCGGCAGGCCCAGCACCTGCTCGAAGCCACCGGTCACCCGGTCGACCGGATCGCGGGCCAAGTCGGTTTCGGGTCGCCGACCGCGTTCCGCGACCGCTTCAAGCGGGTGGTCGGGACGAGTCCGCACAGCTACCGTGCGGCGTTCCACGGTTCCGGTGCGAACCGGCCAGGCTAGTGCGGGCCGGGCTCACGCTTTCGTGCCGACCGATGAGTTCGCGCGCGTCGTGTCGTCGGATCAAGCGACCCACCTCGCACCAACGATCCAGGAGCAACGCGCATGAGGAAAATCACCGCCGGTCTGTTCATCGCACTCGACGGCGTCATCGAAGATCCGCAGGACTGGCACTTCCCGTACTTCGACGACGCCATGGGCGCGGCCGTCGACGCCCAGCTCGGCGCCGCCGACACCCTGTTGCTCGGCCGTAGGACCTACGACAGTTTCGCGGGCGCGTGGCCGGAGCGCGAAGCGGCAGGCGGTCCGGACGCGGTGTTCGCGAAGAAACTGGGCGATGCGCGCAAGATCGTGGTGACGCGACAAGATCTCGAATTCACCTGGCGCAACAGCGAAGTGCTCGACGGGAACCTGATCGAGGCGGTGACGGCGTTGAAAGGCGAGCCGGGCGGGGACATCGGCATGAGCGGCTCGGTCTCGGTCGTCCGTCAATTGCTGGCCGCCGGGCTGCTGGACGAGTTGCACCTACTGGTGCATCCCATCGCGGTGGGCAGAGGCGAACGCCTGTTCCAGGACGGCGCGTCGACCGTTGCGCTGCGCCTGCTGTCCTCGCAGACCTTCGACACCGGCGTGCTGCATCTGGTCTACACCCGAGACGAGGCCGTGCTGACCGGGACTTATGCGGACGCGAAAACCCATCTGTCCCAGAGTGTCCAGTAGAGCGGTCAGCTCTGGGAATCGGCGGCCATCGTGAGCAAGAGGTCGCGCAGGGCTTGCTGCTGAGCTTCGGTCAATGAGATCAAGGGAGAACTCGCGCCGAGCAATTCCACGGCTTCGTCGCGCCGTCGCAGACCGGTCGATGTCAGCACGATCTGTTTGGCGCGCCGGTCTGTGGGATGCGGCTCGCGACGGATCAGGCCCTGCTGCTCCAGCCGGTCCAGCACGAAGGTCGCGTTGGACGGCTCGCACGACATCCGCGCCGCCAACTCCCTGGCGGTGATCGGCTCGGACAACTCGCGCAGGGCGATCACCTGCGACGGGGTGAGTTCCAGCTGCTCGGCGACCCGGCGGACGTGCACGTCGAGCCGGTGAGTGAACTGATGCACCAGCTTGCACACGTCGCGGTCGAGTTCGGTGTCCACCACGGGGTTCGGCTGCCGCGTCATTGCTCCGAGTCTAGCGCTTTCCATTCGAACTGTGATAGTTCTAATTCAAATCATTAGAGTTGGAACTATCTGGAAGGCGTGTGATGCGGCCCGCGGTGTTCTCCCTCATGCTCGTGGTGTTCAGCCTGACCACAGGCGAGTTCGTGATCGCGGGCATCCTGCCCGAGGTGGCGAACGGCCTGGACGTCTCGGTGGCCGCCGCGGGCGCGCTGGTGACGGCGTATGCCGTCGGCATGATCGCCGGCGGTCCGGTGGTCACCGTCCTGACCGCGCGGGTAGCGCGCAGACCCTTGGTGATCGGGTTGGTACTGGTGGCGATACTGGCGAATCTGGGCTCGGCGCTGGCGCCGAATTACGTTGTGCTCATGGCGAGCCGGTGCGCGGCGGGCTCCGTGGTCGCCACCTTCTTCGCGGTCGCGATCGCCACCGCCGTGTCGACCGCACGACCGGGATCGGAAGCGGCGGCGGTGGCGCGGGTGGCCCTCGGGATGAATCTGGGCATCGTGCTCGGTACTCCGCTCGGCGCGGCCATCGGCCGGAGTCTGGACTGGCGAGCGACTTTCGCGGCCGTGGCGCTCTGTTCCGCGGCCGCGCTCGGGCTGGTACTGCGTTTCGTGCCGAACTCGCCGGGTTCCGCGGCGGGCTCGATCGGGAGGGAACTGCGCGTGTTCGCTGATCGTGATGTGCTGTGGGCGCTGGCGCTCACCGCGATCGGCAACATCGGCGGCGTCATGGTTTTCACCTACATCGCACCGCTGCTCACCGAAGTCGGCGGGTTTCCCCCGGCCGCGGTGCCGATCCTGTTGCTGGTCTACGGTCTCGGCGCGGTGGTCGGCAACCAGTTCGGCGGCAAGCTCGCCGATCGGGCGTTGCTGCCCTCGGTGACCGCGCTGCTGGCCGCGCTCGCGGCCGTGCTGGTCCTACTCCGGCTGGCGGCCGACGTCCGGGTCGTGCTGGCGCCGTTGATCTTCGCGCTCGGCGCGCTGGCCTTCGCGGTCATCCCGGGTATGCAGGCCAGGGTGATCACGGCGGCGACGGCGGCTCCGACTCTGGCCGTCGCGGTGAACGCGTCGGGATATCAGCTCGCCGCGGCGGGTGCGGGCCGGATCGGCGGTGCGGTCATCGGCGACGGAACCGGTCTGCGGTCGCTCTACTCCGTCGGCGCGGCGCTCACCGGCCTCGGGGTCGCGCTCGCGGTCTATCTGCTCCTGCGCGACCGACGGATTCGATCGAGAGCGGAAACGAACTCGCCCGCAGCAGAGTTCGACAAGCTCTAGTGCCCGAGCGCTTTCGCGACGATACTGCCGGTGACCGATTTGACGAGATAACCGGTGGAGTCGTGCGGTGACGCGCCGTTGTCGAAGTGCTGCTCGGTGACCGGAACGACGGTGCCACCGGGATACGGAGGGAAGAACGGGGTGAGGTCGAGGTGCGCCGCGACGAGATCGTCCTCGTCCACCAGGTTGTGCCAGTTCGTCACCGCCTTCGGCACGGTGCTCGGCTGCGGGCGCAGCCGGTCGTACACGACCGTGCGCAGACCGAGCGGGGAGCCCATGGTCAGCAGGGTCACCGGGTGGTCGGTGCGGTGCAGCGCCTCGTAGGCCACCACGCTGCCGAGCGAGTGCGCGATCACCAGACGGGTGTCGGGACCGACTTGGTCGAGCACCTGACGCTGGGCGTACTCCCGCACCTCGTCGTCGGTGAAGTACCGGGCGACCTGGGACAGCGCCGCGATGACGAACTTCTGTGCCAGCCCGAACCCGAACGGCGCGAACCAGCGCAATCGCATCAGCGCGTTCAAAGCGGGCCGCAGCCTCGCCTGCGCTCCCTGCGCCACCGCGTCCGTCGGCGGGGGAGTGCCGAGGCGGCGGGCCGTGGCCCGATCTCGCTGGTCGCCGGCGTGCGCAACGGCCGTCGCGAGCCATGCGGCCGCGAGTTGCTCCATCAGATCCAGCTGGGCGTCATCGAGTTCGGCCCCCGTGCCCTGGGCGCCCTCGACCAGGAACCGATTGCCGTAGAACGCCATGCGGGTCGACAAGTCTCCGGGAGTGCCGTTGCGCCACAAGCGATCCGCCAATTCGGGTGCGCCGTAGTTGCGGACGCCTCCCGCGAGTCCCGGCAACCAGCGCGCCTCCAGCGTGTCGGCCGATTCCTGTTCCTGCGCGATGCCGTGTACGAGGACGATCGTCGCCAACGTCCCACCCCTTCCGATCCCCGGTGTCGGGAACAGTGTCCCCCATCGGGGCGGGATCGGCAGCAGTGGCTCATCGTCCGGAACGGTTCCGCGCGCGGATCGCTTTGGCCAGTGGGGCAATCGAGTTCGCGAGCCCGAACAGCACTCGCTCCGCGATCGAGTGCTGTGGGGGGAGGACGGCGAGTTGGCGGGCGAGTTCCAGCCCGTTGACGATCGCGATGTTCGACTCGATCAGCCCCTCGCGCACGACGAAAATATCGGTGCCCAGCAGATCGAGCTGTCTTCCGTTGGGCGCCAGACCGATCAGCGGCGCGGTGCCGTCGAACCGGCCCCGCATGCGCCAGTGCACCACGGCACGCTCGTCTTGCGCGGTGACCGAGAGGATCTCCACCGTCAGGTCGGGGACCGCGGCGTGCACGTCGCGGAAGAAGGACACGACCTCCCCCGGAGCGCGCAGATCGGCGACGCCGACGAATACGTCGATCGCACCGGGCCGCCAGCAATCCGTGACGGTCTGCCAGTCCTGCTCGCCGATCGCCTCGACATAACGACGCGCCACCGAGCCGGGGTCGCCTGAGTTGGTCAACGGTAATCCTTTCGTCCGGGAGCGGCGGGTGCGCACATCATGGCGCTTCGGGTAGCGATTCACACCCGCGAGCCCACCGCAGCACCCGGTGACGACCTCGGTGTGCACGGGGGCTCTCATCGAGTACGACCCGCAACCGCCGTTCGACGCCGGTCACGTCAGCAAGGCGTCGCGCGCCGTGCGGATTTCCGCCACCGCCCGGCAGGCCGGGACCGTGATCGAGCCGGGCAACCTCGGGGAATTCGCCAGGTTGTCGGCCGCCGTGCGTGGCGCAGCGCGATCGTCGCGTGCGCGAACGCGGGAAGGTCTTCAGGCGTCCCGCCATTTGATCGAGCAACCCATGCTCGGCCGGTGCGGTTCGGGAGCGGGCTCGCCCGCCAGCACGGCTTCGACGGCCGTGCGCAAGTCTTTCCCGGTCAGCGGTTTGCCGTTGCCGGGCGTCGATTCGTCGAAAGCGCCGCGGTAGGCGAGCCGGAGGTCGGCGTCGTAGAGGAAGAAGTCGGGGGTGCACGCGGCGCGGAAGGCCCGCCCGACGTGCTGTTCCTCGTCGACGAGATAGGGGAAGGTCCAGCCGGCGCGGATCGCTTGGTCGCGCAGCCGCAGCGGGGCGTCGTCCGGGTAGGCGGTCGCGTCGTTGGTGCAGATCGCCACGGTCGGCATGGACGGCAGCGAGTCGACCAGTTCGCCGAGCGCCGCTTCGATGTGCTTGACGTAGGGGCAGTGGTTGCATGCGAAGACGACCAGCAGGCCGGGTCCGTCCGCGAAGTCGTCCCGGGAGTAGATCCGCTGGTCGAGATCGGGCAGGGAGAAGTCGGGTAGCGGTGTGCCGATGGGAACCATGTGTGAGGTATGCGCCATGGTGTGCCTTCCGTCGGGATCGCAGAGGACAGCGGGAGCCTAACCCCGTGTCGTCCGATTCGTCGGAAATACGCCGATGAACCGTCGGTCGGCGTGGCGGGCCGCTCAGCAGGCCAGATCCGCCGGGTCGGTGTTCGCCCCGCACAGCACCACGCACACCCGCTCGCCGGGCGCGGGCCGGAACGCGGGCTCGTCGCCGCGTATCCCCGCCAGGGCGGTCGCCGCGGCATGCTCGACGGCCAAGCGGCGGTCCGCCCACAACTCGCGGCGCGCCGCGACGATCGCGTCATCGTCGACCAGCACCGATGCCACGTCGTAGCGCTGTGCGGCGGTCAGCGCCAGCTCCGAGGCGCGGCGGGCGCCGAGCGAGTCGGCGGCGACCGAGTCGACCTCGACATCCACCACATTTCCGGCCGCGATCGCGGCATGTAGCGCACGGCAGCGGTCGGGTTCGACGGCGACGGTCCGGATGCCGTAGTGGTCGGCCGCGGTGGCCACACCCGCGAACAACCCGCCGCCGCCGACGGCGACCACGACGGCGCCGAGATCGGGAATCCGCTCGCGGATCTCCGTCATGAGCGTGCCCGCACCGGCGGCGATGAGCGGGTTGTCGTAGGCGTGGGACAGCAGGGCGCCGGTGGCGTCGGCGAATTCGCGACTGGCCGCGAGCGCGTCGGCGTACTGGGTCCCCACCAGACGGACGTCGGCGCCATAGGAGGTCAACCGGTCCACCTTGACCCGCGGCGCGGTGGTCGGCAGGAACACGGTGGCGGCAATCCCCTGGCTGCGGGCCGCCCACGCACAGGCGAGTCCGGCGTTGCCGCCCGAGGCGATCGTCACGCCCACCGGAGGGAGCGTGCCGTTCTCGCGGTGGGTGAGCAAGAAGTTCAGCGCGCCGCGAGCCTTGAAACTGCCCGTGTGCTGGAGGAACTCCATCGCGAACCACAACTCGCCCGTGGGATCGGCCTGCGCTACGGCCACCGGTCTGACCAGCCCAGCCACCCGTTCGGCGGCGGCCTTCACGTCGCTGTGGGTCAGTTCCATCGAACTCCTCGGTGCCGTGCCGCTCAGTGCTCGCGGCGGTGCGGGGCGAACTCCAGGGTGAGCAGGGCGGCGGCGGCGATCACCACTTCGCGCCAGCGGATCAAGGCGTAGCGCTGATCCGACAGCGCGTGGAACTTCCGCAGGAAGCGGTAGAGCGATTCCAGCCGGATCAGCGGATCGGCGAGGTGCACCAGCAGGTAGAGCAGCGTGGCCGTGCGAGATTTGTCCTTCTCGGCGAACAGTTCCGGGAACGGGGCGAAGGCCAGCGAAATCCGGTGGATGTCGTGGGACGCGGCGTAGTCGACCAGATCGACGATCATGCGTTCGTCCAAGCCGTTGGGCGCGTCCTTGCGTCGCCACGGCACATCGAGGCTCAGTTCCCGTCCCCGGTCGGAGATGCCGTAGCGCTGGAAGCCCACGGGATTGCCGTCCGCATCGCTGGCGATGACCACCAGCATGTTCGGATTCCGCCCGTCGAGCAGATGGTCGAGGATCATCGAGAAGCCGCGGTTCTGCCTGCCCCGTCGCCACTCGTCGACGATGGCCAGCAGTTCCTCACGACGCTGTTCGGTGAGGGCCGACTCGTACACCACCTCGGTGCTGACGCCGAAATTCTTGGTGCGGCTCACGGCTTGGCGCAGGTTGCGGAACTTGCGTCCGACGAGATCGAACTCGTCGACGTCGATCACCACGTCGCGGCCGATCGGCACCGCGC
Source organism: Nocardia araoensis NBRC 100135 (assembly GCF_000308435.1). Lineage (GTDB taxonomy): Bacteria > Actinomycetota > Actinomycetes > Mycobacteriales > Mycobacteriaceae > Nocardia > Nocardia araoensis. The sequence continues at coordinate 7,261 of NZ_BAFR01000153.1, read as the reverse complement.
GCAGCCCGCGATGCTCCAGCGCCCACACCTGCCACAGTTCGGCCAGTTCCGGGCTCGCGCCCAGCACGGCGACGCGCCAGCCCTGGTTGACCGCGAAGTCGGAGAACGCCGCGACCAGTTCGGGGAAGGCCGCGCGATCACCGATCGGGTCGCCCGCCACGGCGGCGATGCCGAAGCGGGCGCGATAGCCGATCGCGGCGGTCGACGACGCGTTGAAGAAGTAGGTCTTGGACGAGTGCAGGGCGAACGGCGCCAGCGGATCGCCCTCCGTGCGGCCGACCAGCTCGGCGACTCGGTACATCTGGTCGGGCTGCGGTTTGCTGGACACCGGCAGCACCAGCACGAAGCCGGTGGCGGCCAGCAGCACGAAGCCGGCGTGCGGATGCTCGGCGCGGTAGGCCAGATGCGCGACGGCGAGCACCAGCACGGCGGCGGTGAGATGCGGAAGCGTGATCGGCCTGCGCAGGTGCAGCCCGCGCGCGACGAACACCCCGGACAGCGCGAGCGCGACGAACCACCCGTGGTCGACGCTCTCGCTCGAGGTGACGTTGGCCTCGTAGGCCAGGATCACCGCGATCAGCAGCGCCAAGGTGATCAGCGTGGCGCGCGTGACCGGCGTGGTGGTGAAAGCGGCTTCCCGGTAGCCGCTGAGGGTTGCTGCGCGCAATGTGCGTGCGCTGGAGGTTCCCTGGCCGTCAGGCACGACGGGGCTCCGCCCTGCCCTCGCGTTCCGCTGCCCACGACAGTTTCGCCATGGTGGCCCTCCAGATGATCGCCTACCGACACACTATGCGCCCCGGCGGTCTCGAGGAAATGCCTCTTCGAAACCGGCAGGTTGCTGGCGTGACACGAACCGGACCGGACGCAGGCCCGTGCCACCCGACGACAAACATCGGATGAATCTTGTTTTATTCCTTCGCCGCCGTGCGCAGTGCGAGCCGTGCGGCACCGGTCCGGTCGCGACGAGTTGGCCGGTCGGTCGAGGTATACGTGCGCGTCCTCGATCGCCCCGCTGGGGTGTGAGCGCCCCGGGTACCGGGCCGAGCGCCGCGAAGAACGCGATGCGCGCGGCTGCACACCGATTGCTCGAAGGTGAGCCGAGCTTTTGGAAGCGCATCGACAATTCAACCTATTTCATTATCGGTGGGGTGAATTCGAGCGATTGCGGTCCAATTGCCGATACCTCGGCGTGTATCCGCGATTTTCCTCCGCTCGGTTGTCATGCTCAGTGCCTGGCTGATCCGAACCAACCGCCTGACGAGTGGGCGCGACGAGAGGTCCGACTGTGAAACTGAGCTGGATGGCGATCACCGCGCTGGTCGTCGCCGCCGTGTGCGGGTGTTCCGACGACCCGCAGGAGAACGAGGCGGCGACCTCGACCAGCGCCGCCGCCCCGAGCGCCCCGGCGGCAACAGCCGGAGCGCGTGACGACGAGGCGGCGGACGGCGGGCTCCGGATTTTGCTGGGCGAGGTGAAGAAAGTTCCGGTGCCCGCCGATGCGGTGCTCGATATCCGGGCTCCCGCCGCGTGGGGTCAAGCCGCCGGCGGCATTCGCTGCACGGTCACCGACAGTTCCGGCCGAAATGAAGATCTGCGCTCGTCGGACGCGAAGAAGACCGAGACGTTCGGTGGAACGGAATGGGTGACGGTGTGGACCTTCTCCTCCGTCCCGAACAGCGACGTCACCGTGGGTTGCCGGGACCCGGAATCGAAGATCACCGCCGCTCGGCAAGACCAGTATCTGCGTGTGGTGCCGCGCGAGATCGTTCCGATCGCGCCACCGCCGCAGCGCTGACCCCCGGACGCCTGTTCAGGCGGCGCGCACCGTGACCGGCCGGTAGACCCGGGACGCGAGAGATTGCAGCACCATCAGGCGGGTCAGCTGGTTGCGCAACCAGATGCGGCCGCCGGTGGCCGGAATCAGCATGGAACTGCTCGCCCGCACCGAACGCTGCGCGCGCAGCACGGTCGGACGCAGGGTTTGCTCGTAGCGGCGGAAGGCGATCCGGTGGTCGCCGCCGGCCGCGGCCAGCTCGGTCGCCAGCAGGTGCGCGCCCTCGATGGCCAGTGCCGCGCCCGCTCCGGACAGCAGCGTGGCGCAGTACCCGGCGTCGCCGACCAGGGCGACCCGCCCGTTCGACCACGCGGGTATGCGGACCTGACTCACCGCGTCGAAATAGAAGCCGTCGTCGGCGGTGGCCTGGTCGAGCAGGGTGGGCACCTGCCAGGCTCGGTCGTCGAAATACTCGCGCAGCAACGTTTTCTGAGCTTCCTGGTCGCGGTGGTCGATATCGAGTACGCGATCCTCCCGGAAGGCGAAGAACGCCGTCGCGGCGTCGTGGGCGCCCGACCGGTAGACCCCCGCCACCTTCCCCGGCGTGTTGTAGAGCGTTACCGAGTGCGGTCGTCCGAGCTCGGCGTCGATACGTGCGGTGGCGAAGTACACACCGAGGTGGTGCAGCGCGTCCGCTTCCGGCGTGACGGCGAGATTCCTGGTCCGCGAATGCAATCCGTCGGCGCCGAGGACCAGGTCGAACTCGGCCTGCGCGCCGCTGTCGAAGGTCACCTCGACGCCGCCGGGATGCTGGTCGATCGCGGCGATCGAATCGCCGAAGGTGTACTCGACGTCGTCCGCGGTCGCCTCGTACAGCACCTGGGCCAGGTCGCCGCGCATGATCTCGATGTCGCCCTCGGCGTTGAAGACGCTTGTGCTCATGCCCGCGACGCGGCGGTCGGCGGCGTCGACGAAGGTCAGCTCGCGGATGTCGGTGGCGCGTTCGCGCAGCCGCGGCAGCACGCCCATGCGCTCCGCGATCCGCACCGAATCGGCACGGATGTCGACGCCGTTGCCGCCAGGGCGCAGTGCCGGGCTGCGCTCGACCACAGTGGGCCGGAAGCCGTTGCGCACCAGCCAGTAGGCGAGCGTCGGTCCGGCGATGCTCGCGCCGGAGATGAGAATGCGGGGTTGCTGCGTCATGAGTGCCTCCTTGTCGACTGACCGTTGGTCAGTCACGAATGTAAGGCACTGACCATCGGTCAGTCAACGGGTAGGATCTGGGTCGTGAGCGACGAGACGACCACCCGCGCGCGCATCCTCGAGGTGGCCATGGACCTGTTCGGGACGCATGGTTACCACCGCACCTCGGTACGCGCGATCGCCGAGCAACTGGGCATCTCCAAGGCGGGCGTGCTGTACCACTACCCGAGCAAGTACGACATCCTCGCCGGCTTGGCCGAACCGCTGCTCGTGGCCATGGAAGGCATCGTCGCCGAGGCGGCCGATCCCGATCCGTGTGAGGCGCGCCGCCGCGTGATCGAAGGGTTGCTCGACGTGTTCCTCACGCATCGCTATCTGCTCCGGCTCAATGTCCGGGACCTGGCGCTTGCCGCTCCCGGAACCATTTTCGAGCGGTTCAGCAAGACCATGATGCAGGCGAACATCCTGGTGGCGGGCCCGGACGCCACCTTCGCCGAGCGCGTTCGAGCCACCCAGGCGGTGGCCGGCCTCAGCGACCCGGTCGTGTTGTACGCCGAGGCGCCGGTCGAGCAGTTGCGGGCGGAGGTGCTGGAGGGAGTGCGCCTGCTGTTGGCGCCCACCGATCGGACCTCGCCCGCGTACGCGTCCAGGGGGAGGCCCGCGGCGTTGACCGCGGAGCGGATCGAACTCGCCCGGCGCATGCGCGACGCGGAACACCGCAGTGTGCAGGACATCGCCCGGGAGTTGGGTGTTTCCCGGGCGACGTTGTATCGCTATCTCAAATAGCGGATCTTATTGAGACGGTATTTTTGAGACATCGGAACTCGTGCTCGTCGGTGGTCCGGAGTAGCGTCGGGCGTCATGGACGACGCCGCCTACCGTGAGCGGCCGTCGCGGTACGCGGGCGCCGTGTTGTGGACCAAGACCGTCGACGGCCGTGGCCCCGCGCCGCCGGTACTGCCCGACGGCTGCATGGATCTGATCTGGATGAACGGCCGGTTGATCGTCGCGGGGCCGGACACCCGTGCGCACCACCCCCGCGGATCGTCCGGCGATCGGTACGTCGGCATCCGGTTCTTTCCGGGCACCGCGCCCGCGTTGCTCGGCGTCCCGGCGCGCGAGTTGCGCGACCGGCGGGTCGATCTGGCTGAGCTGTGGCCATCGGCGGTGGTCCGGCCGCTGGTCGACCGGATCGCGGACGCCGCAGATCCGGCGGCGGTGCTGGAACACATCGTGTGGTCGCGCGCGGCCGAGGCCGAGCCGGCCGATCCGCTCCTGCGCAAGGTGGTCGGCGCGCTCGATGCCGGTTGGCCGGTGGCGGCGGTCGCCGACGCGGCCGGGCTGGGGGAGCGGACCCTGCATCGCCGCTGCCTGGACGCCTTCGGCTACGGCCCGAAAACCCTTGCGCGGGTGCTGCGCTTGCAGCGTGCGCTGGCCACGGCGCGCCGCGGCGTGCCGCTCGCCGAGACCGCGACGCAGGCCGGGTTCGCCGACCAGGCGCACCTGTCGCGCGAGGTGCGCGCCCTGGCCGGAATGCCGCTGGGAGAGTTGCTCGCCCAGCCCTAGAGGGCGGCGTAGAGGTCGACGCCGTTGCCGTCCGGGTCGTGCACCACCGCGTAGCGCTGCCCCCAGAACGCGTCCCACGGCTTCAGTTCGCCGTGGTAGCCCGCGTCCACGAGTTCGGCGTAGACGGCGTCGACCTCCGCGGGGTCGGCGCAGCGGAAGGCTATCCCGAGACGGCCCGCGCCGGTCGGCGGCGTCCAGTCGGTGTGGAACGACCGGATGACGGCTTCGGTGTCCAGCGTGAGCCGCATGCCGTTGGGCAGGGCCGCCTCGACATGCCCCTCCTGTTCGGAGCCTTCCGGGAAGTCCAGACCGAGGCGGCGGTAGAAGGCCAGCGAGGCGGCCATGTCACGGACGACGATGCCGAGGACGTCGAGTTGCGGTGTCATGCCCGCAGCGTAGGCAGTCGCGCGCGGGCGCGTCTTGAACGAATCGGACAGCGCCTACCGCGCGGGCGCGGGAACCAGTTCGGCGATGAGGTTCTCCACCAGGATGCGGATGTGGTCGCGGATCGTGCGCACCACATCGATGGTCTGGTCGGCCGGATCCGGCAGCATCCAGTCGCGGTAGCTGATGCCGGGGAAGAACGGGCAGGCATCGCCCGCGCCCATGGTGACCACCACGTCGGAGATGCCGATCGCGTCCATGGTGAGCGGCTTGGGGGTGTGGCCGGAGATGTCGATGCCGATCTCGGCCATGGCGTCCACCACCGTGGCGTTCAGGGCCTCGGCCGGTGCGCTACCCGCCGAGCGCACATCGAACCGGTCGCCCGCGAGGGCGCTGAGGAACCCGGCGGCCATCTGCGAGCGGCCCGCGTTGTGTTCGCAGACGAACAGCACACTGGGCTTGTGGGACATGGGAACGCCTTTCGATGTGCAAGGTGGAGCATAAGTGTGCTGGCTGCCGGACCGGCCGCCCGGCTGGTTGAGCCGAAACGCTCTCGGAGCGTATGGGATACGTATACCAGCGAGCCGTGAATCGTTACGGCGCGCCGTGCCTTCGCGTGCGCACGCGTACGGAAATCGCAGGTCAGACGACGGAATTCGCTACCGCGCAACCGTAGCGGCGCCGCGCGGCAGCCGACTGCTGGAGCGGACTGGACGGTAACGCAGGAGTGTTCACCCGCAGGAAGGCGTCACCGAGAGGTCTGCGATATTCAGAGACGTTGTCGTCCGCGGCTTTTCGGCAGTAGCGGCCGACTCGCGACTCCGTCCGACGAGCGCACGGGCTCGGCGCGTGCGGGCGTCGCCCGGTCACACGAATCGCTACACAACGCGACGCCGCATCGCGAAACAGGCTTCGGCTGCTTCGACACGTGTACCCCGGTCGACGTGGGTCGACCGGGGTACATGCCCCAGAATCAACGGGGTCATGGCACGGGGATCGAAGCACCCGCCCCGCTGTCCAAGTGCACCGGGAACGGATGCCCCGACGGCGTATCAGATCGGACGCAGGTCGATCATCTTGCGCAGCCGCTGCCGGTCGCGTTCGAGGCGGCGGGCTTCGTAGGCGATCGGGAAGTAGCGCAACCGCTCCGGCAGCAGCGGAACCAGTCGCGCGATCAGCCAGCCGAGTACCCGCAGCTTGCGCTCGTCGGCCGCGGTCCAGGTCAGCCCGAGCTTCTGGCGCGCCACCTCGGGCGTGGTGCCGACCGTCACGAAGTACTGCAGCCGGCCGATCGGCGCCACCGCCGCTTTCCAGACCGGACGCAGCACGCGCGGCAGCTGCTTCGGCGGCGCGACGGAGCGGATCACCCGCAGGTAATCGCGCGCGGTGTCGGTGGCGACCAGATGGTTCGCGACGGTGTCCTCGAAGAACTTCTCGAATTCGGTGTAATTCGCGGGGATCTCCTTGGGCGCCACCGAGAAGTTGCGCAACAGCTGCAGCGTCTCCTGGAAGTACGCTTCCTTGTCCGCCGCGGTGAGCGGGCGCTTGGCGAAGTACTTGGCGCTCTCGGTGAAGGCGAACGTCCCGGTGTGCAGCACCCAGGCCCAGGGGGCGCTGGACAGGGCGGTGTGGCGCACGCCGTTGGCGTCGGTGGTGTTCAGCGAGGCGTGCAGCTCCCGCAGGCGGTCGGCCTCGGCGAGCGCCTCGTCGCCGCCGTAGACCCACATCATCACCGACGCCAGGCTGCGTGTGGCACGGCCCATCGGATCGGTGCGGAAGGTGGAGTACTCGTCCACCACCGCGGAGATGGTCGGCTCCATGGTTTGCAGCAGGAAAGCCGAGCCCGCGGTGAGGGAGAACGTGATCAGACCGGTCTGTTCCCACATCTGGGTTCCCGGTTCGATCGGGCGGCGGGGCGGCAGCGTTCGCGCGCCGGTGGTTGAGCGTGCGACGGACGCGGTCATCGTGATCTCCCTTGATCGGTCGAACTCAATACAATGAGATGATAGCCCTACAATTCTCTCATCGTCTATCCGTGGCCGATGATCTTGTCGCTGCCCCTAGGCTGTGCAGATATGACGACGGAGTGGCGCAGTCGTACCGGTCGGATCGGAGTGCTCACGGGCGCGGGCATCTCCACCGATTCCGGCATCCCCGACTTCCGCGGCCCGCGCGGGGTGTGGACGAAAGATCCCATCGCCGAATTGCTGTCGACCTATCAGAGCTATGTGGCCGACCCCGGCTTGCGGGAACGCGCCTGGCTCGCGCGGCGGGACAATCCGGCTTGGCAGGCCGTCCCCAACGCTGCGCACAACGCGCTCGCCCAGTTGGAGC
>NZ_BAFR01000154.1 GCF_000308435.1 Nocardia araoensis NBRC 100135 | reverse complement strand
CGCGTCCGACTCGACGATGAACAGCGCGGGACGGCCGTCGAGTTCGGCGGCGATCAGGAACAGCTCGGCGTCGGCCGCGGCGGGCACCAGGCTCTTCACACCCGAGATGCGGTAGCCGCTCGGCGAGCGCACCGCCTTGGTGTCCAGGGCGAACGGGTCGAACAGCGCGCGCGGCTCGCTGATCACCACCGAGGCCTGCGGCACGTCCTCCCCGATGAAGGAGGGCAGGTAGGTCTTCTGCTGCGCGTCGCTGCCCCACTGCGCGAGCGCCACCGCGACGCCGCTCGGCGCCAGGGCCAGGCCCATGTCACCGTGCGCAAGGGCCTCGGCGACCAGCGAGTTGGTCACCGCGCCGCGCTCGGAGGCCGCACCCTCGAGTTCCTCGGGGACGTTGATCAGGGTGATGCCGAGTTCGGC
>NZ_BAFR01000155.1 GCF_000308435.1 Nocardia araoensis NBRC 100135 | reverse complement strand
TGCGCAACACCTGCACCACGTGGGCGAACACGCAGAACGAGATCAACGGCACCGCGGTGGTCAACGATCGGGAGACGGGGGCGCAATTGCACGTCAGTTTCCCCAGCGTGCCGACCCAGGACAGCCTGAACGGGCCGACCAACTACATCGTCACCGCGCTCGGCCCCGACTATTCGTGGGCTGTGGTCACCGATCCGAGCCTGGCCTCCGGATTCGTCCTGGCCCGTGCCGCGTCGCTGGGCGCGGATGCCTGGCAGCAGGTGCGCGCGGCGATCACCGCGGCGGGCCAGAACCCGTGCCTGTATCTGACCTCCCCGACGACGGGCGGTGACTCGCGCATCGTCCCGCTCTGCGTGGCGTGATGCGTGCTCGGCGAGCGCGATGACCGTCACGATCGCATTGTTCACCCGCGACCTACGGGTGCGGGACAATCCGGTGCTGACCGCCGCGCACCGAGAAGGCGCAGCGGTGGTGCCGCTGTTCGTGCTCGACGAAGCCATTCTCTCCGGCCGCTCCGCCGCACCCAACCGCGCCCGGTTTCTCGCTGCCGCACTCGCGGAGTTGGACGACGAGCTGCACGCCGTCGGCGGCGGCTTGGTCCTGCGCCGCGGCGACGCGGCCGCGGAGGTCGATCGCGTGGTGGCGCAGGTGCATGCCGACAGCGTGCACGTCGCCGCCGACGTCAGCGGCTACAGCCGCCACCGGGAACGCGCGCTGCGGGAGCTTCTTTCCCGTCGCGGCTGCCTGCTGCACACGCATTCCGCCACCGTCACCACCGCCGATCCGGCGACGCTGCTGCCCGCCACCGGGCGCGACCACTTCGCGGTCTTCGGCCCGTATTTCCGGCGCTGGTCCGACGCGCCGCGGCGCAAGCCGCTGGGCAGGCCGCGCGACCTCACGGTGCCGCGAGTGTCCGGCCTGCCGCTGCCGGACGCGGGTGAACTGTGCGCGGGCCCGACGTCCCCGCAACTCGCCGTGGGCGGGGAGACGACGGGCCGGAAGCTTTTGCGGGACTGGCTGTCCGGGCCGGTGGAGCACTACGCGCGCGACAGCGACCACCTCGCCGCGGACGCCACCTCGCGGCTGTCGTCCTATCTGCACTTCGGCTGCGTGTCCCCCGTGGAGCTGGCGCACCGGATCGACCTGTCCACCGAGGGCGGGCGCGCGTTCGCCCGGCAGCTGGCCTGGCGCGACTTCCACCATCAGTTGCTGGCCGCACGCCCGTCCGCGGCTTGGTCGGACTACCGCTCCCGCCCGATCCGCTGGCGCGACGACCAGCAGGCCCTCGACGCCTGGCGGGAGGGACGCACCGGACACCCGATCGTGGACGCGGGAATGCGGCAGCTGCGCGCGGAAGGCTGGATGCACAACCGGGCACGCCTGATCACGGCCAGCTTCCTGACCAAGTCGCTGCGGGTCGACTGGCGGCTGGGGGCGGAGCACTTCCTGCGCTGGCTGGTGGACGGTGATCTGGCGAACAACCAGCTCAACTGGCAGTGGGTCGCGGGTACGGGGACCGACACCAGGCCGAACCGGGTGCTCAATCCGCTACGCCAGGCGCAGCGCTACGACCCCGACGGCGCGTACGTCCGGCGCTGGGTCCCCGAGCTGGCGCATCTGCCCGGTGCGCGCATCCACCGACCGTGGCGGGAACAGGTCGATCCGGCGGTCTATCCGGCGCCGATCATCGATGTCGTCGGGATGTGATGGCCCGGAGTCATCCGGGCAGCTCGTTCGACGGATGCACGGCGTCGGCGACCGACTCGAAGGCTCGCATCACGTTCTCCAGTTCGTCGCCGACGTCCCGCATGCCTGCCACCGCCGCCGGATCTTCGGTGTCGAAGTACCACCGCGCGAACAAGCGGCGGAACGCGTCGTCGGCGTCGCGGGCCAGCCGCGCGATCTCGGCGCGATAGCGCGCCGCCGCACCGCGATCCGGCGGCGCCGCGAGCGACCGGGCCGTGTTCCGGCCCGATTCCTCGACGATGCCGATGATCTCGGCGAGTTCGTCCGCGAGCACCGTCGCGCGGTGGCGGTGCGCGAGTTCGGCTGCCGTCCCGAGGTGGACCACGATGTCGCGCAAGGCGCGGGTGAGATCGCAGTCCGGCTCGCCGTGCGGTTCACAGGTGATGTCCTCGGCGAGTGACGCGAGCCGCGCGTGTACCGCGGCGTGATCGGCGGGAACGCGGTGCAGCATGCCGAGTATCGCGGCGGCTTGCCCGACCGCGCCCGCCGCACGCCGAGAGCAGTCGTGCGAGTGTCTCCGGGTCAACGGTTGCGACGGTGCCACAGGTGCTCCTGACGGTGGATCGAAAGGGTGGCGCGCGGCGGTGGTCCGCCGCACGGTCGCGACCGGTGCCGCGACACAGATGATTCGAAGAGCAGGACCGCGCGGATCAACCCTCCTCGACGACACGCGTTCCGGTGCGAGCTTGGCGAATCGTGTTCGTGCGCGCTTGAATTGATGTGTCGAGGATTTGCCACGCCGAGGAAAGGGACCTGTCGTGGGCACCGTCGAGATCGCGATCACCATCGGCCGCATCGTGGACACCCTGCAGAAGGCGCTGATTCTGTTCATTCTCTGAGCGACTCGTGAGTCCCGGGTCCGCCGACGAGGGTCGCCCGGAAATCACACGCCGGATCGTGCCCCGGTCGATCAGTCGCCGTACACCGACCGGTGGAAGTCCCATGCGTCGGAGACGATGTCGGCCAGGTCCGGGCGCTGTGGCTTCCAGCCCAACCGGGTCCCCGCCTTGCCGCTCGCGGCCACGCAGACGGCCGGGTCACCCGGCCTGCGCGGACCGTACCGGACCGGGAATTCCCGTCCGGTGACTTCGCGTACCGTGTCGAGCACCTGCCGGTTGGAGTATCCGCTGCCGTTGCCGAGGTTGTACACCTCGTATTCGCCGGGTCGGATGGCTTCCAACGCCAGCAGGTGGGCGGCGGCCAGGTCGGCGACGTGCACATAATCCCGGATGCAGGTGCCGTCCGGCGTCGGGTAGTCGGTGCCGTAGAGGGTGAACGAATCACGTTGTTCCGCAGCGGCCTGCAGCAGAATCGGGATCAGATGCGATTCCGGCTCGTGGCGCTCGCCCAGGTGCGTCTCCCCGGTGAACACGGCTCCGGAGGCGTTGAAGTAACGCAGCGACGCCGCGCCGAGTTCGCTCGCGCCGCACTCGCCCGCGATCATCATGTCCACCGTCGCCTTGGTCGCCGCGTACGGGTTGGCCGGACGCACCTCGGCGTTCTCGTCGAAGGGTGTGCTGCCGTCACCGGTGTACATCGACCCGGTGCTGGAGAAGATCAGCCGCGGTGTGCCCGCGGCGCGAACGGCGCGCAACAGGGCGAGCGAGCCTTCGATGTTGTTCCACCAGTACTTCTCCGGGTTCGCGACCGATTCGGCGACTTCGATCTTGGCGGCGAAGTGCAGCACGCCGTCGAAGCCCGCCGCCGGGGTGAGCACGTCGGCGACGCGGTGGATCGACAGTTCGTGAAACGTCGCGGGCGACGGAAGGTTCGCCGCGAAGCCGGTGGACAGGTCGTCGAGAATCTCTACTTCGTGGCCCGCGTCGACGAGTTGGTGCGCGACGACGCTGCCGATGTACCCGGCGCCGCCGGTGACGAGAAGCTTCACGGATGTCCTCTCCTGTTGTCAGCTATTTCCCAGCGCATATCGGAAGGTCTCGAGATTCCGGACCGAGGATCGTTCTCGCGGTCGAAGTCCGGCCGGTGGCCCGAGGGGGTCGAGACCTAGGAGAACAAGTATGAAGGCGTTGAAGTCCAAGGTGGCGAAGGCCGCGGCGGTCGGAGGCATCGCTCTGGCGGCGGTCGGCGTGGGTGCCGCTGCCCTGAGTCCGTCGATACGCCGCAGTCGGGTCGATTACCTCGCAGGTAATCGACCTGATCGGCGTTTCGGGCGATGCTCGGGAGCATGGTGACGAACAGCAAGCGGCGAAACCGCTCCGCGCTGGCCGGCGCGCTGCGCGGCCTCGCGCTCGGACGGGTCGTGCTGGGCTCGGCCGCGCTCGTGGCCCCGCGGACGCTGACCGAGGCGCTCGGCGTGCGGCCCACGCCCGAGCTCGACTACATGACCCGGATCTTCGGCGCGCGGGCGATCGCGCTCGGCCTCGGGTACCTGACCGCACCCGCCGAGGAGCTGCCGCGCTGGCAGCGCCTGGCGTTGCTGGTGGACATCCTCGACACTACGCACGGCGGGGTGCGCCTGCTGCGCGGTGACGTACCGAGGCCGACCGCGGTCGCGCTGGTCGCCCTGACCGGCGGGTACATGCTCGTCGGCGCGACCCGGCTGGCCGGAGACCTGTGGTGAATGTCTTTGGCACACTGGTCCGATGGCGACCGTTGTGGCATTCCACGCGCACCCCGACGACGAGACGCTGCTGACCGGCGGAACCCTGGCCGAGCTGTCCGCCGCCGGGCACCGGACCGTCATCGTGGTGGCCACCGACGGTCACATGGCCGATCTGGACGGCCGGAAGGCGTTGCGGCTGAGCGAGTTGGAGGCGAGCGCCGCCGCCCTCGGAGTGCACCGTGTGGTGCACCTCGGTTACGCCGACAGCGGCCACGGCGCGGTGCTGTACGCCGACCCGCCGGACCGGATGCGTTTCGCCCGCGCCGACCTCGAGGACGCGGCGCGGCGGCTGGCCGCGATCCTGCGCGAGGAGCACGCGGAGATCCTGCTCAGTTACGACCGCAACGGCGGGTACGGGCACCGCGACCACGTCCGCGTGCACGAGGTGGGCAAACGCGCGGCAGAGTTCGCCGGGGTGGCGCGCGTATTGGACGCCACCCTGCCCCGCGATGGCTACGCGCGCCTCGTCCGTTCGCTGGGCCCGCTGGGCTTCCCTTTCCACTACGACCCATCGGTTCTCGACTCGCTGTACAGTCCGCGTTCGGCGATCACCCACCGGATCGACGTCTCCGCTCGAGCCGCCCGCCGCAAGACCGCTCTGGCCGCCCACCGGTCGATCGTCGAGGGCAACAGCCGCTTCGCGACCATCGCGAAGGTGCTGCTCCGCATGCCGACCCCGGTGCTCGCGCGGGTCATGCAGTGGGAGTGGTTCGCCGAAGAAGGCGCCACCCCTACCTCGGGCCCTCCCCTCGACGACATCTTCCAGCCGGCCTCCCGCTGAGCGGTTCGCACTCGGAGGTTGCCTACCGCGACGGCATCCGCTCACCCGCGGAATCGGCGGGTTCCCGAGGCAACACCACGGTGAACGTCGCCCCGCGCCCCGGTTCGCTGTCCAGCGACACCCGTCCGCCGTGGGCGGTCACCAGAGCTCGGACGATGGACAGGCCGAGGCCGGTGCCGCCGCTGGTGCGGGTGCGTGAGGCATCCGCGCGGTAGAAGCGTTCGAACACCCTGGCCGCGGCCTCGGGCGACAGGCCGGGGCCCGCGTCGATCACGTCGATGCGGACGCGATCGGGCGCGGCCGTGAGCCGCACCGTGATGGGCGTTTCCCGCGGGGTGTGGGTGAGGGCGTTGCCGAGCAGGTTGCCCAGGACCTGGCGCAGGCGGGCCTCGTCGCCGACGACGTCCATGGTTCCTTCGCCGTCGCCGAGCACCAGCGTGATCGGACGATCCGGCGCGTCGGGCGAGGGCTTCTGACGGGCGGCGATGGCCCTGGCGTTGTGCACGGCGTCACCGGCGAGTGCGAGCAGGTCGACGGGTTTGCGCTCCAGCGGGCGTTTCTCGTCCAGCCGCGCCAGCAACAGCAGATCTTCGACCAGCAGGCCCATCCGCTCGGCCTCGGCCTCGATCCGGCCGACCACCATCCCCGCGTCGCTGCTCGCGCCCTGGCGGTACAACTCGGCGAAACCGCGGATCGTGGTCAGCGGCGTGCGCAGTTCGTGGCTCGCGTCCGCGACGAAGCGGCGCATCCGCGCCTCCGAGCGGCGGGCCGCTTCCTCCGAGGCCTCGGTCGCGGCCACGCCGTGCTGGATCTGCGCGAGCATCTCGTTCAGCGATCGCGCCAGATGGTCGACCTCGGTGTCGACCCCGCGCACCGGCACCCGCCGGTGCAGGTCGCCGCCCGCGATCGCCGCCGCGGTCTGCTCCACCTCGCGCAGCGGCCGCAGGCTGCGCCGGATGACCAGATAGCCGACGGCGCCGAGGGCCAGCAGTGCCGCGGCCCCGGTGCCGATCTCGAAGAAGATCAGCCGCGAGACCGTCTCCTGGTTGTCGGTCAGCGGCAGGGCGATGGTGGTCGAACCGTACTGGTTGGTGGTGGTCAGCACGCGCCAGCGCACCGAGGAGCCGTCCGAGGAATCGACCGTGCGCGGTGTGCCGGCTTTCACGCCGTCGAGATCGGGGGTTCCCGCGGCGCTGTTGGCGCCCGGAAGTTCTTGATACACCTGTCCGTCGGCTCCGGTGCGCAGTTCGAAGAACCGGCGCGGTTGCTCGCCCGGCGACCTCGGCTGCATGGGCGCGGCCGGAAGATCCGCCGGAATCCATTGCGTGCGACCATCATTGGTGGTCACCTGTCGCATGGGCCGCGGCTCGGCCCAGGAGCGCGCCGCGTCGTAGAGTTGCTCGTCGATGCGCTGGGTGAGTGACCGGCTCAGCGCCGAGGTCACCGCGGCGCCCGACGCGAACAGCGCAGCGGTCGTCAGCAGCAACAGCACGATCACCAGTCCCACCCGCAGCGGGACCGCGGAGATCCGCCGCGCGAGTTTCTCCCGTACGCTCACGCCCGGCTCACCTGGGGTTCCCGCAGCACGTATCCCACGCCACGCAGCGTGTGCAGCAACTTCGGTTCGGTGGTGTCGATCTTGCGCCGCAGATACGACACGTACGACTCGACCACGCCCGCGTCGCCGCCGAAGTCGTAGCGCCAGACGTGGTCGAGGATCTTCGGCTTGCTCAGCACCTTGCCCGCGTTGACCATGAAATACCGCAGCAGGGTGAACTCGGTCGGCGACAGCGACACCGGCGCGCCCGCCTTCCAGACCTCGTGGCTGTCGTCGTCGAGTACCAGGTCGCCGACCGTCATCCGGTTGGAGCTCTCCTGGACCGACTGTATTCCGCTGCGGCGCAGGATGACTCGGAGCCGGGCGATGACCTCCTCCAAGCTGAACGGCTTGGTCACGTAGTCGTCCGCGCCGAGGGTGAGGCCGGTGAGCTTGTCGTCGACGTCGTCGCGTGCGGTGAGGAAGAGCACGGGGGCGGTCACCCCGTCGGCGCGCAGCCGCCGCAGCATCCCGAACCCGTCCATGCCCGGCATCATCACGTCCACGATCAGCGCGTCCGGCCGGAAACCGCGCACCCGGTCCAGCGCCTCGGTTCCGCTGAGCGCGGTGGCCACCTCGAAGCCCTGGAACCGCAGGCTCACGGCGAGCAGTTCGATGATCATCGGTTCGTCGTCCACGATGAGGATCCGGGCCTCGGGTTCGGTACTGGTCATGTACCCATGGTCACGCGGCGAGCACGGAGCAACCTGCGAGCAAGCTGGAAGTTTCCTGTGAGCGCAGGGGACGCCGCAGTCCCCGAACACGCGGAAGGAGTATCGCCGCGTCGTAGGACGCGGCGATACTCCGGCGGTGGGATCGGAATCGTCAGCTGATGGGGGCGGTCAGGTCGTAGACCGTGGCGTTGCCGACCGTCTTCGCGGTGTAGTGCGCCTTCACCCATTCGGTGATCTCGTCGGCGGCCGACTTCTCGCCACCCGAGCCCGGCGGCCGCATGCCCTGGCCCTGCGCGATGAAGTAGTGCACCTCGCCGCCGGCCACGTACTGCTGGAACTGAGCCAACGTCGGCGCGTCGTCGCCGCCGCCGAAGCCGCCGATCGCGATCACCGACGTGCCGGTGCGCAATTCCAGGCCGGACGCGGTGCCGGAGCCGATGCTCGCCGCCGACCACCGGCTGTCGGTGGCCTTCAGCAGGGCGTTCAGCTCGGCGTTGTCGCTGCTGCCGCCCGGTCCACCGCCGCCGGGAGCGCCGCCTGCGGGAGCCGCTCCGGTCGGCACTTCGCTGCCGGTGGCAGCCGCGTCGCCGGTGGGCTGTCCGGTGCCGGTGGCAGCCGCATCCCCGGCCGGTCGGCCGGTGCCGGACGCTCCGTCGGCGGCCTCGGTGCGGCCGTCGTCCCGGCCGGGTCCGCCCGAGCCGGGTCCGCCCATCGCACCCGGCTGTGCGGGCCCCGAGGTGGGGATGCCGCCGCTGTGCGCGTGGGTGACCGTCTCGACCGCGTAGGCCGTCGATCCGGCGAACCCGGCCAGCAACGCCGTCGCCGCGATCGCGACGGCCATCCGGCGCGACCGGTACGCGCCGAACAGCAGCGCCACCGCGGCGATCGCCGTCGCGGCCACGACCGTCCAGCGCAGCCACGGCAGCCAGTCCGGCGTGCGATTCAGCAGAACGAAGGCCCAGGCGCCGGTGACCGCCGACAGTGAGGCCAAGGTGAACCTGGCCGCCACCTGCCCGCGCCGCCGCCACAGCTGCGTCACCGCGACCGCCGCGACACCGGCGACGCCGGGCGCCAGCGCCACCGTGTAATACGGGTGGATGATCCCGCTCATGGAGCTGAACACCAGGCCGGTGCCGAGCACCCAACCGCCCCACAGGATCATCGCCGCCCGCAGCCGGTCGGTGCGCGGTGCGCGGCCACTCAGCCATAGCCCGGCGACCAAGCCGATCAGCGCGACCGGAAGCAGCCAGGACACCTCGGTCGCCATGGAGCCGCTGAACAGCCGGGCCGGTCCGGTCTCGCCGCCGAACGCGCCGCCCATGCCGCCGCCACCGCCTGGACCGCCGGAGCCCCCTCCGCCGGGATTGCCGCTGCCGCCCAGCAACCGGCCCATTCCGTTGTAGCCGAGGGCCAGTTCCCACAGGCTGTTGTCGGTCGACCCGCCGATGTACGGGCGCGACTGCGCGGGCCACAGTTCGACCAGCAGCACATACCAGCCGCCCGAGACCACCACGGCCGCGCACGCGGTGATCAATTTGCCGATGCGAGAGAAGAATCCGCCCGCCCCCGCGACCAGGAACACCAGTCCCAGTGCGGGCAGGACCAGGAATGCCTGCATCATCTTGGTCAGGAACGCGAAACCGATGGCGGCACCGGCCAGCGTGAGCCACCCGGTGCTCGCCGAACGCCAGCGCGGGTCGTGCGCGTCGATCGCCCGCACCGTGCAGTAGGCCGCCGCGATCAGCAGCAGTGTCAGCAGCGCGTCCGGGTTGTCGAAGCGGAACATCAACGCCGCGACCGGAGTCGCCGCCAACGCCGCACCCGCCAGCAGGCCCGCGCCTGGCCCGCTCCACCGCCGCACCGCGGCGTACAGCAGGGCCACCGAACCGACGCCCATCAACGCCTGCGGCGCCAGCAGCGACCACGAGCTGAAACCGAACAGCCGCCCCGACAGCCCCATCACCCACAGCGCCGCGGGCGGCTTGTCCACCGTGATCGCGTTGCCCGCGTCGTGCGAGCCGAACAGCAGCGCCTTCCAGCTCTGCGTACCCGCCTGCGCCGCGGCGGCGTAGTACTCGTTGGCCCACCCGGATACCGTCAGATTCCACAGATACAGCACCGCGGTGGCGGCGAGCAGCGCGAACAACGCCGGGCGCGCCCACCGCGGTCGGGTCGCGGGCCCGAAGAACACGCGTTCCGCCCGGGACCGTGCGGCCGGGGCGCGATGGGCGCCGACAGGTCTCTCGTCGGCCGCAACGCCCGGCGGGACGCTCGTGATCGACGCCATGATCGTGCCTTCCTCTCGTCTGAACCTCTGCACGAAAGGCTAGGAAGGCAGCCTGCCCGCAAGCTGGGGCAAACCTGGGAGTGCGCTGTGGGGCCGAGCGGCCCTCGTCACCCGCTCGGCCGGGTCACACGGTGCTGACCACCTCCTCGTACTCCAGCCGCGGCGAACGCGGGAACCATGCGTTCGGGCCGGGTTTGCCGATATTGACCACGACCAGGCCGGTGTGTTCGCCGCCGGGGAAGAAGTCCTCGTCCAGGCCCGCACCGTCGAAGCCGTTCATCGGGCCCGCCGCCAGTCCGGCCGCACGGACGCCGAGGATGAAGTAGCCGATCTGGATCAGCGCATTGAAGCGCGCGGACTCGGCACGGTGGTCGGCGTCGGCGAAGTAATCCTTGGCCTGCGGCGCGTGCGGGAACACCTTGGGCAGGTGCTCGTGGAAATTCAGGTCGGCGGCCAGGATCGCCGACAGCGGCGCGGCCGCCGTCTTCGGCTTGTTGTTGTCGATCATGTGGGTGACCAGCCGGGCCCTGGCCTCGGGGGTGCGCACCAGAACGATCCGCAGCGGTTGCTGGTTCATCGACGTCGGTCCGTATTTGACCAGCTCGTAGATCTCGCGGATCTGCTCGTCGGTGACCGGCTCGTCGGTGAAGGTGTTCGCCGTGCGGGCCTGCAGGAACAACAGGTCCTTGGCGTCGGCGGCGAGCGTGAGCAGGGCCGGCTGAACGGAGTTCACAGGGTTTCTCCTCGAAGGGTGGTCGGATCAGTCGTGGACGACACGCCGCGACCGGGTCAGCAGCGCGCCGTCGACGCGGACGAGCACGTCGTGCACGACGCAGCTCGGCGCGATCTCCGGCTTGCTGTTCGGGCGGATCTTCACCACCAGGCAGTAGGCGGTGGACACGATGGTCCCGTCGTCCTGCGGCTGCAGATTGATCATGTTGAACCAATGCCTGCGCTGCATCGGGTCGGTCTCGAAGCGCTTGTGGAATTCGACCAGGTCGGCGACGATCCCCGCCCTGGTCCGGGCGGCGGTATGCCCGGCGTGTGCTCGAATTCCGCGTCCTCGGTGAAGGTCGCGGCATAGCCGGGGATGTCGCGGTTGTCCAGCCGCTGCATCTGCTCGGCGTAGAACTGCTGGACCTCGGCGTACAACTCGGTGCGGCTGGCGACGGTGGTCATGGTGGCTCCTGTGGTCGCGGCGGGGCTCGGCTGCACGCCAGCGTGGTCCACGCCGCTAGAGCCTCGGTTGAGCCGAAGCCCGCGCGCGGTTGACCGGATCTATAGGACGCGGGTCGACCCTGGTGGTCGAGAAGCCCGGCGAGTTCGGAAGTTCGACCGATGGAGGAGTCATGGCGGAAAATCGGCGCGTCGCGCTGGTCACCGGAGCGACCAGCGGAATGGGTCTGGAGATCACCAAAAGCCTGGCGGCCCAGGGCATTGCGGTGTTCCTCTGCGCTCGGGATCAGCAGCGGGTGACCGACACGGTGAAGAGCATGCAGGACGACGGTCTCGAGGTGGACGGCACCGTCTGCGACGTCGCCGACGCCGCGCAGGTCCGCGAGTACGTCGACGCGGGGGTGCGGCGCTACGGCCCGATCGACATCCTGATCAACAACGCGGGCCGCAGCGGCGGCGGTGTCACCGCGCAGGTGCCCGACGAACTGTGGTTCGACGTGATCAACACGAACCTCAACAGCGTCTTCCTGATGACGAAGGCGGTGCTGAACGCGGGCGGCATGCTCGAACGCGGCAGCGGCCGCATCGTCAACATCGCATCCACCGGCGGCAAGCAGGGCGTGGTGCACGGCGCTCCGTACTCCGCGTCCAAGCACGGCGTGGTCGGGTTCACCAAGGCGCTCGGCCTCGAATTGGCCAAGACCGGCATCACCGTGAACGCCGTGTGCCCGGGATTCGTGGAGACGCCGATGGCCGAGCGGGTGCGTGAGGTGTACTCGGGGCTGTGGGGCGTGGACACCGACGAGGTGCACGCCAGAGTCAGCGCGCGGGTGCCCATCGGCCGCTACGTGCAGCCGTTCGAGGTGGCGGCGATGGTCGACTATCTGATCGGTCCCGGGGCGGGGGCCGTCACCGCGCAGGCGCTGAACGTCTGCGGCGGCCTGGGCAATTACTGACAAGGAGTGAGGGCAATGACCGCAGTGGAGGAGAACGTCCCCACCACCGGACACGAGGACTATCTGCGGGTGCTGGAGGCCATCCAGGCCGGCGCGTTGCAGTTGCTCGCGGGTTTTCCGCAGCAGCCGAGCGCGCTGCGCTTCCAGGTGGGGGAGGTGACCGTCGAGGCGGAGTGGCCGACCGCGGGCCCGGCCGCGCCCGCCCCGCTCGCGGTGGCTGAGGTGGAACCCGCCGCGGCGCCGGCGGCGCTCGGCGCGGTCGTGCGCGCCCCCAGCGTCGGCGTGTTCTATCGATGCCCTGAGCCGGGTGCGGATCCGTTCGTCGAGATCGGCGACCGGGTCAGCGCCGGGCAGCAGGTCGGCATCGTGGAGGCGATGAAGTTGATGATCCCGGTGACGGCGCAGGCAGGCGTGATCACCGGGATCCTCAAGGAAGACGGCGAACCGGTTCAATTCGACGAGCCCTTGTTCTCGTATTCACCGGAATGACGATGTGTTCCGGGCGGGCGGCTGCGGCGCCAGGTGAGCACGCGGCGTTGTGTCCGCCCGCCCACCTGTGCGGCGCCGATCAGCGTCAGCACGTCTCCGTTCAGCGACATCTGCCGCACCTGCTCGGTCTGCGCCCACGCCGGGTTGGAGCACACGCTGATCGCGTGCACCACCTCCGTGCCGGTGCGCCGCCAGGTGCCCGCGTACCCCATGAACGGGGTGGCTCCCGGCGCGGCGTCCGTGCGCATCATGCTCACCGACATGTAGCCGTGCGCGCCGTAGATCAGCAGGCCGCGCGGTGCGTCGCCGAGTGGCCCCTCGCTGGTGACGTCCTGCTCGTCGATGTCGTAGTAGGACAGCAGTTCCCAGGTGCCGATGAGATCGGTTGCGTTCATGACACCGACGATGGCGGCCGCCGCTCTAATCACGCTGTAGCCGGTCGGCCCGCGAAGCGGTGACTGATCCGCACCAGCTGCCAGACGATGTGCAGCTCCTCGCGATCGCGCGGCCCGTACACCATGACCAGGGTCCTGGGCAGATATCCCTGCCGGGCCATCGGATGCGGCTCCGCCCACCCCTGCCGAATCGCTTGCACCACCACGTCTTTCGGCAGGCACATGTGCAGGCTGCCGTCTCCGTGCCCGTGCAGGTGGGCGAATTCGGTGCCCGCGAGGTAGGCCTCGCCGGGCCCTTGGGCGATCGTCGGCCGCAGGTGCAGTGCCCTGGTGTCGGGCAGGGAGACTCCGCTGCGTCCGGGCAGAACGCCGTCGAGCGTGGTCATCCGCGACCACAGCTGCTCCTGCAGCTCGGGCGGCGCGATCTGGTCGAGCTGCTGGTGCGGATTGTGTGCACGGGTACGCGGGCGGTCGCCGGAGCGCCGCGGCAGATCCAGGCGGCCGTCCACTGTTGTCGTCGTCATGACTGTGCTCCCTTCGGATTTCGCATGTGCGCGACCCTTGGAACCACAGTACTTTCCAAAGTATAGTAGTAACCAAGAGGAAAGTGACTTACCAGGAGGACGTATGACCGGTGCGCCCGGAACGGCCGTCGATCCTTGTCCGATCACGCCGGTCATCGACCTGGTCTTCGGCCGCTGGTCCACCCAGGTGCTGTGGGTGCTCACCCATGACGGCAAGCTGCGCTTCACCGAACTGCAACAGCGCATCCCCGGGTTGACTCCCAAGGTCCTCACCCAGCGCCTGCGTCAGCTCGAACGCGACGGCCTGGTCGCGCGCACCTACCACCCCGAGGTGCCGCCGCGCGTCGAATACGAGGCCACCCCGCTGGCCAGAACGCTCACCCCGGTGTTCGGCAGCATCGTGGCCTGGTCTTCCCGGCACCTCGGCGAGGTCCTCGCGGCGCGCGCCGCCTTCGACGCCGGTGAGCGTCCGAGCTGATCCGCGGCCCCGGCCCCGTCCGCCGAAGTTGTTGCGGCTCGGGTTTTTCCGAGTACGACGATGTGCTTCGATGGAACCGTGCCCGTGCCGGATGCGTCCAAGTCTGTGATGACTTCGACGTGGAGGGGAGCCGCAGTGGTGATGATCAGTCCGTTACTCGCCCCGACCGCGAGGGGTGGCGATCAGCCGGACCGGGGAGCAGGGGGTGCTGCCTGAATGGGTGGGGCCGCCGACAGAGTGACGCCGACACCGCGGCGCGCCGGGCCACGAAACTGCAACTCCACCGCGCGACGGTAGAGATACGCGATGCCATGCTCCAGCTACGCCCGTACTGCCGAGAGGTGGACCCGACCGAGCTGGCGGAATTCGCGGCCGTCCACGACGTACCCGATCGCGAGCGGGATACGGCCGAGTTCGCACTGCAACTGGCCCGTGCGGCTGCGGACAGGTCGAACGGTGCCGCACCGACCGGCGAGATCGTCCGCATGCGGGCGCCTTCCTCGTCTGCCACCCTGGACGACGAGGTGGCCGAGCTTCTCGAACTGGCCGAATGGTGGCCGCGAGCACGGCGATTCGCCGCCGGTCGACAGGGCCGCGCAGGCGCCGGAGCCGATTCCGAGTCGAATCGATGAGCAGGGGAGATACATGACCGACGCACCGTCCACCACGATGGCGACGGAGCCCGCGGCGTTGCCGCATCCGCGTTTCCGGCTGCCGATCCTCGGTGACGTCCTGACCACCGACTTCGCCAAGCCCTGCCAACGGCTGGCCGAGCAGGCGCGGGAACTCGGTCCCGTTTTCGAACAGAAACTCTTCGGGTTCCCGGCCGTCATCGTCACCGGGACCGAGGCGGTGGAGGAGGTCAACAACGAGGCGCTGTGGGAGAAGCACATCGGCCACTCGCTGATGAAGCTACGGCCGCTTGCCGGAGACGGCTTGTTCACCGCTTTCAACCGGGAACCGAACTGGGAGAAGGCGCACAACATCCTCATGCCCGCGTTCACCCGGGCCGCGATGGCCGACTATCACGCCACGATCACCGGCACGGTGCGCGAGTTGACCGACTTCTGGGCGGCGCGTGCCTCCGGATCGTGGATCGACGTTCCGGCGCACGCAAATACGCTGACCTTCGAGATCGTCTCGCGGGCCGGGTTCTCGCACTCGTTCAGCTCGATGTCCGATCCCCGGGGCAACCCGTTCGTCGAAGCCATGGTCCGCGAACTCACCTATGCCAACCGCCGTACCGATGTGCTTCCTCTGTTCGAGAAGATCTTCCGCCGTGGCCGGGCACGTCAGCATCGCGCGGACCTGGCGCACGCGCACGCCGTCGTCGACGGCATCGTCGAAAACCGCCGGGCCCGATCCGGCTCCGGGCGCGGCGACATCCTCGATCTGATGCTCGCCACCGGCGACCACGAAGCCGGTGACGCTCTTGACCCCACCAACATCCGCAACCAGATCCTGACCTTCCTGGTCGCCGGTAGCGAAACATCGGCGAACGTCATTTCCTTCGCCTTGCACTACTTGTCGATCCGGCCCGACATCGCCGACAGCGTTCGAGCCGAACTCGACGAGCGATGGCCTGCCGGTGTGGTCCCCGACATCGCATTCGACGATGTGGCGCGGCTGCGCCGCCTGCGGCGGGTGGTGGACGAGACGCTGCGGCTGTGGCCCACCGGTCCCGGCTATTTCCGCCGCGCGCGCCGGGACACGACCCTGTGCGACGGCAGATATCAGTTCAAGGAGAAGGACTGGGTGCTGGTGCTGCTGCTCGCGGCCCATCGGGATCCGGCGTGGGGACCGGACGCGGACGAGTTCGATCCCGATCGGTTTCTGCCGGAGAATCTTCGCAAGCTACCGCCGCGCGTCTACAAGCCCTTCGGCACCGGTCCCCGCGCCTGCATCGGGCGGCAGTTCGCCCAGCACGAGATCATGGTGGCGCTGGCCGCCATCCTGCATCGGTTCGAGTTGGAACCCGACCCGGACTATCGGCTCGATGTCCGGGAGACCCTGACACTCAAACCGGCGGGCCTGCGGCTGCGACTGCACCCCCGCTCGAGTTCGTGACCGCCCGCGGTCATCGGGCGGATGCCGGGCGCGGCGCCACCGTGAGCAGGTACCCGGCCAGTTCGCGGGGCATCGTGATCATGCAGTCGTGCCCGGTGGGGAGTACGTGGAGCCGGTCGGCAGGTAGATCGGCCGGCGGCAGGGTGCGCGGCATGGCGGCGCGCATCGCTTTGAAGTCGTCGCCGCCTTCGCTGCAATAGACGTGCCGCACCGGAATCGACGCCAGCGCAGCGGGATTCGTCAGTTTCATCGGCTGCTGGAAGGTCTTCAGCGATTGCGGCGTCTGCATGGAGGCCAGCCAAGTGAGATCGGGTTCCTCCGTGACGCCGTACAGGCCGCCGTCGCCGGTCGGTTCGGTTTGCGGCGGCACCAGCCAGCCGTCGCCGGTGGCGGCCGCCGCGGCGGCGAACGCGTCCACCATGCCCGGCATGATGTCGGCCACCGCCTCGCCGTCGCGGGGCACGAAGGTGTCGATGTAGACGAGTTCGGCGATGCGGTTCGGCACGGCGTCGGCGAGCGCGGTGACGACGATGCCGCCGTAGCTGTGCCCCACCAGGACGATGTCGGTCAGATCCTCGGCGGTGACCAGGTCGATCAGATCCTGGACGTGGGTGTCGAGCCCGACGTCCGCGGTGAGCAGGTCCGCGCGGTCGCCGAGACCGACCAGCGAGGGGGCCAGGACGCGGTGGCCCGAGTCCTCGAGCAGCGGGGCCACCCGCTGCCAGGCCCACCCGCCGTGGAAGGCGCCGTGAATGAGCAGGTAGGTCGACACGATCAGTTCTCCCTGAGTTTCGTGAGGGTCGTGACGGTTCCGGTCGCGGGCGGCACCGGCTCCGGCCGGATGCCGAGGCCGATCACCCGGGCCACCAGCCGGGGCAGGCGCGGGAAACGGCGTAGCAAGCGGACCAGCAGCGGTTTGTCGGTCCCCGGCCGTCCCGCGCTGGGGTAGAGGTCGGCCAGCATGTGCAACTGCGCGAATTGCACCACGCGCATGGGGAATTCGCGGCGGCGCTGAATGGCGCGCAGCTGAGCCGTGGACGCGGTCGCGCCCGCGGCGAGGATCGGCGCCAGCAGCCGGGCGGTCGCGATGGCGTCCTGCACCGCCAGATTGATGCCCACCCCGCCCGCCGGGGACATCGCGTGCGCCGCGTCCCCGATCGCCAGCAGCCCGGGGCGGTACCAGCGGCGCAGCCGATCCACCCGGACGTCGAGCGGTTTGACGTCGTCCCAGTCCAGGATCTCCGCGTCCAGACGCGGCGCGAGCACCGGATAGATGGCGGCCAGTTCCGCACGGAACCGCGCCAGCCCCGCCGCCCGGATCGTCGCGAAGCCGCCCTTCGGGATCATGTACGCGACCTGCAGATAGTCGCCGCGATCGATGCAGACGATGAAGAATCCCTTCCCGCTGCGCACGGTGGGCAGACGCTCGCCCTCCGGTTTGCCGACGCGGAACCAGAGCACGTCCATGGGCGCCGCGCTGGCGGCGACCTCGAGCAGCCCCGAGCGGCGCACGATCGAATGCCGCCCGTCGGCCGCGATCACCAGGTCGGCGGTGACTTCCAGCGGACCACCGGCCGTCCGGGCGCGTACGCCCGCCACCGCGCCGTCACGCTGGATCAGCTCGGTGACCTCCGCTTCCTGCACCAGCCGGAAGCCGGGGTAGCGGCGGCCCGCTTCGGCGAGGAAATTCAGCACGTCCCACTGCGGCATGAACGCCACGAACGGGAACGGGCCAGGCAGCGCGCTGAAATCGGCGAACACCACCGGACCGGTGGCGGTCGCCATCGGCAGCTGGGGCAGTTCGACGTGCGGCAGCGCGAGGAACTCCTCGGCCAAGCCGAGTTCGCGCATCGCGAGCAGGGTCGAGGTGTGGACGGTGTCGCCCCGGAAATCCCGCAGGAAGTCCGGATGCTTCTCCAGCACGAGCACCTCCACGCCGGAACGTGCCAGCAGCAGGCCGGTCATCAGTCCGGCGGGGCCGCCGCCGATCACGCAGACCCGCACGGATTCGGTGTTCACGCCAGGCATGCCGGCACCTGCCCGCCGTTGTAGAGCACCATTTCGTCGAAGATCGCCAGCACGTCCAGCGGTTCGCCGAGTTCGCCGCCGGACAGTTCCGCGTCCGCCCGATACAGGTTGCCGACCAACCGCTCCTGATCGACCAGGTCGGCGAACTCACCGTGGTCGGCCTCCAGCGCGATCGCCAGCGGAGTCAGCCCGAGTGCGCGTCCCTCCGCCGCCAGGTCCTGCACCCAGCGCAGGTAGCGCAGCGTCTGGTCGAAGATCTCCGGCCCGGTCACCGGGCCGTGCCCGGCGACGACCGTCTCCGCCCCCAGCTCGGCCAGCCGCCGCACTGCGGTGATCGCACCGCTGACCGACCCCATCAGGCAGAACGGCGCCGCGCCCGCCATCACCAGGTCCCCGGCGAACAGCACGCGCTCCTCGGGCAGCCACGCCACCACATCGTTGGTGGTGTGCGCGGCGGTGCCGAAGTGGATGAGCTCCACCCGGCGCTCGCCCTGGTGCAAGGTCAGGCGATAGCTGAACGTGATGCTCGGCAGCGTGACCCGCACATCGCCCCATTCGACATCCGGCCACAGCTTCGTCAGCGCCAGGCCGGTCTCGATCATCTCCGGCCGGATCCGGTCGTGGCCGACGACGATGGCGGCCGGGCCGAACAGATGGTTGCCGAAGTTGTGGTCGCCGTGATGATGGGTGTTCACGATGGTGCGGGCCGGGCCGGTACCCAGCCCGTCGACGAACTCGACGAGCGCTCGGGTACGGCCCTCCGTCGCGAGCGTGTCGATCACCACCGCGCCGTCCGGCCCGGTCAGCACACCGGCGTTGCTGACGCACCAGCCGCCGCGGCTGTGCGTGTAGGCGTAGACGCCGTCGGCGATCTCCTGCACGCGCGGCGTCGCGGTCGTCTCGGTGGCGGTCATGTCGGCGACTTCGTCGTCGCGGCATACCGTTCCGCGCACCGCAGCGTGTTGCGGCTGTTATCGGACAGCGCCTCGGTGAGGTAGGCGCGGGCGTCGGCGAGATCGGTGTTCGCGCCGAGGATCTCGCGCGCGGCCGGAGGGTTGATCGCGACGGTGTGCCGTGCGGTCACCACCGCGCCATCCGGTCCGTCGGCGAACTCCCATGCGCCGCTGTGGCCGAACAGTATCGCGGGCGGCACCAGCTGCTTGTAATCGATCCGTTCGCCGGGAACGCACACTCGGATCGACTTGGTGGTGTGCGGGATACCACCTGCCGTCACCGTGTCCATCTCCATCAGCTGCACGCCGTCGGCGTCCTCGGTGAGCTCGATGCGGCCGACGTGCGGGACCTGCTCGGGCCAGCGTTCGCTGTGGTAGACGAAGTCGTAGACCTCGGAGGCCGAGCAGTCCAGCCGCACGGTGTCCTCGAAGGTGTGGACCACCTCGTCCACCGGGTGGCCGAGTTCGGCGATGCGAGCCAGCGCCGCGAGCTCGGACACGCTGTTGCGATCCACCGCCGCGTCGACCTGCGCGGCATCGGCCCCGTCCGCCACCGTGTAGTGGTGATCCAGGGTGACCTTCGTCGTGCCGGGCCCGACCTCGTGGAACGACCAGCCGCCGCCCATCGAGGCGAACGGCGCCTGGCTGCGTTCCTGCTCGAAGGCGATGCGGCGCTGCTCGGCGTCCAGCACCCGCCGCGACGTCCAGTTCCGCACCGCGCCGCCGACGGTCGCCCACAGCCGGAAGCGCTCCTCGTCCGGCCCGCGGTGCAGATGCCGCACCAGCACGCTCGGCTCGAAGATCACCGGCCACCTGGTGACGTCGGCGACCAGCCCGTAGACGACATCCGGGGCGGCCTGCACCACCCTGGTGTGGGACATCACTCGGTCGCTCATGCTCTGTCCTTTCCGGCACGAGCGGGGCCCTGCGTGGTCACGCTGCGCTGCCTCCTCCGGGCCTGACCGCTCATGCCGCACCTTGCAATTGGGCGTTCACGATGTCGACCAGCTCTTGCGGCGTCTTGACCTCGATGAGCTGGTCCTCGGGGATCATCACGCCGAAGTCGCGCTGGATCCGCGCCGCGGTCTCGATGAGGGCGAGCGAGTCGTAACCCAGCTCCTCGAATTCCACGGCGGCGATGTCGCCGCCGAGTTCGGCGAGGTCCTCGCCGCCCGCGCAGTCCACCAGAATGCGGCGTAGTTCGGTGATGGTCATGGTCATGATTCGCTCCTCGGCAGATCTCGGTCGGACACGGCGCGCACGACGACCGCGGAGTTGAAACCCCAGCGTCCGCGTGCCAGGACGAGCGCGCCGCCGACGGTGGCGGTGCGCGGGGCGCCGAGGACCAGGTCGATCCGGTAGTCCTCGGCGAGCGTGCGGGTGTGGGCGGTCGGCGGGATCACCGAGTCGCGCATGGCCAGCAGCGCGGTGACGACATCGATCGGGCCCGCGCCGGAGAACAGGCGTCCGGTCAGCGGTTTCGACGCGGTGACCGGAACGCCGCAGGGCCCGAATATCGCCTCGATGGCGGCGGCCTCGTCGCGGTCACGCTCGGGGATGCCGAGGGCGTCGGCGAACACCACATCGATGTCACCCGGCGTCATCCCGGCGTCGGCCAGCGCGAGCTCGGCGGCGCGGCGCAGGCCCGGCGGACGGCCGGAACCGGGCGGCGGGTCGAAGGTCGAGGCGTAGCCGGCGATCTGGCCGTGCACCTTGGGCACGCCGCGGGCCCGCGCGGCGGTGGCGTCCTCGACGACCAGCATCGCGCCGCCCTCACCGGGCACGTAGCCCGCGGCACGGACGTCGAAGGGCAGATAGGCGTGCTCGGGATCGGTCGCGGTGCTCACCGCTCCGCTGGACAGGTGCGAGGCCCACCCCCACGGATCCAGCGCCGAGTCGACGCCGCCGGTCACCACCAGCGGCGTCCCGCGCCGCACGGTCCGTCGCGCGTGGCCGATCGCGTCCAGCCCGCCCGCCTGCTCGGCGACCAAGGCGCTGCTCGGCCCGCGCATACCGTGCCGGATGGAGATCTGGCCGGTGTTGACCGCGTAGAACCACGCGAACGACTCGTACACGCTGACGTGCTCGGAGCCGAGCGACCACAGCTTGTTGAACTCCCGATGGGTGAATTCGAAGCCGCCGGAGGCATTTCCGGTGACCACGCCCATGTCGTAGTCGGTCATCGTCGCGGTGTCGACCTTGGCGTCGTCCAGCGCCCACTGCGCGGCGACCAGCGCCATCCTGGTCGAGACGTCGGTCTGCGGCAGCAGCCTGCTGGGCAGGTGCTCACCGGCGTCGAAATCGGCCACCTGTCCGGCCAGGCGCGCCGACGAGCCGCTGGTGTCGAACCGGGTGAGCGGTGCGATGCCGCCGCGCCCGGCCAGCACGGCGTCCCAGAAGCGCTCTACGCCCATACCGTTCGGCGCGAGCACCCCCATTCCGGTCACGAGGATCATGCCGCCACCGCCTCCGCCTTGCGCAGCACCATCGCGCTCTGGAAGCCGCCGAACCCGCTGCCCACGGTGAGCACGGTGTCCATCCGGTGGTCGCGCGCGACCAGCGGCACGTAGTCCAGATCGCATTCGGGGTCCGGTTCGTGCAGGTTCGCCGTCGGCGGCACCACCTGGTATTCCAGCGCCAGCAGCGAGGCGGCGATCTCCACCGAACCGATCGCGCCGAGCGAGTGCCCCACCATGGACTTGATCGAACTCATCGGCGTGGCGTAGGCGTGCGCACCGAGACTGCGCTTGACCGCGGCGGTTTCGTGCCGGTCGTTCTGCCTGGTGCCGGAGCCGTGGGCGTTGATGTAGTGCACGCCGGTCGGGTCGATCCTGGATTCGTCGAGCGCGACCCGGATCGCCTCGGCCATCTCCCGGCCGTCGGCCTTGAGGCCCGTCATGTGGTAGGCGTTGCACCTGGTGGCGTACCCGGAGATCTCGGCGTAGATGTGCGCACCGCGCTTGCGCGCGCTCTCGTATTCCTCCAGCACGAACATGGCGGCGCCCTCGGCGAGCACGAATCCGTTACGCGAGTTGTCGAACGGCCGCGAGGCCACCTCGGCCTCGTCGTTGCGCGGGGTGGTCGCCTTGATCGCGTCGAAGCAGGCGACCACGATCGGTGTGATGGGCGTGTCCGACGCGCCCGCCAGCATGACGTCGGCGGAGCCCTCGCGGATGAGCTGCACCGCGTGGCCCACCGAATCCAGTCCCGAGGTGCAGCCGTTGGAGACCATCGCCACCGGTCCCTCCGCGCCGACGGCCCAGGCCACTTCCGCGGGCATCACGCTGGGAATCATGTAGTCGAACATGTGCGGGGAGAGGTACGTCTCGTCGACCAGCCAGTTCTTCCCGGAGTCCGACAGCACCAGGTACTCCCGCTCCAGGCTGGTGGCCGCGGCGACCGCACTGCCGAGGCTCACGCCGAGCCGGTGCGGGTCGACCGCCGCGAGGTCGAGCCCGCTGTCGGCCACCGCCTCCCGCGCGCAGACCACGGCGAACTGCACGGCCCGGTCCATGCGCCGGATCTCGCGCGGTGACAGGCCTTCTCGCGCCGGATCGAAGTCCGCTTCGCCGGCCACCTGGGACCGGTACGGCGAGGCGTCGAAGAACGAGATCCGGCGCGTCGCGGTGCGGCCTTCGGACAGCAGCTTCCAGAACTCGTCCTTGCCCGACCCGCCGGGCGCGCGGACGCCGAGCCCGGTGACGACGACGCGGCGGCTCATCGCGGACCACCGGATGCATTGGTGTTCATGGCGTTCTCCCTTCGATGGTGCGATCGAGCATCGGGGACGGCCCTCGAACCTCGCTCGAGCGAGCGAGTCGAGTTGTTCTCGAGCGGGAGGGCGCAGGCTGTCGCTGTGATCGCCGGTCGGCGCCGCCCGGTTCGATCACCCGTTCCCGAGCACAGGAGACACGCGTGATGAAGTCAGCACACGGCCAGGACGGCGCCGCGGACTGGGTGCTCTGCCCGGCATGCCTGATCCCGCTGTACGGCAAGCGGTTCGCCCGCGACCTCGGCGTCTGCGGCGAATGCGGAAGGCACACTCCGATCACAGCGCAGCAGCGCATCGGGCAGCTCGCCGACGAGGGGCGCTTCGAGCCGCTGCCGATCGCCGCCACCGACGAAGACCCGCTGACCTTCACCGACACCAAGCCCTACCCGGACCGGCTGACCGCCGCGCGCGCCCGCACCGGCCTGCACGACGCGGTGCTGTGCGCGCTGGCCACGATCGAGGGCATGCCAGTGGTGATCGCCGCCATGGACTTCCGTTTTCTGGGCGGCAGCCTGGGCACCGCGGTCGGCGAGATGATCACCGCGGCCGCCGAAACCGCGCTGGCACGGCGTCTTCCGCTGATCATCGTCACCGCGTCGGGCGGAGCCAGGATGCAGGAGGGCCCGCTGTCGCTGATGCAAATGGCCAAGACCAGCGCGGCGCTGGAGCAACTGGACCGGGCGGGCATCCTCACCGTCACCTTGATCACCGATCCCACCTACGGCGGCGTCGCGGCTTCCTTCGCCACCCTTTCCGACGTGCTGATCGCCGAACCGGGCGCGCGCCTCGGGTTCGCCGGGCGGCGCGTGATCGAGCAGACCATCCGCCAGGAACTTCCGCCGAAGTTCCAGACCGCCGAATTCCTGCTGGACCGGGGACTCATCGACATGATCGTGCCGCGCGCGGGCCTGCGCCAAGCGCTCGGCGCACTGCTGCGGGCCGCGGGGCCGGTCGATCCCGCCGAGACCTTCGTCCCCGCGGACGCGGGTGCGATCACCGATCCGGCCCGCATTCCCGAGACCGATCCCTGGACGCAAGTGCGCCGGGCCCGGTCCCCGCAGCGGCCGACCGCGCTGGACTACTTCGCACTCGCCTTCGACGAGTTCCGCGAGCTGCGCGGCGACCGGATCTCCGGCGATTGCGCCGCGGTGGTCGGCGGAACGGCCTGGCTCGGCGGGCGGCCGGTCATGGTGATCGGCCACCAGAAGGGACACGATCCCAAGGAGTTGATGGAACGCAACTTCGGCATGCCGACCCCGGCCGGCTATCGCAAAGCGGCTCGGCTGATGCGGCTGGCCGAGAAGCTGGGGCTGCCCGTCGTCACCTTGATCGACACGCCCGGCGCGTATCCCGGCGCGACCGCCGAGGAGCAGGGGCAGGCGATCGTCATCGCGGAGAACATCCGGTTGATGTCCGCGCTGCGGGTGCCGGTGATCAGCGTGGTGATCGGCGAGGGCGGCAGCGGCGGGGCCCTGGCGCTCGGCGTCGCGAACCGGGTGCTGATGTTCGCCAACGGCACGTATTCGGTGATCAGCCCGGAGGGCTGCGCGGCGATCGTGTGGAACGATCCAGCCGCCGCGCCCGCGGCCGCGGCCGCGCTGGCGCTGACCGCCCGGGACCTGCTGCGTCTCGGTGTGGTCGACGCGGTGCTGCCCGAGCCGGGCGACGACGTGGGCGCGTCCCCCGTCGCCGCGGCCGAACAGCTGCACCGCGCACTGGCCGCGACCCTCGGCGAACTCGCCGGTCGCAGCGGTGCGGAGCTGGCCGACGAGCGCCGCGCCCGGTTCCGGCGCTTCGGCGCCCGGCAGCCGGTCCTGGTCCGGTCGGTCGCGTAGGAGTGGCGACATGTTCGAGAAGGTCCTGATCGCCAACCGCGGTGAGATCGCGCTGCGCGTCGCGCGCACCTGCCGCGAACTCGGCGTGCGCACCGTGGCGGTGCACTCGGTCGCCGACGCCGAGTCGGCGGTGGTGCGTTTCGCCGACGAGGCGGTGCAGATCGGCCCGTCCGCGGCCAAGCGCAGCTATCTGAACGCCGCGGCGATCCTCGCCGCCGCCGAGCTCACCGGCGCGGACGCGATCCATCCCGGATACGGATTCCTTTCCGAGTCACCGGATTTCGCCGACGCCTGCCGAGCGGCGGGCATTACGCTGATCGGGCCGCCCGCCGATGTGATGGCCCAGCTCGGCGACAAGCAGTCGGCGCGCACGCTGATGGCGAAGGCGGGACTGCCGCTACTGCCGGGCAGCCTCGATCCACTCGAGCTCGACGAGGCGCACGCGCTCGCGGATTCGATCGGCTACCCGGTGATCGTCAAAGCCGCCGCGGGCGGCGGCGGACGCGGCATGCAGGTGGTGCACGAGAGCGCGGCCTTCCCGCGCGCCTATCAGGAGACCAGGGCGACAGCGCGAATGCTGTTCGGCGACAGCCGGGTATACCTCGAGAAGTACCTCGCCGCGGCCAGGCACGTGGAGATCCAGGTCTTGTGCGACGGCTACGGAAACGGCGTGCACCTGGGTGAACGCGACTGCTCGGTGCAGCGCAGGCATCAGAAATTGATCGAGGAATCCCCGGCGCCGCTGCTGCCGGACGGTCTGGCCGAGCGAATGGGCGCCTCCGCCGTGCACGGTGTGCTGGAGGCCGGGTATACCGGCGCGGGAACGGTCGAATTCCTGGTGGATCGGGACGGCAATTACTATTTCATGGAAGTGAACTGCCGTATTCAGGTGGAACATCCGGTCACCGAGATGGTGACGGGTATAGATCTCATCGCCGAACAGATCAGAGTCGCGGCCGGGCAAACGCTCGGCATAGCGCAGGACGATATCGTTTTGCGTGGTGCGGCGATCGAATGCCGGATCAATGCCGAAGACCCTGCCGCCCAATTCGCGCCCGCCCCGGGAATCCTGGCGGAATTCATCCCGCCCGGCGGTCCCTTCGTCCGTGTCGACACGCATGCGTACGCCGGTTATTCGATACCTCCGCACTATGATTCGCTGCTGGCCAAACTGGTGGTGTGGGCGCCGGACCGCGACCGGGCGCTGGCCCGGATGCGGCGCGCGCTGGCGGAGTTCCGGATCTCCGGCGCCCGCGTCGCGACCACCCGGGATTTCCTGTACGAGGTGCTGGACCATCCGGCCATGCGCGCCGCCACGCACACCACCGGGTTGGTGGACGAACTGCTCGGGCGAGGATGAGCGCGCCGCGACGACGCCCGGCCCCGCATCGATCGCGGCCGGGCGTCGTCGCGGCGTCGTCAGGCGGTTTCGGCGGCGGCGCGGGACTCGGGGGAGTACCAGCCGATCAGGTAACCGGCATGGCGGCTGTTGAGCATCGCGCTCACCGAGTCGTCGGAGGCGGCCAGGATGTCCCGGTGCAGCTTCTGCAGCTTCTGACAGGGGTCGAGCCCCAACTCCTCCTGCATGGACCTGCTGAACTGCTGATAGGAGGCCAAGGCGCGGGCGCGCTGTCCCGACCGGCACAGGGCGAACATGTAGTACGCCTGGAGCCGCTCGTGCAGCGGATGCTGCATGGTCAGCCGGGCCAGGTCCGGGCAGACCTCGCGATGCCTGCCCAGGCGCAATTCCGCCTCGACGCGCAACTCGATGTTGGTCAGCCGCAGGTGGTCCAGATGCGAGATCTCGGCGGCGAGCGGGATGCCGCCCTCCACATCCACCAGCGCCGGACCGCTCCACAGCGCTTCCGCGGCGCTGAACAGGTCCACCGCGCGCTGGTCGTCGCCGGTCTTGGCGGCGCATCGGGCGGCCTCCGACATGGACTGATAGTCGCGCAGGTCGAACACGCAGTCCTGCACGTCGAAGGAATAGCCCTTGCTGCGCGTGCGCAGAAAGCGTTCGGCCACCTCCGCCTGCCCCACCCCCAACTGTTCCGCCATCTTCTTACGAATTCCGAGCACATATGTTTGCACGACCGTCACCGCGCTGCGCGGCGGATCATCGTTCCACAGTTCTTCGATCAGGGCCGTCACCGGGACTACGGTGTCGTGCCGAACCAAGAGTAATGCCAGCAACTGCCGCTGCTTCTGCGCAGTCGGCGTCGCGTTGCGATTGTTCAGGGCGAGTGTCAACGGACCTAGCACGCGAGCGCATACTGGATACTTCACTGGGAGCTCTCCTACGGGCGAATTTCCCCCCGACCGACGTGAGAATTCTCGATTCCCACCGCGTTGTAGGCTCCGTCCACAGTAGCGAGAAAGCCGTATCGGCACCATGAATCCTGAGTAATATCGGAGTTAATTCCCCGCGCAGTCTACGCGAATTGTCCTCGGCGACAAGGAGATTCGCCCGTTATTCGCTCAGTCGGTCAGGCGCGGCGAATTCGTAGGATGTTGTCTTTTCGCGTGCCAGGCTGACCCTCCGGGCCCGGGTGCTCGCGCTCGACCACCTCGTCCACTTCCACCTGCCATTCGGCCGGGTCCAGCGCGAGACCGGCACGCACCTCGGCCGTGGTCGGAAAATGCAGGTCGGCGGGTGGTTCCAGCACCCAGGACGGCCATTGCGCGTGCCCGACGATCAGCAGCAGCCCGCCCGGCGCCACCGCCGCGGCGGCGCGGCCCAGGATTCGGGTCCTCTCGCCATCCCGTGCCGCCGGTGAGTGCAGATACTGCGCCGTGACGAGGTCGAAACTCCCAGCGGGGAAGGTGTGGTCCAGATCGTGCCGCTGCCAATCGATTTCGCCGTCGAGGCGCTGTCGGGCAGCGTTGGTCCTGGCGCGGGCCAGCGCGGTCTCCGACACGTCGACGGCCGTGACCCGCCAGCCGCGCTCGGCCAGCCAGATCGCGTCGGCGCCCTCGGCGCAGCCCAGATCCAGCGCGGTGCCCGGAGGCAGGGCTTCGGCCTCGCGCACCAGCAGGAAGTTCGGCCGTCCCGACCAGATCTGCTCGCGCTCCTGGTAGAAGGCCTCCCAGTACTCGACTGTCGTCGGCGTCGTCCGGTCGGCGTGGTGATGGTGTGTCGCACTCATGCGTCCCACCATCCGTCGGCCCGACCGGAACGGCAAATATTGTTGCCGGATCGGCAACCGGTCACCGCCGGTTGCCCGCGGCCGGGAGCCCCGGCCGCGACCGCGCGGAGGTCAGCAGTCGTCGAGCGGGTCGCGCAGGATCATGCCCTCGGCCGCACGCAGACGCGTGGTCATGGTGGTCAGCAGGTCGATGGAATCCTCGGACAGGCCGATGGCCGTGTGCAGCAGCCTGCGCAACCGCGGGCCGGCGAGCCGGTCGGCAAGGGTGTTGTCGTGGTCGGTCGGTTCGGCGTCGAGCTGTCGGTCGAGATTCACGGGCAGGTACTCACAATCGGTCATCGGGCCCCCAGGAAACCATGCGGATGCGACGCTTGTGCCCGAAACGACGCGTGGGCACGGGCGGGATCGTTCCGGGGCGCAGCGTACATCGCACACGGTCGGTCGTTGAACCGGGTCGAAATGGGTGCATGTGGTCTCCGTGCCGCAGTGGGGTCGGCTCGTCCGTGCCGTGGCCGTGCCCGCCGCGGTGCCGAGATCGTGCCCATTGTCCCACTCGCCCTGAGCAATTCGGCGAATCGACCCCCATGTGCGCAGGTTGCGGACGTGCTGCGGCACGCGAAGGCGCACGTCGTGCCCGGCACCGGATCTCGCCCGTTCCCAGTTCTGGTAAATCAGCCCTCGGACGCGCACCCGCCGGAAAATCGAATGTTCGGCCCGTTCGCACATGACACGATGGGTGGCGGCCGAAGCAGGTACCGACCGACGAAGGGCCGGCAATGGGGAATCTCGACGACCGGGTGGCGGTGGTCACCGGCGGAGCCCGCGGGCAGGGACGCGCGCACGCCTTGGCGCTGGCGAACGCTGGCGCGGACATCGTGGTGTGCGATATCGCCGCCCCGCTGCCCGGCCTGCCCTACCCGTTGAGCACTCCCGGTGACCTGGCCGAGACCGCCGCGCTGGTCGAGCGCACCGGCCGCCGCTGTGTCGCCGTCCAGGCCGACGTGCGCAGCCTGGAGCAGA
This sequence comes from Nocardia araoensis NBRC 100135, assembly GCF_000308435.1. GTDB lineage: Bacteria > Actinomycetota > Actinomycetes > Mycobacteriales > Mycobacteriaceae > Nocardia > Nocardia araoensis. The sequence goes on along the minus strand of NZ_BAFR01000155.1, from coordinate 35,592 downwards.
TGCGGGCGGTGGCCGAGCGCGCGCTCGCGGAGTTCGACCGCATCGACATCCTCGTCGCCAACGCGGGCATCGCGTCCCACTCGCCCGTCGCCGAGATGGACGAGCAGTTGTGGCGCGACATGATCGACACCAACCTGACGGGCGTGTTCCACAGCTTCCGCGCGGTCGTCCCGCACATGATCGAGCGGCGCTGGGGGCGTGTGGTGGCCACCTCCTCCATCGTGGCGAAGATGGGCGCGCGCAACGCGGCGCACTACGCCGCGAGCAAATGGGGCGTGCTCGGCTTGGTGAAGTCGCTGTCGCTGGAGGTGGCGGAGTACGGCATCACGGTGAACGCGCTGCTGCCCTCGGGCGTGGACACCGACATGATCCAGAACCCCGCGACCTGGCGGCTGATGGTGCCGGACAAGGAGAACCCCACCAGGGAGGACTGGATGGCGATCATCGAATCCGGGCCGCCCAACGGCGATTTGATCCAGCCCGCCGAAGTGGCCGAGGCCATGCTGCTGCTGGTCTCCGAGTCCGGCCGCCACTTCAACGGGGAAGCCGTCACCATTTCCTGCGGCGGGAGCGCGAGCACCTCTTAGGCTCCCGGTCGGAAAGCGCGTTGCGCGAATGGCGCTCGTCGGCCTCGCGCTCGGTTGAACCGCCTGACCGCGCGCGGGCGGACCGGTAGCGCGCCGAACGCGTCATTCGGCGCGCTACCGGTCCGAGCGTCAGTGGCGACGCGAGTCGATCGCCTCGCGGGCCGCGTGCGCGGTCTGGGCTCCTCGCTCGCGGGCCAGGTGCGCCGCGTGCACACTGCGCTCCTTGGCGGCGTCGGCCAGCTCCGGTCCGCGTTCTTTCGCGATCTCGGCCCATTCGCTGCCGCGCTGCTTCGCCAGATCCGCGAGGTGAACGCCCTGCTCCTTGGCGATCTCAGCCCATTCGGCGCCGCGTTCTTTGGCGATCTCGGCCCACTCCGCTCCGCGTTCTTTCGCGATTTCCGCCCAGTCGGCTCCGCGTTCTTTGGCGATCTCCGCCCAGTCCGCGCCGCGTTCTTTGGCGATCTCGGCCCATTCGGCACCATGCTCTTTGGCGGTCTCGGCCCACTCCTGCCCGTGCGTCTTGGCGGTCTCGGCCCAGTCGCTACCGTGTTCCTTGGCCGAATCCGCCCACCCGGGCCGGTGCCGCTGGGCCGACTCGGCGAGTCCCGCCCCCTTGCTCGCGGCCACCGTGCCGAGCGCCCGCGCCTTGTCCGCGGCCTCGTGCGCGGTTTTGCGCAGTGCCGCGCCGGTGGGGGTGTCCGAGGCCGCGCCGAACGGCAGCGCCGCGGTCACCGCGGCGGCGGCGTCGCGCGCGGCTCGGCGGCCGCGCCAGCCCAGCGAGGGCTTGCCCTCGGTGTCGGCGGCGGCGATCATCAGTCCGCCGAGCAGCCCGAGATCCTTGAGGAACGTGGTCCGCTTCGCCGACTTGCGGGCGGGATCCTGCTCGTTCCAGAAGTCCTGCTCGGTGACGGCGGCGGGCACGACGGTCGCGGCGAGCACCAGAGCGGCCAGTCGCGGCGCCTTGCCGAGTGCCAGCAGGACGCCGCCGCCCACCTGAGCGAAGGCATTGATCTGCACGACGGTCGATGGATTCGATGGCAACTTCGCGGCGATCTCTTCGGGGAGCTGTCGGTGCCCCCGCTCCAGCAGTGCGTTCGCGGACTTCACCCGTTCGTCCGGGTGCCGCAGCGTATCGACCCCGTCGACCACGAACGCGGTGGCCAGTAGCGGCCGGGCGAGTCGGCGCAACAACATGACAGAACCCCTTCCCTAGATGGCGTCACGATTCGGATTCCCGCACGCCGAGTGGCCAAACAAGCCGGTCCGCCCGCGTGTGAAGGCCGACTCATCCGGGTAACAGCTACTCGAGAGAGATCGATCCAGGGGGTGAAGGCGCCGCCGCACCGCTCGTTCTCCCACCCTGCTCCGCCGGAAGGTATCTGCTGTGATCACCCGTACGGTCACAACGGCTTTCGATGCCGTCGTCGCCGAGTTGCCCGCCGCGCCGAAATGCACGTTCCGCTTCGATTCCGTGCCCTGCCGTCATCGCGCGGAATGGTTCATCCGTAAACGGTCCTGCTGCCACCAGGCCGGTGTGGACTTCCTGTGCGAGACCTGCCATACCCGCATCCACTGGATGCTGGACATGGGCGTGGTATTCGAGTGCGCCGGTTGCGGGGTGCATTCGGCCAGTTTCGCCGAACTGTTCCCGACCGCGGCTCCGCTCTGAGCGCGGCTCAGCCGCCCGCTTGCCTTCGCACGGGCGCGTGGGCGAGGAATCGGGTGATGATCGAAGTGACCCGCTCCGGGGCCTCCACCATCGGAAGATGACCGCAGTCCGGTAGTTCCACCGCCGTATGCGGGCGCAATCTGCGGTTCAGTCGCCCACCCGCCTTCGCGGACAGGATGCGGTTGCGCCGTCCCCAGATCGTGCAGATCGGCGGGAAACCGGCGGGCGGGTCGAAGGTGTCCAACGCGCGGTAGGACGGGAAATCCTGCACCAAGCCGTGCAGGGCTTGCAGCCTGCCCCGATCGGTCCAGTGCGCCCGCACGCGCGGCTCGTGCTGTTTGCGTCGGTCCCGGCCGCGGGGGCCGAGCTGATTGCCGACGATCAGCGAGACCGCCGGGTTCGGCAGGCTGATCCGGCGGGCCAGCGGCGCCAGCGGCAGTCGCGCGTCCAGCCAGGCCAGACCCGCCGACTGCCCCGAACTGACGGTGTCCAAGGTGAGCGGATTCATCAGCACGAGCGCGCGCACCCGGTCCGGATGCCCCATGGCGTAGCGCAGCGAGGTGGCGCTGCCGAGACAGTTGCCGATCAGCACCACATCGGTGCGCTGGTGGGCGTCCAGGAACGCCGTGAGCATGTCGACGTAATCGGTGAGGCGGTAGCCGGTCGCGGGCTGGTCGGACTGCCCGTAGCCGGGCAGATCGAGCGCGAAGACCTCGTGCTCGTCCCGCAGCGCCGCGACCTGGTCGTCCCAGATGTGGCGCTGCGTGCCCGCGTTGTGCAGGAACACGACCGCAGGCCCGCTGCCCGTGCGGTCGAAGACCACCGACCTGCCCCGATGTTCGAAAACGTCCACGTCGACTCCCTGCGAACCACCGGCGAGCGAACCGCCGGGTAGCAGCGATTTTACGTGGGCGAACCCGGCCGAGCGGGTGGTTGGACTATCCGGCGGCGGTCGACGCCCGGAGGAACCGGCCGGTCCGCCGGGCGCCGAGCGCCGGCGCGGGCGCCCCGTCGCCGAATACCGGTACGCCGCCGACGAAGACCGCGGTGACGGTCTGGTCGTTGCGGTTCACCATGCGCGACAGATTGTCGAAGGGGGCGATCGGGGACTCGTTGTAGGTGTCGAGCGAATCGTCCAGCCGAGCTGGATCGAGCACGACGACATCGGCTCGGTCGCCCACCCGCAGGTGCCCGGCGTCCAAGCCGTACCAGTCCGCGAGTTCGCCCGTGAGCCGGTGCACCGCCTGTTCGACGGAAAGGAACGGCCGACCCGCGTTCGCGGCGTCGCGCACGCGGCGCAGGAAACGGAGCCCGAAGTTGTAGAACGCCATGTTGCGTAGATGCGCCCCCGCGTCGGAGAAGCCCAATTGCACGCCGGGGTCGGCGGCGAGCCGATCGAGCACTTCGGGTCGATGGTTGGAGATCGTCGTGCGCCAGCGCACCTTGGCGCCGTGCTCCACCACGAGGTCGAGGAACGCGTCCACCGGATGCGTGCCGCCGCGCTCCGCGCCCACCTCGCCGAAGGTCTTGCCGATCACGCTCGCGTCCGGGCATTCCACGATCTGCGCATCGAAGAAATCCCGGTGCCACACGCGCGGACCGAATTTCTTGTCGTAGTCCTTGCGGAAGCGGCGCCGGTACTGCTCGTCGCGCAGCAGTTCCCGGCGCTTGTCCACCTGGTCGGCGAGGTGCAGCGCTTCGGCGCCGGAACCGAACTCCTCGAACACCACCAGGTCGATGCCGTCGGCGTAGACCTCGAACGGCACCGGAAGGTGCTGCCAGCGGAAATCGCCGCCCAGCGTGTTCATCACGCGCGCGATCAGCGGGAAGAGATACGCGATACCGGGGATGGCCTTGAGATCGGCGGCGGAGAGCAGGCTGACCTTCAGCGGCCTGCGGAACAGGCCGATGCTGCCGGCCGCCATCGCGACCAGGCTCTGCGGCCGGGACACGTCGGGTCCGCCCTGTAGCGCCCGTCCGCGCCGGCGCAGAATCGCGTTGAGCCTGCGCCGTTCCCGGGTGGTCGCGTAGGTGGACGGCAGGGTGCGCGACCGGCACACCGCACCGTCGAGCTTGTCGAAAAGCAGCTGCTGGGAGGACATGCCGACGAACCCGGCGTCCAGCGCCTCGGTCAGCTTCGCCGCCATCCCCGCCAGTTCGGCGGCATCGGGCCGGACGTCCTTGCGGGTCGCGCGGTCCAGACCCAATTCGGCGGCCCGGATGTCCGAATGCCCGATGAACGCGGCGACATTCGGGCCCAACGGCAGCTCCTCCAGAGCGGCCGCGTATTCGTGCGCCGAGCGCCAGGTCTTGTGCTCGCCGACCGCGGCGAGGACGTGCTTGCGCGGAATCGCCTCGACCCGTGCGAACAGATCGCCCGCGTCGGAGGCGTCGACGTGGACGGTCGACAGCGAGCACGAGCCCAGCAGGACCGTGGTGATGCCGTGCCGCACCGACTCGGTCAGCGCCGGATGCTGGAGCACCTCCACGTCGTAGTGGGTGTGGATGTCGAGCATCCCCGGGATCACCCATTTCCCGGTGGCGTCCACGATGTTCGGACAGTCGGGGTCGTCGATCGGGTCGGCCGAGACGGTCGCGACGCGCCCGTCGCGGATGCCGAGGTGCCGGATCGCCGACGGCGCGCCGGTGCCGTCGAACCACTGGCCGTTCGCGATGATGGTGTCGTACATGGTTCACACCTCGAGATCGGCGCGTACGACCTTGCCGGTCGCGTTGCGCGGGAGTGCGGCGGTGGTGAGCCGCCAGCGGGCGGGCACCTTGTAGTAGGCGAGCCGCTCGGCGGTGAACGCGCGCAACTCGTCTTCGCTTGTCGCCGTGTCGCTTTCGACCACGACCAAGGCGGCGACCTGCTGTCCCAGGTCGGCGTCGGGCACCCCGAGCACCGCGCATTCGCGCACCGCGGGATGCTCCTCGAGACATTGCTCGATCTCCGTGGGATAGACGTTCTCCCCGCCGCGCAGGATGAGATCCGAACGGCGCCCGGACAATCGCAGCCTGCCGTCCTCCAGCACCCCGATATCGCCGGTGCGCAGCCAGCGGTCGGAGGTGAGCGCCGCGGCGGTCGCGGCGTCGTCCTGCCAGTAGCCCAGCATCACATAGGGGCTGCGCACCCAGATCTCACCCTCGGCGCCGTCGGGGACGGGGTTGCCCGCGCTGTCGCGGATCTCCAGCGTGACTCCGACGACCGGCCGGCCCACGGTGTCCGGGTGCGCGGCCAGCTCGGCGGGGCTCGCCAGTGTCGCGGCGGTGCTGCACTCGGTCATCCCGTAGCTGGTCACCAGCGCGTTACGAGCGACGGGCAGCTGCTCGCGCAGCTTCTCCTGCAGCGCGGCCGAGGACGGCGCCGAGTTCAGCGAGAACGCGGCCAGCGAGGACAGGTCGTAGGCGGACAGGTCGAGTTCGAGCATCCTGGTGGCCATGGTCGGCATGGCGCCCCAGTTGGTGACCTTTTCCGCCTCGATCAGCCGCAACACCCGATCGGCGTCGAACGATCCCTGATGGATCACCGCCGCGTCGCCGGTGACCAAACGGGGAACCACCAAATTGTGCAGGCTGGCGATGTGGAACAGTGGCGAGGTGAGCAGGAAGCGCCGTCCGCTGGGCAGTTCGGCCACCCCGGTGAGCGCGGCGGCCAGCGCGTCGTTGAAGACGTGGTAGTCGGTGACCGCGACCAGGTTCCGGTGCGAGTGCACCGCGCCCTTGGGGCGTCCGCTGGTGCCGCTGGTGTACAGGATCACCGCGGGATCGTCTTCGTCGATCTCGGTGTAGGGCAGGTCGTCGGTGCGGTATTCGGCCAGAAGCGCGGGTACGTCGTGCTCCATGGTGAGCACCGGCACCCGGATGTCCAGCTCCGCCACCAGCGCCGCGCGCTTCGCGTCGACGACGAGCACGGCGGGGCTGGTGTGCTCGACGCCGTAGGAGATCTCGCGCGGCGCCCACCACGCGTTGTAGCCCACCGCGATCGCGCCGAGCGCTTGAGCCGCCCAGAAGGTGAGCACCCACTCGGGCGTGTTCGCCGCGAGAATGCCCACGCGGTCGCCCTTTCCGACGCCGAAGCGGTCGCGCAGGGCCGTGGCCAGTGCCGCGACCGCGGCTGCGTGCTCGGTGAACGACATCCTGCGGTCCGCGGTGACCAGGTAGTCCCGGTCGCCGTGCGCGGCGGCCGCGGCGAGCACTTCGCGCAGCGAGGACCTGCGCTGGCGCATCACCGGCAGCGGTGCGCCGAGCACGTCCTCGACCACCATCTCGAATCGACCGCCGGGTCCGGTGAGCTTGCTCGCGGCCTGTGCCACGAACGCCTGCGGGTCGATGGCCTTTGTCATATCGGATACTTCCTCGTCACTGCGCAGGGATGATTCGTCACGGCTCGGGGATCAGCACCGCGCGGCCGGTGACCAGCCCGCGCTCCAGCCGGTCGAGGGCCGCGCGCGCTTCGGCCAGCGGGTAGCGCTCCACCTCGGCGCGCAGCTTGCCCGCCGAGGCCAACGCCACGGAGTCGATCAGGTCGGATCTGGTGCCGCCGTAGGATTTCCGGACCGTGGCTCCCCACGGCCAGCCCGCGCCGGTGGCGGGCGCCGCCGTGATCTCCGGCGCGCCGCCGCCGAGGCCGACCATCCGGTACGCACCGTTGGGCGCCACCGATTCCACCGCCAGACGCGCGGTCGCGTCGACGCCGACGAAGTCGAACACCGCGTCCGCGCCGCGGCCTCCGGTCCGGTCGAGGATCTCGCTCGCGGTGTCGTCGCGGGCCAGAAGTCCTTCCGCCGCACCGCACCGCGCGGCGAGTTCGAGCTTGTCGGCGCTCACGTCCACGGCCAGCACCGTCGCCGCCGTGGTCGCGGTGAGGATCTGCACCGCGAGGTGGCCGAGTCCGCCGATCCCGACGACCACCGCCACCGACCCCGGCCCCAGCCGCTCACGAGCGCCGCGGATGGCGTGATAGCTCGACAGCGCGGCGTCGGCCAGCGGCGCGGCCTCAGCGAAATCGAGGTCGCCGATCGGCACGAACGAACTCGCGGGCACCCGGATGTAGTCGGCCATCCCGCCGTCCGGTCCGAGACCTGGGCACGGCGGCATGGCGGTGCGGCCCGCGGCTCGGCAGACGTTCTCGTTGCCGCCGACACACTCCCGGCATACCCCACACGACCAGCACAGATAGACGATGCCGCGCTCACCGGCTCTGCGGCCGTCGACCCCGTCGCCGACGGCCTCGATGGTGCCCGCGATCTCGTGGCCGAGGGTCAACGGCTCCTCGCGCATCCGGAAGGGGATGTGCAGTACATGCAGATCCGAATGGCAGATGCCCGCCGCGCCCACGCGCAGCAGCAGATCGGTGGGACCGATCCGCGGGATCGGTACCTCGCGCAGTTCCAGCACACCGGGCTCGGTGAGCCGCACTGCCCGCATCATCCGCGCACCGCCGCGAACGTCGCGCGCAGATAGGCGTCGCCACGGTCGGAGCCGATCAGCCCCGGCGCCATCCGGTTCATGGCGTAGGCGAACGTGGTGCGGTGCTCGAGGTCGTTGACCACCATCGCGCCTCCGTACCCGGCCCACCAGCACACCCGGCCATCGGGCACTTCCGGGGCCGTCTGCCGCTGCGGCAGACCGTAGCCGATGCCGAACCGCAGCGGCACCAGAAGGGCGAGATCCACACCGTCGGATTGCTGCTGGAAGATCAGATCGATCGTGCGCTCCGACAGCAGCCGCCGTCCGGCCAGTTCGCCGCCGCAGGACACCAGCGATTGCACTCGCGCCACCGAGCGGGCGTTGCCGTGCCCGTTCACCGCGCCGATCTCGGCTTGCCGCCACCCCGCACTCGCGGTCTCGGCGATGTCCAGCAGTGGGCTGGTGAGCGTCTTGACCAGCACGCTGTCCTGGTCGAGCGCGGCCATGTCGAATTCCGGCATCGCGGGCGGGATCAAGGTCGCGATCCGCCCGTGGTGCTCGGGCGCGGTGCCGATGTGGAAGTCCGCGCCCAGCGGCCCGGCCAGCTCCTCGGCGAAGAACTCGCCCAGCGAGCGTCCGGTGACGCGGCGGATCACCGCGCCGATCAGGTGGCCGTAGGCCAGCGCGTGATAGCCCGACGCCGTGCCCGGCTCCCACCACGGCGGCTGGCCGGCGAGGCGGGCGGCGGAGGCTTCCACGTCGTAGATGTCGGCGAGCTCGATCGGCGGCTGCCACCCGGAGACGCCGGAGGTGTGCGCGAGCAGATGACGAATCTCGATGTCGCCCTTGCCGTTCGCCGCGAACTCCGGCCAGTACCTGGCCACCTTCGCGTGCACGTCCAGTTCACCGCGCTCGACCAGCAGCAGAGCGCTGAGCGCGGTCATGGTCTTCGTGATGGAGAAGACGTTGACCAAGGTGTCCTCGGTCCACGGCGTGGTGCGCTCCGGGTCGCGGTATCCGCCCCAGAGGTCGACGACCGTTTCGCCGTCCACCGTGACGCAGATCGACGCGCCCAGTTCGTCGCCCGAGGCGAGCCGGGTCTCCAGTTCCGTGCGGACCCGCGCGAATCGTTCCGCGCAGAATCCCGAGGTGGCGGTGCCCGTGGTAGTGGTCATCGTCGCCTCACACGTGTTCGGGGGTGCGACCGGGCACCGGCAGCGCGTTCCCCGCGGCGGCCGCGCGTTTCGCGCCGCGCGCCAGTTCCCGCTGCATATCCCGCACGTACGGTTCGAATTCGATCTGGATGGTGTGCCGGGGCGAGTCGTAGTAGCGGCCCGACCTGGCCGATTCCGCGGACCGCATCGCCGCTCGCATCTCCTTTTCCGACGGCAGGTGGTAGCGGCCGGTCAGGTAGGCGGCGACCAGCTTGCTCTGCTGTTCGGCGAAGTTCACCAGCGTGGGCAGCGGCTGGGCCAGACCGAGGAAGAACAGATTGTCGATGCCGGGCTTCACCATCTGCTTGAACAGCGGGAAGCGATTGTCGCTGTCGGGCAGCAGTTCCGGGTCGGAGAAGAACGGGAAGGAGATCCGGTAACCGGTGGCGCACACGATCACGTCCACTTCCTCCGCGCTGCCGTCGGCGAAACGCACGCGCGAGCCCTCCAGCGCGGTGATCGCGGGCTTGAACGTGATATCGCCGCAGCCGGCGCGGTGCAGGAACTCCTCGCTGGCCGAGGGGTGCGCCTCGAACGGCAGGTGGTCGGGCTCGGGCAGGCCGTAGTCCTCCATGTTGCCGCGAAATTTGCGCACGAAACGCTGCTTGAGTTTCAAGCCGAGCTTCGGCGGCATCCACCGTGGCATCGAGCGCTTGTCGCCGACCTTGCCGTTGACGTACTTCGGCAGCACCCAGACCCCGCGCCGGGCGGAGACATAGAGCTTCGCGGCGATGAACCGCTGCGACAGTTCGGAGGCGATGTCCAGGCCCGAGTTGCCCATGCCGACCACCACCACGCGTTTGCCGCGCATGTCGACCGGATCGAACGGGTCGTTGTAGGCGTGGCTGTGCAGCAGCGTGCCGTCGAATTCACCCGGATAGTCCGGCAGGCGCGGGTCCCAGTGGTGCCCGTTGCAGACGATGAGCGCGTCGTAATCCTTGGTGCTCCCGTCGCTCGTGGTGAGCAGCCAGCGGCCGTCCGCGCCGCGCTCGGCGGCGGTCACCGCGGTGTCGAACACGATCCGGTCGCGGATGCCGAAATGGTCGACGTAGTCGCGGAAATACTGGAACAGCTGCGAATGGTGGGGGAAGTCCGGCCACTCGTCGGGCGCGGGATAGTCCTCGAAGGCCAAGCGGAACTTGGACGTGTCGATGTGCAGGCTCTGGTAGCAGGCCGACATGCCGTTGGGGTTCTTGAAGTACCAGTTGCCCCCGACTTCGTCGGACGCCTCGTAGCAGTCGAACGGGATGCCGTGGTCGTTCAGGCGTTTGGCGGCGGTGATCCCGGAGGGGCCCGCCCCGATCACGCAGACGCGGGGGAGTGCGGTTGACGTCATTCACTGTCCTCGTGCTGGAAGCCGTCGTCGGTGAGGGCCGATCTGTCCGGCGCGGATCGTGCGCCGGAGTGGCGTAGGCAACAAATTAACACTCGATAGACACGGTGTCTAGTGAATGACGCGATGTCTATCAAGCCGGTTCGCGCGTAGACTCGGTCGGCGGCACTCGCACGTCAGACCCTCTTTTCACAGATACGAGGTACCGGTTCACCATGCGTACGAACGCGACCCCGAACCTGCGGGACGAGCAGAAGCAGCAGACCAGGGCCCGGCTGCTGGAGGGCGCCAAGGAGCTGTTCGCCACCCGGGGCTACGCGGCCGTGCGGGTGGACGACATCGTCGCCGCCGTCGGCTGTAGCCGCGCGACGTTCTACCTGCATTTCGCGGGGAAACAGGAAATACTCCGCGCGATCGCCGAGCAGGGCACCGTGCCCACCGCGCTGCACTTCTATCAGGACCTCGACCGGGTGCTGGAAACCGGTTCGCGCGCCGAGTTCGCCGGCTGGGTGGCCCGCGCCATCGAGTGGTTCCACGAATACAAGGAACTGTTGCCCGCCTGGGACGAGGCGACCGCGCTGGAACCGGAGTTTCGCGAGATCGCCCGCAGCGGCATCCTCGCGTTGCCCAACGCGATGACCGCCTACCTCGCCGGGTGGCCTGCCGACCGGCGCGACGAGGCGCGCTTGCGCGTGGAATTGCTCGTCGCGCAATTGGAACGGTTCTTCACCCGATGGGCGATGCAGGGCACCATCGACGTCTCGGCGGAGCAAGCCGTCGAAGTGCTCACCGACATCTGGTTTCCCGCGCTGCGCGCGCCGACCGCGGCGAGCTGACCGAGCCGTCGCCGTCCGTCCCTCCGGGCGGTCGAATCCGCGGGTCCGGGTGGACCGCCGCGCGTCGGGGCAGGATCGCCGATATGGCAGATCGATTCGCCGGAAGCGGATGATTTCGCGCGCGGAGGCGGAGCGGTTGCCGAGGGCCTGTGGAGTATCCACATAGATTGCCTGATGTTCGCTGAATGTTCGAATCCGGCGACCGGCCGCCCCGATTCGACGGTGGCCCGCGAATCTGTCGGCGTCGTACGGCATCATCTGTGCACGCAGCCAACCACGAGATCGCTCGGAGTTACCCATGCCGTCCCCACGAACCAAGCCGCAGCCCCTGTCGGACAGCGAGATTCAACAGATCGCCGCGGACATCGCCGGAGGCAGCCCGCCCATGGTGTGGTTCACCGCCGCCGCGGTCGGCGTTCCGGAGGGGCGCTCGGGCAAGGTGATCGCACTCGGCGACCCTGCCGACGGTGACTTCCTCCAGGTCCGGCCGACCGGATCGAAGGATGTACTGTCCTTCTCTCCCACCGAGGTGACCTTGACCAAGCCGCCGCGAGGGGCGGCGGGCGCCACCGCCCAGCAGAAGTCGACAACAAGGAAGGAATTTCCTGTGACGCAGTCGTCGACCACGACGAGCACCACGACCGAGCCCGCGCAGCCGAGCGCACCCGCGCCGTCGGCCACCGCGAAGCCCGCGGCGGCCGGGGAAGCGAACCGAGCCGACAGCGCGGCCAAACAGGCAGCGGCGCCCAAACCCGCCAAAGCGGCAGCCGCCCGCGGCAAGGCCAAGGCGCCCGAGGTCACCGTGACGCTCACCGGCACCGCCGACGGCGAGTGGTCGATCGACGTGGTCAGTGGGAAGAAGCGCACCCTGCGCGGCCTTCCGGTGGCCGGTTCCGCGGTGGCGCAGGCGGCGAAGATCCTGCATCCGGAGGTCGCCGAAGTGGTCGCGGGGGTCCTGGAGGCGTTGCGCGGGGTGCAGGAGGCCAAGGTGCAGCAGTTGCAGGCCGAACTCGAGGAGGCCAGGCGCCTGCTGAACGAGCTGAGCGACTGAGTCAGACCGCGGGACTGGCGGATCGGACCGCGGTACGCCAGATCCGGCGCTCGGTGTCGGGGGGCGTGCGCCGCACGTCATCGTGGAACGCGTAGCCGAGCGAGTACTGCTTCGCGTGATACATGGCCGCGTCCGCGTCCCGGATCAGGTTGTGCACGTCGGTGTCCGAGCTGCGCGGCCCGACGCACGCCACGCCGACACTCGCGGTGATCGGTATCTCCCCCGCACTCAACCCGAACGGCCGGACGAACGCGCCCAGCAGCCGCTCGGCCAGTACCGAGGCCTCCGGCCGGGCGAGCCGGGCGAGCACGACGAACTCGTCGCCGCCATAGCGGGTCACCACGTCCTCGCGGGGCACCACCCGCCGGATCCGGTCCGCCGCTGTCGCGAGGAGTTCGTCGCCGACGGCGTGCCCATAGCTGTCGTTGACCCGCTTGAAGCCGTCGAGATCGATGAACAGCAGCGAGATCGGTTGCTCGCCCGACTGTTCGCCGCGCTGCCGCAGCGCGCGCAGCAGTGCGGCCCGGTTCAGCAGTCCGGTCAGTATGTCGTGGTCGGCCTGGTACTGCGCGCGCCGCTCGCTGCGGGCGCTGCGCACGATCGCGCGCTCACTGCGCACCAGCATGCCGATCAGCAGCAGCGCGAACAGCGACGACACCACCACGCGATCGAGCGGGCGCAGGCTCGACCCGACCACCGGCACCAGCGAGGCCACGATCAGCGCGATCGCGATCAAGCTGGCGCGCTGCCTGGAATGGTGCGGGTGGATGCGCCGCGGCATGCCGAGCGTGGTCATGGTCGGGTGCAGCGCGGCGAATCCCACGGTGGCGTAGGCGGCGAGCAGGGGAGCCAGGAGCACTTCGCGCCCCAGCGCGGTCGCGCCCGCGGTCTCCAGGCTGTAGCCGAGGTCGCCGAGCAGCACCGCGACGAGTGCGGCGTGCAGCAGCCACAGCGAGGTCTCCGCGCGCGTGGAGGTCGCCATCGAGTGCGCCACCAAGGTGAGCAGCAGTGCGTCGAGCACCGGGTAGGTCGCCGCCACCAGCGCGTCCAGCCCCGTCGTGGTGGATTGCAGGATCGGGGAGATGAGGAAGGTCCAGGAGGCGAGCAGCGCGCCGAGCCCGATCAGGGCCGAGTCCAGGAGCAGGTCGTAGTTGCCGTGCATTTGGCGCGGCCACAACCAGATGAGCGCGGCGAGCCCGACGCCGAGGTAACCGAGCAGGGTGAACGCGTCGTCGAGCGGGTGCATCGCGTGGTCGCCGATGTCGCGCAGGGTGGTGCCGGTGGCGAACAGCACCGCCGAGCCGGACAGCAGGTACCACGGCAACGGGTGCGAGGGCCGGTGTGTGGCCACACCGACGGCGATCATGGCGAGGGTCTCGCCGACGATGATCGCCATCGTCACGAACGCGACCACTTGCGAGTCCAGCGCGAGGTGGACCGCGATCGCGGCCCCGCTTCCCCCCAGAAGCACCGCGTACCAGCCCGATCCGATGCTGCGCCGACAGCTGGTCTGTGGCTGTCGCGTGGGTGTCATCAGCCCCCCTTGGTCGCTCCATCCCCGGTGAACCGGGCCGCGTAATAGATCTGGGAATCCTCCACCGCGACTTCGACGTTCGCCTGTTCGTCGAGCACCGCCCGGATGCTGTCGGCGAACGAGAACCGAGTGTTGTTGTACGAGCAGATGTCCCAACCGACCGCGGCGCGCTCGGCAACCAATATCTGGACAACTGATTTGATCATGGCATGGAACGCCGCCCCTTGGCGGGCACTTGGCGCAACAAGGGTGAAACCCGCGTAGTAGATCGCGCGGATCCACCATCTCCGCCCGGAACTCCTCGGGCTGCAGCACCTGCCGCGCGATGGCTTTCGCGCGCAGCGGGCCGAACGCTTCCTCGTGACCATGTTCGGGCGGCGTGTCTCGTACCCTGGCACCGACCGGGACAGCGAGGAGCGAGTGTGCGGACATGGGTGGCGCCGGGGCGGGTCAACATCATCGGTGAGCACACCGACTACAACGACGGCTACGTCCTGCCGATCGCGTTGCCGCTGGTGGTGCGGTGCACCGCGGCGGGACGCGCCGACGGGATGGTGCGGGTCGGCTCGCGGCAGCGGCCCGGCGAGCCGGTGCTCGTCGCGGTGTCCGGCCTCGCCGGAGAGCGGGCGCGGGTGCCGGGATGGGCCCGCTATCCGCTCGGCGTGATCGCCGAGTTCACCCGGCGTGGGCACCGGATTCCCGGCGTCGATCTGGAGCTCGACGGCGCGGTCCCGATCGGCGCCGGGCTGTCGTCCTCGGCGGCGCTGTCCTGCGCGGTGGCCGTCGCGCTGCGCGATCTGTTCGCGCCCGGCCTGACCGACCGCACGCTGATCGACGTGGCCCGCGCCGCCGAGAACGACTACGTCGGCGCGCCGACCGGATTGCTCGACCAGTCGGCCGCGATGCTGTGCACCGCCGGGCACGCGCTGTTGCTGGACGTGCGGGCTTTCGCCGCCGACACCGCCGCGCCGCGGGGGACCGGTCACGAGCAGATCCCCTTCGACCTGGGCGCTTTCGGCCTCGACTTGCTGGTGATCGATACCGGCCAGCCGCACGATCTGGCCGACGGCCGCTACGCCGAGCGCCGCGCGCAATGCGTGGCGGCGGCCGAGGCGCTCGGCGTGGCGACGTTGCGGGACGTGGCGTCCGCGGCGGACACCACCCGGATCGCCGACGACGTGCTGCGCCGCCGCGCCAGACACGTGGTGACGGAGAACGCCAGGGTGCTGGCGGTTGCCAAAAAATTGCGCGTAGGCGAGGACCCCCGGAACATCGGCCCGATCCTGACCGCGGGCCACGCCTCGCTGCGGGACGACTTCGAGGTATCCGTTCCGGCCATCGACGCGGCGGTCGACACCGCCTTGGCCGCCGGGGCGTACGGCGCGCGGATGGTCGGCGGCGGGTTCGGCGGCAGCGTCGTCGCGCTCGTCGACCGCGACCGCACGGCGGCGGTGACGGAGTCGGTGCGGCAGCGCTTCGCCGACGCAGGGCTGCCCGATCCGCGCACGTTCGCGGTTTTCCCCGCCGCCGGAGCGCACCGGATCGTTTGAGCGAATTTGTGCGCGATTGTGCCACGCCGGTAGGGCATGATCGCGCACAGTGGTCTCTGCCGACACCATTCGGCGGGTGACGAGGAGGTCGCACGCGCCGGGCAGCACCAGCACGGCGCGGCTCTCGCACGACGAACGACCTCGCTCGCCGCCCCGGTTTCACCGCCAGGAGGAACGCTGTGCCGCTCGTCGATCCGTCCGTTCTCGCTGCCGTGCCCGGCCTGCACCCGGCCGCATCGCCACCGCACCCGGTAGCCGCCGAGACCCTCCGACTGGACGCGCAGCCCGTCGATTACGCGCTGGTGGCACTGTATTTCGTGTTCGTGCTCGGCATCGGCCTGCTGGCCAGACAGCGGGTGTCCTCCAGCATCGACTTCTTCCTGTCCGGGCGCTCGCTGCCCGCCTGGGTGACCGGCCTGGCGTTCATCTCCGCCAACCTCGGCGCGGTCGAGATCATGGGCATGTCCGCCAACGGCGCGGAATACGGGTTCCCGACCTTCCACTATTTCTGGATCGGGGCGGTGCCCGCCATGCTGTTCCTCGGCGTGGTGATGATGCCGTTCTACTACGGCTCCAAGGTCCGCAGCGTGCCGGAGTTCATGCGCCGCCGGTTCGGCACCGGAGCCCATCTGGTGAACGCGCTGAGCTTCGCCATCGCGCAGATCCTCATCGCCGGGGTCAACCTGTATCTGCTCGGGTCCATCGTGAACGTGCTGCTGGGCTGGCCGCTGTGGGTCTCGGTGATCGTGGCCGCGGTGATCGTGCTGTCCTACATCACCCTCGGCGGACTGTCGGCCGCGATCTACAACGAAGTGCTCCAGTTCTTCGTCATCGTGGCCGCGCTGCTGCCGCTCACCCTGGTCGGGTTGCACCGGGTCGGAGGATGGGACGGGCTGCGCGAGAAGGTGACCGCCTCGCCCGGCGGCGCGGCGCAGCTGGAGTCGTGGCCCGGCAACGCGCTCAGCGGATTCTCCAACGATTTCCTGTCGATCCTCGGCATCGTGTTCGGTCTCGGATTCGTGCTGTCCTTCGGATACTGGACCACGAACTTCGTCGAGGTACAGCGCGCGATGGCCACGCACTCCATCTCTGCGGCGCGGCGCACCCCGATCATCGGCGCCTACCCGAAGATGTTCATCCCGTTGATCGTCGTCATCCCCGGCATGATCAGCGCGGTGCTGGTGCCGCAGATGGCGGAGTACAAGGCTGCGGTGACCGCGAATCCGGACTTCGAGAGCGACACCACCTACAACCAGGCGCTGCTGTATCTGATGAAGGACGTGCTGCCCAACGGCCTGCTCGGGGTGGGGCTGGCCGGTCTGCTCGCGGCGTTCATGGCGGGCATGGCGGCCAACGTCTCCGCGTTCAACACGGTGTTCAGCTACGACCTGTGGCAGCAGTACGTGCGGCGCGACCGACCGGACGGCTACTACCTCACCGTGGGCAGGCTGGCCACCATCGGCGCGACCGTGGCCGCGATCTTCACCGCGTTCATCGCCTCCGGGTTCAGCAACATGATGGACTACCTGCAGACCTTGTTCAGCTTCTTCAACGCGCCGCTGTTCGCCACGTTCATCCTCGGCATGTTCTGGAAACGGATGACGCCCACCGCGGGCTGGATGGGGCTGGTCTGCGGAACCGCTTCCGCGATCGTCGTTTTCATCCTGCACGAGACGAAGGTCTTCGAACTGTCCGGCCAGGGAGCGAGCTTCGTCGCGGCCGGTGCCGCGTTCGTGGTCGACATCGTCGTCAGCGTCGCGGTCACCCAGGTGACCCAGCCGAAACCGGCGGCGGAACTGATCGGGCTGGTGTACTCGGAGACGCCGAAGGAAGTGCGCACCGATCCGGAAGCGGGCACGCTGCCCTGGTACCAGCGCCCGGTCCTGCTGGCGGGCATCGCGCTCGTGCTCGTCATCCTGCTCAACATCTTCGTCGGATAAGGAACCGCCGCAATGCTTTTCGACATCCGTACCATCGTCGGCGGTTTGCTCGGCTGCTACGCGATCGTTCTCGTCGTCACGGGCCTGGTGCACGACACCGCCGCCGAGCAGGCCAAGACCGGCGGGGTGAACGTGAACCTGTGGGCCGGGCTCGGCATGGGCGTGGTGGCGCTGGCCTTCGTGGCCTGGGCGCTGCTGCGCCCGGTCCAGGTGCCGCCGGAAACGCACCCGGCCGAGCCCTCCGACGAGGAGCCCGGCTCCGTCTGACACGAACGGCGCCCCCTGGGAGATCCCAGGGGGCGCCGGTTGTCGCACGGGTCAGACGCCCGGGGTACCGGTTCCGCCGGGCCACGTGCCCGTTCCACCGGTGCCGGTTCCGCCGGTACCCGGGGTACCGGTTCCGCCGGCGCCCGGCATGCCGGTCCCACCGACGCCTGGTGTGCCGGTGCCTGGTGTGCCGGTCGTGCCGACGCCCGGCGTGCTGGTCCGGCCCGCACCTGGGCTGGGAGCCGTGCCGCGCTCCGCGGCGGTGCTCCCGGCATCCGGGCGCGGGATGTCACCGCGCCACGCGCCGGTCTCGCTGCCCTGGTGCTCGATGAAGTGCTTGAAGCGCTCCAGGTCACCGTTCACCCGGTGCTTCAGCACACCGAGCTTGTCGGCGACGTTCTCCACGAACCCTTCGGGGTCGACGTCCATCTGCGCGGTCACCCTGGTGTGGGTGTCGTCGAGCCGATGGAAGGTGACGACGCCCGCGTGCTTGGGCCCGCTGTCGGATTTCCAGGCGACGCGTTCGTCGGGATGCTGCTCGGTGATGGTCGCGTCGAACTCCCGCGTCGACGGGCCGACATGGACACGCCAGTGCATATGCCGGTCATCGATCTGCTGTACCGCTTCGACACCCTCCATGAACTGCGGAAACGACTCGAACTGCGTCCACTGGTTGTAGGCGGTGCGAACCGGAACCTCGACGTCCACCGTGGCGGCCATTGTGCTCACTTGCTACCCCTTTCCTCGCCTGCCCGCGTATTTCACGGGTCGGCGTCTCTCGGTTGACAAGCGCTCCCTTAGGGGCGACTCGGGACATTGGTCGCTTACCCGGGTGCCCGGGGAGCAAACAGGCGGCGGTCCCGCTTCCGGTGCTGCGAAGCGTCCGTCGATACGCCGACGCTCGATCATTCAGCAGGGTTTTCGCGTACCCGGCCCCGGTTACGAGGACCACCCGAAACGTGCGAGGACATGCAGGAGCGCGGAGCGAGATCCTTGCTGCTGCGGCAATCACGTTTCGTCATGGCGACCGCACGAGACCATCGACTGAAGGAGGGTGCGAGATGAAGAAGGTCGAGATTTTCGAGATGCCCACCCGCAGCGAGATGCGCGAGACCGAGACGCTGAAGAAGCGCATAAAGGCTTCCAACGGCCGGGGCGACGCGTACGGCGCGTACCAGCTCGCCTGCCTGATGGCCGCCACCGAGGCGGAGGAGGACGGCAGCGACGACGAGTCATGCCTCAGCCAATTCGAAGACGCGCTGCCGAACTGGTTGAGCCGCCTCGGGTTGAGACTGGACGTCCACGCCTATGGCGTATGCCACATGTCGGACAACGCGGGCGTCGATCATGGCGACGCGTCGTCGATCTATTGGACGTTGTCGGGGTTCCGGGACCGCTCCCGAATCTACGAGGCCATCGCCTTCCCTTCCGGCACCCCCGCGCCCTCCGGGTCGATGATGGAGCAGTACGACGATTGGTCGCAGAATGCCGCCGCGGTAGCGGAAGAGGAGTCCAGCGACTCCGCGCGCCTCTCCACTTTCGTCGACTCGATGACCGAATACCTGAATTCCTCCGGCAAGAAGTTCCCCGGAACCTCCTTCGGCTACTTCAACAGCACCGGCGCCGAAATCTACACCCCCAGCATGGAAGAGACCGGAATGCTCTGGAGCGTGGCCCCTCTCGGCTCCTTCGACGGCCACACGTACGAATGCGTCACCGCGCTGCCCAAGTGATTCGCGACGGCGCATGGCTGCGAGGTGGCCGCCCAGCATGTGCCGTTGATCCCGCAAGAAGACAATGGGTGGGGTGCAGACGGATTCGTTGATGGCGAGAGCTCGTTCGCTGTGGGAGGGATTGGCTGCGGTGCCGGTTCTCTTGCCGCAATGGCGGGCCCGGACGCGAGAGTCCAGACGGGTCGCCGCTTTGTTCAGAACAGGCTCAGCGGCAGCAGTTGGGGTCGAGGACGAAGCACAATGCCGCCAGGGCGTCCCGGCGAGCCCGGTGGAAGGTGTTCATGCCGCGCCGTTCGGATTCCACGAGACCGGCCTTGCGCAATTGGCCGAGGTGATGGCTGACCGTCGACTCCGACAGTCCGACCGCCGCGGCGAGGTCGCCGCCGTTCTCCTCGTCGGAAGTGCTGGTCAGCAGCAGTGACAGCAGCTTGACCCGTGCCGGGTCGGCGATCGCTTTCAATCGCAGCGCCACCGCCAGCGCGGCGTCGTCGTCGATCGGCCCGGCCGCGACCGGCGTGCAGCAGACCGGGGCGGACATGTCGATCACGGGCAGCGTCTTGGGCATGCGATCGACTCTACCTACTTTATTGACATATGTCGAAAAGGTGGCAGACTCGGCATCGAACCGGTTCTTCGATATATGTCACACAAGTGGAGGTAGTCATGTCCCGTATCCAGCTCGCCCTCAATGTCGACGACATCGACCAGGCCGTGCGGTTCTACTCGACCCTGTTCAAGACCGAGCCCGCCAAGCGCAAGCCCGGCTACGCCAACTTCGCCGTCGCCGATCCACCGCTGAAACTCGTGCTGATCGAGAACCCCGGCCACGGCGGCGGCGTCAACCACCTCGGCGTCGAGGTCGAAACGTCCGACCAGGTGCACGCCGAGATCGCCCGCCTGTCGGAAGCCGGGTTGTTCACCGAAGAGCAGATCGCCACGACCTGTTGCTTCGCCACGCAGGACAAGGTCTGGGTCAGCGCCCCGGACGCCGAGCGCTGGGAGGTCTACACCGTGCTGGCCGACAGTGAAACCTTCGGTACCGCACCTGAACTCACCGGTGCGGCCACGCCTTCCGACGCCGAGGCGGTCCAGGCCTGCTGCGGCACGGCCGAGGAAGCCGCCGCCGAGGGCGCGTGCTGCGGCTCGGCCGCCAAGAAGGAGGCGATCGACTCGGGCGCCACCTGCTGCCACTGACTCAGGGCGGCGTTCACCAGGTGTTTGCTTGCCTATGGATTCGATGTGCATCAATATCGATCCGTGTCGAAACAGGAGCTTCCGCTCGTCGGGGTGACCTCGCCATCGTGTGAGGTCACCCCGATGATCCGTCAACCGCTGACCGCCGACGCCGCCACCGAGTTGGCCTGCGTCTTCAAAGCGCTGTCGGACCCGGTCCGGCTGCGGCTGCTGTCGGTGGTCGCCGGCCATGCCGGGCGGGAGGCGTGCGTCTGCGACCTCTCGGAAGGCTTCGACGTCAGCCAGCCGACCATTTCCCATCACCTGAAGGTGTTGCGCGAAGCCGGACTGCTCAGCAGCGAGCGGCGCGGGTCGTGGGTGTACTACCGCATCGAACCCGCCGCACTGCGGCAGTTGTCCCGCCTGCTCGACATCACCGTGCCGGAAGCGGCGCGATGACCGGCCTGGCGCGGCGGCTACTGGCCGAATTCCTCGGCACCGCCCTACTCGTCGCCGTCGTCGTCGGCTCCGGCATCGCCGCCCAGCAACTGTCGCCGGATGACATCGGCGTGCAGCTACTGGAGAACTCCACCGCCACCGTTCTCGGACTCGCGGTGCTGATCCTGGTGTTCGGACCGGTGTCCGGCGCGCACTTCAATCCCGTTGTCTCCGCGGCGGACTGGTTACTAGGACGACGCCACGGCACCGGCCTTCCCGGCCGAGACCTCCCCGGCTACCTCGCCGCCCAAACGACCGGAGCCGTCGTCGGCGCGATCCTCGCCAACATCATGTTCGATCGATCCGCGATGCAGATCTCCACCCACCATCGCGTCACCACCGGTCATGTGATCTCGGAAGTCGTCGCCACGGCCGGACTGATCGCCGTCGTCTTCGGCCTGGCCCGCAGCGGGCGAGCGGCCCTGTCGGCGGCAGCGGTCGGCGCCTACATCGGAGCGGCGTACTGGTTCACCAGTTCCACCTCGTTCGCCAACCCCGCCGTCACCCTCGGCCGCGTCTTCTCCGACACCTTCGCCGGAATCGCCCCCGCGTCCGTGCCCGGCTACCTCGGCGCCCAACTCCTCGGCGCACTCATCGGCCTGGCCCTCGTCGCCATCCTCTACCCGGCCACCGCAGCCGTCGCCGCCGACAACGCCGTCATCCCTCGCGACACCATCGACACGCACTGAAAGGCCGCGATGCCAGCCACACCGAGCGTCCTGTTCGTCTGCGTCCACAACGCCGGACGTTCCCAAATGGCCGCCGCCCTGCTCGCCCACCTGGCTCAGGACGAAATCGAGGTCCGCTCCGCGGGCTCGGCCCCCGCCGACGAGATCAACCCTGTGGTCGCCGAAGTCATGACCGAGATCGGCATAGACATCACCGACCGAAAGCCGAAGATCCTGACGCCCGAAGCCGTCGAAGCCTCCGACGTCGTCATCACGATGGGCTGCGGCGACGCATGCCCCTACTACCCCGGAAAACGCTATCTCGATTGGAAGCTCGACGACCCCGCGGGACAAGACCGCGACACCGTCCGCGCGATCCGCGCCGAGATCGAACGCCACGTCCGCGGCCTGCTCACCGAAATGGGCCTCCGGATAACGGATGAAGCGGAGCCCGGCATCGAGGGAGTCGATCTCGATGCCGGGCCGGAAATCACTTCAGCGGAGCGGGCATGGGCGAGTTGATCGTGGAGAAGTACATGATGGCCGCGCCGATGGCGACGGGGGCCGTCACCAGGATCTGGCCCGCGACCGTGCCGAGGGCGCCGACGGCGACGATGCCGCCGAGGCAGCCGACGGCGGCGGCCGGGATGAAGGGGCCGAACATGCCGACGATGGTGGCGGCGGCGACGGTCGCGCCCGCGATGCCGCCGAGCACGCAGCCCACCGCCGCGCCGCCGATGCCGCCGACCAGGGTGCCGATGGTGGCGCCCATGGAGATGGTGCTGGTCATCCGGGACCAGGCCGCCTGCTCACGGTCGTATTCCGTCTTCCACGGAGCCTTGTCCTCGAAGGGCAGGGCGACCGGCTTGTAGACCGCGTGCGCCATGTCGAACTGCGGGGTCAGTGTCGCGGTGCGGTCCGAAATCTCGGCGGCGATGGGGAATTCGAACTCGTCGACCAGGAAGGTCAAGGGCGTGCCCGCGACGACGGTGCCGTCGGCGGCCTTGATCTTCAGCACCTGGTCCTCGACCACCAGCGAGCCGGAATCGATGCTGATGATGCTGGCGGTCTCGGTGGCGTGGGCGGTGAAACCGACGGCCTCGGCACCCTCGGTGGACGTGGCCTCGACGGACGCGCTGTCCACCGGAGCGGCCTCGGGAGCGGCGGAACTCGTGCCCGCGGCGATGCTGACCGCGGCGGTCGTGAACGCGGCGGCGAGGGCCAGTTTCGTGATCTGCATGGAAAGTCCTTGGTTTCGAAGGCATGGCGAAGCGACGGCCATACCTGTGTCATTCGGTAGGTCGTGGGAGGAACGGGCTTCGCCCGTGGATGTGGGGTTAAGCGGCGGCGCGCATCCGTCCGGCCAGGCCGATCACCACGTCGATCGCGAGGAAGACGAGCAGGCTCAACCCGACCAGCGGGACGAACCAGCCGACCACCAGTGCGGCGGCCACCAGCGGCACGACCAGCCACAGCGACGACTTGCGCAGCGCGCCGCGACGCGGAGCCCGGCCCAGCGCGAACCGGCTCGCATCACGGGTCGGGCGTCTGCGCCACCACATCAGGTAGCCGCGCACGATCACGGTGATCAGGCCGATCATCGCCGCCAGCAGCAACAACTGGTTGAGCAGCCCGAACATGAGGCCCATGTGGAACTGGATGCCCCAGTTGGTGAGCTTGGCCATCAGCGGCCAGTCGGCGTAGGACAGACGATCGGTAATCGCACCGGTCGCGCCGTCGACGGCCACGGAGTCGACGGTGTAGGTGCCCGGCATCCGGCGTTCCTTGACCGCGAACGCTTTGCCCGGCGCGGCCGGGACGGCGATCTCGGCCGCCTGCGTGATGCCTTCGGCACGGGCGGTCGCGTAGACCCGATCCAGCTGGGCGATCCGATCGGCCGGATCTGCGGGCGCGTGCTCCGCGTGACCGCCGCCGTGGTGGTCGGAGCCCGAATCGTGGCCCGAGGCAACGGTTCCGGGCAATGCGGTGCTGACCGCCGGTGTGGTCCAGCTGAGCTGCTCACGCAATGCGGTGATGTTCTCGCCCGCGTACGTCGACCAGGTCATGCCGGTCGCCGACAGCAGCAGCACCAGCGGGAGCACCCACATCCCGACCGCACCGTGCCAGTTCATGGTGCGGCCTCGCGCGCGCTGCGACCGATCGGCCGCCAGCAGCCAGCCCCAGCCGTTGCGGGCCCGCCGGCTACGCACCCGCCGCACCCAGATGACCAGCCCGGCCAGCGCGACGATCCACAGCCAGGACGCGGCGAGCTCGCTGTAGAGCCGGCCCGGTTCGCCCAGGTGCAGGTCACGGTGCAACCGATCGATCCAGGTGCGCATCGGCAGCGCACCCGAACTGCCGTACACGACGGCATCGCCCACCGGCTGCGCGGTGTAGGGGTTCACGAACACCGCCCGCCGCTCGGACTCGCCCAGCGACGGGTCGTTGAACAGCACCCTGGTGGTGTCCTCGGCACCCGCCGCCGGGGCGACGGCGACCAGCTGGAGGTCCGGCCGGGTGGCTACGGCCGCACCGACCTGCTCCGACAGCGGTTTCGGCGTTCCGGTCTCGGTGGCCGTCAGCAGGTCGCGCGACATGACCGACTCGAGCGTCGGCGATATCGCGTAGAGGGCGCCGGTGACGGCGGCGATGAGGATGAACGGCCCGACGAACACACCCGCGTAGAAGTGCAGTCGCATGGCCAGCGCGTACAGGCTGTTACGCGCGGTGGTCCGGCGTGGGCCGGACGGATCCGACGGCTCCGATAAGTCGGCGTCGGAAATGGTTTCTGTTGTACTCACGATCGTTTCGTTTCTGACGGCGGAACCCGGGTGAGCGCAACCCACTTCTGGCCGTAGGCACGCGACCGCCGCGGCGACAAGTCCTTCGCGGACAGCCGTCGCGCGATCGCCGGGAGACGCGCTTGTTCGACGAAGCGCGGTCTCACCTCCGCACGGAAAGAAGGTGTGCGACCACGGATTCGGCGTCGCGGCGGCACGCTCAGGAGCGGGCACGAGAGTGCGCGGCGACGCTGCGCTGCACGATGAAAGATGACGGTGAGCGATACCCACGTCACACGTGCACCGGGTATGGAATGAATTCAGAGAACGACCGCCAGCGGCGGAGCGCGGGTGCGCAGCGCCTCGGCGGCGAACACCCGCAGAACGACCCGGTCGCGATGGACCGTCCGCGCAGGAGCGCGGTCCGCGACGACGGGCGGGGTATGCCGCGGCGGCAGCACGCGGCGCAGCACCGCGGTGCCGATCCGGTACGCGGCTTCCGCGCCCCGGATGACGACGGCCGCCGCGAGCGCCGCGCACAGGTGCGCGGCGAGCATGGCGGGAGTCAGCTGGGCATCACCGTGATGCAGGTGTCCGGAGTTGATCCCCATGGTGAAGTGCCCGAGCAGCTGCCCGGCGACCAGCGCCGCGACCAGCCCGGACGACGTCTCGCGCAGCGGGGCCAGGCCCGCAACCAACGCGCCGATCACGGCGGACGCGGCGGCGAGCAGGGCCAGCGCGGTGGTGTCCGGCAGCATGCCGCCGGAAGCCCAGCCGTGCGCCGCGACGGCGATGGCCCCCGAGATCGCACCGGCCGAGCCACCGCGCACCCGCGCGACGGCGCCGCGACGACCCGCGGCGGACCGGTCGAACTCGTAACTCACCCGCTGATGATAGCCGACCGATTGCACGCGTCCGACCGCATCGAAAACCGCTGCCACATGCAGCTTCCAACTGGAAATACTTCGGTCTTCCCGGCATGCGGCAGCCGTACCGCAGGGAAGACCGTGGACGCGCGCGGCTCAGCCCGCGTCGACCTCCATCTCGATCAGCGGCTTGCGCAGCAGTTTGCCGGTCGCGTTGCGGGGGAGCTCGTCGAGGAAGACCACCTCGCGCGGGACCTTGTAGCGGGCGAGATTCGCCTTGACGTAGTCCTTGATCTCCTGCGGGTCGCGCTTGCAATCGGGACCGGGAACGACGAAGGCGCGCAGCCGTTTGCCGAACTCACGGTCGTCCACCCCGACCACCGCGGCTTCGAAGATGTCGTCGCGACCCGCGATGAGGTTCTCCACCTCGAGCGGGAAGACGTTCTCGCCGCCGGAGACGATCATGTCGTCGTCACGGCCATCGATGTAGAGCAGGCCGTCGGCGTCGAAGTGACCGACGTCGCCGCTGGACATCATGCCGTCGACCATCTCCTTGGTGCGGCCGTCGGTGTAGCCGGTGAAGGCGAAGCCGTTGTCCACGAAGATGGTTCCGGTCACGTTCGGCTCGGTGATCGGCTTGCGCTCGGCGTCCAGCAGCACGATCCGGATGCCGACCGGAGGCTTGCCCGCGGTGGTGGGCGCCTTGCGCAGGTCCTCGGGCGTCGCGACGGTCATTACGGCGCACTCGGTGGAGCCGTAGAGGTTGTAGAGGCTGTCGTTGAAGTGGTCCAGCGTGCGGGTCACCACGTCCGGCGCGATGGCCGAGCCCGCCGCGAAGATCACCTTGATGCTGCTGACGTCGTACTTCGCCAGCACGTCGGCGTCCAGGTCGAGGATGCGTTGCAGCATGGTCGGGACCACGACCAGCGAATCCGCCTTGTACTTCTCGATATTCGCCAGGGTCTGCTCGGGATCGAAGCGGCGCTGCTGGAAGACCACCCGATTGCCGAGTGCGAGACCGAGGGTGAACTGGGACAGGCCGGTGCCGTGGAAGATCGGCGCCGCCATGATCATGGTGCCGTCGGCGGGCAGCGGCACCCGGTCGATGAACTGGGCCGAGGCGAAGGGGCTGACCCGGTCGCGCGGGGCGCCCTTCGGCGTGCCGGTGGTGCCGCTGGTCAGGATGACGATGCCGCCGGGTTTGGCCGGGGTGGGCAGCGCCGCGCCGGACTGTCCGCTGATCAGCGAATCGACCGTCGGGATCGCGGGATCGGCGTTGTCCTTCTCGTCCACCCAGGTGAGGATGCGCGGGATCGCGGCGGGGATGGCGCTCATCAGGTCGATGAACTCGCTGTCGTGCAGCACCGCCTTGACGTTCTCGCGCTCGGCCACGTCGGCGAACTGCGGCTTGGCGAAACCGGTGTTCATCAGCACGCCGCGCACGCCGAGCTTGCCGGTGGCCAACAGACTCAGCACCATGCCGCGGTGGTCGCGCGCCAGGATGGCCACGACGTCACCGGGATTGATGCCTTTGCTCTGCAACCCGCGGGCCAGGGCGTTGGACTGCTCGTTGAGCCGGCCGAAGGTCAGCTCCCCGCGTTCGTCGACGATCGCCACGGAGTGCGGCCTGGTCTGCGCGGCGTGCATGACGACGCCCGCGAACGGGCCGAACTTCAAGATATTGAACGCCGACCGCGCCGCATGGTCGGGGCGCAGCGGATTGAACAGCCGCCGCTTGACCATCACGTTCACGCCGAGGGCCAGATCGCCTGCTTTGCGGGCGGCGCCACCCAACGCGGGTAGGGAAAGAGACATCGACGACAACCTTCCGGCGGTGTCACCCGGTGATCCTCCGGGTGGTGCGGACCGCATTTTCGATACCCAGTGCTGGTGCTAACACTAGCAAGCTTGTGTAACCGGTTGTGTCACGTATCTCAGCGGATCGCTACCCGCTGGTAACGGGCCGGGCGCGGTGGCCCGGCCCGCTGCTCGTCAGGCCTTGACCTCGTACTCCACCAGCACGCGGCGCAGCAGCTTGCCGGTCGCGTTGCGCGGCAGGTCGTCGAGGAAGACCACCTCGCGCGGCACCTTGTACCGCGCCAGGTTGTTCTTCACGTACGCCTTGATCTCCTCGCCGTCCGGCGAGGAGCCCGGCTCGGGAACGACGAAGGCGCGCAGGCGCTTGCCGAATTCCGCGTCGTCCACGCCGACCACGGCGACGTCGAAGATGTCGGGTCGTTCCAGCAGCAGGTTCTCCACCTCCTGCGGGAAGACGTTCTCGCCGCCGGACACGATCATGTCGTCGTCGCGACCGTCCACCATGAGCAGGCCGTTCTCGTCGAAGTGGCCGACGTCGCCGCTGGACATGTAGCCGTCGATGATCTGCTTGTGCCTGCCGTCGGTGTAGCCCTCGAACGGCGCGCCGCTGCGGATGAAGATGCGCCCGGTGGTGTTGACGGCGGTGACCCGCTGATCGTTGTCGTCGTAGAGCCGCACCTCGCAGGTGATCGGCGCGCGCCCGACGGTGCCGGGCGCGAGCGCGAGATCCTCGGGGTTGGCCACGGTCGCGACGGCGCATTCGGTGGAGCCGTAGAGGTTGTAGAGCACCGGGCCGAACGCCTCGGTGGCCTTGATCGTCAATTCCGGCGACAGCGCCGAACCGGCCAGCACGATCGCCTTCAGCGAGGACGTGTCGTACTTCGCCCGGATCGCCGGATCGAGCTCGACCATCCGGTGCAGCATCGTGGGCACCGCCACCAGCATGTCGGCCTTGTGCTCGGCGACCAAGGCGAGCGTCGCCTCGGCGTCGAACCGGCGGCGCACCACGACCTTGTTGGCCAGCGCCGCGCCGACCAGCCAGGTGGCCAGGCCGGTGCTGTGGAAGATCGGCGAGACGATCACCTGGGTGCCGTGCTGCGGGAACGGAATGCGGTCGACCATCTGCGCCGTGGACAGCGGAGTGACCTTGGTGCGCGGGGCGCCCTTCGGCAGGCCGGTGGTGCCGCTGGTCAAGATGATGAAGCCGCCGGGCTTGCTCGGCGCGGGCAGCGGCTCGGTGGAGTTGGCGGCGACCAGGTCGTCGATCGTCTGCGCGCCCTCGGGCAGGGTGGCGCCCTCGTCGACCCAGGTGATGTAGCGCGGCAGGTCGGCGGGCAGCGCGTCGAGCAGGCCGAGGAACTCGCTGTCGTGCAGCACCGCCTTGACCTTCTCGCGAGCGCACACCTCGGCGAACTGCGGCTTGGCGAACCCGGTGTTCATCAACGCGACCCGCACGCCGAGCTTGCCCGCCGCGGCCATGGCGATGATCAGTCCGCGGTGGTCGCGCGCGAGCAGGCCGATGACCTGGCCTTCGGTGATGCCCGCCGCCCGCAGGCCGCGCGCGACGGCCGTCGACCGGTCGTCCAGTTCGCGGTAGGTCAGGGCGCCCGCCTCGTCCACGATGCCCGGGGCGTCCGGCGCCACGCGCGCGGAATGCCGGATCAACGTCGCCTGAGGGCCGAGGATCCGCGATTCCCTCATCGTCCGCAGCGTCTCCAGCGGCTTCCGGGGATCGGTGACACCCCGGCTGCGCAGCACACCCAGCGCCTTCACGGCCTCCAGCGTGTGGGCCAAATTCATGTCGAACAACCTCCACAAAACCCTCGCGTCGGTCCTCGACCTAGCGAACCGGTACGGCGTGTTGACTTGCCACCGTAGCAGTGCGGAGTGTGACAGGTCACAGTTGAAACGGACAAATCTCTCTCGGATCGGTGACGTCCACCGCAGGTGGGAGCGGTCGGCAGCCCGATTTCGGTCTTTTCGCCCGCTGTTACCTGCCGGTAGCGCTACCCTCGCAACGTCTCGAGACCGCTCGAAGGGAGACGCGGCCAATGTCCGATCCGAAGGACCGTGCACCGTTCATCGACATCCCCGGCGATCTGCCCGGCATCCGGGGCCTGTTCGCTTTCAAGCCCGAAACCGGCACGGCTCTGAGCGAATTCGCGCAGACCCTGTTGCGCGGGTCGTCCCCGCTCACGCCGGGGGAGCGCGAAACCATCGCCGCGTACGTGTCGTCGCGCAACCAGACCTATTTCTGCACCCAGTCGCACGCGGCGACCGCGGCGGCGCTGGTTGACGGCGGTCGCGAGCTGATCGACGCGGTCATCGAGGACGCGGATTCCGCCGCGATCGATCCGAAACTGCGTGCGCTGCTGCGCATCGCGGACAAGGTGCGCCGGTCGGGACTCGAGGTCACCTCGGAGGACGTCGAGAACGCGCGCGCCGCGGGCGCCAAGGACGAGGACATCCACGACGCGGTGCTCGTCGCTTCGGCGTTCTGCATGTTCAATCGCTATGTGGACGGCCTGGCGACGGTCGCGCCCCGGGAGCGGGCGACCTACGAGCAGATCGGTGGGATGCTCGCCACCGCGGGATACGTGGCCGCCGGAGTGCCGCCGGAATCAGCGGCGAGCGCTGGCCAAGGCGACCAGTAGCGGCACCACCCTGGCGGCGGGCACCTCGAATCGCCCACGCCCCGCGGTGTGCAGCCAGCCGACCGCGGCCAGTTGCCGCAGGTGCTGATAGATCTGCCCGGAGTCGCCGACCCCGTCCACTCCGGCCAGTTCGGCCGCGGTCCGCCGCCCGCCCATGATCTCGCGCAGCAGGCGCAGCCGGACCGGACTGCCCAGCGCGGCAAGGCATTCCGCCGTCTCGGCCCAGTCGTCCTCGATGAGGTCGCCGGTGGTGAACCGGGCCTGCCACTCGCGCTGCTGATCGTTGGGCAGGCGGACCGACCCGGCGAAGACAACGCCGCCGTTGGGCTCGTCGGCCGCCGCGAACTCGTCCTGCAGACGAGCCACCGCCCACTGCTCGGCGCCCGGCGGGAGGTCGTCGGGCCGAATTCTCTCTTCCAGCGCGCTGAGCCGCCGTTCCAGCTCGGCGACTCTGTCTTCCAGACTCACGAACCCAAAAGCTACGGAAGTACGTACTTCCCGACAAACCGAAGATCCCGGCTCCCGTGGCGGCGGGAGCCGGGATCTTCGCACTCAGTTGTAGACGGCGCCGAACGACGGAACCGAGATCGTGCCCAACCGGTAGGCGTACCCGTCCGGGTTCGCGTCGCTGACGGGCACCGACCAGCGGTGCCACAGCGATCCGTACACCGCGGCGACCACCGGGCCCGCGCCGGTGTCCAGGGCGCGGGTGCGAATGGTGGTGTCCACCGGAACGTCGTTGTGTTCGTAGAGCAGTTCGGTACCGCTGCGCCCGTTGGCCAGGTTGATCCACAGTGCCTCGAGCTTCGCGCCGCCCTGGTTCGGCGAGATGGTGCCGGGTCCGCCGAAGAACCCGATGCGGAATCCGTCCATCCCGAGGGCGATTCCCGATCCGTACACGCCCGGACCCTCACCGCGGCCGATATCCGACTGCGCCGGGAACTGGAACGGCTGCGCGGGCAAGGCCACCGCCCCGGAGTCGGTGAGCCGCCCGGAGGCGATCAGGCGGTCGATCGCCTGCTCCGCCGCCGGATTCCCGGCCGCGGCGACACGCAATTGCTGCGCGGCGACGGCCCAGTCCACCGTGGTCGGCTGCGCGGCGGCGTGCCCGGCGAACGGCGTCACCAACACCGCGGCGGCGGCGAAAGCGGTGGCGAGGCGACGCGTGAAACTCAATCGTTGCATAACCAGTCCTCCTGAGAAGTTCTCTGGTACAGCTCGAGTGAAAGACGTCCGCTGATTCGTAGATCCAGCGGCTCAGGGCGATAGGCTGCCTGGTCGGTCCTCGCCCTGTCCAGGGTGAGCGCCGAATGGCGTGATCGTGTCGTTGGCTCATCGACGCAGTGACGTGCTTGTCAACAGCAGTGCGCGCAACGATTCGAGGCCACGATAGAGCACCGCCGGGCGGGCGGACCGGCCGCGTTCGATGTTCGCTACCGCCCGGGATCGGTTTCGGCACAGTCCTGAAAAAAACCGATCCGTCCGGTCTTGACGCGGGTAGTGTGGAGTTCTCGAGGTGAACGCCGAATTCGCGGCGGCGACCGCGTTCGCGGTCCGTCACCAGTCGGGCGCCATCGGTCGCCAGTGAGCGGAGAACCCCAGAATGCATCGAAGTAACCGGCCGTCACCTGATCTTTTCAGCCACCGGACCAAGCCAGCCGAGATGAGCACGCCTGAGCCCGGGGTAGTTCGTCCGCCCGTATTCAGCGACGTCGTCAACGCGACGCCCGCGGCGACGGACCACACGACACGGGTCGACGCCGATGGGTGAGTGATGGATCCCGCCGCCCGGGCATGGGATCTCGGTTACGCCGCCGGTTGGCGGCTGATACGCGCTTTGCCGGAACCCGTGGCGGTCCGCCTCTTCGACGCGGTAGCCGACCGCGCGGCCCGAAACGGCGGACCGAACCAATTGCGCCGCAACCTGGCTCGGGTACTGGCCACCGCACCGGAAGAGGTGCCGCAGACGCTGATCCGTGCGAGTCTGCGTTCCTACGCGCGGTACTGGCGCGAGGCCTTCCGGTTGCCCTCGATGGACCCGGTGCGACTGGCCGACACCATCGAATCCTCGGCCACCGGCCTCGAACACATCCGGCGGGCGGTCGAACGCGGCACCGGCGCCGTACTCGCCCTGCCGCACAGCGGCAACTGGGACTTGGCGGGAGTGTGGGTGGTGCAGCGGGTGGGCACACCCACTGTCGTCGCGGAGCGGCTCCGGCCGGAATCGCTGTTCCAGCGCTTCGTCCGCTTCCGTGAGCACTTGGGATTCGAGATCATCCCGCTCAGCGGTGCTGCGACGCCACCGTTCTCGCAGCTGCTCGGCCGGATTCGGCAGGGACGGATCGTCGGTCTGCTGGGTGAACGCGACCTGTCCGGCACCGGCATACCGGTCACCTTCTTCGGTGAACCGGCCCGGCTGCCGAGCGGTCCGGCACGGCTGGCGGTCGAAACCGGAGCACCGCTGCTTCCGGTGCACTGCTGGTACACCTGCGACGGCTGGGGGTTCCACGTCGACGCACCTATCGACACCAGCGATGGAGTTAAGGCAACCACCCAGTCGCTGGCCGACCGATTCGCCGCCAATATCGCCGCGCACCCTGCCGACTGGCACATGCTCCAGCCCCTGTGGACGGCCGATCTCACCGCTGCGCAGCTCGCTCGCTCGATCCAGAACGCACCGCACTGAACCTCTTCCCATGCGCGCGATGGCCACGCCTCACTCGCCGGGCAGCCCCCAGGCGAATCCGGCAGCGATGATGAAACAACTGACGATCGAGATCAGGACAATGCTCCACATGTGCGCGAAGGCTACGGAACATTCGGCCCGAAATCCATAGCCCAGCATCGCCGAATGTGCTTCCGGACACGTCATCTGTTGCTGCCGGCGGCCCGCAGAACGAAAAATCCGGTGCGAGTCCGATAGCTCGATGCTCGCTTGCTAGCAAAGAGCTGCTAGCTCGGATTTTGGAGCGGTGCCGCTAGCTGTTCTCCAGGATCGAGAGATACAAGCGTGTGGCGACGGCTTCGGCGTCCTCGGTCATGGGGTCTGAGTAGGTCCGCGCCCCTGGAAGGGTGGCGGCGTAGGACCGGGCGGCAGTCGCAAGGACGGACATCAGGCCGGATGAACGCTGGATGGGCGACTTCACTGCCCAGGCGAGGTGCTTCACTCCTGACGGAAGCTGTTCTTCACACGCCAAGCGTAGGGCGAGTTTGTCAACGGTCATGCCGTCACGCATTCCGAAAAGGGCTGGGGGCGCGAATCGTTCGGCGATCTGCCACCATCGAACCGTTTGGAATACGTGAACTAGCCGATCGGCGTACTCATCCAGCAGCGCTGGATAGAAGTGCGGGACGAGCCGGTCATCTCTGAAGTTGGCGGCTGACTCCCTGCGAATGATCCGGTCGAGCTCGTCCGTGGCGTCGAGTGAGGCCACTGGATGGGTGAGTCGCTTGCCGCCACCGAAGATTGCATCCGCGCCGCTGCCGTTCAAGATCGGGCCGAGTTCTGTGATCTTGTCGATGCTTCTACGAGCGGCGAGTATCGGGATGCCTGCGGTTACCTCCCAGAGTTCCGACGTGCCGAGTCGCCGCATAGTGTCGCGAGACAGTTGGCCGACTTCCTGTGGTGTCAGACGGATGGGGTCATGCCTCAGCCCGAGGGCTGCGGTTGCGGCCGCTGCGTTCTGTTCGTCTGATTGACCTTCGGTCACGATCGTGACCGCGATAGGTTTCGCGCCGAGTGCGACCGCTACGGCTGCGACGTAGATCGAATCGACGCCGCCGCTCAGCAGTACGACTGGCGTTCCTCCGAACTTGTCGAGAACGGCAGTGATCCGCGACCGAGATTCCTCAGCAATGAGGTGAGCGGCCTCGTGTGGATCGGTGAGTGTTCGCAAGTCGGGTCGGGGGCGTCCGATGTCTTCGAGCAGGTCGGTGACGAACTGGAGCGGTTCGGAGGTCTGCGGGGCCAAGGGGGTTGTGTCGGTCATGTCCACCGTTCCAGTTTCCTGATGAACACAGCCGTGCCAGGGAGGAGCCGAGCATGCCCGTCAGGCCGTGGATTAGGCGGCCCGAATCTGGGAGCTTCCAGGCGATGACGGCTTACAGGCGGCCTGAGCGAGCGGTGGACCGATGAGCCGAACGTCGGACACGAAAAAACCGGTGCGAGTCGATGAGTGGACTCGCACCGGTTCTCTGTTGTCTACCAGCTCATTTCAGCTCGGCGCTGGTCTTGCCGAGGATGCGGCGGGCGACGATGAGCTGCTGGATCTGCTGGGTGCCTTCGAAGATATCGAGGATCTTCGAGTCGCGGCCCCACTTCTCCAGCAGAGTGCGCTGCGAGTAACCGATGGCGCCGGCCAGTTCGACCGCCTTCAAGGTGACGTCGGTGCCGGTGCGGCCCGCCTTCGCCTTGGACATGGAGGCCTCGAGCGAGTTCGGCTTCTTGTTGTCGGCCATCCATGCGGCGCGCAGGGCGAGCAGGTAGGCGGACTCGTAATCGGCTTCCATCCGCAGGAATTCGGCGGCGGCGGCGTGCTGGTTGTTGGCGGGAGTGTCATAGGAGATCTCCACGCCCGCCGCGGTCAGGATCGAGCGCAGCTCTTCGAGCGCGGCGCGGGCCACGCCGATCGCCATCGCGGCGACGAGCGGACGGGTGTTGTCGAAGGTCTGCATGACCCCGGCGAAACCCTTCTCCACGTTGACTTCCGGGCTGCCGAGGATGTTGTCCTTCGGAATCCGGCAGTCCTGCAAAAGCAGCACGGCGGTGTCGGACGCCTTGATGCCGAGCTTGTGCTCGAGCCGCGCCACCGAAAGGCCGGGAGCGTCGCGCGGCACGACGAACGACTTGATCGCCGCGCGGCCGAGGCTCTTGTCCACCGTCGCCCACACCACGATGTGGGTGGAGCGCTGGCCCGCGGTGACGAAGATCTTCTCGCCGTTGAGCACCCACTCGTCGCCGTCGAGCACGGCGGTGGTGGACACGGCGGCGGAGTCGGAGCCGAAGGACGGCTCGGTGATCGCCATCGAGGCCCACACCTTGCCGAAACGCTTGAGCTGCTCGTCGGTGGCGACGGCGGCGATAGCGGCGTTGCCAAGGCCCTGGTAGGGGATCGACAGCATGAGGCCGACATCGCCCCACGAGGTCTCCAGCGCGTTCAACAACGCGGACATGTTGCCGCCGTTGGTGTTTCCGAGCAGCTCGGTGGCGTGGCGGTCGGTGTCGCCGTCATCGGAGCGGCCACCGGCGGCGCCGCCGATCTTCTGGGTGCCGGAGTCGGCCAGGCCCTCGACCATGGCGGCCATGGTGTCCAGCTCGACCGGGTAGTCGTGCTCGGCGAGGTCGTACTTGCGCGAGATCGGGCGGAAGATCTCCTGCGCGACCTGATGCGCCTGGTTCGCGCTGGCCCGCAGCTTCTTGGGGAGTTCGAGGTTGATCATGAGTGGGGTCTCCTGGAAAACGGAACGGGCCGGTCAGATGAGCACGACACCTTCGGCGACGCCGATGGCCCGCAGATCGCGGTACCAGCGCTCGACCGGGTGTTCCTTGGTGAAGCCGTGGCCGCCGAGCAGCTGCACGCCGTCGAGGCCGATCTGCATGCCCTTGTCGGTGGCGAGCTTTCGGGCCAGCGCCGCCTCGCGGCCGAAGGACAGGCCCTGCTCCGCGCGGGAAGCGCCGCGGAGGGTGACCAGCCGTAGTCCGTCGAGCTCGATCGCGATGTTGGCGACCATGAAGGCCACCGCCTGGCGGTGCGAGATCGGCTCGCCGAACGCTTCACGCTCGTTGACGTACGGGATCACGTAGTCCAGCACGGCCCGGCTGGTGCCCGCGGCGAGCGAAGCCCAGCCGAGACGGGCCAGGCGCACGGCGTCGGCGTACTCCTCGGCGCGGGTCGCGGCGTCGCCGTCGCCCAGGATGGCGTCCGCGCCGACCGCGACGTTGTCCAGGATCAACCTGCCCAGGCCCGCGGCGCGCAGACCCATGCTCGGATCGGCCTCCACCACCAGGCCGGG
>NZ_BAFR01000156.1 GCF_000308435.1 Nocardia araoensis NBRC 100135 | reverse complement strand
GGGGCCGATCGGCGGCATCCAGTACAAGATGATGGCCGCGCGGGACGCGGGCGCGGAGACCTTCCTGGTCCCCGCCGCGAACTGCGACGAGGCCAAGCAGCGGACCCCCGACGGCCTGCGGCTGGTGCGCGTGGAGAACCTCACCGGCGCCGTGCAGGCGCTCAACGAGATCAACTCCGGCAAGGAGCCGGTCAGCTGCGGGTGAAGTCGCACCGCCACCGTGTAGCCGGCTGAAGGTCACCTCGCTCGCGGGTGGGCCAGGTTGGTCGCGAGGGTGGCACGCGCCATCGCGCGGCAACCGTGTCGCGGCGCACCCGGCCGCGGTACCTCACTCGAGCGTGTGGTGCAGCGCCTCGACCAGATTCGGCGCCAGGTTCGGGTAGGTGCGCAGGTCGAGGTCGGCGAAATCGTCCGCGTCGTCCTCGGGACGCAGCTGCAACAGGCACAGCGAGGCGCCGTCGCGCAGCACCGCGGCGAACAACCGGGCCTCCCGGCGCTCCGGGTGCGCTTCGGCGGCGGCGCGCGCGGCCGCGTCGGCGGCATCGTGGTCGGCCAGCAGCGGGGCGAGCGCGTCGTCGAGCGTCGACTCCGCGTCCGGCGGGAGCACCACGATCTCCTGCACCAGCACGCAACCGCGGACGGCGGGGGGCCAGCTGGTCGTGGCCAGGAATTCGTCCAAGGCGATCGAGCCGCCGGTGATGTCGTCCGGGAACGCCTCCTGGGCCACCGGCGTCAGCTCGTCGCCCTCGTCGAGTTGGTCCTCCAGTTCCGGCTGCGCCGCGACCAGCTCCGCGGTCGGCACCAGGGCGAACATCTGCGGGGGACGCCCCCACCCCTCGGCATCGACGAATTCCGCCACCTCCCGGACGGATCGGGCAAGGACGAGTTCCGCGTGCAGGTCTGGGGTCACGCGAACATCCAATCAAACCGCCGACGCCGGACAGCCGGAACCCGGACGATCGGTTCCTCGGCGCGGCAAGCGCAACCCTGCCAGCTGCATGGTGTCCGATTTCCGTAGAGTGGGCCGAGACGGTCCGGAAGGACCACCCGCAACATCGGACTGCGGCGCATCGGCCGAGCGTATCGGTGCGAGCGTCGCCGGACCTTGGAGAGTGGCATCGTGGGCATGCGGCCCCCCACCGGCTTACCTTCGCTGTCCCGACGCAGCCGTGTGCTGCTGGTGGCGGCCATCGTCCTGGCGGCGTTGCTGCTGCTCGGGCCGCGGTTGACGGACACCTACACGAACTGGCTGTGGTTCGGCGAGGTCGGCTTCCGCAACGTCTATCTCACGGTGCTACGGACCCGGGTGCTGCTATTCCTCGTCGTGGCCGCCTTCGTCGGCCTGGTGGTCTGGCTGGCGCTGCTGCTGGCCTACCGCTCCAGGCCGGTGTTCGTGCCGGTGGCGGGCCCGAACGATCCGATCGCGCGTTACCGCACGACCGTGATGAGCAGACTGCG
This sequence comes from Nocardia araoensis NBRC 100135, assembly GCF_000308435.1. GTDB lineage: Bacteria > Actinomycetota > Actinomycetes > Mycobacteriales > Mycobacteriaceae > Nocardia > Nocardia araoensis. Next base: position 12,347 of record NZ_BAFR01000156.1, on the reverse strand, counting down.
GCTGTTCGGCGTCGGCATCCCGGTGCTGCTCGGCCTGCTGTCGGGTCTGGTGGCCCAGTCGAACTGGGTGACGGTGCAGCTGTTCCTCAACGGCGGCTCGTTCGGCGAGAAGGACCCGGAGTTCGGCCTCGACGTCGGCTTCTACGCGTTCGACCTGCCGTTCTACCGCATGGTGCTGAACTGGCTGTTCGTCGCGGTGGTCATCGCGTTCTTCGCCAGCCTGGTCACCCACTACGTCTTCGGCGGGCTGCGTCTCACCGGCCGCGAGGGCACGCTCACCCGCCCCGCGCGCATTCAGCTCGCCGTGCTGGCCGGGCTCTTCGTGCTGCTCAAGGCGATCGCCTACTGGTTCGACCGGTACGAACTGCTTTCCAGCAGCCGCAAGGAACCCACCTTCACCGGTGGTTCGTACACCGACATCAACGCGGTGCTGCCCGCCAAGCTGATCCTGCTGTCCATCGCGGTGATCTGCGCGCTGGCCTTCTTCGCGGGCATCGTGCTGCGCGATCTGCGGGTACCCGCGATGGCCGCCGCGCTGCTGGTGCTGTCCTCGATCCTGGTCGGCGCGGTATGGCCGCTGGTGGTCGAGCAGTTCTCCGTGCGTCCGAACGCCGCGGACAAGGAGAGCGAGTACATCGAACGCAACATCGCTGCGACCAGGCAGGCGTTCGGCATCACCGACGACAGGATCGATTACAAGGACTACAAGGGCGAGAGCAGCAAGAGCCCGCTCGAGGTGCCGGTGGACGCGGCGACCATCGGCAACGCCAGGCTGCTCGATCCGAACATCCTCTCGCCAACCTTCACGCAGCTGCGCCAGCTGAAGAACTTCTACGGCTTCCCGGAGTCGCTGGACATCGACCGCTACAACCTCGACGGTGACGTGCAGGACTACATCGTCGCCGCCCGGGAGCTCTCGCCCGCGGCCCTGAGCGGCAACCAGACCGACTGGATCAACCGGCACACCGTGTACACCCACGGCAACGGCTTCGTCGCCGCCCCCGCCAACCGGGTCAACAAGCCGCCGTCGGACGATCCGAACGCCGCCGGGGGCAGCGGCGACGGCGGTTACCCGATCTTCATGGTGAGCGACCTGTTCACGCCCGCGGACAAGCAGCGGATCAAGGTGGACCAGCCGCGCGTCTACTTCGGCGAGCTGATTTCGCAGGCGAACCCGGACTACGCGATCGTCGGCGCGATGGACGGCCAGCGTCCGCGCGAGTACGACTCCGACACCGCGCAGTACACCTACACCGGTAAGGGCGGCGTGCCGATCGGCAACTGGTTCAACCGCTTGGCCTTCGCCGCCAAGTACGCCGAGCGCAACATCCTGTTCTCCTCGGCCATCGGCGACGACTCGAAGATCATCTTCAACCGCAGCCCGCGGGAACGGGTGCAGAAGGTCGCGCCTTGGCTGACCACCGACGGCAACGCCTACCCCGCGGTGGTCGGCGGACGGATCGTCTGGATCGTGGACGCCTACACCACACTGGACAACTACCCCTACGCGCAGACCACCTCGCTGGAGGGCGCGCTGGAGGACAGCATCGACAAGAAGACCGGGCGACTGCTGCCGCGCAAGGAGGTCAGCTACATCCGCAACTCGGTGAAGGCGACGGTCGACGCGTACGACGGCAGCGTCACCCTCTACGAGGTCGACTCGTCGGATCCGGTGCTGAAGGCCTGGCGCGGGGTGTTCCCCGGCGCGGTGAAGCCGGAGAGCGAGATCTCGCCGGAGCTGCGGGCGCACTTCCGCTATCCGGAGGATCTGTTCAAGGTCCAGCGCGAGATGCTGTCGAAGTATCACGTGGACGATCCCCGGGAGTTCTTCACCAACAACGCGTTCTGGTCGGTTCCCGCCGACCCGACCACCGAGGGCGGGACCACGGCCAACCAGCCGCCGTATTACGTACTGCTGGGCGACCAGAAGACGAACAAGCCCACGTTCAATTTGACCAGCGCGATGACCGGCTACAACCGGCCCTATCTCGCGGCCTATATCTCGGTGCGTTCCGACCCGGACGGGTACGGGAAATTCACGATTCTTCGATTGCCAACGGACACACAAACTTTGGGTCCGCAGCAGACGCAGAACCGGATGACGACCTCGCCGGAGGTATCGCGCGAGAAAACGTTGCTGTCCAATTCGAACAAGATCAAATATGGCAATCTGCTGACCTTGCCGGTCGCCGACGGCGGCATCCTCTATGTGGAACCGTTCTACAACGAACGCAACACCGGGCCGAATACGGCGACCTTCCCGCAGTTGCTGCGGGTGCTGGTGAGCTACCGCGACGAGGCGGGCAACGTCAAGGTGGGCTACGCCTCGACCTTGGCGGACGCGCTGAACCAGGTGATCCCCGGTGCGGGCGCCCTGGCGACGCCGTTCGGCGGGGACTCGGGCACCAGGCCCAAGCCCGGCACCACTCCGGTGCCCGCCGAACCGGGCAACAACGGGACCAGCAACGCCTCGACCCCGCCGCCCGCCTCGGCTCCGCCGCCGGCGACGGGATCGTCCGCCGCCAAGGACGCCGCGGCGGCCGAACTCAACCGCAAGATCGAGAATGCGCGAAACGCCATGCGCAGCGGTAATTTCCAGGACTTCGGCCGGGCGCTGGACGAACTGGAAGCCGCCGTCAAGGCGTATCAGGACGCCGGTCGCTGAGTAGCGCCACCGGTCGAACAGGCACAAAGAAAGGCGCCGCCATCATCGCGATGGCGGCGCCTTTCTCGCGGTGCGGGATGCGTCAGCGACCGAGGGAGTCGATCAGCGCGCCGCTCTGGCTCAAGATCTGCTCGAACTGACCCTGCAGGCCGTACTGTTCGGCCAGCTCGCTCGCGGCGGACTGGGCCTGCTCGACCACCGACTGCGTAGCGCTCACGGCGGGCTGGGCGGGCTCGGGCACGGCGGGGAGTTCCTCGGCCTGGGCCAGCGTCTCGGGCTCGGAGGTGCCCGCCCGCAGGTACTGGCCGCACACCGGCCACGCGCCGGGGCCCTGGGTGGCGAGCACGTTCTCCGCCACGCGGATCTGCTCCGCCTTGCTGGCGGTGTGGGCCGAGCCCTTGCCGCCGTTGGCGGCCCAGGTGCTCTGCGAGAACTGCAGGCCACCGTAGTAGCCGTTTCCGGTGTTGATCCCCCAGTTGCCACCGCTCTCGCACTGCGCGACGCCGTCCCAGTCGTGGGTCGCCGCGGAGGCGGAGGCGGTGGAGAATGCGAACGGGACGGCAACAAGAGCGCCGGTGATGGCGGCGAAGCCGAGGGCGCGGGTGCTGATCTTCCGGTTCTCAGTCATGGTCGTTTCCCTCCCTGCGCCCGCCGGCACGGCGATCGAGCCTTCTGCCGTGCCCCTGTCCCCAGGTCGTCGGGGATCCTCGAGCCGCGGGACAGGGTCACCGGTGTTCGGCGGTTCGAGTTCGAGCCCGTCTCGGATGATCCGGGCCGTGGAGTGACGGTAACGAAGAATTCTCAGCAGATCACATCTTGATAACGCCGGAATTGCATGAAGCGAATAACTCGAATATGCGAGTTTTACCAGGTGGGAAACGTCCTCAACACGCGGAATCTGTGCGAAGTTATCGCATCGTTATGTGAGTGAGATCACCGCGAAATGGTGAACCAGGTCACGTTTGAAGCGTCTATTCGGTGGTCAATCTTGTGGGCGCGGTGTGAAAATCCGCGCTGTCATCGCGATTGCCGCACGATGGTTCCGCGTTCGGTGGCGGGCCGGCGTTTCCTGTCGTGCGGTCTGTTCAACTTCTCGAAACCGCCTCTGAGCTGGCGATTTGCAGACTCTGCGAACCCGTGTGTAATGTTGTGTTCACCGACGCGGGGTGGAGCAGCTCGGTAGCTCGCTGGGCTCATAACCCAGAGGTCGCAGGTTCAAATCCTGTCCCCGCTACTAGGGAAAGGGCTCCGGAACACTGGTTCCGGAGCCCTTTTACGTTTGATCTCGCAGCGGTACGTTCCGCCGAGCAGCTGTGGAAGTGACCCTCGCCCGTAGCGGCGATCACGAGGTGGCGAGGCCGAGGTGGCCTGTCCGACGCCCGGGACGCGTTCGGCCGGGGCGAGAGTGCACCGTGGGGTGTCTGTCGAACGCTCGCGGCGGGGCTGCGCTAGGAACACCCGGTGCACGTCGTCGTACACCGCCGCACCCGGCACGACGTCGTGGCATCGGTCTCGCCGAGCATCCTCCTGTGCGGGCTCGGAGACCTCCGCGACGCGTTGCGGCCACTCGTCGCATGGGTCCCCCTCGGTGCGCTCATCATGTCTGTGAAGTGGCGGATCCGGTGTCCACGGCGGAGCGGTTGCGGCAGGTGTGCTCGCGCACGATCAGCCCGCGAAAATCGGCGTTTGCGACCCCTTGACTAGCGCGAAATGAGGAGGAAACTAGTCATTACACCGGAACACCGAATCGGTGAGCGGACTGTCAGCTGAGACGTCGGCAGGCAGTGAAGACACCGAGACAGGATCCGGCTAGGCCCCCGGCAGCCAGTCGCAAAACCGGAGCCCTCAGCGACGACTGAGGCTTACGGAAACGACGAGACTACCGGGGACTGATCTGTATAGGGGGTCTTTCGCCTGGGTTTCCAGGCTCGGGAACTGGACCGGAGCGCCCGGGCGAATCTGCCCGCTCCAACGGAATGCTGGTGGTTGACTAGCCGTGTGCCGGCTGTCTCGGCCGCACATTCGGCAACCCGTATCAGGAGGCACCCGCAATGCCCACTCATGACGGAAGCTGGCCGCAGGGAACACCGTGCTGGGTCGACTGCCAGGTCGACGACCCGGCGCGCGCCCGCGAGTTCTACGGCGCACTCTTCGGCTGGGAGATCGAAGACAGCCCGCCCGAGGCGGGGGGATACCTGATGGCGATGCGCAACGGCCGTGCGGCCGCGGGCATCGGACCCAAGCCCGAAGGCATGCCCATGCCGTCGGTGTGGACCACCTACCTCGCCGCCGACAGCGCCGACGCCATCGCGGAGAAGGTGAACGCCGCCGGCGGTTCGCTGATGATGCAACCGTTCGACGTGCTCGACGTCGGACGCATGGTGGTCGGCGCGGACCCCACCGGCGCGGTTTTCGGGATCTGGGAGGCCAAGGCCCACAGCGGCGCGGGCGTGTACAACGAGCACGGCGCCTATTGCTGGAACGAGCTGCACACCAGCGACTACAAGAAGGCGCAGCAGTTCTACGCCGATGTGTTCGGCTGGCACTACACCGAGATCGGCGACGGCGAGAATTTCGTCTACTCCACCTTCAGCCTGGCGCAGGACGGCGACGCCGTCGGGGGTGTCAACGATTCCACGAAGATGCCGGGCGACAACCCGTCGTATTGGCTGGCCTGGTTCCAGGTCGGCGACACCGACGACGCACTCGCCAAGGCGCGCGATCTCGGCGCCACCGTCATGTCCGGACCCGACGACAGCCCGTTCGGCCGCATGGGCATCGTCCAGGGCCCGCAGGGTGAGGTCTTCGGTGTCATCGATCCGACGACGACCGTCGGGGAGCCACCGACCGGGGCGTGAGTCGTCCGACCGGCGACAACCGAGCCGCTGCGCTCGGTTGTCGCTCTCGGCGGAACTTCCCTGGTTCCGCCGCGGCGGGGCGTCGAGATCGTTCACTCCGAGCGCGCCGACTCCGGCGACACCAGCCCGTGCTGATGGGCGTAGACCACGGCGTGGATGCGATCGCGGACGCCGAGTTTGGCGAGGATGCGGGAGACGTGGGTCTTCACCGTCTCCTCGCCGACGCCGAGGTGCGCGGCGATCTCGGCGTTGCTGCGCGCGTCGGCGAGCAGCAACAGCACCTCCAGCTCACGGGCGGTGAGCTGATGGACCTCCGGCGGGGTGCGTGGCGGAGCGAGGGTGTTCGCGAAACGGGAGACCAGGCGGCGGGTCATCGACGGGTCGATCAGCGCGTCGCCGCGCGCCGCGATCCGGATGGCCGTGACCAGCTCTTCCGGCGGAAGACTCTTCAGCAGGAACCCGCTCGCGCCCGCCTGCAGGGCGCGATACAGGTTGGCTTCGCTGTCGTAGGTGGTGAGCACCAGCACGTGCGTACCGCCCGCGGCCACGATCGCGGCGGTGGCGGCGAGCCCGTCCAGTTTCGGCATCCGGACGTCGAGGATCGCGACATCGGGTCGCACCCGGGCGGTCTCGCTGATCGCGGCGCGGCCGTCGCTCACCTCGGCGACGCAATCCAGGTCCGGCTGGCTGTCGACGACGGCGCGCAGGCCGGAGCGGAACATGCTGTGGTCGTCGGCGATCAGGACGCGGATGGGCGTGTTCACGATCCTCCGATCGGCACCGACACCGTGGTGTGCCAGTGCGTGGCGTCGTAGCCGTAGTCCAGTTCGCCGTCGAACAGCTCGGCGCGGCGGCGGATTCCGTTGAGGCCGCGCGGGACGGCGCGGTCGGCGGCGGCCGGTTGGCGGGCGAGGGGATTGGTCGCGCGCAGCACCATCCGCTTGGGCAGGTACTCCACCTCGAGTCGCGCGTGCGTGCCGTCGCCGTGCCGCAGCGCGTTGGTCAGCATCTCCTGCACGATGCGGTACAGGGTGATGTTCAGCGAGTCCGGCAGTTCCAGGGCCTCGCCGCGCACGCTGGTCTCGACGTCCAGCCCGGCCGCGCGGACATGCTCGATCAGCCCGTCGATGTCGGCGAGTCCCGGCTGGCGCTGCCCCTCGTCCTCGCGGCCGTGCAGCAGGTCGAGCTGGCGGCGCAGATCGACCATCGCGGCCCGGCTGCTGGACTCCACCGCGGACAGCGATCGGGCGGCGGCCTCGTTCGCCGTGCCGCCGAGCGCCAGCCGCGCCGCGCCGGCGTGGATGCCGATCGCGCTGACGTGGTGGGAGATCACGTCGTGCAGGTCGCGGGCGATGGCCGCCCGTTCCTCGGTGACGGCTCGCTCCACCGCCGTCCGGTGCTCCTGCTGCCGCAATCGGGCCCGCTGCTCCAGATCGGCGATGTAGGCGCCGCGCGCCGCCGTGTAGCGGCCGACCAGCCACGGCACACAGCCCGCGGAGATGGTCGCGGCGAGCAACACCCGCCAGTCGTGTGCCGCGGCGCTGTCGGTGAACACGTGCGCTCCCGCGACTCCCGCGCACAGCAGCAGCATGGTGAGCACGGAAGTCGGCCCGGCCAGCCATGCTCCCGCGCGATATCCCGCCACCAGGAACCCGACGTCGGCGAATCGCACCGGGAATCCGTGCCGGTACAGCAGCAGCGCGGCCAAGAGGCGCACGAACACTTGCACCACCGCGACCACACCCGCGGTCCGGGGCGGGGCGGCCAAGGCCAGATCGGCGATGACGATCGCCGTGACGGCGGCGACCGTCTGCCACGGCGCCACCGCGAACACGCCGCACAGACCGAGCACCACCGCGTCGATGGCGGCGGCCACCACGGCGACGATCACCGACTGACGCGCCAGCGACCTGCTCACATCCAACAGTTCGTCACCGCCTCCGTCTGGGTTCCGGTGCCGGTCCTGAGGGTGATCCTAATGATCGGAACCCATCGGAAGGCGCCGCACGGACGACAACTCTGCCTGTGTGCGGGAGCTGCCGCGTCCCCCGTGCGGGGGACGCGAAGTCCCTCGTCGGCGCGATGTTTTCCCAGGCCCGTGGCCGTAGCGTCGGAGATCGACGGCAGACGGAGAAGGAGTACCCCATGGGCCGTGTGGAGTTCGAGTTACTGACCTACGCCATTCCAGCATTCGCGGTGCTCATGCTGGTCGAGTGGATCGCCTACCGGCGCGATCCCGACCGGTCCGACAACGGCGGATCGGCCCGCGACACCGCCTCCAACGTGGCGACGTTCACGTTGGGCAGGCTGGTCAAGCCACTGATGCAGTATCTGGTGCCGTTCTCGGCGGTGGTCGTCGCCGCGGCGATCACGCCGCTGCATCTGTCACCGCGGTCGTGGTGGGTCTGGGTGCTCGGACTGATCGTCACCGATCTCTGCTACTACTGGGCGCATCGCGCCGATCACCGGGTCCGGCTGATGTGGACCGCGCACAACGTGCACCACTCCAGCGAGCACTTCAACCTCTCCACAGCGATCCGCCTTTCCTGGCTGCACCCGATACCGAACATCCTGCGTGGACTGGCCTGGGTGCCCGCGGCGCTGCTGGGCTTTCCGGCCTGGATGATCTTCCTGCTCCAGGGCATCGGACTGCTCTACCAGTTCCCGATCCACACCCAGCGGGTCAGGACGCTCCCGCGGCCGATCGAGTTCCTGTTCAATACCCCCTCGCACCACCGCGTCCACCACGGGTCCAACAAGCCCTACATCGACAAGAACTACGGCGGCATCCTCATCATCTGGGACCGTATGTTCGGCAGCTTCGCCGCCGAGTGCGAGCCGGTGCGCTACGGCCTCACCAAGAACATCGGTACCGACAATCCGCTGAAGGTCAACTACCACGAGCTGGCGGCGCTGATCCGCGATGTGCGCGGCGCGAGCACGTGGCGCGGACGGCTCGGGTACATCTTCGGCCCGCCCGGATGGACCGAGCACCCCGCGCCGCCTGCCCCGGTCGAGGAACCGTCGCCCGCCCGCGCCGAGGAGCACCTCCCAGCCGTGCAGCTCGCGTCCTGATCGACTGTCGAGATCGACGGGTAGCCGGGCGGCGGGAGCCGTCCGGCTACGGCCAGGGTCAGACGGACTCGAGGTAGAACCGCAGACTCGCGATGCCGTCGCCGCCGGGCGCGAACTCCACGACCGCGACTCCGGGTATCGCACCGAGCCGCACACTCGCCGTGACGGTGCGCCCGGCGGCGATCACCTTGCTCCAGCGCATGTTGCGGGCGCGATTCGTGAATTCCTCCACCGACACCGGCGTGCCCGCGGGCAGTTCGATGTCGACCCGATGCCCGAACAGCTCGCGCACGCGGCTCAGATCGGTGCTCGCCGCGGCGGCGAAAAGCCTTGCCGTGGTCCGCTTTCCACGACGACCCACGCCGCCGAGTGCCTGCAGCATGCCCAGCGCCCCGCCGACGCCCTGGTTGGCGATCAATTGCGGGCCGAGCTTCAACGCGGCGGCCAGGCCCGGCAGCCCGGTGCGCAGCAGTCGCCAGATCATGCCCGCCAGCTCCCAGTGCGCGGCCAGGTAGGCGATCTTCCATGCGCCGTCCTGCTCGATCAGCCGGTAGCGCAGATGCATCGGGACGAAGACCGTGGCGCCGGTGGACATCGTGGTGACGATGGTCAGATCGCGCAGCACCGTCGGTGGATGGACCAGGTCGCGCTCGACCCGGAACGCGATGGTGTTCGGGCCGATGAAGGTGTCGTAGAAGCGTTCGATGGCGGCGCGGCCGACGTGCGGGCGGGAGCCGACCGGGTCGTTGACCTCCGCGTCGGGGGCGAACAGGCCGACCCACGCGGACTTGTCGTGCGCCGCGACCGCGCGCGGCGACGCCTCGACGGCCGTCAGCAGCGCAGCGCCCGAGTGATCCAGCGGCATGGCAGAACCTCCGTCGACGTGAACCGGACTGGACACATGGTAGAACAAGTTCTAATTCTGGCGTCGCGTTCCGTGGCTGGGAGCCGGGGCGGGCTTGCGCGGACGATTCGGTCGTCGGCTGGATCGAGTCAGTATTGCATCGGATGAACCGGCCGCCGGTGGGAGTGCTGGTACTCCGAGTATTATCTCCGAAAAGCGATGCATAGACGCTGCGTCGAGTCGCTTCGGGGTTACAGTCAGGGCATGGGTATCGAGTACGCGAGCGTCATCGATCTACCCCGGTCCGAGGTGTTCGCCTGGCACGCGCGCCCCGGCGCCCTGACCCGCCTGGCGCCGCCATGGCAGCCGGTGTCCCCGCGCGCCGAAGCGGACTCGCTGTGCGACGGGCAGGCGGTGCTCGGACTGCCCGGCGGGCTGCGCTGGGTGGCGCGGCACGACTCGCGGGAGTACGACCCGCCGCGCCGGTTCGTCGACGCGGTGACCGTCGACGGAATCGGGTCGCTGCCCGCCGGGCTGCTGCCGTGGCGGCACACCCACGATTTCGAGGTCGTCGACGAGACGCGCACCCGGGTGGTGGACCGGGTGGACGCGCCGGTGCCCGCCGCGGTGCTGCGGCCCATGTTCGCCTACCGGCACCGGCAGCTCGCCGACGATCTCGCGGCCCACGCGCGGGCGGCGGGAGTGGGGTTCGTATCCAAGACCGTCGCGGTGACCGGAGCATCCGGCACGATCGGTTCGGCCCTGACCGCGTTCCTGTCCACCGGCGGGCATCGCGTGGTCCGGTTGGTCCGGCACCCGCCCCGCGCGGCGGACGAAAGGCACTGGGACATCGCTGATCCCGTGCCGGACCTGCTCGACGGTGTGGACGCGGTGGTGCATCTGGCCGGAGCCTCCATCGCGGGCCGGTTCACCGAGGGCCACAAGCGCGCCATCGCCGACAGCCGGATCGGGCCGACCCGCGCGCTGGCCGAGGTGGCGGCCAAGGCGGCGGTGCCGGTCTTCGTGAGCGCTTCGGCGATCGGCTACTACGGCGCCGATCGTGGCGACGAGGCGCTGACCGAGCGGTCCGCACGTGGCGCGGGCTTCCTCGCCGACGTGGTCGAAGGATGGGAAGCCGCGACGGTCCCCGCCGCGGAAGCGGGGGTGCGGGTGGTGCGCGTGCGTACCGGGATCGTGCAGTCCCCACGCGGCGGCACGCTGCGGTTGTTGCGTCCGTTGTTCACGGCCGGGCTGGGTGGGCGCATCGGTGACGGTCGGCAGTGGCTGTCCTGGATCGGGATCGATGACCTGATCGACGTCTACCACCGGGCGCTCTGGGATACCGGATTGTCGGGTGCGATCAATGCCGTTGCCCCGCAACCTGTTCGGAACGCGGAGTACACCAAGGTCCTCGCGGGCGTGCTGCGTCGGCCCGCGCTGTTCCCGGTCCCGGGATTCGCTCCGGCACTGCTGCTGGGCCGCGAAGGCAACCGGGAAGTCGCGTCGGCCAGTCAGCGTGTCGTGCCCGCTCGGCTGACCGAGGCCGGTCACCGGTTCCGTGCACCGGCCCTGGAACCGGCGCTGCGGCATCTGCTCGGCAGGGCTGCGGAGTGACTCCGGCGGTGCTGCCGCTGTCGACGAATGCCTCCAGCTCAGCACCGACTCTGAAATTGCGCTCTTTTTGCTGCGATGCAGCGACAGCCTGACTATGAGTCGAATATGCATCGTTTGAGCTGAACCTTGGCCGCCGACCGTCGAGCGGGGTCGGCGAGGACGATGTGCGCCCTCGACACATCCGACGATGGATCGGCTCCGGCCGCCGGATGCGTCGCTCAGGCGAGCAGGTCGGCGGCGTCGAGCAGGCTGTCGACGCGTCGCACGCCGTCGGGGAGGAAGACCGCCTCCCATCCGGGGCCGCCGACCAGGACTCGCGCCCCGGCGTCGAGGCAGGCGCGCACCGCGGAGGTCAGCGCGGTGGACTCCTGCTGCGACCACAGCAGCACGGCGGCGGGGCGTTCGAACCGGGCCAAGGTGTCGGCGAGCGCGGCGGCGGGCACATCGGCGCCGAGCATCCGCGCGCCCACGCCGCGTTCGGCGAGTGCGGCGCGCAGCACCTCCAGTGGGAGCGAATGCGTCTCCCCGCTGGTGCAGGCGAGCACCACCGGCGTCGTGCCGAGGGACGCCGACGGCGGGTTGGTCCGGTGCAGCACCGAGATGACGCACCAGGACAGCAAGTGCTCCACATCGATGCAGCCCTCGCCGCCGAGCTGGCGGTCGACGATGTCGGCGAAAGCCGGGCGGCACAGCAGATTCCAGGTGTCCACCACGCCGAACGCGCGGACATGCGCTTCGATCCGGTCGGAGACCGCTGTGGTGTCCAACGCGAACGCCGCTTCCAGCAGTGATTCGCGGCGGCCCAGGGTGGGCGCAGGCCCGCGCACCGCCGCGGCGGCTCCCGCCGGGCTCGCCCCCGCGCGGATGAGGGTCAGCATCCGCTCGAGCATGGCGATGTCGGCCTCGGTGTACAGGCGGTGCTTACCCGGGCGGTGCTGCGGCGGGCCGATGTCGTAGCGGCGGTTCCAGCTGCGCAGCGTCGCGGTCGGGATGCCGAGACGTTCGGCGACCGCGCGCACCGTGTATCCGGCCGCGTCGGACACGGGGACGGGACCGGCGGGCATCGCCCCATTCTGCCCGCCGCAGGCGGGATTCGTTCCACCCGGCCGGTGGGTGGGTCCGCGCGGCGGCGCCACGTCACCCTCGAATTCGTGCCCGAGCTGTCGTCCTCGGCGTCATCGATCCTCCCGGAAAGAACGCTTTGCATCAATTATGCATCGTTCTATGCTAGTGTGGTCCGCGTCGCCGATTTCCGAGGAGTTAGCGTGCACCGTCGAAATCCGCTGCGTAG
>NZ_BAFR01000157.1 GCF_000308435.1 Nocardia araoensis NBRC 100135 | reverse complement strand
CGATCGGTGGTGCGGATGCCGGAACGGGACAACAGTTCCGGCAGGATCGGGCCGATCGAATCGCGGGTCTGGCCCGCCTGGAGCGGCCCCGCGCTGCGGATCTCGTCACCGGTCATGACGACGCGCGCGCGGACCGGGCCGCGCACCGGCGCCGCGGTGACCTCGACGCTCGCGGCCGCGGAGACCAGCGCGGCGGTGACCGGCGCGCCCTCCGGCGCGACCGGATCACCGGTCGCCCGGTCCTCGCCGCGGCGGCGGATGTCGTCGCGCAGGGGGGTGTCCGGCAGGCGGTACAGCGTCTCGTCGGCGACGTGCGCGAACTCGTCGCGCAGTACTCCGGTGGTGCCGTCGGGGACGTGCGCGCCCGTGGCGATGCGCACCGCCTCGCCCGGCAGCAGCCCCACCGGCCGACGTCCGCCCGCGAAGCCGACGTCGCGCCGCAGGCGCCACGGGCCGTCACCGGCCACCGCGTAGCCGTCCATCGCCGAGACGTCGAAGCGGGGCAGCGGCCCGGCGGCCGTCAGCGGCGCCGCGAGCGCGGCCCCCAGCACCGAACGCAGGTCGGCTTCGTACGCGGTGAGCCGGGACAGTCCGGCGCGCAGCAGATTTCGCGCCTCCCCGAGTTCGAGCGGCGGTTGCTGCCGTGGCGCGTCGACCGCCGCCCTGGCCTGCCGCACCTCCTCTTCGGTGTCGCAGTCGCCGACGCCGGAGAGCGGGATGATCGCGGCGGCGGCGGGCACCAGCGCCTTCATCGGCTGATTGATCAGCGTGTCGAGACCGTCGAGCGCGGCCGCCAGCGCGGAACGCCGCCACACCCCGATCAGGTATTGCGGGCGACCCGACTCGTCGGCCGCGAACACCGCGTCCGCGCCGGATTCGGTGGCGTGCCGGATGAGTTCGGTGATCGCCCACGGCGACAGGAACGGCAGGTCGGCGGCCAGCACCACGACCAGAGGGGCGGCGGAGGCGAGGGCGCGCAGCCCCGTGTCGATCGCCGCCACCGGACCCGATCCGGGCGGCACCTCGCGAACCTGGAGGATCTCCGGTGACAGTTCGGGACGGTGCGGTCCGACCACCACCGTCTGCGCGCACGAGTCGACGGCGGCGAGCGCCACCTCGAGCATGGAACGGCCGCCGATGACGATGGCGGGCTTGTCCACGCCGCCCATCCGGCTGGCCCGACCGCCCGCGAGCACGATCGCGTCGGCGGCCGTCACACGCCACGATCCGGAGCTAGGTACACCATGGCGGCCATGCTAATTCGTCACCGCGGGGAAGCCCGGGAGCGGACGGCGTCGATCAGGCGTTCGACCAGAAGCGCGCCGGTGGCAGCAGCCGGAACTCGTTGAGCTCCGGGTCGACGAGCACCAGATCGGCGTTCCGGTCGGGATCCGGGGCGCCGCGATCGATGGAGGTCGCCCCCGCCGCGTGCAGCCGGGCCACCTCGGCGGCCCGGTCGTCGGCCGGGAACGAGGTGAGATCCAGGCGCAGTCTGGTCCGGGCGGATCCCGCGCCGGGCGTGCGGACGAACTCCAGCCAGGAACCCAGTCCGGTCGGTGCGCGCAACCCGGCCAGCCGTTCGCCGCGCCGCAGGGACGGCCAGCCGGTGGCGGCCGACCAGAATTCGGCGAGGCGCTGCGGATCGCGCGTGTCGACCACGATCGCCGCGACGGCTCCGGTGTCCACGTACTCCTCCCTGGGCTCGAGCACGCAGAACTCGTTGCCTTCCGGGTCGGCGAGCACCGCCCACGGCACCGCGCCCTGCCCGATGTTGATCGAGCGCGCGCCCAAGGCCAGCGCCCGGTCCACCTGGGTGCGCTGGTGGTCCAGCGAGCGGGTGGCCAGATCGAGGTGCAGGCGGTTCTTGCCGACCTTGGCCCGCATCGCGGGCAGGAAGGTGAGGGCCAGTTCGCCGCCGTCGGCGTCGGGGGCGGCCACGTTCACTTCGTCGGGGCGGTCGAGGGTGACGCTCCAGCCGAGCAGTTCGGCCCAGAAATCCGCGACCGAACGCGGCCGGTCGGCGTCGAAGGCGACACATGCCAGGCGGGTGGGCATGGATCAACGGTACTGGCCCGCCATTGCGGCACGGAGGAATTTCGGAAAGCGGCTCTCAGTCGCCCGTGGCATCGGGCAACGGGAAACGCGCGGCGCGCAGGTCGACGCGTCCGTCCCGGATCGGCACGCCCTCCTCGGCCAGCAGGCGCAGCTGGCGATGGGCCAAGTGGGCGGCCGGCCTACCGCTCGCGCCGAGCACGCGGTGCCAGGGCAGGTCGGCCGAGTCGGTGCGCATGATCCAGCCCACCGTGCGCGGCGTGGACAGACCGGCGGCCGCGGCGATGTCGCCGTAGGTGACCACCCGGCCGGGCGGCACCGCCGCCACCAGGGCGCGCACCTGCTCGATCTGGGCGTCGGTGGTCGGCATCGGTTCAGAGCACCGAGCGCACGAGCTCGCCGGTCTGGGCCGGGTAGGCCTGGGCGACCATGTGATCGCAGTTCCATTCGAGCACGGTCAGGCTGGCGCCCATGTGTTCGGTGAGCGCCGCGCGGAACTCCGGCGTGACGAACGGCGGGTGCACCTTCATCGCCTGCACCAGCACGGTCGGCAGGTCGGCGGGCGGCAGCACCCAGTGGCGGGCCAGCTGGCCCCAGTAGGAGTTGATCGCGGGCAGGCTCATCCGCCACCCGAAGCGCCCGTCCGCGGTGGGCATCAGGTGTTCGTCGAGTTCGGCTTCGAGCAACCGCGGCTCGACGTCGCCCCAGCCGGTGTCGAGTTTGTCCTGGCGCGCGTGCTCGACGCTGTCGTAATCGGCCGAGACCAGGGTGGACAGCGCGATCTCGTTGAGCCATTCCGGCTCGAGCGCGATCGCCGGATCCAGCAGCACCAGCTTGCGCACCAGGTCGGGATGCCGATGCGCCAGGTGCAGCGCGCACGCCCCGCCGAAGGAGTGCGCGACCACCACGACCGGGCCGTCGGCCTCGGTGGTGACCAATTCGACCAGGTCCTCGACGATGGTTTCGAAGTTCCACGGCGGCAGCGAGGTCGAGCGACCGTGCCCGCGCAGATCCGGTGCGAGCACCCGGACGTCGGGCAGATGCCGGGTCGCCAGGTCTTCCCAGCGTTTGCCGTGACCGGTCACACCGTGCAGGGCGAGCACCACCGGTCCCGTCGTCGGACCGAACCGATGGACATTCAGAACAGACACCGGTCCATTCTGACCTGCGCCGCGATCGGCCGCAGCGCCGGTCGGGCGGAGGCGTGTACCGGCGTGTCGGTCGTGTCTGTTGCAATAGCCCGCGTGGTGCGATCGGATGGCGCGGTGCGACTGGTTCGCCGGAATGTGGTGGCGCCCCGGCCGCGAGACTGGGGCGCCGACGTTCGCGCGCTGCTGGACGCCGCGGCCGAGGGCGATCCCGCGCGTCCCGGGTGGCGGCCCTGGCAGGTGCTCGGCGGGCCGGGCACGGGCAAGACCGCCCTGCTGGTCGACATCGCCGCCGGGCGCATCGCGGCCGGAGCCGATCCGGAATCGGTGCTGGTATTGGCCCATTCGAAGCAGGCGGCAGGCGCTGCGCGAGACGCCATCACCACGCGGCTGAGCGGCCCGGGTCCCGGCGCGGAGGGCGGTGTGCCCGGCGCCACACGAGAACCCTTGGTGCGCACGCTGCATTCGTACGCTTTCTCCGTGCTGCGCAGGCACGCGATGGCGCACGGCAACCCGCCGCCGCGTCTGCTGACCGGAGCCGAACAGGACGCGGTCGTGCGCGAGATGCTGCGCGGCGATCTGGTGGACATGGCCGAGGGCGCGCACGGACTGTGGCCGGAGCGACTGCGCCCCGCCCTCGCGCTCGGCGGGTTCGCCGAGCAATTGCGCGATCTCATGCTCCGGGCCACCGAACGCGGCATCGGGCCGGAGGACCTGGTGCGGCTCGGCCGCGAGCACGCCAAGCCCGAGTGGGTGGCGGCGGGCAGGTTCGCCCTCCGCTACGAGCAGACGATGCTGCTGCGCTGGTCGGTGGGCGTCGACGCGCCGGAGGCGACCGCGCCCGCGCTGGACGCCGCCGAACTGGTCGGCGCGGCGCTGGACGCGCTCGCCGCCGATCCGAATCTGCTTGCCGCCGAACGCGCCAGGATTCGATACCTGCTGGTCGACGACGCACAGCACCTGGACCCGCAGGCGGCGATCCTGGTGAAGGCGATCGGGCACAGCGCGCGCACCACGGTGATCGCGGGCGACCCCGATCAAGCCGTCTTCACCTTCCGCGGCGCGGACGCGCGGTTCGTCGCCGAACTGGACGTGCCACCCGAGCGGCGCGTCGTGCTGCGCGACAACCATCGGTTCGGCGGCCAGGTGGAGCTGGCGGTCGCGCGGATCGCCGCACGTCTGCCGGGCAGTGCGCCGCAGCGCATCCCCGTGCCGGAGAGCACAGGGCCGCGGGAGGACGGCACCGAGGTACGGGTGCGCGTGCTGGCCACGCCCGCGAAGGAGGCCGCGCTCATCGCCGACCATTTGCGCCGAGCGCATCTCACCGGTGGGGTGCCGTGGTCGCGGATGGCGGTGATCGTCCGTTCGGTGCCGCTGTCGCTGGCGCCGCTGCGTCGTGCCCTCCTTGCCGCGGGCGTGCCGGTGCGGCAGCCAGCGCTGGACACACCGCTGGCGCGCAGGCGCGGCGCGGCCTGGATGCTGCTGTCACTGCGCGCGGTTCTGGCGGGTGAGGAGGCGCAGCGGGGCGCGGAACCCGCGTTCGAGCCGGAGGACGCCCTCGACCTGCTGTCCGGACCGCTCGGCGGCGCCGACCAGATCGCCTTGCGCCGGTTGCGCCGCGGCATCCGCCGCGCGGTAGTGGAATCGGTGCGCGCCGGTGCGAAGACACCTGACCCGGACGACGATTCGCCGCCCGATCGTGACGCGGACATCGACCGCCCCTCCGCACTGATCCTGCGTGACCTGCTGATCGGGACCGGCGACCCGGCGATCCTGAACCGGCTCACCGAGGTCGAGGTCGCGCCGCTGCGCCGGGTGCTGGACGCGCTGCGCCGGGCGCGCAAGGTGCGCGGGCGCGGGGCGGGTCTGGAGGACGTGCTGTGGGCGCTGTGGACCGGTTCTCGGCTGGAGCGGCGCTGGGTGGCGCAGTCCGAGCGCGGCGGCGCGACAGGCATGCAGGCCGATCGCGATCTGGACGCCGCGGTCGCGTTGTTCGACGCGGCCGCCGCCTATGTCGACCGGCTGCCGCGCGCGAGCATCGAAGGATTCGTCGAATACCTGACGCAGCAGGAGATTCCGCAGGACGCGGCGCCGCGCACGCTGCCGGGCGAAGCGGTGGCGCTGCTGAGCGCGCACGCCGCCGCGGGGCGGGAATGGGATGTGGTCGCCGTCGCCGCCGTCCAGGAAGGGATCTGGCCGAATCCGCGCGCCCGCGGCACCCTGCTGCACACCGAGGACCTGGTCGATCTCACCGCCGGGGTGTCCGACGCGGGGGAGCGGGTCAGCCGTGCCGCGCCGATTCTCGCCGAGGAGCGCAGGTTGCTGCTCGTCGCGTGCAGCCGGGCCCGGCGGTCGCTGCTGGTCACCGCCGTGGAATCGGTCGCGGGGGAACGCGATCTGGTGCCGTCGCGCTTTCTCGCCGAGTTGCTCGGGCACGACGACGACGGCGAGCCAGGTGCGCTCCCGGTGGTCGACCCCGGCCGCGCCCTGGTGATGCATTCGCTGGTCGCCGAATTGCGCGGGGTGGTCTGCGATCCCGACGCCGACCCGGAACGCAGGCGTCGCGCCGCGCACCAGCTCGCGCGGCTGGCGGACGCGGGCGTGCGGGGCGCTCACCCCGACGACTGGTACGGCACCGCGGACCTCAGCTCACGGCGACCGCTGTGGACCGAGGACGACGGCGCGGTGGCGCTGTCGCCCTCCACCGTCGAATTGCTGCGCACCTGCCCGCTGCGCTGGGCGCTGGAACGCAACGGCGGCACCGATGGCGACAACACGCACGCCGTCAAGGGCAATCTGGTGCACACGCTCGTGCAGGCGCTGGCGGGCAAAGTGCCCGAGGAGCAGGTGCGCGCCGCGTTGGATCGCGCCTGGCGGGCGGTGGATCCCGGTACCGGTTGGCATTCCCGGCAGGAGTTGCGCCGCACCGAGGCGATGCTGGAGACCTTCTCGGCGTGGGTGCGCAACACGCGTGGCGAGCTCACCCAGGCCGGGGTCGAGGTGCCGGTGGACTGCGTACTGCCCGCGCGCACGGAGGACGAGCGCGCCGTGCGGATCCGGGGCCGCGTCGACCGGCTGGAGCGAGACGCGCAGGGCCGTTTCGTGATCGTCGACGTGAAGACCGGCAAGTCGCCGGTCACCAAGCAGGCCGCCGTCGATCACGCGCAGCTGGCGACCTACCAGGTGGCGGCCGCCGCAGGCGCGCTCGACGCACCGGCCGAATCCGGTTCCGGCGAGGCGGAATCCGCGCCCGGCTCGGCGGGCGAGCCCGGCGGGGCACGGTTGGTGTATGTCGCCAAGCCGAGCAAAGCGGAGGGCGCCACCCAGCGCATGCAGCCCCCGCTGGACGCCGAGGCGCTCGAGCACTGGCGCGACACGATCCACCGGGCCGCCTCGGCCACGCAGGGCCCCAGCTACCTCGCCATGCGCAACGACGGATGCCGCCACTGCGCGGTGGCGGGCAGCTGCCCCGTGCAGGACAGCGGGAGGCAGGTGACCGACGAGTGAGCGCGCTCTCGGTCCCGCCCCGGCCGGGCGCCGGGGCGCCGCCGTGACCGGCCGGGTGACACCGCATCAGCTGGCGCAGGCGCTCGGTCTGCCGCCGCCCACCGACGAGCAGGCCGCCGTGATCGCGGCGCCGCCTGGCCCCACCCTCGTGGTCGCGGGCGCGGGCGCGGGCAAGACCGAGACGATGGCCGCCCGGGTGGTGTGGATGGTCGCGAACGGCCTCGTGCTGCCGGACGAAGTGCTCGGGCTGACCTTCACGCGCAAAGCCGCCCAGCAGCTGACCGCCCGGATCCGGACCAGGTTGGCCCGGCTCGCCGGGGCGCCGCTGCTGCGCGAACTCGATCCGAGCGGCCGCCTGCGCGCCCAGCTGACCGGCGCGGAGCCGGAGATCAGCACCTACCACTCGTACGCGGGCAGGTTGCTCACCGAACACGGCCTGCTGCTCCCGGTGGAGCCCTCGGCGACCCTGCTGACCGTGACCCAACTCTGGCAGCTCGCCCATCAGGTGGTGCGCACCTGGGACGGCGACCTGGAGACCGACCGCACCCCGGTGTCGGTCACCGAGGCGGTGCTCGCGCTGTCCGGCCAGCTGGCCGAGCATCTGGTCGAGCCGGAGGAACTGGCCGAGGCGCACACCGAACTGGCGAAGCTGGTGCACACGCTGCCCGCGGGACCGCGACAGCGGGGCGGGCCGAGCCAGTCGCTGTTGAACATCGTGCAGGTGCAGCGGGAACGGGTAGCGCTGCTGCCGCTGGTGCAGCAACTCGCCGAGGCATTGCGCCGACGCGGCGCACTGGACTTCGGCGCGCAGATGTCCCTCGCCGCGCGACTGGCCGCCGAGCACCCCGAGGTCGCCGCGGCCGAACGCGCCCGTTTCCGTTTGATCCTGCTCGACGAATACCAGGACACCGGCCACGCCCAGCGGGTGCTGCTCTCCGCGTTGTTCGGCGGCGCCCCGGGAGACGCGACATCGCAGCACGGTTTTCCACCGCAGCGGCACGACACCCCTCCGCGAACGGAGGGCGATCCGCGCGGCGAGGACGATGATTCGTCACCCACGGGCGTCTCAGCCGGAGATGCGCTGGATTCGGTCGCCGATCGGCCCGGGTCGTCGGCGGCCGGTGCCCTCGATCGGGCCGCTCCAGGTGGCCGCGAACCGCGCTTCGCGAAGGCGGATTCGGATCGGCCTCCGAGCGGAGGGCCGACATCGACTGCCGATGCGCCCCCTGGGGACTCCGCGCAGGGCGCGCGGTCAGCGAGTGTCGATACGAAAGACACTGTTGAAGAGGAACACTCGCGATTCTCCGGTGCGCACGACCCACACGTTGCGGCGAGACGGGAAGACCAGCGCGCCCACGAAACGCAACGCCTCGCCGTAACCGCCGTCGGCGACCCGATGCAGTCCATCTACGGTTGGCGTGGCGCTTCGGCGGCGAACCTGCCCCGGTTCGCCACCGACTTCCCCAGTGCCCCGGGCGTGCCCGCCCCGACGTTGTCGTTGCTGACCAGCTGGCGCAATCCGCCGGAAGCGCTGGCACTGGCGAATCTGGTCGCGGAACCATTGCGGCGCAGGGCATCCGAAAGCGGCGGAGTGACGGTCGACGCTCTGCGCGCCAAGCCCGACGCGGGCCCGGGGGTGGTGGCGCTGGCGCTGACCGCCACCGTCGCCGATGAACGTTCGTGGATGGCCGAGCGCATCGCCGCGGAGTGGGCCGCTCGACGCGCGGAAGGACAGCAACCGCCCACGTCCGCCGTTCTGGTGCGCCGCAATGCCGATGCCGCTCCACTGGCGGAAGCCCTTCGCGCACAGGGCCTTCCGGTGGAGATCGTCGGGCTCGGCGGCTTGCTCGCCACGCCGGAGGTCGCCGACGTCGTCGCCACCCTGCGGCTGATCGCCGAACCGGGCTCGGGCAGCGCCGCCATGCGCGTGCTGACCGGCGCGCGCTGGCGCATCGGGGTCGCCGACATCGCGGCGCTCGCCCGCCGCGCCAAGGACCTGTCCATCCGGCGCCCCGGGTCGGAGGGCCCGGCCGAGATCGCCGACGGCGCCGCGCTGGACGACGCATTGCGCGAAGTGGCCCCGGAGCCGGCCGAACAGGCGGGGCTGGCCGACGCGATCGCCGATCCCGGTCCGCCCGAGCAGTATTCGTCCGCCGGTTTCGCCCGCATCGAGGCGCTGGGACGGGAACTGGCCGCGTTGCGCGAACGCAGCGGTCAGCCGTTGGCGGAATTGGTCGCCGACGTCGAGCGCACCATCGGTGTCGGTGTGGAGACCCAGACCCGGCGAGCCATGGCGGGCACGGGGGCCGGACGCGAGCATCTGGACGCGTTCGCCGAGGTGGTGGCCGGGTACGCCGCGGAAACCGGAGCCTCGCTGGGTGGACTGCTGGCGTTCCTCACCGCCGCCGAGGAGGTCGAGAACGGGCTGGAGCCGGGCGAGGTCGAGGTCGCCAAGGACCGGGTGCAGGTGCTGACCGTGCACGCGGCGAAGGGCCTGGAATGGGAGATCGTCGCGGTTCCACACGTGGTGGAGGGCGTTTTCCCGTCCAAAGTCGGTTCCGGCACATGGCTGGGCGCGCTCGCCGAGTTGCCCACGTCGCTGCGGGGTGACCGTCAGCAGGAAGACGCGGCCGAGGGCGTGCCGGTGCTCGAACTCACCGACCTGTACGACCGCGCGGACCTCGACCGTGCGATCAAGGCGCACAGGGAGGCGCTGGAGCGCCGCCGGATCGACGAGGAACGCCGCCTGTTCTACGTCGCGCTCACCAGAACCGAACGGGTGCTGCTGGTTTCGGCCCACTACTGGGCGGAGACCGGCAGCACCCCGAAAGGCCCCTCGGACTTCCTGCTGGAACTGAAGCACGCGCACCAGGACCCGGACAGCCCGGCGTACGACGTCTTGGCGATCGACCGCTGGGACGACCCGCCCGCCGCCGACGCCGTCAACCCGTTCACCGACGATCCCGCGACCGCCGAGTGGCCGCGCGACCCGCTCGGCGACCGCCGCGGCACCATCGAACAGGGCGCCGCGTTGGTCCGCGCCGCCTTGGCGAACCTGCGCGCCCGTCCCGCCGATGGCGGGCACCGTGGTTCGCAGCCGCCCGGCGCCGCCGCCCCGAGCCGCAGCGCCGGTGCCGAGACACCGCCCGCGCCACCCGCCGACGAGCCCGAATTTCGGGATGAGTCGGCCTACGAACCGCGTGGTGATCGGTCGGGGTTGGTGGCTGCACCGGGTGACCGTCCGCGTGGTGATGGTTCGGGGTTTGCGGAAGAGTCGGGCCACTACCCACCCGCCGACGAGCCGTGGTTCGCGGACGACACGGCTCACTATCCACTCGACGACGACTACCCGCCCGACGATTCCGGGGGAGACTTCACTTCCATCGAATACGCCGATCCCTACGCGGATATCGAGCCGTATTTCGGTTCGGCGCCGGACCCGGTGGAGGAGTATCTGTCCGCCGACGAACCGGCATACGCCGCGACCGGCTTCGCTCCGCCCCCGCCGGACGACATGTACCGGCCGCAGGACACCGGCTCCGCGCCGGACCCCGGCGATCCGGAAGGCTGGGCCGCCGACGTCGACGCCTTGCTCGCCGAACACCACGCGGCCGCGGCCACCGACGAAGAGGTGGAACTACCCGGACAGATCGCGGCGACCGCCCTGGTCGAGCTGCGGGCCGACCCGGCGAAGCTCGCCGCCCGCCTGCGTCGTCCGTTGCCCTACCCGCCGAATCCGCTCGCCCGCCGGGGTACCGCGTTCCACGCCTGGGTGCAGCGGTGGTTCGGCTCCACCCGCCTGCTCGGTCTGGACGAACTGCCCGGCGCGGCCGACGGCGGCGCCGATGCGAGCCTGGACGCCGAGCTGACCGCGATGCAGGAGGCGTTCCTGAACTCGCGCTGGGCCGATCGCAGCCCGATCGAGGTCGAGATCCCGTTCGAGACCTCGATCGCGGGCACGGTGATCCGCGGCCGGATGGACGCGGTGTTCGCCGAACCCGGCGGCGGCTGGATCGTGGTCGACTGGAAGACCGGAGCCGAGCCGAGCGCCGCCGAGGAACCGGCGGTCGCCATGCAGCTGGCCGTCTATCGCCTGGCGTGGGCGCGGTTGATGGCCGCCCGCGAGGGACGGCCCGAGCAGGAGATGCTGCCTCGGATCGGCGCCGCGTTCCACTACGTGCGCACCGGTCGCACCATCGCGCCCGCGAACCTGGCCGGTCCGGAGGAACTGGCCGAACTGATCAGGAACGCCGCGCCCGCCGGCTCACCGCCAGCGCCTGAGTGATCAGCGGGATCTGCAACGGAAGCCGCACGACCGAGCCGACCTTCATCAGCCGGGGCGCCTTCTCGCTGGCCAGCATGTCCGCGGCGAACTGCACGTTGGCCGGGAACACCGCGATGAACAGCAGCGCCGCGAGCCGTCCGCCGAAGCCGCGCGTGCGCGGTACCGCCAAGGCGGTGGCGACGCCGATCTCGGCCACGCCGGAGGCGTAGGTGTAGTCGCGGGCGCGTCCCGGCAGGAAGCGCGGCACGGTCGAATCGAAGGGTTTCGGCCGGACGAAATGCAACACCCCCGCACCGAACAGCAGGGCGGCCAGGGCCAACGCGGGCCGCCGCCCACCATCGGACACGGGCGTCAGCGTGTTTTCTGCCATGAGGCAGCCTTACATCCATACCGCCGCACGTCGACCCCGGGTCACGTCGACGCGGACCCGAGGACCGTCCGCCGCGAACCTCCCCCCGGTTTCTCGCCCGCACCGAGTCCGAGCAACCGGCAGCCACGACGAACCGCGTACACCGGGTAGCGAGCTTCGAGACCGACGCGCCCGGCGCACCGCAACCACGTCTTTCGAGCGAAGCGAGACCGAGCCTGTTCCGTTCGCGGCCCGGCTCGCGTTTGCGCGGCCGCCGCGTACGCGACGAAGGAGCAAGCGGCGGTCGCGCAAACGCGAGCCACAAGAGGGCCGCGAACACGCCGCGACGCAGTCGCGGCCAAATAAACACAGTAGGCTCCCCGGTGTGCCGGAGGGACAAGGATTACCGGGTATGACCGACACGAGCGGCGAAACGACGGGTGTGCCAGGTGTTCGGTGACCGAGCGCGCGGCCTCGGCTTGGCCAGCCGCCCCGATTTCGCCCTGGTCGGTGTACTGCGCATCCCGGAAGTGCAGACCAGCCCGTGGATTTCGCTGACCAGACGGGTGCTGTTCGCGACGGCGCTGCTGTTCCTGGCCGCGCTGGTGGTGTACCTCGGTCGCAGCGGCTACCACGACAACTCGGGTAACGAACTGTCGTTCCTGGACGCGTTCTACTACGCGACCGTGTCGCTGTCGACCACCGGATACGGCGACATCCATCCGGTGACGCCCGAGGCGCGGCTGGCGAACATCATCATCATCACCCCACTGCGCATCCTGTTCCTGATCGTCCTGGTCGGAACCACGCTGGGCGTGCTGACCGAACGTTCCCGGCAGGCTTTCAAGATTCAGCGATGGAGGCACACCGTGCGCAATCACACCGTGGTCGTCGGATACGGCACGAAGGGGCGGACCGCGATCGACGCCATGCTCGGCGACGGGGTGCAGCCCGCCGACATCGTGGTGGTCGACACCGACGTGGTCGCCTTGGAGGCCGCCGCGAACGCCGGGCTGGTCACGGTGCACGGCTCGGCCTCCCAATCCGACGTGCTGCGGCTGGCCGGTGTGCAGCATGCCGACTCGGTGGTCGTCGCCACCAATCGCGACGACACGGCCGTGCTGGTCACCCTGACCGCCCGGGAGCTGAACAAGGCCGCCAAGATCGTGGTGTCGATCCGGGAGGCGGAGAACACCCACCTGGTGCGGCAGTCCGGCGCCAACTCGGTGGTGGTGTCCTCGGAGACGGCGGGCCGGTTGCTCGGCATCGCGACCACCACGCCCACGGTCGTGGAGATGATGGAGGACCTGCTCACCCCGGAGGAGGGCTTCGCCGTCGCCGAACGCGAAGTGGAGCCGTCCGAGATCGGCGGATCGCCACGGCATCTCAGCGATATCGTCCTCGGCGTGGTGCGCAACGGGGTGCTCTATCGGGTGGGCGAGCCGGAAGTCGACGCGGTCGAGGCGGGCGACAAACTGCTGTACATCCGACGAGCGAGTAAGTGATCACGGCGCGAACCGGGCGGGTAGCTCGGGCGCGATAGTCTCGAACCGTGTCGGCATTCCAGCTCAATAGTGTTCCATTGCTGTCCCGTTCTGTCGTCGACCGGGCCGAGCAGATCCGAGGTGATGCCCGAGCCCTGAAGGAGGGCTGGGCCGAGGCCAAACTTCTGCGGGTCAACCGCCGCGGGCAAGTGCGCATCGAGGAGGGCGCCCTGGTCCTGGACGCGGCCGTGGAATTGTCCGCCGAACCCAGCCCGGCCGCGGTGTTCCTCGGTGTCGAGGATGGCGTCCATCTGTGGGCGGTGCGCGATCCGGAGCTGGAGGGCGCGCTGACCGACCTGCGCGCCTTGGCCGGCGGCGCCGTCGACGACCGCACCGCCGGGTTGCTCTCCACCGCGATCGCCCTGCTGAACTGGCACGACAAGGCCGGGTTCCACGGCGCGGACGGCGCCGTCACCACGTCGGCGAAGGCAGGCTGGTCGCGCGTCACCGAGAGCGGTTACGAGGAATTCCCGCGCATCGATCCGGCGGTGATCTGCCTGATCCACGACGGCGGTGAGCGGGTGCTGCTCGCCCGCCAGAGCAGCTGGCCGAAGTCGCTGTTCTCGCTGCTGGCCGGGTTCGTCGAGGCGGGCGAGTCGCTGGAGCGCTGCGTGGAGCGCGAGGTGCGCGAGGAGGTGGGCCTCGACGTGCGTGAGATCAGCTACCTGGGTAGCCAGCCGTGGCCGTTCCCGCGCTCGCTGATGCTCGGGTTCGCCGCGCTGGCCGATCCCGCGCAGCCGCTGACCTTCTCCGACGGCGAGATCGCCGAGGCCGACTGGTTCACTCGCGCGCAGGTGCGCGAAGCGTTGGCCGTGGGCGACTGGTCGAACCGGGACGGGGAGACCCGGCTGCTGCTGCCCGGTTCGATCTCCATCGCGCGCACCATCATCGAATCCTGGGCCGCGATCGACTAGCGCGCGGGCCGGTGCGACCCGCGCGCGGCGGCTGATCAGGACAGACCGGCGAGGACCTGCTTGACCGCCGCCAGCGACGGGTTCGTCGCGGTGGAACCGTCGGCGAACTTCACGGTGGGCACGACGTGGTTGCCCCCGTTCACGCTGCCGACGAACTCCGCCGACGCCGGGTCTTGCTCGATGTCGATCTCGACATAGCTGATGCCCGCCTCCTCCAGCTGCTTCTTCAGCCTGCGGCAGTAGCCGCACCAGGTGGTGGAGTACATCGTCAGGGTGGGGTTCGCGTCAGTCACGGACACTGCAACGCCGGAGGACGGCTCACTGTTCCAACTCGAACCATTTCGACGCCACTTGCGTGAGATTTAGTATGCGCGCATACTAAATCCATGACGATCATCGCCACCGCGCACGCCACCTCCAGCGCACCGCCGACCGCCTTCTTCGCCCGCTGGGCCGAGGTGGCCACCTGGCCGGAGTGGAACACCGACACCGAGTGGGTGCGCTTGGACGGACCGTTCGCCGAGGGCGTCACCGGAACGTTGCGGCCGAAAGGCGGCCCGAAGATCCGGTTCGTCGTCGCGCGCCTGACCGACCGTGAGTTCGTCGATGTCTCGAAGCTGTTCGGCGCGCGGCTCACCTTCGCCCACGAGGTCGCCGTCGCGGAAGACCGCACCACGGTCACCGTGACGGTCTCGATCGACGGACCGCTGCGCTTGTTGTGGACCCGGATTCTGGGCGGGGACCTGGCGAAATCCGTGCAGCCCGACCTGGACGCCCTGGTGGCCGTCGCCGAGGGGGTCCCGGCATGAGCGCCACCGGTTCGAGCGCGAAGTACTGGCTGGCCGTCGTCTCCCGGGAACATGTCCGGCGCGGTGTCGAGCTGGGCATCGCCCAGGCAAACCACGGCAAGCGCGCGGCGGTCGAACGCATGCGGCCGGGCGACGGGTTGGTGTATTACTCGCCGCGCGAGGGCATGCGTGCCGGTGCGCCGGTGCGTTCGTTCACCGCGATCGGCACCATCGACGACCGTCCGGCCTGGCAGGCCGACCCGCAGGAGGACGGCTGCTTCCGGCCGTGGCGTCGTTCGGTCAGCTACCGAGCCGAAGCGCGGGAGACCCCGATCGATGCGCTGCGCGACGAACTGGACCTCACCGGCGTGCCGAACTGGGGGATGGTTCTGCGTCGCGGCCTGATAGAACTCAGCCCGCACGACTACGCGCTGATCGCGCGGGAGATGACCGACGAGTGAGGGAGGCCGATGCACGAGGCGGGGGACGGAAAGCTGCGTTCCAGATTTCGCACGGCCGAGGAGAGTCCGGGCCTGTTGCTGTGGCAGGTGACCAATCGCTGGCAGGCGGCGCAGCGCGCCGCGCTCGCCCCCTTCGACCTGACCCACGTGCAATTCGTGCTGCTGGCTTCCCTCACCTACCTCGCCGCGGGCCGCGCGGATCCGGTGCGGCAGCGTGACCTGGCCGAATACGCCGCCACCGATCCGATGATGACCTCCCAGGTGTTGCGCACGCTGGCGCAGAAGGGCCTGATCGAACGCCGCGATCACCCGAGCGATCGCCGGGCGAAGGCCCTGGTCGCCACCGAGGCGGGCATGGCGCTGGTGAACCGGGCGATCGTCGCGGTCGAGGGGTGCGACGCGGAGTTCTTCGCGCCGCTCGGCGCCCGGGACGGCGACTTCGCTCGCTCTTTGCGGCTGCTGCGCGACCGCTGAACGCTACGTACCCGGCCGCCCCGAGGCGGCGATGCGGGCGTGGCACGGCGGTCGGTTGCGCAGCAGGGCCACCGCTGCCTTCCCGCCGACCTACTGGCGGGCGGGTCCCCGACCGCGACCGGCCGCTTGTCGGTGGGCGCTGTCATGATGGACTGCGTGCCCGCTCTCGACCTCGCAGACCTCGATCCCGAGCAGGCCGCCGCCGTGCGGGCGCCGCGCGGCCCGGTGTGCGTGCTCGCGGGCGCGGGCACCGGCAAGACCAGGACCATCACCTATCGCATCGCGCATCAGATCGCGCAGGGGCACGTCAAAGCGGATCAGGTGCTCGCGGTCACGTTCACCGCTCGCGCCGCGGGTGAGCTGCGTACCCGGCTGCGTGCGCTCGGCCTGGGCGGCGAAGCGGCCCAGGTGCAGGCGCGCACGTTCCATGCGGCGGCGTTGCGGCAGCTGAAGTACTTCTGGCCGCAGATCGTCGGTGACGTGCCGTGGCGGCTGATCGATGCCAAGTTCCCGATCGTCGCGCAGGCGGCGCACCGGGCCGGGCTGTCCACGGCCACCGACAGCGTGCGTGACCTGCTGAGCGAGATCGAGTGGGCGAAAGCCTCGCTCATCGCACCGGAGGATTACACGGCGGCGGTCGCGAAGCAGCGGCGCGAGACACCCTATGAGGCACTGCGGGTCGCGGATGTCTACGCGGGTTACGAGAAGCTCAAGGCGACGCCGGACGGGCTGCTGCTGGATTTCGACGACCTGCTGCTGCATACGGCGGCCGCGCTGGAGGACTATCCCGCGGTGGCCGACGAATTCCGCGGCCGCTACCGCAGTTTCGTCGTGGACGAGTACCAGGACGTCACGCCGCTGCAACAACGCGTGCTCGACGCGTGGCTCGGCGACCGCGACGACCTCACCGTCGTCGGCGATGCCAACCAGACCATCTATTCGTTCACCGGAGCCACGCCGAGCTTCCTGCTGGACTTCTCCCGCCGCTTCCCCGATGCCACCGTGGTGCGGCTGGAGCGCGACTATCGCTCGACCCCGCAGGTGGTGTCGCTGGCCAATCGGGTGATCGGAGCGGCGCGCGGCCGCATCGCGGGCACCAGGCTGCAACTGATCGGCCAGCGTGCCGACGGACCCGAGCCGGTGTTCGCCGAATACGACGACGCGCCCGCGGAGGCGGCGGCGGTGGCCGAGGCGATCGGCAAGCTCATCGCGGCGGGCACGCCGGCCGCCGAGATCGCCGTGCTCTATCGGATCAACGCCCACTCGGAGAGCTATGAGCAGGCGCTCACCGAGCGCGGCATCCCCTACCAGGTGCGCGGTGGCGAGGGCTTCTTCGCGCGCGTGGAGGTCAGGCAGGCCGTGCAGGCGCTGCGGCAGGCCGCCTCCCGCGACGACCTGCCCGACCAGGCGCGCAGCGGCAACTCCCTGGTCTCGCTGGTCCGCGCGGTGCTCGCCCCGCTCGGCCTGACCGCCACCGAACCCGCGGGCGCCCAGGCGCGCGAACGCTGGACCTCGCTGGTCGCCCTGGTGCGGCTGACCGAGGAACTGGTCGGCCACGACGACCGGCTCGACCTCACCGGGCTGCTGCGTGAACTCGCGAATCGCGCCGAGGCCAGGCACCCACCCACGGTGCAGGGCGTCACGTTGGCCTCCTTGCACGCCGCCAAGGGCTTGGAGTGGGACGCGGTGTTCCTCGTCGGACTGTCCGACGGCACCATGCCGATCGCGCACGTCCTCGCCGACGACGGCTCGGTCGCCGACGAGGCGGCGCTCGAGGAGGAGCGGCGGCTGCTCTACGTCGGGGTCACCAGGGCGCGCGAACATCTGCGACTGTCCTGGGCGCTGGCCAGGAACGAGGGCGGCAGGCGCAGCAGGCGGCGTTCACGCTTCCTCAACGGCCTGGTACCCGACGATTCGCCCGCGTCGCGGATCGCGGCGCCGCCGTCGGCCCCGAACGGCGTCCGCCCGACCTGCCGGGTCTGCGCGAAACCGCTGATCGGGACCTACGCGACCATGCTGGGCCGCTGTCGTCGCTGCCCGGCCGAGCTGGACCCGGAATTGCTTGCCGCACTGCGGGATTGGCGGGCGGAGAAGGCGGAGGCGTTGCGGGTGCGGGAATTCGTCGTGTTCACCGACACCACGCTCACCGCGATCGCCGAACAACTGCCCGCCGACGACGCCGCGCTGGCCGCGATCGCGGGCATCGGCGCCAAGAAGATCGACCAGTTCGGCGCCGAGGTTCTCGCCATCGTCGCGTCCCGGCTTCGATCCACATCACAAAACCGCAGGTAGAAAATAGGTTGTCCCGCTCGGCGATCTTGCCTATGGTGGATTTCACGCACCGGGAGGGCATCTCGGCGCGCACAGTTACCGACACACAACGAGTACAGGAGGGAGGCAGAGCAATGGACAACATCATGAACTTCGGCGCCAGTGGCGTTGCGGTCTATGCGCCCATGGCGGCCTCCCGGGGGATCCTCGCCTTGCAGGGGATCGGTCTGTCCGGAATCGGTGCGTTCGGCACATCCGGCACGCAAGTGAAATGCGCTGCCATGCATGCGTCGATCCGTACCCAGATTCAGGGCAAGCCCAGCGCGGGCTGGCACCCGACGGCTGTCGAGGCAGCAGTCGGTGTCTTCGCGGATGAAGCCGGCTTCGAGCCGGCGGATCTGCGGGCAGCACGCCTCCGCACCGCACACCCAGCGACCGTGATCAGGTCTCGACACAGATGTCGACCTAGGTAGGGAACTCCTCCCCGACCTCCTGGCCACGGATCGCCCGACAGCGAAACCGTGGCCAGTATTCTCCGGCCCTTCAGCCGACCGGCACCGGTTTCGCCACAACAAACGAACCGCTGCAACGAGCTGAAGGAGAACGACGTGTTCACCGCACAGGGTTGGCCGCAGGCCGCTACTGACGTGACATGCCGAACCGTGGCGTCGCCTACTCGGACCCAGGAGATCACCAAGGTCCTGCCCTGCCGTGCTGGAGATCCGGACCTCTGGTTCGCCGAGAGCCCGGTCCAGTTGGAGCAGGCCAAGGCGCTGTGCGCGACCTGCCCGATCCGCAAGGGCTGCCTGAGCGCAGCCATGGATCGTCGTGAGCCGTGGGGTGTTTGGGGCGGTGAGATCTTCGACCAGGGTGTCGTGATCGCCCGCAAGCGTCCCCGTGGTCGTCCGCGCAAGGTCGCGGTCCCGGCATGAGCCGGGGAGTGACTTCCCTCCCTCCGGTCGATGTGCTCGATTCGGTCGGTCCCGGCACGGGCCGAGCCAACGAACGAGAAAGCAGGCCAGCCGCCCACCGTTTCACGTGGTGGGCGGCTGGTCTGCGTGGTGCCGCGGCCTATGGCTTCGACCGAGCTGAGGGGAGTTCAGCTCAGGAGGCCGTGCGTTCCTCGGTGAAGCCGGGCATCCAGGTGCGGACCAATTGCATGAACGGCAGTTCGGCGTCGAGTTGCGCCAGAATGCCCACGGAGCCGCCGAGTACCCGGAAGATCATCACGTATTGCGCCGGAAGTTGCAGTGCGCGTGCGGTTTTCATTTCGGGGCTGGAGATCTCGGAAGCTTTGCCCGCCACCCGCTGCATCCACCTGCGGGTGAAGTGGAACGAGTCGGCCTGGATGGGGTCGGTGAACGGCCGCAGGTAGTCGGCGATCTCCTGGTGGGTGACCACTCGGCCGGGGATTACCCAGCCGTGGTCGTACAGCAGCTCGGTGAGTTCGGCGAAGCGCTCCTCGACCGCCAAGGCCAGCATTCGGCCGAGCACCGGGGGAAACCCCTCGGGCATCGGGGCGCAGGCGCCGAAATCGATGACCGCCAGCTTGCCGTCGGGCAGCATCATGAAATTGCCCGGGTGCGGGTCGGCGTGCAGAAGCCCGACGACCTCCGGGGAGGAGAAGTGGAACCGTCCCATCAGCGCCGCGACGCGATTGCGCAGCGCGCGGGTGCCCTCCGGATCCTCGGCGCCCTGCTTGATGATCGTGGAGACGGGGACGCCGTCCAGCCATTCGGTGACGATCACCTTCGGCGCGCTCGCCACCACCTTCGGCACCACGATCTCGCCGTGCCCGTCGAAGCCCTTGGCGAAAGCGCGCTGGTTGGCCGCTTCGTTGCGGTAGTCCAGCTCTTCTTCGGTGCGTTCGGTGATCTCGGCGAGAATCGGCTTCACGTCCGCGCCGGGGATCACCGAAGCGACCAGACCGGACATGCGGTTCAGGGTCTTGAGGTCCGCGCGCAGCGCCTCGTCGGCGCCGGGGTACTGCACCTTCACCGCGACGGTGCGCCCGTCCGACCAGACCGCCCGGTGCACCTGCCCGATGCTGGCCGACGCGGCCGGGGTGTCGTCGAACTCACGGAAGCGGGTACGCCACTGGGTGCCGAGCTGCTGGTCCAGCACGCGGTGGACGGTCGCGGCCGGCATCGGCGGCGCGGCGGCCTGCAGCTTGGTGAGCGCCTCGCGATAGTGCTCGCCGAACTCCTCGGGGACCGCGGCCTCCATCACGCTGAGTGCCTGCCCGAACTTCATCGCCCCGCCCTTGAGCTCGCCGAGCACCGTGAACAGCTGCTCGGCGGCCTTCTGATTGAGCTGCGCGTTGATCTCGGACTTGTCGCCTCCGGCGAGCTTCTTGCCGAACCCCACGGCCGCCCGCCCGGCTATGCCGAGCGGAATCTTGGCCAACTTGGCGTTGCGGGACGAGCGACGGCGCACGATCTCAGACACGTACCCATCATGGCGAAGGATCGGCCCATCGGCCACGGCAATCTTGATCACGCTCGGCTTTCATGGCCGTGTCCAGCGGAAACGTGCGCACACCCGCACTCGGGATGGCGGTTCCATTCGCGCCGATCGAGGGTGTGTGAATCCAGGTCCAGTTCCAGCGTCGCGTTCAAGGTGGCGGGGGTTCGCCGGGGTGAGCCGTCGATGATCGTCTCGAGTTCGGCGAGGGCGATTGCCGTGGTGGCGGCGATTCCGGCGGGCGAGGCGTGGCCGATGCGGCCGAGTAGTTGGGCCGCCAGGTGTGGCCAGTCGGTGTCGTTCTGCGCGCGGATCAGGTCGGCGCAGCGCAGGCAGCTGGTGAGGCCGGGCAGCACCAAGGGGCCGACGACGCCCTTGCTGTCTCGGATGCGCAGTTGCAGATGGGGGATCCGGTGCAGCACCAAGTCGCTCACCAGCCGGGGATCCGGCATCAGCGTGTCGGCGAGCACCACGAGGTCGGCTCCCCAGGACCGCACCGTCGCCGTACCTGACGGGTACTCCCGGGAACGGCTCGGCCGCATACCGAGCGCCCGCAAGCCGGCCGACACCGCGTCCGACAGCGGCCCGAGTCCGTGCACTCGCACTGCTCGCACATGACCGGCCCGGTCCTCCGGGTGGTCCAGCAATCCGGCCTCGTCGACCAGCGTGAGCAATGCCACGGCGCGTTCGGCATCGATACCGCATTCCCCTGCGCGCCAGATGATCTGCGGTTTGGTGCGCAGACCGTCGAGCAGGCGCAGGAAAGCGACGACGGTCTCGGCGTCCATGCCTTCCGGATCGAGTACGACCGCGGTTTCCGGATCGCACCCGAGCTGGACGACACCGGCCGGGCGGACCAGAACGGTCACCCTCGGGCGCAATCGCGGACCGCGACACATCGTTGTCATGTCATCAGTATGCGAACCGCGCGTGGTGCGACCGGTGTTCAAACCCTCAGTTATCCACAGGATTTCGTGTCATCCACAGCCTGCGTCAGGAGGATGCGCCGCCCTCTTTGCCCAGGTCGGGACCGGTGTCATCGTCCTTTTGCTCGCGCGCGGCTCGCTCGCGCGCCTCGGTTTCGGCCAATTGCGCGAGCGGATCGTCGAACACCGTGGCGCCGCCGCCGATGACCGAGTCGATGAAGCCGGCGGGGGAGTCCAGATCGTCGGAATCCGGCAGCAGGTCGGGGTGCGCCCATACGCGGTCGCGGGCGGTCATGCCCGCGTCGCTGGTGAGCCTGCGCCACAGCGCCGCCGCCTCGCGCAGCTTGCGCGGACGCAACTCCAGGCCGACCAGCGTCGCGAAGGTCTGCTCCGCGGGACCGCCGGTGGCGCGCCGCCTGCGCAGCGTCTCCGCCAGCGCGCCCGCGCCGGGCAAGCGGTCGCCCACGGCGTCGGCGACGACCACCTGCACCCAGCCTTCGATGAGCGCCAGCAGCGTTTCCAGCCGTTCCAGCGCCTGCTTCTGCTCGGGCGTGGTCTGCGGCTCGAATGTGCCCTGCGCCAAGATCTCCTCGAGCTTCGACGGATCGGTCAGCGACATCGGGTCGATGTTCTGCGCGGCCTGCTCCATCGCGGAGAAGTCCATCCGGATGCCCCGCGCGTAGTCCTCGACCGCGCCGAGCACCTGCTGGCGCAGCCACGGCACGTGCGCGAACAGCCGCTGGTGGGCGGCCTCCCGCGCGGCGAGGAACACCAGGATCTCGCTTTCCGGCTGCTCCAGGCCGGCACTGAACTCCGAGATGGCCGCGGGCAGCAGCGCCGCGGTGCCGGTGGGACCGAGCGGAAGGCCGATGTCGGTGGAGGTCAACACCTCTTTGGCGAGCTGGCCGAGCGCCTGGCCGAGCTGCGACCCGAAGGCCAAGCCGCCCATCTGGCCCAGCATGCCGACCATCGGCGCGGCGAACTGCCTGGCCTCCTCGGGCAGCGCCGCGGTCCACATGCCCGAGATCTGCTCGGCGACCGGGTCGCACAGCCGCTGCCAGGTGGGCAGGGTCTGCTCGATCCAGTCGTTGGCGGTCCACGCGACCGTCTTGGTGGCGCCCGCGGGCAGGGTGGTCGCGCTGTCGAGCCAGAGTTCGGCGAGGTGCGCGGCGTCGGCCACCGCGCTCGCGGCGCCCGAGCTCACCGGGGCGACGGTCGAGCCGAGCTGCTGGCGGGCCAGCCGCTTGGCGACGTCGTAGTTCACCGGCCCGGCCTGCGCCGACCCCGGTTGCCCCATGCCGCTGAGCATCTGGCCGAGCGAGGTCAGCATCTGCCCGAGTTGCGCCGGGTCGAATCCGCCCGCGCCGGACCCACCGATACCGAAACCGAACGGGTCGTTCGGGCCGGGACCGCTCGGCTCGTCACCGCGCTTGCGATCGTCGTCGTCGCGGTTCGAGAATCCGAAGGGGAGGTCGTTCATGCTCTTTACGTTACGCGGGTAGCACAGCATCCCTGTGTTCGCGCGGCGCGAAATCGGCGGCGGCGCGCCCGGGCGAAATGACCGCCTCCGGCCACTCGCGCCGCGGGCTGTCACTACTGTGGTCCAGGTGAATCGTCGGATCCTCACCCTGGTGGCCGCCCTGATCCCGGTGCTCGTGCTCGGCGTCGTCGGCAGCGTGCTGACTGTGCCGTTCGTCGCACTCGGGCCCGGCCCCACCTTCAACACCCTCGGCACGGTGGACGGCAAGGACGTCGTCGATGTGCAGGGCACCCAGGTCGATCCGACCACGGGCCATCTCAACATGACCACGGTGTCGGTGCGCGACGGGCTGAGCATCTTCGAGGCGTTCGGCTTCTGGGCCAGCGGCAAGCACGGCCTGGTGCCGCGCTCGGAGGTCTACCCGCCCAACGTCTCGCGGGAGGAGATCGACAAGTCCAACCAGGAGGACTTCAAGGACTCCGAGGGCAACGCCGAGGTCGCCGCACTGCACTACCTGAACCTGCCGACCGTCGTGCTGCTGCGCAAGGTGTCCGACGACGGGCCCGCCCATGACGCGCTGCGCGCGGGCGACGAACTGATCAGCATCAACGGCACACCCGTGGCAGCGCCCGAGGACGTCGTCGCGGCGGTCGGCTCCCAGGCGCCCGGCAGCGCGCTGACCGTGGTGTTCCGGCGCGGCAACGCCGAGCAGACCGCGACGATCGTGCTCGGCGCCCGCCCCGACGACCCGGCCAAGGGCTACCTCGGCGTGACGCCGGGTGAGGGCGCCCGGCCGCCGCTGGAGGTCGCGTTCAACCTCGCCGACATCGGAGGTCCCTCGGCGGGCCTGATGTTCAG
>NZ_BAFR01000158.1 GCF_000308435.1 Nocardia araoensis NBRC 100135 | reverse complement strand
GCGCGCGGCGGGCTGGCGCCCGGGTGATGCGGTGGTCTTCGCCGCCGCGGGTTCCTCGGACGCCCGCGCCAGGCAGGATGTCCGGCGCGCGGCCGGCCTGCTGGCCGAGCGTCTCGGCACGGGAGTTCGCATCGGCTACGTCGCGACCGGTGCGCCGCGCGTGCCGGACGTCGTCGCCGAACTTCGCCAGGCGGGTGCGGGCCGGGTGTTCGTCGCCTCGTATCTGCTCGCGCACGGCCTGTTCCAGCAACGCCTGCACGAGGCGGGCGCGGACGGCGTCGCCGAGCCCATCGGCGTGCATCCGGCTGTGGTCCGATTGATCGCCGAGCGCTATCGGGTCGCGGCGGGGGAGTTGGCGCGGGTTCGCTGAGCGCTGTTGGGTCGCGGTGGGGGAGTTGGCGCGGGTCGGTGAGCGCTACTGGGTGGCGGCGGTTCGCTGAGCGCCAGGTCCTATCGGGGAGCCGGGCGCTGGTGCGGTGCGCGATCTGGGCGTGCTCGGGTGACCTTGCCGGAGGAGACTACTTGTTCTTGCCTGCGACGGTGGGTGGCCCCTGGTACGGCCGGTGCAGGTCGGCGAACTCGGCGGTGGTGGTGAGCGTGACGAGCGCTTCGAGCAGGGCTCGTGCCCGATCGGCCGTCGGAGGACCGGTGAGGACCGGTGAGGAC
The DNA here is from genome assembly GCF_000308435.1 of Nocardia araoensis NBRC 100135. GTDB lineage: Bacteria > Actinomycetota > Actinomycetes > Mycobacteriales > Mycobacteriaceae > Nocardia > Nocardia araoensis. The sequence goes on along the minus strand of NZ_BAFR01000158.1, from coordinate 35,510 downwards.
CGGTCCGGCGAAAGCGTGGCCGTCGACGGCGATGATGAGCGCGCCGTTCGTGGCGCCGAGTGCCTGCTGACTCTCGTTGTGGGCGGCGCTGACCAGGTGGTCGAGGCTCGCGTCGTCGAGCGTCTCGATGAGGGTGGGGTCGAGACCGCTTTCGGTGATCGCCGTGGTGATCGCCGCGTCGTCGTGTTCGCCGCCGACGTGGATGCGCGAGCCCAGCGCGGCGTAGAGCCGGGCGAACGCGTCGCCTCCGTGGCGGTCGGTGACGGCGGCGCAGAGCCTGCCGAGGCGGCGTGAGCGTTCCAGCATCGGCCGTTGCTTCTCGTCCACCTCGGTTCCTTCGTTCAGCACGGCGAGATTCATCTGTCGCAAGGTCACCCGGTGGTCCTCGCCCGCGGTCTCGAGCAGCCAGCGGGCGCTGACCCAGGAGAAGGGGCATACCGGGTCGAGATAGAGCTCGATGTCAGCCATCAGGGGTCTGTTCCTTCGGTCGGTCAGGGGTATCTCGGGGCAAGAGCGGAACGCTGTGGTGTACTCCACTGTGGCCAATATACCCCTGGGGGTATAGTTCCCGATGCCCCCAGGGGTATGTCCGAGCAGGCTGAGCGCTGCGATTCGTATAGCGGAAATAGGGAGCACCGATGCGGCCAACGACATTGATGGGGCAGGACGGAGTAGACGCTCATGACCGGGTTTCACCCGGCGGACTGTTGGCGCGCTGGGGCGCGATGATGGCCGGCCGGGCCCGGGTTGTGTTCGGCGTGTGGCTGTTGTTGCTGGTGGCGCTAGGGGCGGCGGCGCCCAGCGTGTTCAGTTCGCTGGCCGGCGCCGGATGGCAGGCCGATGGTTCGGAGTCGGTGCGGGTTCGCGAACTCGCCCAGCAGCACTTCGGCGGGAATTCCTCGGCGGCGGTGCAGGTGGTGGTGCATTCCGACACAGAGACCATCGCCGATCCGGCGATGCAGCGGACATTGGGCCGGATTTCGGCGATCTTCGCCGACGATCCCCGGTTCGCGGCCGTCGTCGCGCCGCAGCCGGGCATGACGATCAGCCCGGACGGCCACACCGGCATCCTGATCGCGGGCGCCGACGCCTCCACCGACGAGATGGTGCGGGCCGTCGACGAACACAAGGCGGCGCTGACCGCGCTGTCCGGCGACGGAATCGAGGTCTACCCCACCGGTGCGTCGGCGCTGTGGAGCGATTTCAACAAGGCCAACCACGAGGCGATGATCAGGGCCGAGCTGTTCTCTTGGCCGGTCACGCTGGCGATCATGGTCTTGGCGTTCGGCTCGCTGGTCGCGGCCGGGCTTCCGCTGCTGTTGACGGTGGCCGGGCTGGTCGCTTCGGCCGGTGGTCTGGTGCTGCTCAACCACCTCACGCCGATCTCGGTGTGGGCGATGAACTTCGCCATGATGTTCGCTCTCGCGCTGGGCATCGACTACGCGCTGTTCCTGGTCGCCCGCTTCCGTGACGCGCTCACCAAGTCCGCCGATGCGCGTGCGGCGGTGGCCGAGACCATGGCCACCGCGGGCAAGGCTGTCGTGCTCTCCGGACTGACCGTGCTGGTCAGCCTGTCGGCGGTGCTCCTGGTCCCGGCGCCCGCGGTGCGCACCATGGCCGTGGGAATCATGCTCGCGGTGGTGTTCGTGCTCGCCGCCACGCTGACGTTGTTGCCTGCGGCGCTGGGCGCGCTGGGCGGCCGGATCAATGCCGCGGCACTGCCGTACGCGACGCGTCAGCAGCATCGCTCCCCGCGGTTCGCCCGCTGGGGGCGGCTACTGCACGATCACCCGTGGCCGTTCGCGCTCGCAGGACTCGGTGTGTTGGTGGCGCTGGCGTTGCCCGCCACGGGATTGCAGGTCGCGATGCCCTCGATTCAGGTCGTGCCCGCCGACGCGCCTGTACGACAAGGCTATGAACTGGTTCAGCGTCAGCTCGGCGCGGGAGCGCCCGGCGCATTGCAGATCGTCGTCCCCGCGGCCGAGGCCGCCCGCAGCGCCGAGGCGGCAGGGGCGACCGATGGCATCGCCATGGTCACTCCGCCCGTGGCGGCCGCGGATGATTCCGGCCTGGTGATGATGCAGGCCCTGCCCGCCGTCGATCCTTCCGATCACCGGCTGGGCGGCATCCTCGACGACCTGCGTGGGCGACTGCCCGCCGATGCTCTTGTCGGCGGCGCACCGGCGGAGAACCTCGACCTGCAACAGGCGCTCGACGACTACCTGCCGATCGTCGTCGGGGTGATCCTCGTCCTCGGCTTCGTCCTGCTGTTGGTGGCGTTGCAGGCTCCGCTCATCGCCGCGCTGGGCACCCTGGTCAGCCTGTTGTCGACCGCGGCCGCGTTCGGGGTGGCGAAGCTGATCTTCCAGGACGGTCACGGCGCGGGCCTGCTCGGCTTCAGTCCCCAGGGGTTCCTGGACGGTTGGGGGCCGGTGTTCTTCTTCGCGATGATCTTCGCCATCGCCATGGACTACACCGTGTTCCTGCTGGCCACGGCCAAGGAGCACTACGAGCGCTCGCGGGACCCGCGTACGGCGGCCATCGACGGGCTGGCCCACTCCGGCCGGGTCATCTTCGCCGCGGCCGCGGTCATGGTCGCGGTGTTCTTCACCTTCGCGCTGGCCGATCCGCTGCCGCCGAAGGAGATGGGCATCATCCTCGGCGTCGCGGTGCTGCTGGACGCGGTGGTGGTGCGCTTGGTACTGCTGCCGGTCGCGCTGCGCTTGACCGGTAGGGGCGCGTGGTGGTCCCCGGCCTGGCTGCGCCGGATCCTGCCCACGGTCAGTTTCGCCCACGAGCGGACCGAGCCGAAAGATACCCCAAGGGGTATTGTGGCAGGAAAGTGAGAGAAGGAGAAACATCATGGTCGGCGACGAAGACGCCATCGCCTCGGTACTCAATCGCCTGCGCCGGGCGCACGGCCAGCTCGCCGGAGTGATCGCGATGATCGAGCAGGGCCGGGACTGCAAAGACGTGGTCACCCAGCTCGCCGCGGTCTCCCGGGCCCTGGACCGGGCTGGTTTCAAGATCGTCGCCACCGGGCTCCGGGAATGCCTCGTGAACCCGGACGCCGAGACCGCGGATCCGATGACCGTGGAGCAACTGGAGAAATTGTTCCTGGCCCTCGCGTGACGCACGCGTCGCGGTGTCAGCGAGGGCGCGCGCCGCGCGGGCATCCCTCGGGCGCCCGTCCGAATCCGCACTGACCGACCATCTCTCGAAGGAGGCATCCGGCATGGATCTGGCGATTTCGACCACCTTGCGCACCGGCTTCGACGACGCCGTGGAAGCTACCCGCGCCGCACTGGCCGAGCAAGGTTTCGGTGTGCTCACCGAGATCGACATGCGAGCCACCCTGAAAGCAAAGCTCGACCAGGACATGGAGGACTACCGCATCCTCGGCGCCTGCAACCCGCCCCTGGCTCATCGCGCCGTGGAGATCGATCGCCGGATCGGATTGCTGTTGCCCTGCAATGTGGTGGTCCGGCGTGATCCCGACGACGCCGATGCCGTGCACGTCGAAGCGATGAACCCCCAGGTGATGGTCGAGGTCACGGACGAACCGGGATTGCACGCAGTCGCCGCCGACGCCACCATCCGCCTGCGCGCCGCCATCGACGCCCTCGGCGACCGCTGAATCGGGGTCTGGCTCGCCAGTCCTACCTCGTCTGTCAGGGGCGCTTTTTCTGACCGGTGTAGGGATTCGCGGGACTCGAGGCGACGAACTGCGACCAGGTCTGCGTGCCGTCGGGATGATCCGGGCACGTGTTCAGCCCGGCGCGGAAGGCGCCCCCGACTCGTCCGGGGACGGGGAGCGGCACGATCCGCCGGGGCCGCTGCCGGGCGCCCTGCCAGGCCTCCGCCAACTGTGCCAGCGTCAGCACCTCCGGTCCGCCGAAGTCGGGCGCACGGCCGAGCGGCTCGCCCACGGCCGCCTCGGCGACCCGCCGCGCCACGTCGGCGGCGGCGACCGGCTGGAAACGGAAGTTCGTCGGCAACGGCGCAACCGGCCATTTCTCGACGGTCTGCAACACCGCCGCGATCAGCTCGTGGAACTGGGTCGCCCGCAGAATCGTATGCGGCACACCGCTGTCGATGACGGCTTGCTCGCAGGCCAGCTTGTTGCGGTAGTACCGGAACGGGATGCGATCGATCCCGACGATCGACACGTAGAGCAGGTGCCGCACCCCGCGTGCGTGGCGCAGCAGATGCTGGGTTTGCTCGAGGTCGGCGCCACCCGCCCGCCGGACGTCCGAGGCCGCGTGGACGATCACCTCGGTGCCCGCTACCGCCTCCGCCACGCCCACACCGGTCCGCAGATCGCCGACGTGCGTGCCCGCGCCGGGGCGACGCGACAGCACTCGTACCTCATGGCCTTCTTCGCGCAACCGGCCGACCACGAGCCTGCCCAGCGCGCCGGTTCCGCCCGTGACGAGAATCTTGGTCATGGACCACTTCTACCGATGAAATCCGGCGAGCGTGGGGAGGCTCGTCGTCACCGTGGCGAGTCGCACGGCGTGTATCCGGCCGAGACGCCCAGCCGAAGTGTCGCCGGTGGTCGCGCGAGTCTGCGATGCCTCACTGGTCCGAAGCGGTGTGCGCGGGCGAGCGGGTGAACGACGCGCGGTAGCTGCTCGGTGGCACTCCGACGTGCCGAACCATGTGCTGGCGCAGCGACTCCGCCGAGCCGATGCCGCTGTGCCTGGCCACCTGGTCCATCGGGAGCGTGGTGGATTCCAGTAGTTCCCTGGCGCGTTGCAGGCGCTGGTGCAGCAGCCATTTCTGCGGGCTGAGGCCGGTTTCCTCGTGGAAGCGGCGGGTCAGCGTGCGCACACTGGTGCGAGCGTGGGCGGCCAGGTCCTCCAGCGACAGCGGTAGGTCCAGTCGCCGCAGCGCCCAGGCGCGGGTGTCCGCCAGGGTGACGCCGTTCTCCGCGGGCAAGGGTGCGTCCACGAACTGGGCTTGGCCGCCGGGACGGACCGGGGTGACGACGGCCGTGCGGGCGGCGGCGTTCGCTACCGTCGCGCCGTAGTCGGCGCGGATCAGATGCAGGCACAGGTCGATACCGGCCGCCGCGCCCGCGGCCGTGGTGATCGGGCCGTCTTCGATGAACAGCGCGTCACTGCGGACCGACACGTCGGGGTGGTTCGCCGCGAGTTCGTCGGCGAGCGCCCAGTGTGTGGTGGCGGTGCGGCCGGACAGCAGGCCCGCCTGCGCCAGAACGAAAGCGCCGCTGCAGATGGAGGTGACGCGTTTGCCCGCGGCTACCGCTGCGCGCAGGGCGTTCAGCGTGGCGGCGTCCGCGTCGGCGCGGCTGCCGGTGCTCGGCACGATGACGATGTCCGCCGCCTCGATCGCCTCCAACCCCCGGGAGACGACCACGTCGAACCCGCCAGATCCCGCTGGTAGCACGCCCGGTACGGCGGTGCACACCACGATCCGGTAGCCGGGTTCGCCGTCGACCATCGCCGCGCCCAGCACGGTTTCCGGCATGGACAGGTCGAAAGCTTTCACCGGAGGAACCGCGACGACGGCGACAGTCTGCATGGCCTGATCCTTGGGATAGTTGGCAATCCGGCCAGTAGCTTACCCGTCCGCGGCGCGGCAGGCTGAGTAGCACGCGATCGGCGAACGGCTTGCCGGGTGCCGATGTTCGCTCGAAATACGTTGATGTAGAGAGGAATTCGCATGCCTACGCAGGTCATCGTCGGACGTGGCGCCACCGCTTCGGCCACCGCGGCGCTACTGGCCGGGTCCGGCGACCGGGTACGCATGGTCAGCCGCAGCGGTGCGGGACCCGAGCACCCGAATATCGAACGAATCGCCCTGGACGCCCTGGACACGGCCGCGCTGACCGCCGTCGCAGAGGGCGCCGAAACCCTGTTCAACATGGCGATGCCCGCCTATCACACCTGGCCGGAGACCATTCCGCCGCTGTTCGGGTCCATTCGCTCCGCCGCCGAGCGGACCGGCGCGAACTACGTGATGCTCGGCAATCTGTACGGTTACGGACCCGCCGACGGGCCGGTCACCGAGCAGTCGCCGCTGGCGGCCACCGGGCCGAAAGGTCGGGTGCGCGCGCGCATGTGGCGGGAAGCCGAGGAGGCGCACCGAGCGGGACGGGTGCGCGTCACCGAGGTCCGGGCGTCGCAATTCATCGGTCCCGGCGCGATCTCGGTGTTCTCGTTGATCGCCCAGCCGAAGATCCTGGCAGGCCAGTTGGCGCTGCTGCCACAGGAACTCGACCTGCCGCACGCCTACACCGCGGTCGGCGACGCGGCGGCGGCAGCGGTCGCCGTGGCCCGCGACGAGCACGCATGGGGTCGCGCGTGGCACGCGCCGGTCATCACCGCCACCGTGCGGGAGCTGGCCGGACGATTCGCCGCGGCGGCCGGAGCGCCCGACCCGCGGTTGGCGGCCATGAACGATCGCGAACTGACGCTGCTGGGTCTGACCGACCCGTTCTGGGCGGAGCTGTTCGAGACCTACCACATGTCCCATGCCACCTTCACAGTCGACGACTCGGCCATCCGCGACACCTTCGGCCTGAAGGCATCCGATCCGGACGAAGTGTTCGCGCAGGTGGTGCACGGCGCCTGACGCGCGAACGCCGATCTCGCTCAGGAAGGTGACGAGACGCTCGGCCGACCGGGCTCGACGCACCCGCGTGGGACACGCTCGCTACGGGTTCCACGGGTCCAGCCCGCCATCGGGATCCAGGTGATCGAGATTGGCTACGCGCCTGGCCGACCGCATCAGGGCTTCCCGGTTGATGTCGTTCGGGTTCGCGTAGTACTCCCGCGCCGCCTCCTGGTGCATGGTCGCGACCCGGTGGCCGATCGCCCATCGGGTGTCCCGGCCCGCGCCGTCCCACTCGTCCGGGGTGATCGCCGCACGCAGTGCGCGGTCGGAATGCCAATTCTGCTCGACCCGCTGCACGAACGCGTGATCGATGTTCGCGTTGGGGGCGGGCGCGTTGCTGTGCCGGACGAAGCTGTCCGCCGCGATGACCGCCTGGGCGGCGAAGGCATCGTGCGCCTCGTGGTCGACGTGGTTGTCCACCGCCCACGCCGCCGCGATCGCCTTCTGCAGCGGCGCGAAGCTGTACGGATTCTGCGATGCCGTGGACTCCTGGACGGAGTACGCCGTCAGCGCATGAGTGACCCGCTCGTGGCTCGCGCCGGAGGAGAGCAGGACGGCATGGATGCGCGAATCGGGAACCTTGTTGTCGCGCAGTACCTTCAAGGCCCGCGAGACACCCAGCTGAGTGTGTATGCCCCCGACCTGCTGGGCCGCGTCGACCGCGACACCGCGCCAATTGTCGCGGGACAGTTGATGCTCGACGTATCCCGCTTCGCGGCTGGCGAGGATTCTCCTGGTGGAGCGTTCGATCGTCCTGCGGGTGCTGGAGAGCGGATTGAACGGATTGACCCGTCCGCCGGCCAGCCACGCCGTCACCGGCGAGGAGTTGATGGTGTTGAGCGTGCTGATCGGGGTTACCCACCCCATCCCGGGCGAGGACTTCCCACCACCCCCGCCACCACCCATGCCGAGAGCGGTCCCGCCGCTGCTCCCCGACTTGCTCGCACTGCCCTGCATGGCGAGCGCGAATCGGTTGGCGATCCAGTCGTTCCCCCGGCTGAGGCCGCTGCTGAGGCGTTTGAGCTGGAATACGGCGATTATCTCGACGGTGCCCGCGATGATGATCACCGCCATGACCTGTCCGCGCGCCTGCGCGAACAGGTTGCCCATGAACAACACGTAGACCCCGAGGAATATGGTGTACGCCGTCATTCGCGCCGCCGCGACGAAACTGTCGACGACATTGCGCACGAGGAAAGTCTGCGTCGGGCCGTAGACGAATCCGCCTGCGGCGAAGCCGAATATCGACATGAACCCGTGATAGATCGTGTCCAACGCGGCCTTGATGACCTTCAGGCCGAGATACATCGCGAAGGCCAGCAGGATGCCGCCGCAGACCAACAGCATCAGCCCGGTGGCGACCTGCCCCATGGTGGGATTCTCGGCCTTCGCGCGCGCGGCGGAGTCGCCGCACGACTTCAGGCCGCTGATCACCCGGGAGTCGTCACCTGCCGCGACCCCCGACGACCACGCCGATCGGCAGGCGGGCCGCTGGTCGACCGTGTGCCCGAAATTCCACACCTGTAGCGGCTGCCGGGCGAAATTGTCGGCCAGATCGCTCTGCATCGTCGCCACCAACTGGGTCGGATTCGGGTTCGCGTTCCCGTTCAGGCCGGCGGCCACCGAGATGCCGAGATCGCGGCCCTGGGCCAGCAACCCGTGCGAGGACAGCACATCCGCCAAGGGCTCGGCCAGGAACAACGGACCCAGCAACGCGACGCCCACCATCGTCACCACCTGCATGGTGGCCTTCGCGTGGTAGCCGCGCGCGATGAACCATCCGACGCAGACCGCACCGATGGTCGCCGCGGTGACCAGCATGATCGGGGTCGCGATCTGCGCGGTCAGCGCGTTGGCCACGCCGTGCAGGGCCGAACTGAACATGTCCAGCCACCGGAAGCTCAACGCGTAACCGATCAACCAGATCGCCGTCGTCACGATGGCTATGTAGCCGATGAATTCCAGGCCCAGTACGGCCCACAGGATGGTGGTACGCGGCTTGAGCAGGCTCTCGTCGCCGGTCGCGAATCGATAGTCCGACAGCGGGACGCCCGACGAGTCGTGAATGTTCATCCAGCTGAGCCCATCGATTCCGGAGGTCCCGGCCGCGCTGCCCGCCGCGTCCTGTGCGACGGCCAGCGCACCGAGGAAGCCGGGGAAAACGAAGAGCGCGAAGAGGGTGAGGGCGATCCAGGTCGCCCGTCGCCGCCAAGCGCCCGTCCCGGAGAGCGGCCGCCGATTCGCCGCACCGATGAGCAATGCGGCCACAGCTGTGGGAAACTTGCGGGGGACTCCGATCGAATGCCGCTCGGTGGATCTGAGGCGGACAGTGCGTGATCGCACCGCCTGGGAGCTGATGTGCACGAAAGAGTCCTTCGTCCCGTCTCTGGGGGCGCAGTCGACTGCATATTCCGAAACGGGTTGCGCGCGAACGTCAATGGCGGTTCGCCCCCGTCTCACGTCCTGTATTACAGACAGGGACGGAAACATCCGCTTGAACGTCCAATGACATCCAGGCGGCCCGGGAGTGTACGTACGTAGCTCGGCCGTCTACCTGAGAACCGTCACCAAATCTGCTGGTATACAGGGTCTTTCGGTGCGGGAGACAACCTTCGTCGCATGTCGCGTCATCAGTGTCCGCAGTACCCGACCGGACGAGGACACGCGGCCGGTCGCGGATCGCTCGACTTGTCGTACCCGAGGTGAACAATGCCGTCATGGCATACGACGAGGAGTTGGCCGAGCGAATCCGGGAACTGATCGCGCCCGGCCCCGAACTCACCGAGCGCAAGATGTTCGGCGGCCTGGCCTTCTTGATCGGCGGCAATATGGCGGTGGCCGCCAGTGGGCAGGGCGGCTTGCTGGTGCGGGTCGATCCGGACGAGGGCGAGCGGCTCCTCGGTGACACGGTGGAGCCCATGGTCATGGGCGGACGGGAAATGGTCGGCTGGCTGCGCGTCACCGCCGTCGACGACGACGAGGTGCTGCGGGAATGGGTCGAGCGCGGCGTCGCCTACGCCCGGACCCTCCCGCCGAAAAAGAAGAAGTAGCCCCGCTCAGGCCCGAACTTGCCGCCGGAAGAGCACCCGGTCGAACTCGCGGCCGTACTCGTCGACCGCGACCACGTCCATCTCGCTGGCGAACACGCCCGGCCGGACGTCCACGCGCAGGAACGAGTAATTCCGGAAGCGGACCCGAGACCACGGCGCGGCTTCGTCCTGCTTGCCGCCGCCCGGGGTCCACACATAGCTGTTCGGCACCGAGGTGTCGGCCAACTCGTTGCCGCGGAAGGTCTCCCGGGATCCGGGCTGGAATTCGTAGCGCGGACGTCCGCCGCCGCCAACGGTGTAGTAGACGGTGCCTTCGGTCTCGGGGTAGACGATCGAGTTGTCGCCGGCGATCTTCGTCGCCTGTCCGCCGCGGATCGGGTCGGTGCGCTCGTAGACGTGGTTGTGGCCCTGCAACACCAGGTCCACTTGGTAGCGGTCGAACAGCCCGGCCCAGGCGTCGCGCACGCCGCCGTCGCTGGCGTGCGATTCGGTGGTCGAATACGCGCAGTGGTGGAAGAAGCAGACGATGAAATCGATATCGGGGTCGGCGCGGTGGGCGGCCAGGGTGCGCTCCACCCAACTCGTCTGCGCCCCACCGGAATAGCCACTGTTCGCGCGGATCTCATAGGAGACGTCGTTGGCATCGAGCGAGAGCACGGCGACATTGCCGTAGGTGAACGTGTACGCCGACGGGCAGCCCGCCGGACCGTTGCCGGGGAAGTCCAGGCGTGCCAGATGCCCGCCGTAGCCGTGGTCGCCGTAGGTCGCCTCCATGTCGTGGTTCCCGGTGGCGAACATCCACGGTGTCTGGGCGGCGCTGGGCTCGATGGCGTTGAAGTAGACGTCCCAGACGTAGGGGTTGTACTTGTCGAAACCGCTCGCCGGTTGCGACCCGTGCGGCGCGAACTGTCCCGGCTTGCCCGCGCCGGAAGGGTCGGCGTAGGCGATATCGCCTGCGAGGATGTGGAAGTCCGGCCGGGCGGCGGCGATCTGGCGCAGCACGTTGCTCGCGTGCGGCGCGGTCGGATCGTTGTCGGCCTTGTAGTACTTGTCGTCGTAGTCGCCGGGAGCGACGCCCTCCGGCAGCGCCGGGGTCTCATCGGTGCCCTGGTCGCCCATCATGGTGAAGCGGAACGGCAGGACCGCCGGGCGTGCGCTGGGCATCGCGGGTGCGGCGGCGCGGATGTCGCCGACGAATCCGTCGGAGGTCCGCCAGCGGTAGAAGTGCGGCACCCGCCCGGGCAGACCGTCCACCGGGGCGTGAACGTAGAACTGTTCGGCCGCGAGCACGCCGCCGTCGGCGGTGGGCAGCTGGGTGAGCAGGTTGCGCACCTCGGCCTGGACCGTCGCGCCCAACGCGGGCGTCGGTCCGTGGTCGAGATACACCGTGGCGCCCGCCGGACGCCGCGAGAGCTGTGCCGCGAAACGCAGCTGGCTGGCCGCGTCCGGCCCGAAGGCGACGCGCCGTCCGCCCACCGCGAGCTGGGCCTCGTCGGCGTAGGCGCGCCTGCCGAACGGTGTCGTGCCGACCGCGGCCACCGCTGCCGCCGCGGCGGCGCCGCGCAGGATATTGCGCCGCGACACCGGGCGGCGGCGCAAGTAGGCGCGGTGCCATTCGTGCTGCTCGGCCATGGTCATGTGGGCAGCGAGATGGCCGGGAATTCCGGTGTCCGGAATGTCGCCTGCTGGATTCAGCGGTGTGGACGGCATACCGCAGATGCTGTACCGGCTCGGCGCACGGAGCAACTCGACATCGCACCGCAGGCGGGAATACCTCGTGAACAGTCGGTTTCGCTGTGTCAGTTTATTCTATTTGTCCGAAATATGCCGTACGTCAGTGCTTTTCACCGACGTAGCTCAGGCCCCGTCGCTGCGGGTGGCGGGTCCGTCGCGGTCGACGGGTTCGGCGATTGCTCTGGATCCGTGGAAGTGCCTGGGGAGAACGGGGAGACCAGCGCAGCGCTCCACGGGAAACCGGGCGCACTCCGCCGCGCGGACCCGGCCGCGGCGGCCAGCGGTTCGTTGTTCCCGGTCAGCCTGACGACCGTGCGCTGCATGGCGGGCAGGATCTCGGCGATGTCGAGATCGGCGTGCGCGAAGCGGCCGATCAGCGCGTAGATCATGTTGGTCAGCACCAGCGCGATGTCCGCGGTGTAATCCGGATCGACATCGGCCAGCAGGGCGCTCGCGGCGGGCAGCACGGCGTCGAAGCCTTGCGCGTCCAGTCGTCGACCGCCGGGGCCGGACCGCGCGCGATAGTAGGCCTCGAGCATCCGGGGATTTCGCTCCCACGGCTCGAACACGTAGCGCATCAACCGCATCAGGCCATCGGCCAGCGTCTCGCCTTCGATGTACGGGGCAGGGGTGGCGTAGGTGTTGGTTGCCATCCATCGCTCGACGGCGGCCAGCATCAGGTCGTCGCGAGTGGGGTATCGCTTGTAGACCGTGGCGAGGGAGACGTGCGCGTTCCGGGCGACCGCACGCAGCTGGACCGCGTCGTAGCCATCGGATTCGAGCATCGACACCACGGCGTCGAGGATCTTCGCCGTGGCATCGCCTTCGTCTGTCCTGTCCACGTACGTACGGTAATCCAGGATCGGACCGCGGACACTCGTCAGCGCGGCGGGCGGGATGGCGATTCGTGACGAGTGTTCCGGTCCGCCGCCGCCGTGGCTAGGCTGCCAGGATGACGCTCTTTCTCCGCGTCGCCGCGGTGCCGGTGGTGCTCGCCGGTGCGCTGATGGGTGCGGCGCACGCAGGCGCGACGCCCGGTAGTGACATCACCGCCGTCACCCTCGGCCAAGCGCAGATTCCCGCCGGGCTGGTGCCGTTCGTCGATGGCACGGATCTGGTCGTTCGCGAGATCACCATCGGCCCCGGCGGCTCCACCGGTTGGCACTACCACCTCGGCCCGGTTTTCGGTTTCGTCCGCTCCGGCACGCTCACCCACCCCGGCCCCGACTGCGACGCTCCCGTCTTCCGCGCCGGCGAGTTCATCTACGAGCCCGCCGGCGAATGGAACGTCCACATCGGCAGGAATCTCGGCACCGAACCGCTGGTTCTCGACGTCGTCTACGCTCCACCCACCGGGGAACCGCTGTTCGTCGACGCACCCGCCCCGGCCTGCGCGTAGGGTCGTTCGGTCGCATGGGCGGCGGTTGCCGAGCCCGATGGCGTCCGGATGTCGGCGGGCGCGGTCGGGTGACCCGGCGGGGTGAGCACCGTAACGGTGTCGGTCCCAGGGTCACGGACCGGCGGGATGGGCCGGTGCTTCGAGTAGCCAGCGCCAACGTGGCAGTTCGGTGATTGTCGTGACGACCGTCAACGTGGTGACGACGACGGCCGCCCAAGCCGGCCAGGTGGCCCAGGACGCGAGTACGGCGGCGGCGAGTTGGAGGACGACGAGACCGATGGTGACTATGCCGGGGACGGGGATGAGGACCTGTCTCTTGTCGCCAGGTGTGGCGAAGAGGGTCGGCAACCCGATGAGCAGGACCAATGCCGCAACCGCGAGCGCGACCGAGTAATCGGCCAGTGCCCATGGGGTGGCGATCCAGGCAATCAATTCGGTGGTGAACCGCAGAATCGAGGCGATACGTCCCTGGTCGGTGAGGTTCGGCGAGGTGATGGGCCGGGTGGACATGACGGACAGCGTGTCATACCAACTGGTCTGGAACGCGCTCGATGGTCCCAGTGGTGAGCAGGCGGCGACGTCAGCTACGCCATACAGCGGTGAACTCATACCACGGGCCACCGAGGTGAGTTGCGGTGAAGTCGTCGAATCCGACCGGTGTGCCATGCGGTGAGTACGCCCACCCACTGCTCACCGTGAGCCCGAGCCCGCCGCCCTCGATGAAGTAGACGGTTCCGTCGGGATCCTTCCTGGCATAGCTGATGTCGAACCGGCCGATTTCGAATTGGGAGCGCGAAGGTTCCGAACTCGCTAGTAGGTCAAGGGCCACCTGCTCGAACTGCGGACGGGTGGCTTCGAACGACGGGCGGGGCAGGAGCGTAACCGTGCCTGCAACAGCGAGAATCAGCGCGGGTGCAGCCGCCATCCACCATGACCGTGTCCGGTCCCTACCTACGGCATGCAGCGTGCGGACCGCCCATACCGCACCGCATACGAGGAGCACGAGTACGGCCGCAGCGCCGAACAACAGCGGATCGACCCAGGCCGAGGAGCCGTAGCGGGACGGCCACCAGTCGTAGTAGAGGCACACCAACACAGCGACTGGAACGAAGGTGAATGCCAGGTGAATCGGGCCGGGAGCCCGGTTCGGCTTATCTTGTTCGATCAATGCCCGGACAAGTGGCTCCCGGTTGCTCACCGGACCAAAGTACCGCGCTGCGGCGGTCTCGAACACCAGCACAGGGACTATCGGGGATTCTCGAACGTGCCCTAGGTGTGGCTCGAGATCGGGATCGGCGGCTGTGTGCCGACGGTAGTCCGGGCTCGGCGCGACCGGAGCCAATAGACGAGGACAGCGATCACCACCGTGAGATAGACCGCCGGCGGAACACCGCAGACGACAGCCCGGCACCACTGCGGCATTCGTTCCACCGCGGCGTTCATGGCCGGGATGTAACTCGGTGCGTTGGTGAGGTCGAGTCGTTCGACCTCGGCGAAAACGACGGTGGTGAACCACATCGAGGCGGCGACGGCACTCGCCACCGTGGCGGCCGCGAGAACCGGACGGATGCGGGAGCGCTCGCGAATCGAGTAGTGCAACAGCAGAACCAGCACCGGCACGAACCATACCCAGTGGTGTCCCCAGGCCAGCGGAGGGATCGCGCAGCCGATCAGCCCGGTCACTACCAGCCCGAGCACTCCCTGGCGCAGTCGATGGGCCGCCCATGCGGCGGCGAAACCAATTGCTGCCGCGCTTGATACGCCCAGCAGCCATGCCAAGGTAGGCGCCGCCTGCGGCGCCCAGATATTCGCCAAGACCCCGTTGATCGATTGGTTGCCCGGATGCGTCACCGGTCCGATCCGATCGGTATCACGTACCGCGTGCAACCAATACTCACGGGAGTCCGACGGCGCAACCAGCCAAGCGAACAGCATGGTGGCAGCCGTGGTCGTCAGTGCCGTGGTCACCGCACGCCACTGTCGCGTGACGATCAGATACGGGATGAACACGATGGCCGTCAGCTTCACGCCTGTCGCTACTCCGACCGACCACCCGCGGAAACGGGCTGATGGAGGCCGCGTCAGGTCCCACACGATGATCGCCATCAGCACCAGATTCACCTGGCCTTGCCACAACGTCCCGCGCACCGCTTCGATATCCACCGCGACGGCCGACAAGCCCAGGCAGAACACCCCCAGCCGCACATCGCCGCGGTAGCCGAGCACGCGCCAGCACCGCCAGATGGTGGCCCACAAGGCGAAACCGGACACCGCGAACCCGATGACCCGCGCGGTCTCGAACGAGACCAGTCCGAGCGGAATGAAACACATCGCCGCGAAGGGCGGGTAGGTGAACCAGCCACCCGGCGGCACCGGCGCCGCGTACAGCGGATCCCGATGCAACAGCTGCAACGCGCCGTTGCGGTAGATCTCCAGATCGCCTTGGTTGACCAGCAGTCCGAACTGCGGCGCCGCCCAGAACGGAACCAGTACCGCCTGCACGATCAGCGCGCACACGCCGCCCGCGAGCGCAAGCACCGTCCAGCAAGTCGATACCGCGACCGCGTCACCGCGCAAGCCACACCCCCAGAAGCCCGGCCAGAAGGGACTACCTAGGTTAACGGTTCCGGTGAGCGGCTGAGCGTCGTCGACGCCGCGCTGCCGCAAAGTCGCCGTGGGCGGGGATTTCCGCCGGTGCGGGTGAGCTCACTTGCCCGGTTCCGGGCAATCTTCCGGCACCGCTTCGGGCTCGGGACGTGTGCCGCGCCAGCTGCGGTACCCGCGGTGGGCGGCGAAGGCGCCGATGATCGCGGTGGCGCACCATACCGCGATGGCGGTGTAGGCGAGCGGGGCCGAGAGGTCGCCGATCGATGCGCCGAGTGCGGTGTAGACGAAGGCCCGCGGGGCGGATCCGATGAACGCGCCGACGGCCATCTGCCACAGCGGAACTCCGAACGCGCCGAACACATACGACGCCAGCGCGTCCGAGATCCCCGGGACGAAGCGCTGGCCGACGACGGCCCACAAGCCGCGCCGCGCGATCTGCGCGTCGATGCGCTCGGCGCGCTGCGCGCCGAGCAACCCGCGCGCGCTTTCGCGGCCTGCCCGCCGCCCGAGGAAACTGGTGACGGTCGCGGTGCCCACCGCCGAGCCCAACGTCACGAACGTCCCGACCAAAGGCCCGAACAGCAGACCGCTGCCTGCGGCAAGCATGGGGCCGGGCACGAAGATCGCGCCGAGCACCGCCGACACCACCAGGTAGGCGAACGGGGCCGCGGGACCGGTCGCCGCGATCACACCTCGCACACCTTCGACGTCGATCACTCTCGCGACGGCGACCAGATAGAACATCCCGAACAGGAATGCCACGAACAGCGCCAGCCGCGCGATGTGCCGCCGTCGTCCAGTGGGAGGGGAACCGTCGTTGTCCGTCATGCTGACGCAATCCTGCCTCGAGCCGTCCGCAGGCTCGTATCGAGGCCGCGTGTGCGTACAACTTGCGCGCTCTGTCGGTAGGTTCGCCTGCATGCACCCACTTGTCGCGCGACTGGACCGATGGCTCGTGGCGAACAGACCCGCCTACCATGCCGGACTGATGCCCGGCGCTTCGGCGGCCGACATCGATGATGTCGTACGCCGTGTCGGTGACCGGCTCCCTCCGCTGCTTCGGGATCTCCTCACCTGGCGTAACGGACAGAGTGAGGACTACTTCGGGAGTCTGGAGTTCTACTGGTCGCTGATGTCGGCCGGAGACATCGCCTCCACCATGGACGAGATGGCGCGGATCGCGGCGACCGAAGGGCTCGACGAACTGGAATGGAGTACCGCCTGGGTGCCATTCCTGCAGAACTCGTTCGGTGACTATCTGTGCATCGATCTACAAGGTGCCTTCGGCGGCGAACCCGGGCAGCTCATCAAGTACGGCCACGACGATGAGTTCCGCAACATCGTCTGGCCATCCCTCGAAGCATGGCTGGAAACCCTCGTTGCCGCGTTCGAGGCAGGCATGTTCGAAAGTGAAAACGAGGCACGTGACGGCCGCTTCGACCCTACCGATTGGGGAGCGTACGAGGCGTTCGTCGTCGAACGCCTCCCCGGTTATCCCATCGAAGTGTGTTTATCCGATTCCCGCCACGACAGCCCACCCGATCGCGGTAAGGAAACCGACGGAAAAGAACTCGTCCATGCCGTCGACCCGGACCGGCTGCGTGCTGCGCTGCGGCACACCGGCCTGAGCAACGACGTGGTCGATGGCGCGTTCGCCCGATTGACCGAGATACGCGCCCACCGCGAAGCAACCGGGGAAGAATGAGCCCCGTCGATGCCTCATGTGCCGTTGATCTCGATGGTCAGGGTGGGTCGCGGGGGAGGAGGGTGCCGAGGGGGCCGAGGTCGATATTGAGGTCTTCGGGGGTGAGGCCGAAGTGGTCGCGTAGTTCTTCCATGCGCTGTTCCAGGAGCATGAGGGTGGTGCCGATGCGTTCGATCTGGGTATCGGTGAGGTCGCCTGCGTCGACGCGGCGGAGGGCTTGGCGTTCCATGAGTTGGCGCAGGAGTTCCACCAAGGTGAGGACCAGGCTGACCAGGCCGCGTTCGACGGATTCGGGTTCGGTGTCGATACGCGGTGGGATGCCGCTGAATTCAGTCATCGCCGGGTGCCTCCAGCGGGTGGAGTGGTCCGGAGAGGGTGCTGATCGAGGAGATGAGCGCCCGTAACGAGATCTGGACCAGGTCGACGTCCGCGATCGCGAGTTTGATGTCGCCGGAGATGACCACGCCGCCTGCCAGCACCCGATCGAGCAGGTCGACCAGCGAGACCCGGCGCTCGTCGCCGACCTCCCGCGTGGCCCGGCTCATGCCGGTTCTCGTTCCACGCCCGCGAACGAATACGGCGGCCACGGGCCGGTCAGTTCGAGGCGTATGCCCGGGAATTCATCGCCGAGCACCGTGACGGCGCTGGCGAATTCGTCGGTGTGATCGTCGTCCACGAGGTAGGTACCGTTGAGCACCAACCAGTCCCGGCGGCCGCTCAGCGCGGGATCGGTCAGTGCCTGACGTCGTCCCGCCGCGGCGTGCCGCAACAGGCGGTTGTGGATCTCCTCCGCGCGCTGCGCCGCGTCGCGCTCGACGCTCTCCTGCGCGGACAATTGCGCCCGCCGCCGCGCCAGATACGCCGCTCCCGCGCCCTTGCCTTCGCTCGCGGTACGGGCCTCGGCGACGGCGGCGGTCAGGGCGGCGCGGTCGCCGTAGGCTTTCACGCCCCACTCGGTGCGGCCGCTCACCAGCTCCAGCGCGGCGGCGAAGTCCACTCGCCGCTCGGACAGCAGTTCGCGCACCCGGTCGTCGTCGAGGAAGACGGTGGCCAACCGGAGGGGGACGGTCGGACCTCGGCGCACCATGGCCGATACGACGGCGTCGTGCGCGCGGGCCGTCCCTTCCAGCCAATCGATGTCCTCCAGATGCGCCCGCAGCGGTTGCTCCCCGAACACCTCGAGCGGCACCGAGCCGACGATCGCCGTCAGGCCGTCCACGACCACCGTGCGCACCGGCTCGCCGGCGACCCCGGTCAACTCGTCCAGCTCCGCCGCGTCGCCGCAGCGGGGCGTCACCGCGTACAGCCAGACCCCGAGCCCCTCCGTCACGATCGTTCTTCCCTCCGTTGACGGCGGCGCTCGATGGGTTGCGGCTGCTCCTTCGCGCCCTCCAGTTCGGCGATCCGGTCGCGGAGCTTCTGATTCTCGAGTTCCAGATCGTGATCCTGCCGTTCCAGCGTCCTGGCCTTGCTGTTGAGCCAGGGGTCGGTCTCCCACCAGTCGATGCCCACCGACTTGGCGGTCTCCAGAGACGCGATCACCAAGCGCAGTTTGATCGTGAGCAGTTCGATGTCGAGCAGGTTCACCTGGATGTCGCCCGCGATCACCAAGCCCTTGTCGAGCACCCGCTCGAGAATGTCGGCGAGGTTGGTCGACGAATGCCCGCCTCCGTAAGGCTGCGGTGCGGACGATCCGCCGGGCACCACCGTCATGATCGAGCCCTTCCGAGGTCGGTGCTGCCGCGGCCGTAGCGCTTGGTTCTGCGGTAGGCCAGCAAGTTCCCGTCCAGATCGATCTCGACCTCGTAGAGCGCGAGGATGTCCGCCGAGGAGGGGATGCGGCGGTCCTCGAGCACCTCGATCTCCACCTGCCAGCCGTCCTCCGTCGGTTCCATCGACGTGACGCCCTGCACCTCTTTCGACGTGAGTTGCACGAGGTTCTCCACCGCCACGGCGGCGGCCTGCGCCGGGGTGCTGGCAGGGGGTTCGTCGGAAGCCGAGTGGACGTCCTCGGAAGTGGTCTTGCGTGCCACGCGCGTCACTCCTTCCGGATCACGCGCGGCGACCGGTCATGCGATCCAGGACCGCCTGCTGCGCCTGTCTACGTTCCTCTTCGGACAGCTGACCGGCTGCCGCGGCCGCATCGATCTCCTCGAGTTCCCGCCGCATGAGGGCGGGATCTCGCATCTTCTGGTCCACTTGATCCTGAATCACCTCGGCCAGCCAGATCACGCCACGGACCGGGGCGACGGGCAACGTCAAGATCGAGGTGAGCACGCCGAACATGGCTCACCCCTCCGGTGCGCGCTTGGTCACGAAGTCGTAGGCCGCCATCGGACCGAGCAGGTTCAGCTCAACGCGGCCGTCCCAGTCCTCGCCGAGCCGGCGCAGCGTGTCCTCCAGCTCCTTCTGCCGGGCCAGTTCGACCAGCACGGCGATGTGGACGGCTTCCTCCTCATGGGTGGGCTCGCGCTGGTTGACGAGTGGTTCGAACTGCTCGATCTCGGCGATCACCTTGCGGGTGTCTTCGGCCCGCTTGGCCTCGATCGACTGATTGATCAGCTCGCCCAGCGCGATGCGCTCGTTGCGGGTGGCGTCTTCCGGCTTGTCGCGGATCTCGTCACGCAGCCGGGCGGCTTCGTCGTTCTCGTCGAGCAGCTCCCGGAGGATGGTGTTCTCGACGTAACGGCCTCGGATCACGAACTGCGCCCGGCCTTCCAATTGCTGCAGTGCTGAGCGGAATTCGTCCTCGTTCGCCTCGAGCAGTTCGTTCTCCACCGCCTCGGTGTCTGTCATGACCGCGCCGAAGCGCAGCGGCAGCACCGGAGCGACGGCGGCCGATCCGTCCAGCAGTGCGGCGTGTGCGGTGAGGTCGTCGGGCGTGCCCAGCGGCCGGTCCGGCTGGAGCGTGCTGATCAGCGCGGCGATCTCGCCGTGCCGCACCACCCCGACCTCGCCATCGCAGACGCCGGTGGCGTGCGGCTCTGGTTCCACATCGGCGGGCACGATGCCATAGACGTAGACGGATGTTGCGGTAGTCATCAGCCCTCCTTGCGTTTGGGCCTGTTCGCCGTCTGGCGCTTGTCCTGCACGTCGCCGAGGAAGTCCATGACCTTCTCGCCCGCCGCCTCGAGAGCGCCTTGCGTCTTGTGCTTCGCCAAGCCCTGGGTGCCCTCGCCGACGAGGTCGGTCAGCCCCTTCGGCTGGGTGGAGATCTCCAGCCGGTTGACGGCTTCGGCGAAACGCAGATAGGTGTCCACACTGGCCACCACGACGCGGGCGTCGATGGTCACCAGCTCGATGCCGACCAGCGACACGCGTGCGAACGCGTCGATGACCAGGCCTTTGTCCAAAATCGTGTCGATCACGTCGGCCAGGCTGGAGGAGTTCGGGCGCGCCATCGTGCCCGCTCCGCCACCCCCGCCGCCTCCTGCGGGTTCGATGGTCATGCGTTTGCTCCTCGCTTCTCACGCGACCGGCGGGGCGCCGCGCTGCGGCGGCGGGCGGCGGGTCGACGGCGAGGACGCCGATCTTCGTCTTGCTTGTCCTCGTCCTGCTCGTCCGTCTCTTGTTCGTCGGTCTGTTGTTCGTCGGTCTCGTCTTCTTCGTCCGGTTCTTGTTTCGTTTCCTGGTCCTCTTCGGTGTTCTCCTCTTCTTCGCGTCGAGCGGTCTCGTCGTCCTTGACGACCTTGCTGTCATGGATTTCGCCGTGCCAGCCGACGATGTCGTCGGGGTGCAACACGGCCTCGGTCATCACGTGCCGCTGGAAGTGCTTCAGTTCGAGTCGGCATCGGCGACCGGCCGCGCGCCAGATATTGGCGGTCTTCTCGAACAGTCCCTTGGGGTGGTACTCCAGCACCACGAGGATGCGGGTGTACTGCGGCGTGATCTCGTGGAAGGTGACCGCGCCGTCGATGTAGCCCTTGTGCCCCTTGGACCGCCAGACGATCCGCTCGAACGGCACCTGCTCGAGAATCGTGGACTCCCAGGTGCGCCGCGACCAGAACACTTTGCCGGTCCAGCTGAGCTTCTCGTCGGAGACCTGCTCCACCTGCTCGAGCTTCTTGGTGTACTTCGGGAAATCCGCGAACTGGGTCCACTGGTCGTAGGCCAGGTCGATCGGGACGCCGACGTCGATGTGCTCGACGATGTTGGTCAGCTTGATCTTCTTGCTGCCGCCCTTGCCCTTGCCGCCGGTGAGCGTTTCCTTCACGTTCTCGAACTGCTCGCGCAGGGAGTGACCGAGCTTGGACTTGCCCGCGCTCATGGCCGCGCTGAACGGCGAGGCGCCGCCGGCGAGCTTCTGCACACCGGTCAGTGCCCCCAACAGATTCCCCCCGCCGCCGCCCTCGGCGTACTCGTTCAACCGGCTCGCGGTCTTCGACACCTGGTTCGTGAGCCCGGCCACCGCCCGTTCGGTCAGCGCTCCCGTGAGGTTCTGCACCGACTGCTGCAAAATGCCGGTCGGCGTGGGCGGTGGCGCGTTCTTCTTGGCGGAAGATCCGGCCTTCCTGGCGGAAGATCCGGCCTTTTTTGCGGAAGATCCGGCCTTCTTCGCGGATGATCCCGCCCCGCTCGCGGCTTTGCTGGCCCGGCCCGCCGTATCGGCGGCCACCTTGCCGACTCCTGCCGTCGCGTCACGCAAAATCTTCGCCATCGCCGGTCACCTCCTCGTACGGCGCACAGGGGCCTGGCCGGCCTCGGCGCGAGTGCGGCGGCGGCCGGAAGTCCCGGACGGCTTACGATCCCCGGACTCGGACGAACGGTCCGCGGTCCGCGAGCCCGCTCCGCGCTTGGCGGTGGTGCTCGACCGGCGAGTGCGCGCCCGCGCGGCAGGCCGCTCGGTGTCGTCGTCTTCCTCACCCCGCTCGGAATCGTCCTCGTCCTCGGGCTCTTGTTCGTCCTCTTCGTGCTCGTCCTCGGGCTCTCGGTCCTCGTCTTCGTACTCGTCCTCGGGCTCTTGGTCCTCGTCTTCGTACTCGTCCTCGGGCTCTTGGTCCTCGTCTTCGTCTTCGTACTCGTCCTCGGGCTCTTGCTCTTCGTCCTCATCCGCCGCCTGTGCGCCACGCTGGTCTTCGCCCGCCAAGAGCGTCGTCCCCTGCTGCAACCGGTTGCTGAGCGCATCCATGCGGTTGCTCGCCGCGGTGACGGCGGCCGAGCGCACCGCACCGAGCAGTTCGTCGCGTACCGTGTCGGTGATCTTGGTCAACTCCGGCGTCGATTTGAGCAGCTCCGTGCCGCGCTCGAGCAGTTCGGCGGGCGTTCCAGCGGATCGCCGCGCCATCGCCGCGCCTGCCAGCGTCATCGCGAAGCGCATTTTCTTCGTGCGGCCGAGCAGGTAGCCGAGGCCCACCCCTAACGCAATTCTTGCTCCACCCTTCATTGCTCACTCCTTGCTCGCCTCGGCCGCCACCGGAACGCGTAGCCGGGGCGCCGAGACTTGGACGTCCCCAGAAGTGGGGTAGACCACATCGTGGTGGCCAAACCTCAGCGTATGCCTGGTTACCGAAGAGTTCGAGGGATTCTGCCTGCGAGAAGCGCAGACTGTCCCGGCTGTAGTGGCTTTCCAGCGACTATCTGGCAGTGAGCGGCGGACGCTGCCGGAAAAACTTCTCGGGAATCTTCGCGAACTATGTCGAAGGTGGACGAGTGGCTCCGACCAGTAGGTGACAGCAGGTCACACCACCGCAAAGGAGCACATCATGTCCGTCAACACGTTCCTCTGGTTCGACAACGCCGCCGAGGAAGCCGCCGCCTTGTACGCCTCGGTGATCCCCGACTCGCGGGTGGTCGAGATCTCCCGCAACTCCGACGGCTCGGCCTTCATCGTCTCGCTGGACTTGGACGGCCAGGCCGTGACGCTGATGAACGGCGGCCCGGACCACCCGCTCACCGACGCCGCGTCGCTGCAGGTGGTAGTGGACACCCAGGACGAGGTCGACCGACTGTGGGACGCGCTCACCGCGGACGGCGGCGAGCCCGGCCCCTGCGGCTGGCTGAAAGACCGCTACGGCCTGTCCTGGCAGGTGGTGCCCTCGGCGCTGCCGAAGCTGATGAGCGGTGACGATCCCGCCAAGACCATCGCCGTCGGCACCGCGCTGCGGTCGATGTCCAAGCTCGATATCGCGGTTCTCCAGGACGCGTACGACAACGCCTGAGCAGACATGCGGCGAACGCCGAAGACCCCGCCGGGACGTCGTTGTCCTGGCGGGGTCTCGCGCGACGGCGTCGTCAGCGCCAGCGTTCGGGCGTCACGGGCGCGTCCCACGCACGGGCGTAGCGGCGCTTGTCCGCGGCGTTGTATTCCTTGCTGCGGTAGACCACATAGGGCCGCACAAGGTACCCGACCGGCGCACTGAACATGTGCACGAGCCGGGTGTACGGCCACAGCCCGATCAGGGCGAGCACGACCAGCCCGTGTAGTTGGAAGGTCCAAGGAGTGTCGACCATGAGTTCGGGTTGCGGGCTGAGGGTGAACAGACTGCGGAACCAGGGCGACACCGTCTCGCGGTAGTTGTAGGTCCCCCACAGCAGGTTGCTGCCCCAGGTGTTGAGCAGGCCGGTGATCAATGCCGCGGCCAGCAGCCCGTACATCAGCTTGTCGTTACCGGTGGTCGCCTTGCGGACGGCGGGAACGGTGAAACGCCGGTAGAGCAGGATGCCGACGCCGGCCAGCACGGCCAGGCCGGCCACCGACCCCGCCGCGACAGCGACCACGTGATAGACGTGCTCGGAGATCCCGACCGCCGAGGTCCACGACTCCGGGATCAGCACGCCGAGCACGTGCCCGCCGAAAACGCCGAGCATGCCGAAGTGGAACAGCGGGCTGCCCAGCCGCAGCAGGCGGCTCTCGTAGATCTGCGAGGAGCGGGTGGTCCAGCCGAACTGGTCGTTGCGGTAGCGCCACAGATGCCCGAGCACGAAAGAAGTGAACGCGATGTACGGCAGGATCAGCCACAGTGAGACGGGCAGATGCGGCGTTGCGTTCATCGTCGGCCTTCCGATCCGTCGAACAGGGAGGGGTCCATCGCGAAGGGTTCCAGCCCGACTTCCTCGTCGGGCGGGCCCTGGGCGGCGAGTTCGGCGATGCGCCTGCGGTCGGCGGTGGTCGGCGGCGGCAGCGTCGCCCCGATCGCCGCGAGCACTCCCGCGTAAGGAGAGTCGTTGTCCGACAGCGAGAGCCGCAGCAGCTCCAGCACCGGGACGTGCTCGCCGAGCAGCCGTTCGCCGCCGATCGGGTCGACGGTGGCGGCGAACTCCAGCAGCACGGGCAGATGGTCGGGCAGTTCCTCGTCCCCGAGTTCCACCCCGGCGTGCCGGTAGGCGTGCTTGAACCGCAGCAGCGCCATCCCGCGCTTGCGGGTGTCGCCGTAGGCGTAGAAGGTCAGGTGCAGGCTGGCGCGGCGGCGCATGTCGAAGGTCGCGACGTAGGCGGCCGCGAGTTCCAGCGGCGGGGTGGACCGCAGGTAGTCGAGGCATTCGCTCAGGTGCGCGCGTACCTCATCTGGCAAACCGGCTGCGGCGCTGGTCAATTGGTCGATCATGGCCAGCGTCTGCTCGGTCGGGTAGTCCAGCAGCAGCGCGGCGATCCGCCACACCAGCTGGCGGTCGCGCTGGGCGAGTTCGACCACCGCTTCCGGGCGGCGGCGCAGTTTCAGCAGGCTCATCGTCCGGCTCCGCTGGGCGCGGAAGCCGGATCGCCGGAGGCGGCGCTGCCCGGAAGGTGCCCGTTGTCGTCGCTGTTGGCGTGTCCGTTGCCCGCGCCATTCGAGTGGCCGTTGCTCGCCCCGCTCGAGTGGCCGTTGCTCGTGCCGTTGGCGCGCCCGTTCGCGGCGCCATTGCTCGGCACCAAACCCTCGGTGCTCCTACCGTCCCAGTTCAACAGGTTGATCCGGGACGACTTCTCCTCCGGCGCGGCGCCGTTGGCGTCGGTGAGGTGGAACTTCTCCGACATCTGGTCGAACGCGGTCATGCCGGGACCGCCGTCGGTGTCGAGGCTGCACCCGGTGGCGAGCGAGTCCAGTTCGTGCGCACGAGCTCCCGCGCCGGTCGGGATGACGTAGCGGTGCTCGTATTTGGCGATGGCCAGCAGCCGGTACATCGCCTCGATCTCTTCCGGCTCCAGGCGCACCGACGGCGCGATCGAGGGGTCGGGCTCCTCCCCGAGGTTGACCGACCGCATGAACGACCGCATCGCCGCGAGGCGCTGCAGCGAAGCGCGCACCGGTCCCACGTCGCCCGCGGTGAACAGCTCGGCCAGGTATTCCACCGGGATGCGCAGCGCGTCGATGGCGCCGAACAGGTTCGACACGTTCTCGCCGTCGTGCCCGGTCTCGCTGAGCACGTCCACCACCGGCGACAGCGGCGGCACGTACCAGACCATGGGCATGGTGCGGTACTCCGGATGCAGCGGCAGCGCGATCTGGTAGTCCACGATCAGCTTGTAGACCGGCGAATCCTGTGCCGCCTGAATCCATTCCGGCGAGATCCCGGCCCGCTCCGCCTCCGCGATCACCCGCAGGTCATGGGGATTGAGGAACACGCCGAGCTGTGACGGGTAGAGGTCCTTGTCGTCGGTGACCGACGCGGCCTCGAGCACCGCGTCGGCGTCGTAGAGCATGACGCCGATGTAGCGCAGCCGCCCGACGCAGGTCTCCGAGCACACCGTCGGGATGCCGACCTCCACGCGGGGGTAGCAGAAGGTGCACTTCTCCGCCTTGCCCGTCTTGTGGTTGAAGTAGATCTTCTTGTACGGGCAGCCCGACACGCACTGCCGCCAGCCGCGGCACTTGTCCTGGTCGACCAGCACGATGCCGTCCTCGGCGCGCTTGTAGATCGCGCCGGAAGGGCAGGACGCCGCGCAGGAGGGGTTCAGGCAGTGCTCGCAGATGCGCGGCAGGTAGAACATGAAGGTCTCTTCGAACTCCAGTTTCACCTGCTCCGACAGTTTCGCCAGCAGCGGGTCCCGGCCGACCTGCTCGGGACCGGAGCCGAGGTCGTCGTCCCAGTTCGCGCCCCAGGTGACCTGCGTATCCTCGCCGGTGATCAGCGATTTGGGCCGCGCGACCGGCGTGGTGTCGACCGGCGGCGAGGACAGCAGGTTGTCGTAGTCGTAGCTCCACGGCTCGTAGTAGTCCTCGACCGTGGGCAGGTCCGGGTTGGCGAAGATGTTCAGCAGTCGCTTCAACCGGGACCCGGACTTCAGGGTGAGCTTGCCGCGCTTGTTGAGCGTCCAGCCGCCCTTCCACTTCTCCTGATCCTGGTACTGCCGCGGATAACCCTGTCCGGGACGGGTTTCCACATTGTTGAACCAGACGTACTCGGTGCCGCCGCGGTTGGTCCACGCCTGCTTGCAGGTGACCGAGCAGGTGTGGCAGCCGATGCACTTGTCCAGGTTCATCACCATGGCCAGCTGTGCCATGACGCGCATGTCAGTACCGCCTTCTCGCGTCGGTGGATGGTGCCCGCGTGTCGCCATCGCCCATGTCAGTACTCCACTTCCTGCGAGCGCCTGCGAATCGTGGTCACCTCGTCGCGTTGATTTCCGGTGGGGCCGTGATAGTTCAGCGCGAAGGACTGCTGCGCGTAGCCGCCGATGAGATGCGAGGGCTTGATCATGATGCGGGTGAGCGCGTTGTGGATGCCGCCGCGCTTGCCCCGGCCCTTGGTGTCCTCGCCGATGCCCTCGATACGCGGCACGTCCACCGCGCGGTCCTGGGCGTGGTACATGAACACCGTGCCCTCCGGCATCCGGTGGCTGACGATGGCGCGGGCCACCACGATGCCGTTGCGGTTGATCGCCTCGATCCAGTCGTTGTCGGCCACGCCGATCTTCGCGGCGTCGCGATCGGACATCCAGATCGTCTGCCCGCCGCGCGAGAGCGTCAGCATGTGCAGGTTGTCCTGGTAGGCGGAGTGGATCGACCACTTCGAGTGCGGCGTCAGGTAGCGCACCGTGACGCCCTTCTCGCCCACCGCGCCGATCGAGGGCTCGCGGAACAGCGCGGTCATGTCCAGCGGCGGCCGGAAGATCGGCAGTTGCTCGCCGAGCTCGATCATCCAGTCGTGATCGAGGTAGAAGTGCTGTCGTCCGGTGAGCGTGTGCCAGGGCTTGAGCCGCTCGGTGTTGATGGTGAACGGCGAGTACCGGCGTCCGCCGGTCTCACTGCCCGACCACTCCGGCGAGGTGATCACCGGCACCGGGCGCGCCTGGGTGTCGGCGAAAGTGATCCGCTTGCCCTCGTGCTCGGCGGCCAGGTCGGCCAGTTTCGTTCCGGTGCGGCGTTCCAGCGCGTGGAAGCCCTCCACGGCGAGCCTGCCGTTGGTGGTGCCCGACAGCGCGAGGATCGCCTCGGCCGCGTGCGTGTCCTTGGCCAGCGACGGGCGGCCCTGCGCGACACCGGACACGACCGTGCCGTTCACCCCGGCCAGGTACGCCACCTCCTGGTCGGGATAGGTGGTGACGCCCTTGGTGGTGACGCCGAGCGTGTCGACCAGCGGCCCGAGCGCGGCCATCTTCTCCGCGATCTTCGGGTAATCGCGTTCGACCACGACCAGCTTCGGCATGGTCTTGCCCGGAATCGGCTCGCACTCACCGGCTTTCCAGTCCAGCACGCGGCCGCCCGCCTGCGCCGTCGCGTCCGGCGAGTCGTGCTGCAACGGAACGGCGACGATGTCCTTGCGCTTGCCCAAGTGCTTCTCGGCCATCCAGGAGAAGCCGCGCGCGATCCGGTGGAAGGCGTCGAAGTCGGTCTTTGCCTCCCAGGGCGGCGAGATGGCCGGGGAGAACGC
The DNA here is from genome assembly GCF_000308435.1 of Nocardia araoensis NBRC 100135. GTDB lineage: Bacteria > Actinomycetota > Actinomycetes > Mycobacteriales > Mycobacteriaceae > Nocardia > Nocardia araoensis. Next base: position 7,582 of record NZ_BAFR01000158.1, on the reverse strand, counting down.
GTGCACGAACGGGTGCATGTCGGTGGAGGACAGGTCGTGCTTCTCGTACCAAGTGGCGGCGGGCAGCACGATGTCGGAGAACAGCGTGGTGCTGGTCATCCGGAAGTCCAGCGACAGAAGCAGATCCAGCTTGCCGGTGGCGGCGGTCTCCCGCCAGTTCAGCTCCTGCGGCCGCACGCCGGTGGCTTCGGCGCCCTGCAGGTTGGAGTCGGCGCCGAGCAGGTGGCGCTGGAAGTACTCGTTGCCCTTGCCGGAGGAACCGAGCAGGTTCGCCCGCCACACGGTCAGGCAGCGTGGGAAGTTCTCCGGCGCGTCCGGGTCCTCGCAGGCGAATTTCAGGTCGCCGGACTTCAACCCGTCCACCACGTGCTCCGGCGCGGTCTTGCCCGCGGCCTCGGCCTCGTCGACCAGGTCGAGCGGGTTGCGGTCGAAGGTGGGGTAGCTCGGCATCCAGCCCAGCCTGCTGGCCAGCGCGATGTTGTCGGCGGCCGTGCGCCCGGCGAACTTGCCCGTGCCGAGCGGAGAGGCGAACGACTCGGCGGTGAACGGGTCGTAGCGCCACTGGTCGTTGGTCAGGTACCAGAACACGGTGCCCTGCATCTGCCGCGGCGGGCGCTGCCAGTCCAGGCCGAAGGCCAGGGTGGACCAGCCGGTGACCGGACGGCACTTCTCCTGTCCGACGTAATGCGCCCAGCCGCCGCCGTTCACGCCCTGGCAGCCGGTCAGCAGCGTGAGGGTGAAGAACGCGCGGTAGATCTGGTCGGAGTGGAACCAGTGGTTGGTGCCCGCGCCCATCAGGATCATCGAGCGGCCGCCGGAACGGTCGGCGTTGTCGGCGAACTCCCGCGCGATGCGCTGGGCCTGCACGGCAGGTACGCCGGTGATGGCTTCCTGCCAGGCCGGGGTGTAGGGCTCGGTCGCGTCGTCGTAGCCGCTGGGCCAGGTGCCGGGCAGTCCGTCGCGGCCGACGCCGTACTGCGCGAGCAGCAGATCGAAGACCGTGGTGACGCGCTTGCCCGCGACGGTCGTGGTCGGCACGCCGCGCACGAGCACGCCGGGGACGTCGCTGTCGAAGCGGGGAATCCGTACGGCCGCAGCGTCGTCGGTGCGGCCGTACAGACTCAGGAGGGGATCGACGTCCCCGAGATCGAGGTTCCAGCGCCCGGTTCCCGCTTCACCGAACCGATGACCGAGCGAACCGTTCGGCACCACCGGCTGCGCCTGCGCGTCCAGCAGCACCGTCTGGAAATCCACGCCCTCGCCGGTGCGGCCCAGGTCGGCGGCGGTGAGGAACTTGCCGGGCACATGCGCCCCGTCGCGCTCCTCCAGCGTGATCAGGTACGGCAGATCGGTGTAGCGCTTGATGTAGTCGAGGAATCGCGGCGTCGACTTCTCGACGAAGAACTCCTTCAGCACCACGTGGCCCATCGCCATGGCCAGCGCGGCGTCGGTGCCGGGACGCGCGGGCACCCACTCGTCGGCGAACTTGGTGTTGTCGGCGTAGTCGGGGGAGACCACGACCACCTTCTGTCCCCGGTAGCGGGCCTCGGTCATGTAGTGCGCGTCCGGCGTCCGGGTGACCGGCACGTTGGAGCCCCACATGATCAGATAGCCCGCGTCGAACCAGTCCGCGGACTCCGGCACGTCGGTCTGGTCGCCGAACACCTGCGGCGAGGCCACCGGCAGGTCGGCGTACCAGTCGTAGAACGACAGCATGGAACCGCCGAGCAGCGAGATGAACCGGGCGCCGACGGCGTGGCTGACCATCGACATGGCGGGGATCGGCGAGAACCCGGCCACCCGGTCCGGGCCGTACTGCTTGATCGTGTAAACGTGTGCGGCAGCGGCGATCTCGGCCGCCTCCCACCATTCGGCGCGGACGAATCCGCCTTTGCCCCTTGCGGCCTTGTAGCTGCGCGCCTTCTCGGCGTCTTCGACGATCTCGCCCCAGGCCAGCACCGGGTCCTTGAGCCGGGACTTGGCCTCCCGGTACAGCTCCAGCAACGTGCCGCGCACGTACGGGTAGCGCACCCGGGCGGGCGAATAGGTGTACCAGGAGAACGACGCGCCGCGCGGGCAGCCGCGCGGCTCGTATTCCGGCTTGTCCGACCCCACCGAGGGGTAGTCGGTCTGCTGCGATTCCCAGGTGATCACGCCGTCTTTGACGTAGATCTTCCACGAGCAGGACCCGGTGCAGTTCACGCCGTGCGTGGAACGCACCACCTTGTCGTGCGACCAGCGATCCCGGTAGAACTCGTCGGCGCTGCGACCGCCGATCTTGTGCAGCGTCCGCCGATCGGACGACACTTCGCCCCGGTGGAAATATTTCCCCAGCCGCAGGAGCGCGTCCCCGGCGTCGGTGGCCGGGGCGGAGGGCGTATGTCCCTGGGTACGCGAATTAACCACGACGTCCCCTTCGAGCTGTGCGATCGGGTTGATGTTCCGACTGTAAAGAGGCGCGCACGGCTGACCAAACCTCTTTCTCACAGCCCATTCAGAGGCGTGGTGAGTTGTGAGATCGGCGCAACGTCACGGTCACGGTAACGCGCCGCTTCGAGGTGTCATCCGGTGTGTCGACCAGGGGTGCCCTGCTCTGAACTGGGCGGAACCGTATCCGGGGAGTTCGAACGCACGCGCGTCGGTGATGCTTTGGAAACGGGGGGTTCTCCAGTGATTTACATTTGTTAACACATTCGAGCGGTGGTCGACGGCGTTGTTTTCGACTGATTCATCGAGCGGCATCGACGGTTTTCCAGCAAGGTATTGTAAGCGTAATCACATTTCGCTCAGGATTTGCTGTACTTTATGGAACCGGTTTCCGGTCGCGGCTGCCGTGACCCCGAGGCGTGGAGCCGTCGGGCACCCTGGCGCAGCTGTTGCCCACCGCAGGCCGGCGGGTCAGCGCGAGTTGCAGCAGAGGGCTGGGCGGCGTGGAGCCCCGCTCGTCCGCGGCTACCGTTGATCGGGGGGATCGATGTCGGCGAACGTGTCGACCCAGCGGTGGGGCGGCCGAGGCGGATTGGGCTCGCTGGGCCGGGCCAGGCCGACGACGCGCCACCCCGCGGCGACGGCGGCATCGAGTTCGTCCGGGTGATCGGACAGGAACAAGATCCGATCGGCGGGTGCGCCGATGGCGCCCGCGATCTTGTCGTACGAGGTCGAATCGCGTTTTCCGCCCGCCGTGGACAGATCGAAATATCCGCTGATCAGGCCGGATAGGCTGCCGCCGCGCGCGAAGGCGAACCAATCCTTTTGATTGCGAACCGATCCCGAGGAGTAGACGTACAGCGCGAGCCCGGCGGCGCGCCACGCGGCCAGAGCCGGTGGCACGTCCGGGAAGAACTCGCCGTGCAGCGCGCCGCTGCGGAAGCCTTCCGCGCAGATCAGGCCCTGCGCGGTCTTCAAAGGCTCGGCTTTGACGTCCGTGTCGAGCCACCCGCGCAGGATCGCGGCCACTTCGGCCGGGTCCGCATCCGGCCGCCCGGCCAGCTCCCTGGTCGCGGCCAGCACGGGTGCGGCGTCCGCGGAGCTGTTCTCGGCCAGCCACTCCGGAAGCCGCTCGCGGGTGTAGCCGTACAGATCTTCGCGGACCGCGGCGGTGGGGCTGGTGGTGCCCTCGATGTCGACGACGACGGCGTCGATCACGGCGCGGTCAGCAGCTCGTCGAGGGTGGGGAAGCCCGCGCTGATCTTGTCGCCGGTGAAGTCGCCGACCCAGCCGTCCTCCTCCTCGAAGAAGCGAATGGCGATGAAGTCGGGGCGCTCGCCCATGTCGAACCAGTGCAGCGTGCCCGCCGGGACCGACAGCAGGTCGCCGCCCTCGCAGACCACCGCGAGCACTTCCTCGCCCAGATGCAGGTAGAAGCAGCCGCGTCCGGCGGCGAAGAAGCGCACTTCGTCCTCGGCGTGCCGGTGCTCGTCGAGGAACTTCCCGCGCGCGCCCTTGGCGATCTCCGGCCACTGCGGGTCGGTGTCGTCGGGGTGGATGCGGGCGATGTCGATGTGCTTGTAGCGCCCGGACTCGTTCAGTTCGGCGATGTTCGTCTCGTAGTGCGCGAGCAACTCCTCCGACGGCGCCGACGCGGCGTTCGCCACCACCGGCCAGCGGCCGAACGTGATGCCGCGCTTCGCCAGCTCGGTGCCGATCGTCTCGTCGTCGCTGGTGCGTACGCGCACGTCGGCCGCGTCACCGGCGGCCATCACCTGCAGCAGGGTCATGTCAGTCCAATCTCGAGAAAATCGTCGCGCGAGCCGATCGCCGCCGCGCTGCCGGTGCGGGACACCAGCTCACACAATGCTTCCAGGCATTCGGCGCGATCGCGCGCCTGGGCGAGATCATCGCCCCACGCGGTGATCCCGTGCCCGGCGATGACCAGGACCGGAAGGGCGTCGGGGTGGTCGAGGAGGTAGCGCTCGATGTCGGCCCCGATGCGCGGCACCTCGGGCCAGTTCGGGAAGACCGGGATGTTCGCGACGGCCGGGTCGTCGCCGCCGAGTCCCTTGATCAGTTCGTAGTCGGTGATCCGCAGTGTGCCGTGCGCCGCCGAGCGGGTGGCCAACGCCGTGGCGAACGGCGGATGGATGTGCACGACCGCTTGCGCCGGGCGGGTGCGGTAGACGGCGGTGTGGATCGTCGTCTCCGCGGAAGGTCTGCGCCCCTGATCGGCCACGGGCGCGGAATCCGCGATGCGCACGGTGACCATGTCGCCTTCGGTGAGTTCTCCTTTGGACAAGCCGCTTCCGGTGATGACAGCGGTATCGCCGGTGCGAACGGAGATATTGCCCGCCGTGCCCGGCATCCAACCGCGCCGGTACAGCTCGCGTGCGAGGTCCGCGATCTCCGCGCCGTGCGACCGATCGGACCGGTGCACCACACCCTCTTCGGTGACCACCGCGGTCACCAATTCGGCAGGCGTCACGTCGAAGGCCGGGTTGAAGACCTCGGTGTGCGCGGGAGCCGTTGCCACACCGCCGAATCCGGTCACCTCGGCCGACGCGCGCTCCTCCACGACGATCTCGCGGCCGGTGGCCATCGACAGATCGCGGGTCGACTCCGGCGCGACCACGACGAACGGGATGCCGTGGTGGCGGGCGGCGAGCGCGAGACCGTAGGTGCCGATCTTGTTGGCGACGTCGCCGTTGGCGGTGACCCGGTCGGCCCCGACCAGCACGCAGTCGACCTGCCCGGTCGCCATCGCCCAGGCGGCGGCGGAATCGATGGTCAGCCGATGCGGGATGCCCGCCTCGGCCAGTTCCCACGTGGTCAGGCGGGCGCCCTGCAACAGCGGGCGGGTTTCGTCCACCAGCACCTGCTCGATCGCGCCGCGCTCGGACAGCACCCGCAGCGTGCCGATGGCGGTGCCGAACGCGCTGGTCGCCAGTCGGCCGGTGTTGCAGTGGGTGAGCACGCGCAGCGGCCGGTCCGGACACAGCCGCTGCACCAGGTCGGCGGCGTTGGTGGCGGCGGCCCGGTTGACCCGGCCGTCCTCGGCGAGCATGTCGAGCGTCTCGGCGAGGACCGCGTCCGCGCCCCGGCCGACCTTCGCCCGAACCCGCCGCACCGCCCAGGCCAGGTTGACCGCCGTCGGCCGCGCCGCCGCGATCCGGTCCGCCTCGGCCTGCGCCGCCGCCTCGTCGACGACGCCGTCGACGGTGTGCGCGGCGGTGGCGAGGACGACGCCGAACGCGCCCGCGATGCCGATGGCGGGCGCGCCGCGGATGGCCAGGGTCTTGATCGCGTCGATGACCTGGTCGACGGTACCGAGCCGCAGTTCGCGCACCTCGTGCGGCAGTCCGCGCTGGTCGATGGTGACGAGCGCGCCGTCGTCCCACACCAGTGAGCTGTCGTCCATCAGGCGCATCCTTCGCGTCGAACCGGGTCGTGCCTGGTCAACGGTATCGGACGGGCGACGGCGAGCCGAAATCGCGTCAGGCCGCCTCGGCGCGCAGCTTGGCGGCGCGTTCGCGCGGGTCGTAGCCGGGGCCGACGCCCTCGATGAGCAGCAGGTCGCCGTCGATGTGATCGGCGCGCAGCGGCAGGATCTCCTGGTAGGCGCGCGAGTGGTACCACTCCCGCGCCTGCGCCATCCCGGGGAACTCGATCAGCACCATGCTGCCGGGCCAGTCGCCTTCCACGACCTCGGCCGGAGGCCCGTGGATGACGAAGCGGCCGCCGAACGGGTCCAAAGTGGCCTGGATGCGCTCGAGGTATTCGAGGATGTCGGGATGCGGCCTGCGACTGCGGAGATGGGCGAAGCCATAGGCGGACATGACGTGTGGCATTCCTTCGTTCGATGACGCCGGGGATGGCGTCGAACCGACGGTAGGTCCGCCTCGCGCGGGGTGGCAATTACCTCCGGGGTAAGCACACCGGGCCCGAAACGACCGCGGCCGCCGGTCCCGGGAGGAGGTGGGGGCCGGCGGCGCGGGTGGCGCAGATCAGCTAGCGGCGGCGCTCCTGCTCGCCGCGCCGGTCGGGCATCTCGGACCGGTTGCCCCGACGGCCTTCCATGTCAGCGCCCTCGCGCATGTCCTGCTCTTGGCGCTGTTGCTGCTGCTGCCTCGGCATCTGCTTCGGCATTTTCTTAGGCGTTTTCTTCGACTTTTCAGTCATCTCCACTCGGTCCTTTCCGGGGGATTGATATTCGCCTAACGAACACACGATAGCGAGCGGATATGGCGCTTGGAAGGGGAAATGAGAAATAGGGCTCCGAGCGGCCCGGTTGTTGCGTTTTCGCTGGTGAGGGCGCTGCTGAATCTCGAATTCAGTAATGAATCCAGTTCAGTTGGACCTGCTCTCGGCCTTTCTTGTCGCCGGCCGAGTCCCGGTCGGGGAGGGTTGAGACGGATCGAAACACGGAGGTCAGGCGTCGACTTTATTTACCGCGTGGTTGGTGACTGCTGGCGTATATCGCCTCGAATTCGATTCCGCTGCCGTCAGGAAGTTCCGCGCCTCGACGTGGTTGTTTCCGCGGTAACGAAAGACTCTGCGCCGCAGTTATATCGACGCACTCGCGTTTCCCGCACATACTCGGTCTCGCGGACATCAAGAGTCGCAACAACTTTCGTTCGGAGTGCGCTTCCTCTCGCTCCGAAGGGCTCAACGCAGCGGCAGGAATTCGACGATCGCGCCGTCCTCGGCGTCGGGCGGAACGACCACCAGGCCGTCGCGGTCGACCAGCCCGCCGAGATGTGCCGTCCGGACGGCCGGGTCGCCGATCCAGCCGCCGTCCTCGGCGGCGCGAGCCGGGACGATGCGCGTCACCTGTCCGGCGATCTCGGCGGCGTTGCGCAGTGGGCCGCGCAGCGGGCGGGCCGGGAGCGCGCCGGTGCGGCCCTCGACGATCGCGGGTGCGAGCGCCATGAGCGTCGCGACCGCGGCGAACGGGTTGCCGGGCAGACCGAGCACCGCGGTGCCGCGGGCGAGTCTGGCGACGACGGTGGACCCGCCCGGCCGTAGCCGCAGCCGCGGCACCACGATCTCGGCTCCGGCGCGGGTCAGGGCGGCGCGCAGCTGGTCGGCCGCCCCGCCGCCGGTCGCGCCGACGATCACCAGCAGGTCGCATTCCGCCGCGCCGGTCAAG
>NZ_BAFR01000159.1 GCF_000308435.1 Nocardia araoensis NBRC 100135 | reverse complement strand
TATCGGCGCGCGTCCGCCGCTCGGGTGCGAGCACGAATGCGAGACTAGCCGATCCGGGCCGTCAGGCCGACGCGGCGGCCGCGTGCTCGGCCACGCTCCCGGTGGCCTCCGCCGCGACGTCCCCTTCGCCCGTGCGGCGCCGCCTGCGCCTGCGTCGAGCGGGCCGGTCGGCCGTGTCGGTCCCGTCCGCGGCGGCGTTGTCGTCCACGGTCTCCCGACCCGACTCGTCGGTGCCGGTGACCTCGGTGGTGTCGCCGGTCGACCGGCGCCGCCTGCGCCTGCGGCGGGCTGGCTTGTCGGCGGAATCCGCCTCGCCGCCCTGCTCCGTTTCGGTGACCTCGTCGGCCCCTGAGGCGTCGGTGTCGGCCGAATCGGTGATGTCCGGCGTGCCGTCGATCGGCTTACCGCCGCGGGTGCGCTTGCGGTTGCGCTTGCGCGGGGCACGGGCGGTACGTTCGACCACCACCGCGTCCGGATCGCGTTCCGGTTTCGGCTTGCGGATCACGCCGGTCACGTCCTCGGGGATACCGAGATCCGCGTACAGGTGCGGCGAGCGCGAGTACGTCTCGACCGGCTCGGGGATGCCGAGCCCGAGCGCGCTGTCGATCGCCGACCAGCGGTTGAGCTCGTCCCAGTCGATCAGCGTCACCGCGACGCCGGTGCGCCCGGCCCGGCCGGTGCGTCCGATCCGGTGCACGTAGGTCTTCTCGTCCTCCGGGCACTGGTAGTTGATGACGTGCGTGACGTCGTCGATGTCGATGCCGCGCGCCGCGACGTCGGTGGCGACCAGCACGTCGATGGTGCCCTTGCGGAACTTGGTCAGGGCCTTCTCCCTGGCGATCTGCCCGAGGTCGCCGTGTACCGCGCCGACCGCGAACCCGCGCTCGGCCAGTTCGTCGGCCACCTTCTGCGCCGTGCGCTTGGTGCGCGTGAAGATCATCGTGGCGCCGCGGCTCTCGGCCTGCAGTATCCGCGCGATCAGCTCGCCCTTGTCCAAGGCGTGCGCGCGGTAGACGAACTGCGCGGTGCGGTCGTGCACCGCCGAGTCGTGCGGCTCCTCGGCCCTGATGTGCGTCGGCCGGGTCAGGAAGGTGCGCGCCAGGGTGATGATCGGCCCGGGCATGGTGGCCGAGAACAGCATGGTCTGGCGCTTGTCCGGGACCATGCCGAGGATGCGCTCGATGTCCGGGAGGAAGCCCAGGTCGAGCATTTCGTCAGCCTCGTCCAGCACCAAGACGCCGATCTTGCCGAGGATCAGGTGCTGCTGGTCGGCGAGGTCGAGGAGCCGGCCCGGCGTGCCGACCACCACGTCGACGCCCGCGCGCAACGCCGCGATCTGCGCCTCGTACGGACGGCCGCCGTAGATGGACGCGACGCGCAGCGGACCCTGGTGGTTGGTCAGGTACTTGCCCGCGTTCTCCAGGTCCTTGGTGACCTGGATGCACAGCTCGCGCGTCGGCACGATGACCAGCGCGCGCGGCGTGCCGTCCAGCGGCGTCGTGCCGGATTCCGCGGTGGCGATCCGGTGCAGCAGCGGCACGCCGAATCCGAAGGTTTTACCCATGCCGGTGCGGGCCTGACCGATGAGATCTTCGCCCGCGAGCGCCAGCGGGAGGGTCAGTTCTTGAATGGCGAAAGTACGTTCGATTCCGATCTCGCCGAGTGCGCGGACGATTTCCGCGCGCACGCCCAATTCGGCGAAAGTCGGGGCGGTATGCGTTGCGTCCAGTTCGGCCGTCAACAGGGTCTCCGCCAGACCTGGTTCCTGATCGACTGTGATCTTGCTCAGGGTTCGTGCCTTCCTCGTAATCACGTCCCGCGCGCACGAGGTGGGGCGGACCGGGCGGTCCACGACGACCACGACTCCGCAGGCGATACTTCACCCGGCCACGCTCCGGATGCCGGGCGCCTGCCGCGAAAAGCGGCGGCTACCTCGCAAAACATCGGCGCGGCGCACTGGTGACGCGGATTGGTGCGCGCACATTTTCCTGTCCAACGAAAACTTCGCACTCGAAACCGGTCGGCGGTCGCAGCGGCGTCCCCGCGGTGTGCGTGAGCGCGACGTCCGGCAACTCTGTCGAGCGAAACTTTTCGTTGTCCGACGCGATTGTAGCGTGATATTGTGCCCCGCTCGAATTGCCACCGCGGCGCGCTCCCGAAAATGGCCGGAACCCGCAGCGCGCTTTCGCCGCGCCTGGCCCCCACGTACGCTGCGCCACATGGGAATTCATCCGGCGCGGCAAATCTGGGCGACGCTCGAACCGCTCCACGATGTCGTCTATTTCGGAACCGGCGTCAAGGAGGCGGGCGTCGGGATCGGTTTGCGCGGCTACTGGCAGACCTACTTCGCTTTCCGCGCCGCGCCGCTGGGCGCGGTGACCCCCGCTGCCGTGCAGGCGGCTTTCGCCGGATTCCACCCCGACATGGTGCGTCGCGCGCTGCCGGAGGCCTGGGAGCGCGCGACGCCGCCAACGCTGCCTGGACGCTCGGCTCGAACTGGTCACCGGCCTGCTGCGCGGCGTCGGCGCGGGTGACGCGGTGTGCGCTCGCGCGGTCGAGTTGCTCGCGCCGGTGCAGCGCGCGGCCGATCCGACGGGACGGGTGCTGTTCGCCGCCAACGCGGCGCTTCCGCTGCCCGCCGACCCGGTGGCCGCGCTGTGGCAACTCACCACTTCCCTGCGCGAGCATCGCGGCGACGGCCATGTCGCGGCGCTGGTGACCCACGGTCTCAGTGGACGCCAGGCGCTGGTCGCCCAGGTGGCGGCGGGCAAGGCGCCCGAATCGGTGATGCGGCCCGCGCGTGGGGTGTCGGAGGCGGAATGGGCGGACGCTTTCGACGAGCTGCGCGCCCGCGGCCTGGTCGCCGGGGAACCGGTCACGCCGACGCTCACCGGCAGCGGCGCGGAGTTGCTCGCCGCGGTCGAGGCCGAGACCGACGAAGCGGCGTGGACCGGCGCGCTCGGGATGCTGTCGGCCGACGCGCTCACCGAGCTGACCACCTCGCTCGCGCCGCTGGTGCGCAGCGTGCAGGAGTCGGTGGTGCCGCCGCTCAACCCCGTCGGCATGGGGGCCGCGGTAGCGCGGCGGGAGTTGCCTGTTACCGGCGGTACCGAGATGTGAGACTCTCTTCGCTGTGAGCCTTGCCGACACTGTCACCCTCGCCGCGCGCAACGCTTGGGCGCTGACCTTCGGCTCCGGCATCGAGGCGCCGGACCCGACCCCCGCGACGATCCTGTGGGACGAGCCGCACCGGCAACTGCGGCGGTTCGAGCGAGCGGACGGGCGAGCGGCGGAAGCCGATTCGGCCGTCCTGCTGGTCCCGCCGCTGGCCGCGCCCGCCACCTGTTTCGATCTGCGGCGCGACCAGAGCCTTGCGCGCTTCCTGCTGGAGATCGGCCGCAGCCCCTATGTCGTCGACTACGGCGAGATCACCTTCGCCGACCGGCGCATGGGCTTCGAGGACTGGATCGACGACATCCTGCCCGAGGCGGTGCTGCGCACCAGCGCCGACCGCGACGGACGCGCGGTCGATCTGGTGGGCTGGTCGCTCGGCGGCACGCTGGCCCTGCTGACCGCCGCGGCGCATCCCGAACTGCCCATCCGGTCCATCACCGCCGTCGGCTCGCCGCTGGACTACGACCGGATGACCGGCGTGCCCCAGTTGCGCGCCGTCGCGAAACTCACGGGCGGCCGGGCCACCTCGACCGTCATCCGCGCGGCCGGTGGCGTTCCTGCGACACTGACTCGAATCGGCTACAAGGTCACCGCCTGGGATCGCGAGCTGACCCGGCCGTGGTTCGTCGCGAGCAATATCGCGCGCACCGAGGCGCTGGCGAAGATGGAGACGATCGATCGGTTCATGGCCGAGATGCCCGGCTATCCGGGCCGTTTCTACGGTCAGCTGTGGGGGCGGTTCATCCTCGGTAACGACATCGGGCGCGGTGTCGTCCGGCTCGGCGAGCGCCGGATCGAGCTGGCGAAGGTGACCGCGCCGGTGCTGCTCGTCGGCGGGCCGTCCGACGTGATCACGCCGGCTCCCGCCGTCGAGGGGGGTGTGCACCTGCTGACCGGAGCGGCCATGGTCCGTTACGAGACCGCACCCGGCAGCCACCTCGGCATCCTGGCCGCGCCGACCGCGCGTGACACGACATGGAGTTATCTCGAGAAGTTCCTGGCCGAGACCGCCTGAGCGGCGGTGAGTATTACGCTGGGGCGCATGGGAGCACAGTCACCTGCCGCGTTAGGTGTTTCGTCGACCGACCCAGCGAGCCTTTCCATCCCAGCTAGCCATCCCGGCGTGACCGACCTGTTCGCGGTGCTCGCCTACGGCGAGATCTCCGCGTTCTATCGGCTGGCCGAGGAGGCCAAGCTGTCGCCTACCCTGCGGGGCAAGGTGGCGGTCGCGACGATGGCCGCGGCCGAGATGGAGCATTTCAAGACGCTGGAGTCCGCGCTGGCCGCGCGCGGCGCCGACGTCTTCGACGCCATGGCGCCGTTCGTGCACGCCCTGGACGACTACCACGCGTCCACCGACCCGTCGACGTGGCTCGAGTCGATGGTGAAGTTCTACGTCGGTGACGGCATCGCCGCGGACTTCTACACCGAGATCGCGGGCGCGCTGACCCCCGACGTCGCCGCGGTGGTCCGCGACGTGCTCGCCGAGACCAGTCACTCCGAGTTCGTCGTCGAAGAGGTGCGCCGGGCGGTCACCGAGAGCCGCTCCGAGCGCGACCGGCTCACGCTCTGGGGCAGGCGGCTGCTCGGTGAGGCGATCACCCAGGCGCAATTCGTCATGGCGCAGCGCGACGAGCTCACAGATCTGGTGCTCAGCGCCACCGGCGATCTCAACGGCATCGCGGCGCTGTTCGAGCGGATGCAGGACAGCCACGCCGAGCGCATGGCGGTGCTCGGTATCTGACTATCCGTTCGCCGCGCGGTTGGGCACCAGCCGCAAGCCGGGCGCGTGGACGCTCGCGCGGTCGATCAGCCACACCACGACGCTCTGATCCCGGCCGTCGGCTTCCAGCATCTCGAACGGCACCTCGACCACGCCGTGCACGGGATGGTCGAGGTGCAGCGTGCCGGAGCCGGGTGCGCCGACCCGATGCGGCTTCCAGCGGCCGGCGAAGTCGGGGAGCGCGCGCAGCGCCTCGATCGTCTCGAGCAGCGCGTCGTCGCCGGGCCAATGGAGTTTGGCGCGGCAGAGGGCGGCGGTGAAGGTGTCGGCGGCTTCCTCCCAGTTGCGCAGGACGCGCCGGGCGGCGGGATGCACGAAGGTGTACCAGGCGAGATTGGGCTGATCCGGCCCGTCCAGCAGGCCCAGCGGGGCGGCGAAATCGGCCCACGCCTGGTTCCAGCCCAGCACGTTCAGCCTGCGACCGACCACGAAGGCCGGCGTCGGCTGCAACGCGCGCAGAATCGTCTCGATCGTCGGAGTCACCTGCTCCCGAGCGGATTCGCTGCCGGGGCACCGTGATTCGTTGCCGGAAGCCATCGCGAGCATGCCGAAGTACTGGCGGTCGTCCCCGCGCAACAGCAGCGCGTCGGCCAACGCGTCGATCACCGCGAGCGACGGGTTGGTGTCGCGACCCTGCTCCAGCCGGGCCAGGTAATCGACGCTCACGCCCGCACGGACGGCGACCTCCTCGCGGCGCAGCCCGGGTGTCCGGCGACGCCCGCCCTCGGGCAAGCCGACGTCCGACGGCCGCAGTTCGGCGCGCCGGGCGATGAGGAACTCCGCGAATCCGTTGCTTGCCATAGGTCCCATCGTGCCCGGTCCGAGGACGTTTATCCGCGCCCTGTCAGGTCCAGGATAACGGCGGTCTGGCTGCCGGACCGCGGTCCGGTCATTGTCGGAGGCATGACATCTACCTCGGAATCCACCACGCTGAAATCCGGTTCGTGGGCACTCGACGCCGCGCACTCCTCGGTCGCCTTCACCATCCGCCATCTCGGCATCTCCAAGGTGCGTGGCGGGTTCAACCGGTTCGAGACCGAATTCGTGGTCGACGAATCGGGCGCGGCCACCGTCGGCGCGACCATCTACCTCGACTCCTTCGACACCGGCAACGCGGACCGGGACGCGCACATCCGTACCGCCGACTTCCTCGACGTAGCCAACCGTCCCACGCTGACCTTCCGCGCCAACCATCCGGTGGTTGTCGCGGAGACCTTCGAAGTCGAGGGCGAAGCCACGCTCGGCTCGATCACCAAGCCGGTCACCCTGGAAGTCGAATGGGGTGGCGTGCAGGACTTCGGCCCGACCGGCGACCGGCACGCGGGCTTCTCCGCGACCGGCACCATCAAGCGCACCGATTTCGGCGTCGGCGGCGCGCTGCCCGGCATGCTCAGTGACACCGTCAAGATCGAACTCGAGATCCAGCTGATCGAGCCCAAGTGAGCGCCCCCGGCGGTCCCAACTAGCCTTGGAACCGACAGCACAGGACTCTCAGGTTCGGAGGTTGGCCGTGGAGGTCAAGATCGGTATTTCGGATAGCCCGCGCGAGCTGGTGATCAGCAGCGCGCAGACCCAGGAAGAGGTCGAGGCGCTGGTGTCCGGTGCCCTCGGCGGCGACGGCGGCGTCTTGACGCTCACCGACGAGAAGGGCCGCAAGTTCCTGATCCAGGCTTCGAAGGTCGCCTACGTCGAGATCGGCTCCACCACCGGCGGCCGCGTCGGTTTCGCCGCCGTCTGACTTCCGGCTTCCGGCCGATACGCAACGAGCCCCTGCCCCCGATCGCTCGGGGACAGGGGCTCGTTCGTCGTCGTGACCGATCAGTCGATCGGGTGCAGCGGCACGTGCTTGAGGCCGCCCCACGCGAGCGAGACGGTGGTGTCGACCGCCTCCTCCTTCGGGATCGGCCGATCGGCCTCCAGCCAGTAGCGCGCGGTGAACTGGCTCGCGCCGACCAAGCCGACGGCCAGGATGCGGGCCCGGTAGGGGTCCAGGCCCGAATCGTGCGCGACGAGGTCGAAGACCGCGTCCACGCAGGCCTCGGTGGCCTGCTCGACCCGGCGCTGCACCTGCGGCTCGCTGGTCAGGTCGGACTCGAAGACCAGGCGGAAGCCCTGCATCTCGTTGTCCACGAAATCGAAGTACGCCTGCACCGCCGCGCGCACGCGCTGCTTGTTGTCGGTGGTGGACCGCAGCGCCTGGCGCACGCTGGAGACCAGCATGTCGACGTAGTTCTGCAGCACCGCGAGATAGAGCTCCAGCTTGCTGGTGAAGTGCTGGTACAGCACCGGCTTGCTCACACCGGCGCACTGCGAGATCTCGTCCATGCCCGCGGCGTGGTAGCCGCGCTGCACGAAGACTTCGCTTGCCGCCGCGAGTAGCTGTAGACGTCGCTCGTCGCGCGGAAGCCGGGTGCCGCGTTTGGCGGGCTCGGACGACGATCTACGGGACGTCATCCGGTCCACGAGGTCAGTCATTTCGGCTCTCCCAGTCGATTCCCCGGCAAAGGGGTGTGCACCGGGTATCTCAAGCACGATACCCGGTTGTCGCCCGCCCGCGGATCGGGGCCGGGCAACCGGTGGCACCCGCAGACACATTGTCGCACCGACAAGGCCGCCGGTGTGCCCGTAGGTGGGGATTCGCCGCTGTGAGACGCTGGTGACCGTGACCGACCGACCGGAAAGACCACCCGGCGGGCGGCGTGGTGCGCGCCGCCCAGCTGGCTCCGGCGCGCCCGGTTCCGTAGGGTCGGACCACGTGGCGAGAACCTGGCCAGAGGCGCGATCCAGTGGTGCGGCTCGGACCGGCGCAGCCAAGCGGTCCGGTACGGGTGGCGGATCACCCGGTCGCGGGACGAGTAAGCGAAAGCGCGGCAAAGCGCCCGAACCTCCCGCGCCCGAACCTGATTCCGTCCCCACGCAGCTCGAACAGGATGAGTTCTACGATCCGCTCGGTCTGTACTCGCACAGGGCCGAGCGATCCCACCAGCCACTGCGCGCCCGCTGGGATCCCACCGCTCCGGACGAGGGCAGGGCCAGGGCGCGCCCCGAGCGGGACGCCAAGAAGCAGAGCGCGCTCGGCAGATTCGTCTCGACCTACGGCTGGCGGGCGTACGCGCTACCCGTTCTGGTGGTGATCACCGTTCTGGTGGTGGTCGACGCGATCCGCGCCACCGACGATCTCAACGCCGCGGGCACGGATCCAGGCCTCGGGCGACTCAGTCCGGCCACCGCCACCGCGGGCATCATCGGCGCCCCGCCGGGTGACGGGCACTTTCCCACCGACCTACCCACCGGGGCGCTGCCCGAAGGCGGCGCGTTCGCCGAGGCCGGTGCGGGCGTCTGGCACGTGGTGCCCGGCACGACCGCCCAGATCGGCACCGGAACCGCGACCGCCTTCCGCTACACCGTGGAGATCGAGAACGGCGTGGATACCTCCGGCCTGGGCGGGGACGAGGCCGTCGCCAAGATGATCGATTCGACGCTGGCCAACCCGAAGAGCTGGACCCACGACCCCAAGTTCGCGTTCCGCAGGGTCGACCAAGGCGACGTCGACTTCCGCGTTTCGCTCACCTCACGGGGATCCAGCCGCAAGGAATGCGGTTTCGACATCCCGATCGATACCTCCTGCTACAACGCCGACGATCGTCGCGTGGTGCTGTCGGAGGTCCGGTGGGTGCGCGGCGCGCTCGCGTTCGAAGGCGACGTCGGGTCCTATCGGCAGTACCTGATCAACCACGAGGTCGGCCACGCCATCGGCTACCACCAGCATCAGGCGTGCGAGACCGACGGCGGCTTGGCGCCGGTGATGATGCAGCAGACCTTCGGTACCCGCAACGACGACATCGCCGCCCTCGATCCGCACGGCGTGGTCCCGATGGACGGCAAGCGCTGCCGCTTCAACCCCTGGCCCTACCCCCGGGGATGAGGGCCGGGCCGGACGGGGTGGTTGTCGCCGCGCGCCGGGTATACGGAACGATGGTCGGGAAGAATGGCCCGGTCGTCGGTGTTGCACAGTTGAAGCAACCCGCCGAGGGCGTCATACCGCCGCAGCGATCGGCCAAGCGATTCGAGGAGTCCTGGACGTGTCATCACCCAAGTCCCTGCCGCCACTTGTCGAGCCGGCCGCGGAGCTGACCAGGGATGAGGTAGCCCGCTACAGCCGACACCTGATCATTCCCGATCTGGGCGTGGACGGGCAGAAACGTCTGAAGAACGCCAAAGTGCTGGTGATCGGCGCGGGTGGCCTCGGTTCGCCCGCCCTGCTCTACCTGGCCGCCGCGGGCGTGGGCACGCTGGGCATCGTCGAATTCGACGAGGTCGACGCCTCGAACCTGCAGCGTCAGATCATTCACGGCGAGTCCGACATCGGCCGCTCGAAGGCCGACAGCGCGCGCGACTCGATCCTGGAGATCAACTCCGGCATCGACGTCCGCTTGCACAAGATCCGGCTGGAGCCGGAGAACGCGGTGGAGCTGTTCGAGCAGTACGACCTGATCGTCGACGGCACCGACAACTTCGCCACTCGGTACCTGGTCAACGACGCCGCGGTGCTCGCGGGCAAGCCGTATGTGTGGGGCTCGATCTACCGCTTCGAGGGCCAGGTCTCGGTGTTCTGGGAGGACGCCCCGGACGGGCGCGGCATCAACTACCGCGACCTGTACCCGGAGGCCCCGCCGCCCGGTATGGTTCCGTCCTGCGCCGAGGGCGGTGTGCTCGGGGTGCTGTGCGCGTCCATCGGTTCGGTGATGGTCACCGAGGCCATCAAGCTGATCACCGGCATCGGCGAGCCGCTGCTCGGCCGTCTGATGGTGTACGACGCACTGGACATGAACTACCGCACCATCAAGCTGCGCCGCGACCCGGAGCGTCAGCCGATCACCGAACTGATCGACTACGAGGCGTTCTGCGGCGTGGTGTCCGAGGAGGGTCAAGCGGCGGCGGTCGGCTCCACCATCACCGCGCGCGAGCTCGAGGAACTGCTGGCGTCGGGCAAGCCGATCGAGCTGATCGACGTGCGGGAGCCGGTCGAGTGGGACATCGTGCACATCGAGGGCGCGAAGCTCATCCCCAAGGACCGCATCCTGTCCGGCGAGGCGCTGTCCGAGCTGCCCCAGAACCGTCCGATCGTGCTGCACTGCAAGACCGGCGTGCGCTCCGCCGAGGCCTTGGCCGCCCTCAAACGCGCGGGCTTCTCCGACGCCACCCACCTGCAAGGCGGCGTGATCGCCTGGGCGAACCAGGTCGACAAGTCACTGCCGGTGTACTGAGCGGGTGAACGTCTACGCCCTGCTGGCCGGGGCGTAGGCGTTCGCTGTGCGATTGCGCTGTCCCACAGTGCCCTGGGTTCCGGCGGACGAGTGAAGCGTGCTCTCCGAATCCGGATAATCGCCGTTCCGCCGGAGTGTTCAACGGCGGTAATCGGCAGCAGTCGATTCGTGAGTGCCCAAGGACGGAGTCCCGAGTTCGAACGTCAACGCGCCCAGCTGAGCCCAGCTACCGGTTTCGAGCGAAGCGAGACCGAGCATCGGCCGCGAACACGGCGCGCCGGAGGCGCGCCAAAACGGGCGCAGCGTACGGTACGGCCGTGACTTCTGTGGAACCTCCCGAGCATGTGCGTGCCACGTTCGGTCTGCGCGAAGTGACCCCGGTTGCGCTCGGCGACTGGGAAGGCGGCTGGCGCTTGGGCGATGTGGTGCTCAGTCCGGTCACCGATCACGCGCGGGCGGCGTGGTCGGCGAAGGTGCGTGAGGCGTTGAAGGTGGACGGGCTGCGGCTGGCCCGTCCGGTGCGGGCGACCGACGGCCGCTATGTGGTGTCCGGCTGGCGCGCGGACACCTACCTGGAGGGCATACCCGAACCACGACACGACGAGGTCGTCTCGGTGTCGCTGCGCCTGCACAAGGCCACGGCGGAGCTGGAGCGTCCGCGCTTCCTCGCGCAGCCGCCGGTGGTGCCGTGGGTCGACATCGATGTGTTCGTCGCGGCCGATCGCGCCGCCTGGGAGCCGGTGCCGCTGCGCAGTCTGCGCACGGGCGGCGCGTCGCTGTCGACCTCCCCGGACGGGCGGCGCAGCATCGAACTGATCGGCCAACTCGCCACCCTCCGCAAGCCGGTGCAGTCGCCTCCGCAGCTGGTGCACGGCGACTTGTTCGGCACCGTCTTGTTCGCGGGCGCGCAGACTCCCGGGCTCACCGATATCACCCCGTACTGGCGGCCGGTCCCCTGGGCGGCGGCGGTGATCGTCGTGGACGCACTGGCCTGGGGCGGCGCGGACGACGGGTTGCTCGACCGTTGGGCGGACCTGCCGGAGTGGCCGCAGATGTTGTTGCGCGCGGTCATGTTCCGGCTCGCGGTGCACGCGCTGCATCCGCGATCCACTCCCCAGGCGTTCCCCGGCCTGGCGCGCACGGCGGACATGGTGCGTCTGACCCTCTGATGGCGAAAGCTCTCCCACGCAACGTATTCCACCCCCACAGTGCACGATTCGTTGCGGTTCGTCGGGGCAGCTCACCTGGGGTCCGGACGGACATGTCGGCAATTGCCAATGTCGGGAATGCCCGATACTTGCGATAACGCACGTGCGCCGCATGTGCCAGGAGACTCTCGCCGAGAGAGGTTACGGATGCTGTTTGTTGTCCCGCGGGGACGGGCCGTAGGGACCGCGCGGAGTGGAGGGTGTGCATGACGACCCTTGCCGACATAGATCTTCCCGACCTTCCGCATCCCGCCTATGCCAGTGGCGGTCTCAACGCGGTCGTCGACGTGGCGAATGTGTACATGCAGAATGCGGTCATGCTGTTCGCCTCCGGATGGGAGGGAGGACAACCGGACATGATCGCTTGGCTGGCGGATAAGAAGCTGCTGAGCGCGGACGGCAAAATGCTCACCCAGGATGGTGCCCAGACGCTCAAGTCCGGATCGGCGGTGCTGGTCGACAACTACGACAAGCAGCACGGTGCGTTCCTGGACAAAACGTCACAACTGCAAGCGCAGAACGACGGCGTGAACGAACGCGCCATCGCGAGCTTCGACACCTCGAATAAGGCGTTCCAGGATGTCAAGGAGATCGTGAACGGGCTCAAGACCGAGCTGGGCCGTGAACCAGGGGAGCACCAGCTGACCCGACTGCCAGATGGCAACTTGCACCTGACTGCCGCCGAGGAGAACCGTTTGCTGCAGCTGATCCTGGAGGGGGTGGACCGTGTACACGACACGATCGAGGACGCAGACAGCGGCATGCGAAGGAACGCGGGCAATATCTACAACATGATGCCGGACCTTCCGCGCAACACCTATGGCAACGCGCCGTATGCCGGTTCCCGGTCCCCGTTCGTGCCGACCGCCAGTGACGCCAGCTGGACCCCTGGTAACGGGACCCCGGACGATATTGTGGCGAAGGCGCTGGAGCAGCTGCGTCTCGGTGTATCCGAGACCAACGGCGACAATGTCCCAATTTTCTACATCGGTGACAAACCATATCTGGCGCCGTACAACATCAATGGCGCGTGGTGCGCGGCCTTCTCCACTTGGGTATGGGACAAAGCCGGTTACAACGTCAATTGGACCAACCCGGACTACGTGCCCTCCATCTGGAACGACGCCCAGCACATGGGGCTGGCGGCGAACATCTCGAGTGCGCAAAAGGGGGACATGATCATCTTCGACTGGGAGGGCGACGGAACCCCGGACCATGTCGGAATCGTGGAGTCCGTGGATCCCAGAACCGGCCAGATCACCACCATCGAAGGAAATTCCGGCGACCGATTGAAATCCAACCACTATTCCATGAACACGGGCTCGCTCGTCGGCGTGGTCAAGCCGCCGTCCAACCAGGCAAGAGCGTCCTGACCGGACCGGTGCGCCGCGCACGGGCCATTCCGGCAGCCCTGTGCGCGGCGCGCGGATCACTGTGCGGCAGTATCAGCTCGAGAGGTCGTTCACCGAGGCGGACTCATTACCGGACAGCTTGATTCCCAAATTGGCGGCGGTGCGATCCACCTCGTCGTCGGCGTGCTGGAACTCGATGGCCGACCCCGCGGACAGCACTTCGACGTTGAGGCACAGCGACTGGAGTTCCTTGAGCAGGACCTTGAACGATTCCGGAATGCCCGGCTCCGGGATGTTCTCGCCCTTGAC
This sequence comes from Nocardia araoensis NBRC 100135, assembly GCF_000308435.1. Taxonomy (GTDB): domain Bacteria; phylum Actinomycetota; class Actinomycetes; order Mycobacteriales; family Mycobacteriaceae; genus Nocardia; species Nocardia araoensis. Next base: position 25,412 of record NZ_BAFR01000159.1, on the reverse strand, counting down.
GATCGCTTCGTAGACCTTCACGCGACCGACCACGTCGTCGGACTTGATGGTCAGCAGTTCCTGCAGGGTGTAGGCCGCACCGTAGGCCTGCATGGCCCAGCACTCCATCTCACCGAAACGCTGACCACCGAACTGCGCCTTACCACCCAGCGGCTGCTGGGTGATCATCGAGTACGGACCGGTCGAACGCGCGTGGATCTTGTCGTCGACCAGGTGGTGCAGCTTCAGGATGTACATGTAACCGACCGCCACCGGGTACGGGAACGGCTCACCCGAACGACCATCGAACAAGGTCGCTTTACCATCCGCCCCGACCAAGACCTCACCGTCGCGGTTGGGCAGCGTCGATGCCAGCAATCCGGCGAGTTCTTCCTCGCGGGCGCCATCGAAGACCGGTGTCGCGAGATTCGTGTTCGGGGCCGCAGACAACAATTCGTCGGGCAATCGTTCCGCCCAGTCCGGACGAGTCCCGTCCGGGAGCTGAATGTTCCAGCCTGCTTTGCCGATCCAGCCCAGATGGGTTTCCAGGATCTGGCCGATGTTCATACGCCGCGGCACACCATGGGTGTTGAGGATGATGTCGACCGGGGTACCGTCCGGCAGGAACGGCATGTCCTCGGTCGGCAGGATCTTGCCGATCACACCCTTGTTACCGTGCCGGCCGGCGAGCTTGTCACCGTCCTGGATCTTGCGCTTCTGCGCCACATACACCCGCACCAGCTCGTTGACACCCGGCGGCAGATCGTCGTCGTCCTCCCGGGAGAACACCCGGATACCGATCACCTTGCCGGACTCACCATGAGGCACCTTCAACGAGGTATCACGCACCTCACGCGCCTTCTCACCGAAGATCGCCCGCAACAGCCGCTCCTCCGGCGTCAGCTCGGTCTCACCCTTCGGGGTGACCTTGCCGACCAGGATGTCCCCGTCACGCACCTCCGCGCCGATCCGCACGATGCCACGCTCGTCCAGATCCGCCAGCACCTCATCGGACACATTCGGGATATCCCGCGTGATCTCCTCCGCACCCAGCTTGGTGTCCCGAGCATCGATCTCGTGCTCCTCGATATGAATCGAGGTGAGAACGTCCTCCTCCACCAACCGCTGCGACAGGATGATCGCGTCCTCGTAGTTGTGACCCTCCCACGGCATGATCGCCACCAACAGGTTCTTACCCAGAGCCATCTCACCGTTCTCGGTGGCGGGTCCGTCCGCGAGGACTTGACCGATCTCGACCCGCTGGCCTTCGTCCACGATCGGACGCTGGTTGGCACAGGTGCCCTGGTTCGACCGGTTGAACTTGCGCATCCGGTAGCTCTTGCGCGTGCCGTCGTCGTGCATGACGGTGACGTAGTCGGCGGAGACTTCCTCGACCACACCGGCTTTCTCGCTGACCACGACGTCACCGGCGTCGACCGCGGCGCGCAGCTCCATACCGGTGCCCACCAGAGGGGCCTCCGAGCGGATCAGCGGAACCGCCTGCTTCTGCATGTTCGCGCCCATCAGGGCGCGGTTGGCGTCGTCGTGCTCGAGGAACGGGATCATGGCGGTCGCGACCGACACCATCTGGCGCGGCGAGACGTCGACATAGTCCACCTCGGCGGAGCTGACGAGTTCTACCTCGGAATCCTTGCGGCGCACCGCGATGCGCGCATTGACGAAACGTCCGTCGGCGTCCAGCGGCTCGTTCGCCTGCGCGACGACATGCAGGTCTTCCTGGTCGGCGGTCAGGTAGTCGATCTCGTCGGTGACCCGGCCGTCGACCACTCTCCGGTACGGCGTCTCGATGAAACCGAACGGGTTGACCCGCGCATACACCGACAGATAGCCGATCAAGCCGATGTTCGGGCCTTCCGGGGTCTCGATCGGGCACATCCGGCCGTAATGGCTGTAGTGCACATCGCGGACTTCCAGACTGGCACGCTCCCGGGACAGACCGCCCGGACCGAGCGCGGACAGGCGGCGTTTCTGGGTCAGGCTCGCCAGCGGATTGCGCTCGTCCAAGAACACCGACAGCTGCGAGGTGCCGAAGAACTCCTTGAGCACCGCGACGACGGGACGAATGTTCATCAGGGTCTGCGGCGTGATCGCCTCGACGTCCTGGGTGGTCATCCGCTCGCGGACCACGCGCTCCATGCGGGAGAGCCCCAGCCGGATCTGAGACTGGATCAACTCGCCGATACTGCGCAGGCGACGATTGCCGAAATGGTCGATGTCATCGACCTCGACTCGCACCTCGACGCCACCGGGGCCGGTCATCGTCTTCTCGCCCGCGTGCAGGCGCAGCAGGTATTCGATGATCGTGACGATGTCCTCTTCGGTCAGCGCCAGTGCGCCTGCGCCGGTGCGCATGCCGAGTTTCTTGTCGATCTTGTACCGGCCCACGCGCGCCAGGTCGTAGCGCTTCTCCTTGAAAAACAGGTTCTCCAACAGGGTCTGCGCGGACTCCTTCGTCGGCGGCTCACCCGGACGCAGCTTGCGATGGATATCGAGCAGCGCCTCATCGGTGCCCGCTGTGCCGTCCTTCTCCAAAGACGTCATCATCACTTCGGAGAAGCCGAAGCGCTCGACGATCCGCTCACTCGTCCAACCGAGCGCTTTCAGCAGGACCGTCACGGGCTGGCGGCGCTTGCGGTCGATGCGCACACCAACGGTGTCGCGCTTGTCCACGTCGAACTCCAGCCACGCGCCACGCGACGGGATGACCCGCACACTGTGCAGATCCTTCTCCGTGCCCTTGTCGACCGTGTGATCGAAATAGACACCCGGCGAACGCACCAACTGCGACACCACAACCCGCTCGGTGCCGTTGATGATGAACGTGCCCTTATCGGTCATCATCGGGAAATCACCCATGAAGACCGTCTGGCTCTTGATCTCACCGGTGTTGTTGTTGATGAACTCCGCCGTCACGAACAACGGAGCCGCATACGTCATGTCCTTGTCTTTGCACTCATCGATCGAGGCCTTGACCTCCTCGAAGCGTGGATCGGATAGCGTCAGCGACATGGAGCCTGCGAAGTCCTCGATCGGGCTGACTTCCGCGAGCACCTCCGCCAACCCGCTCGCACCGGATTCGCCACGGGCGGTGGCCCGTTCGCGCCAGGCGGGCGTACCGATCAACCATTCGAACGAATCGGTCTGGATTTCCAGCAAGCCCGGAACTTCGAGGGGCTCGCGGATCCTCGCGAACGAGAGCCGTTCCGGTGTGCGGGAGACTCCGGAATCGGCGGGCGTCGCGGCATAGACGTCGGTCTGACTCGAGACTGTCAAGATGCGTCCTTCCAGCACCTCATGACGCCCGCACATTCGCGTGGGCGTCACGGTATCTGCTTGTCCTGTGGGCGGTGATTCACATGGCGCACCGTGCTGGACCGTGTCCGAACATGACTCGACAACAACGGGTGGAAGGCGGCACGCAGACCATGCCGCTTCCACGGTCAATTCGTATTTCGAGAGTTGGACAGCACGCGACCCGGCGCGAAGCCCTAAATTACACCTGAATTCGACCGATGTCGAGAGGCATCAAGAAATAGACACACGCTTTCTGGTGTCTTCCCACTTTTATAGTTGCATCCCACTCCGCCCTTCGTCAAGTCTATTAGCGGTAATTCGCCAGCATTACTCGATCGGGTCGCCTGCGGTGGCGGTCGCTGCGACGCTCGCGACCGGCTTCCTCGCTGCCCGGACGGCAGTCGCCGCGACGATGGCGAAGGCCGTGCCGCACCACAACGCGTGCGCGGGTTGCCCGGTGTGGTCGACGACCACGGCGGCGGTGGCGGGGCCGAGAACCGCGCCGATATTGAACGCGGTGGTGGCCAACGCGCCCGCGATGCGCGGAGCGGCGGGCGCCGCGGTCTGCACGATCGTCGTGATCAGTGTCGATCCCACCCCGAACGCGAGCGCTCCGGACACCGCCGCCATGATCGCCACTCCGGACAGTGTGTGCGCGGTCAGAGCCGCCAGCAGCCAGATTCCTATGAGGCCGGTCGTTCCGAGCGTGACGATCCGCTCTCGATCGCGGTCGCTGTAGCGGCCGGTGAGTGTGACGCCGACGAACGAGCCGACGCCGAACAAAGCCAGCACGATCGGAACCCAGCGGCTGTCCGCTGCGGAGAGCGCGGCGGTGATCGAACCGAGGAACGTGAATCCCGCGAAGGTCGCCGCGTTGACCAGAACCGCGACCAGCACGGAGGTGAGTACCGGACGTGCGCCGAGTACCGTCCACTCCCGCAGCAGGGAGGGTTGCGGTGCGGCCGGGCGAACACCGACGCGGGGCGCCATCGCCCACACCGGGATCAACGCTGCCCCGCTGACGATCGCGACGGCCCAGAACGCGGCACGCCAATCCCAGACCTGCCCCAGCACAGTTCCGGCCGGTACACCCGCGATACAGGCAACGGTCACTCCGGACACCACCACCGAGGTCGCGCGCCCCACCACGGCAGGGCCGACCAAGTGCGGCAGAGCGGCCAGCGTGACGGCCAGGAATCCGGCATCGGCCACCGCCGCGACGACCCGAGTCGCGAGCAGCACGGCGAACTCGCTGGTCACGGCACCGACGACATGAGCAGCGCAGAACACAGCCAAGAACGCGGCCATCGAATGCCGGAGCGGCAATCTGCCCGCCGCCATCGCCGTCATCGGCGCGCCGAGCACCATGCCCGCCGCGAACAGTGAGGTCAGCAGGCCGGCGGTGCCGAGCGAGACTCCTACGTCGACGGCGATTCGCTCCAGCAAGCCCGACACCATGAACTCGGATGTGCCCTGCGCGAAGACCGCGACAGCCAGCACGAACACCACAATGGGCATAAAAGGAACTCCCCGTATACAGGGCGCCGCACAGGTGTCGAGGCGCCCGAGATGGTCGCAGAATCGGGCGAATCGTCACCCGATGCGGAGAAACCAACGTTGTCCGGCGTCGCGAAATAACCCACCAGTCGCACTTCGACCAGCGGTTGGGCATTCACAACGCCGCCCGGCGCATATGCCGGGCGGCTACTGTCTGGACGCCTCCGGAGAATTCACGACCACACCATAACAATGCACACGGACGAGACCAACGGGATTTTCACAGCCCTCGCAGGCGGGCCATGGCGGCGCGATTCGCGGAAGGATCGAGCGTTATGGCCGCCGCCCATACATGCGCCGCGACGGCGCGCTGGTCGAAGAGGGCTATCCAGGTGTCGGTGTGCTCGCGGGTGTCGCCCACGCAGGTGGGCGTCGGTCCGAGTTCGGGCAGGTGGGTGTACGTCAGCGATGTGTAGGTGCGCCCTCGGGCATCGAATATCGTTGCCGCGCAGATAGAGTCGGCGGTGGCGCGATCGGCCAGGCGGCCCGCGGCCGCGGCCTGTATCGCCTCGTGCGGGACGCCGTGCGGTCCGGTGAACATCTCGCCCACCGTCAGGTAGGCGAGCCCGAATGCCCACAGGCGGCCGGGGAATCTCCGGATCAGCCATTCGGCCGAATCCAGGATGGGGGAGCGTTCGGCGTCGGGGTCGAGGACTATCGGGGTGTGGGCGGCGTCGTGCGCGGCGGCGTCTCCGGTGCGGGCGAATCCCCAGAAGTGCACGGTGTCGGGGTCGGCGGCGTCCGCGCGACGCTCGGCCAGCATGGCCGCGAGTATCGAATCGATCGTTGCGCTGGTTGGGTATCGGATGGGGGAACTCGTCGGCTTCCGGGACTTGTCCCGTGGTCGATTCCGTCGGTTGGGCATTTCGGTTACCTGTAGGGGGTCGGGTCGGGCGAACCGCCAGGCCGGGGCGATGTGGGAAGGTCCGCGGTGCGTGCTCCGTGTGCGGGCAGCAGAACGTCCCAGAACTCGGTGCGGACCGCGTCCCAGAGCCGGAAGTGGCGTGGGAACCATTCGCGCACCTGCGCCAGATCCGGCAGGGCGCGCTCATCGAAGGCGACGAAACCGTTCTGGCCCAGCGGAATCGGCACGGTGTCGCCGTTGTTGCGCAGCCGGTAGGCAGGTGTGGGATCGGAGTCGTCACGCAGGAAGACGATCTCGATGCGACTACCCACCACCCGCCAGGAAGCCTGCGCCGCTCCGACTGTGGTGCGATGCAATCCGCTCACCCCCGCGAAGATTCCGGCGGAGTCGGCAACGCCGACAATTGCTCCAGCACTGCTCGGATCGTGTGCACGTCGAGAGTGCGGTCGGTGTCGCCGCGCTCGTCCTGTGACGGGAACCGGAGTCCTCTTGCGGCGGCGCGTTCGCGGTGGCTCACCGCCTGCGGTGTCAGCCGTCCGGTGATGACCAGTGTGCGGTACGCCGCCGCCTTCCACGCACACCGCTCGATCCGGCAGGCCAGGTGGGCGCGCATTTGCTCGTGCGCCAGCCGCACGTCGGCATGATGGCAGATGCCGGGTGGAACGAGTAGGCCGCCGACTGCCTCGCGACGCCCATGCCGGTGCGACCATGCGCCGTCACTCGTCGGCTGGCGATCGCACGTATTCGCCTCCGATGCGCGGGAATTCGTGACGAAATCGATTTCTGTTCCGTGTTGTTCGGGCATGTGCATATGCTGCGAACGTGCTCACGACGGGGAGCTCGAATCGACCGGTGCCCGGCAAGCAGCGCGTAGGCGCTGAGCGCTTCCCGAGTGGGCGGACGTCGATTCTCGCCGTGGGAAAAAGCAGGTCACACCGTGGGACAGCAGGGGAGGACACAGCGGAAATGGTCGGTACCAAGTCGGACGTCAGCCGGACGACGCTGCCACGTCGCCAGTTGGGCCGCGCACTGCGCGACGCACGTCAGGCCAACGGTTACACCCTCGAGCAGGTAGCCGAAGTGCTCGAGATCAGCCGATCGTCGCTCGCGCGGCTGGAATTGGGGCAGAACGAGAAGATCAAGGTCCGGGATGTCGAGTTCATCTGCGAGTACTACGGGCTGCCGGAGGAGCGGATCGAGTACCTGAAATCGCTCGCCGTGCAGGCGCGTGTGAGACCTTGGTGGGAGGACTTCCGGGATCTGGTACGACCCGGTTTCAACACGTATCTGCAATTGGAGGCAATAGCTACCGGGCTCCATTTCTATCAACCTCTCGCGGTGCCCGGCTTGCTGCAGACTGAGGACTACGCGCGAGTGATGGCGGCAACTCCACCACCCAACGCGCCAGAAGAAGTGGAGCAGCGTGTCGCACTTCGGATGAGACGGCAAGCGATCCTGACGCGACGACACAAGCCGTTGCCTGCTGAATTTCTGCTGCACGAAACGGTGGTGCGCACCGTTGTTGGATCGGACCGCGACATGTCTTCCCAGCTCCGCCATGTGGCCGATATTGGGACGCGCGATAACGTGTCGGTCCGAATCGTCCCTTTCAGTGCTGGGTTCCCAGCCGGATTACCGATACCGCCGTACATCATCCTCGACTTCCCGCGTGACGAGCCATCTGTTGTCTATACCGAAGGAGCGATAGGAACAATGATCTTCGAGGAACACGATGACGTGCAGCGACATCGAGAATTCTACGAACAGTTGCGGTGCGGTGCGCTCGGAGAACAAGCCTCACGAGACCTGCTGAGGAACCTAGCGCGGAGGTACGAGCGGTGACCGTAAAGAAGTCCGCCGTCCACTGGTTCAAATCGCAGCACAGCGGAGACGCCGAAGCGTGTGTGGAAGTCGCGTGGCTCGATAGGGGCCGGGTCGGGGTCCGCGATTCGAAGAACCCGACCGGCCCGGCATTGATCTTCACGCCGGGTCAGTGGGACGCCTTCGCTGCGTGTGTCATGGATGGCGCATTCGATACGCACTCTGCTCAGTGAAATCGCGGTGACCGGAGGACGGCCGGGACTTCGGCGCCACAGCCGATGTCCAGGCCGTATTGGTCGCGGCGACGTAAGTCGCGCATCAGTGGCGCATCCAGTTCAGTGTCGGTTGAGCCAGACTGCTGCCAGCGGGTACGGGGCAATGATCGGAGTACCTGCGATATTCACCGTTCCGCTCCAAAGCCCTTGCCGGGGATCGATGTCATGCAGGTCGAGTCCAAGCGGCACGAAGTCGAACGAAACATACGTCTCGTCCGGGCCGACAGGCGTCTGATGCCCGCTCCGGCTCGAGGTGCCGCAAACCAGCGCCACTGTCCTGCCATCCACAAAGACTTGCAGGTCGCAGTTCTCGATCGGCGACCCGATCACATTGGAGGGACCTCTCCCGATGTGGTAGCTCCCCGGCGGGATGACGCCGTTGCGCGGAAACTCCGGATCGTCAGCGGAGGCGACGGCGGGAGCGATCGAGACTGCGGCGGCAGCCAGGGCAAACCCGGCCACGATCTTGCCGAACGCCATGAATCCAGCTCCTTTGAACTTTCGTCGAACTCGTTCCTATGTCCTAGCTTTCGTCCATCTCGTGTTACTGCACTGCCACTCTAGATCGGGGCCTGAACTCCTTACGGCCCGACGAGAAGACGACCACTAGGCGTCCCAGCCCCTGACTCCCTGCCGCGGCACGCTTGTAAGCGCAGGACCACCTCTCGACCAGCGCAGGCAGGGATCGCCAGGGGGGTCGTCTGCTACTGTTGGCGCACTTGAGTCGTCACGGGTCGAGAGGGTGGGGATGAGTCGTCGAATCCTGTTGGCACTGCTCATCGGAGCGCTGGCGACCGGAGCCGTGGGATGCGAAGACACCACGAGCGGATCGCCCACGACGGGGTCCGGCACTACTACGGCACGAGCTCTGTTCAACCCGTGCACGGGTATTCCCGACGAGGCGCTTCGGGCGGCTGGGGTCGATCCGGCCACGAAAGAGGCCGGTATCGCGGGGGTGCACCAATCCGGCTGGGAAATATGTACCTGGAAGAGTCGCAGGTACCACTTGAGCGTATTCTCCACCGGCCGTTCGGTGGCAGAGTTCGAGCACAAGCCCGGGAACGTCGACTTCCAGGACGTCACGATTGCGGGCCGTACAGGGCGTCAATTCCGCGTTGAGGGCGCTTCGAAGGATCTGGACTGTGATGTCGTTTTCCCCGCGTCTCAAGGCGTTCTGCAACTACGCATCCTGAACAACGCTGTGCTGGAAGATCTTGAGAACCCATGCACGATCCTCTCCCGAGTCGGAGGGGCGATCGTGCCCGTGCTGCCGAACTGACCAGGGGGAGTGGTAATGACGGTTGACAACGTGGGCCAGTGGCGACGACTCGCTGACCAAGCTCGCGCAGGTGAGTTGTACCTCGATGATGAGCAGGTGGCGCTCCAGTGCTTTTCGGCATGCGAACAACGTCTGAGGGAGATCAACGATTTGCGTACGTACGCGAGCAACGCTCAGAGTGTCTCTGGCTTCGGTGATTTCGATATGGCATCCAAGCTGGTCGCCAAGTTCCTGAAGCAGGCTACTGGAGATTCCAATTCCATCGACCAGATAATTCGCGAACACATCGAGACCGTGAAGAACATGCGCGAGGTCATGGCGATCTCGTTCAAGCGCATTACCGGGCAGGACATCGAGAGTGCGGCGCAGATAGCGAACACCACCGACCGAGTGGGCTGACGACCTAGCCGCTGCCAGCGGCGGAGGCGCCCTCGAATCCAAATTTCCTATCCAGAGTTATCAGGGTGATGATGAACGACGGACTGCTTGATGAAATCGCTCGGTTCCACGCCTACACCAAGGCGCTTTCCGGTCTGATGCGGGAGGTTTTCGGCGCTGCGCCACATCGGACGAGCGGTCGTGACAAGACGGGAGCGGTCGAGGCTACACTCTCCGAGACGGGGCAGTTGATCGAGATCGTCATCTCCGACAACTGGGGGCGGTACATCGACCGAGGTGAGATCGGCCGAGCTGTGCTCGACGCAGTCAAAGATGCCGAGCAGCAGCGCTTCGTATCAACAATGACAACCGCGGTGGACAACGGCACCATCGACCGACTGGAAGCGCTTGACATGAACGGCGTGGTCCCGACGAGATTCGATCCACCAGAGCTATCGCGAGGCCCCGTAGTCGGTACTCCCCAGCTGGTCGAAGAGGCCCTTCAAGCCATGAGCGGCCGAAATGAGGAAAAGCTAGGGAAATCTGTTGGAGCGATCGAAACGGAAGACGACCTCTATGCATCGGTCACTCTTAGTCGTAGCGGCGTCCTCGACTGTGACGTCCGTATCCCGTGGGGGATGGATGCGGGGGGCGGCAGGCTCGCATGGGCAGTCAAACAAGCATATGACGAAGCGCATCGTCTGCTCACCGCTGAAACCAGCGGGCGCGTAGACACATTCAGCACCTTGATCAACGATGCCATGCGGTCGCTGGCGTCGATGCAGGATCAATCGCCGAGGGGGAAGATATGAGTCCAGGAAAACTCGAAGTCGCGCTCGACTCGCTGCGGGCAGACGCGAGCGTCTGGGATCGTGAGGCGGGCGCGATGTCGGATCTGAAGTCCAGGTTGGAAACATTGAAATTCAACCGTCTACAAGCTGGATTGTTTCAGTTCATCGTCGATGCCAATGACGAACTCGTCAGCAAGATGTCCGACCGATCAGCCGAGGCCTCACGGCGTTTTGCCGAAGTAGCCGATACCCTCCGCTTCTGTGCTGATACATACGAAGCAGAGGATGCCGCAGGGAAACATCGCATCGACAACGTGTGGTAGGGGAGGTTCTCGTAATGACCTTTGATGTTGCATCGTACGATTTGGTGGTACGTGAGCTCGAGGAATTCTTGAAGAAGATCGACGGAGCGATCAAGGTCGATGTGCCCTATGCTGAAAGCGCAGCTCTTGACCTTCCGTATGCTCGTTTGATTCCGTCGGTCCAGCGGGCGATCAAAGTGTGTGCAGACAAACTCGTCGAGGTCTGCAAATGGATTTGGGAGAAGATCTACGAGATCGTACAAGGGATCCGGGCGCCGTATGAAATGTACTTGCGCGGCAACGACTGGGCGGCAGTACGCAACGTTGTGACGAGCATCCAGGGCGAGATCGACCCCAATAATCTGCAGGCCAACCGGACATGGAAAGGTGCGGCACAGCTTTCGTACCTCAAAACGAACACGTCGCAGAGCGCAGCTTCCGGAAAGATGGGAGATGTATCGGATAAGGCTAGGAGTGCGATGGTGGAATGTGCCGTCGGAGGCCTGGCGTTCTATAGCGGGATTCTGGTTATCTGTGCGAGTTTCCTGGTCGGCCTTGCCAGGGCGATCGGAGAGTTGGCGAGCGGCATCGGCGCACCGATCAGTATCGCTGACATCGCTGCGACATCAGGATTGGCCGCGGGGCAGCTATGGGCTGGGGTCACGCTGGTGACCAGTTTCGTCGGACTGCAAGCCAAAGCTTTCAGCGAACTGAATGCTGCACTCTCCGATAACAGCACCTTCCCTGGCGGGTGGCCGGATTCGCAAGCGGGAACATTCGCCGACGCATCGGTAGAGGGGGATGGCGAATCCAAGTGGCAGCTGAGCTGAACGAGGACGAGCGCAGGCGTAGACGGATCGAGAGGTGGGAACTGGGGGTCCGCTTGTTCGGTCTCGTCGTGACAGCCATTACGCCCACCGTAATCGGATGGGCGCTCACCTCTACGTTCGTGGGCGAATTGGTGGGCGTCGGGGCCGCGCAGCGCGGAGCAATCGTATTCGCGCTGGCGGTGCAGGTATTCGGGATTGCGGTCAGTCGACGGCAGCCACCTGAGGGGCGGATGCGGGCGGTGGTCCGCGGCGTTTTCGTCAGTGCGTACGCGGCGGTGGCGGTAACGGGAGCGGCGGCGGTGATGCGGGGTTTGATGGGTCAGGTCGAGAACTGGGAGATATGGGCAGCTACGCTCTATCTGGCGCTCATATTTTCCCTTCTCGCCGTGTTCGAGCAATGTGTTAAGCCGTCACGACCGTTCGGTGCGTCACGGGGTGGCGGCGATGGCGAATAGGCGTTCACGCGGGGCTGGGTAGGCCGCGTCATACCCTTGGACCAGCGCAGGAAAGCTCGACCGGCGGGTCGTCTGCTACTGTTGGCGCACTTGAGTCGTCACGGGTCGAGAGGGTGGGGATGAGTCGTCGAATCCTGTTGGCACTGCTCATCGGAGCGCTGGCGACCGGAGCCGTGGGATGCGAAGACACTACGAGCGAGTCGCCGACGGCTAGTTCCAGCACAGCTGCGACGCGGGCTCTGTTCAACCCTTGCACGGGGATTCCCGATGAGGCGCTTCGGGCGGCAGGCGTTGATCCGGCAACGGAGGAAAAAGGTGTCGCGGGAGTCGACCAGTCGGGCTGGGAAATTTGCCGCTGGAAGGGCAGTCGCTACTCGATGACTGTGTTTTCGACGGGGCGGACTGTGGCCGAGTTCGAAAAGAAGCCCGGAAACGTCGAATTTCGAGATGTCACGGTGGCGGGTCGACAGGGTCGGCAGTTCAGAGTCGAAGGGGCTTCGAAGAATCTCCTCTGCGATGTCTTGTTCGCCGTACCGCAAGGTGTCATTCAATTGCGAGTGTCGAACCTGGCGGGGCTGGACAACCTCGAGGAGCCCTGTACGACACTGTATCGAGTTGGCGCGTCGATAGTGCCGGTTCTGCCGGCTTGAGCGGGGAGGGGAAAGATGAGCGAGGACAGCGCGAGACTGTGGAGCCAGCTAGCTGGAGCGGCTCGGACGGGGCAGCTTTACCTCGACAACCAGGAAGTCGCGCTTGCATGCGCAAGAGCGTGTGATCAGCGCATCAAAGATCTTCAAGATCTGGCGATCGTCACGCAAGATGTCCAGAACGTGGCCGGCTTCGGTGACTTCGAGATGGCCAACGATCTGGTCAAGAAGTTCCTGAAGCAGGCCACGGGCGAGGACCATTCAGTTGACCACGTCATCCTCGAACACATCGAGACCGTGAAGAACATGCGTGAGGTCATGGCGATCTCGTTCAAGCGGATCACCGGGCAGGATGTCGAGAACGCGGCGCAGATCGCGGGTACCACTGAGCAGGTGCGCTGATGGGGAATCCGTACGGTGGTATGCCGCAGTTCCAGATCGATCAAGGGTTGGGCTCGGCTATGTGGCGCAGTCTCACCAATTGGATCGCGGGCGAGGAGTTGCAGCCCGATGTCGATGTGGCCGGGGTGCAGGACAGGTACAACCGGCAGCGCGATGGTGTGCGCAACCGGGCCTCCGATGTCGGGTTCCAAGGTGACTTCCGGCCGAGGGAAGTTCTCGACGCGGACGAGTTCGAGCGGCACGATGTCGCCACGTTGCGTCAGAAGGTCGACCAGATCGACTTGAAGGCGGTGAATGATCTGGTGACCGCGTGGAACACCATCGCGGATCGGCACCAGACCTCACTGGAGACCTTCAAGACGGCGATGGAGCGGGCCACCGATGACAGCGTGTGGCGGGGTGAGGCGCGCAATGCCGCAGCGAGTGCGGTCAGCGACTACGCCACGCAAGGTGCGCAGGTCTCGAACGCCGCCCGGTTGACCGGGAACAAGTTGGCGGAACTGCTGACCGGGTTGGAGCCGACCAAGCAATTGGTCCCGCATGCGCCGGAACTTCGCAGCGGATGGGACAACGTGCGCGCCTTCGTCGCCGGTCGGGATTGGCGCAACGACGACGTCGCCGAGTACAACGCGAAGACCGAAGCATTGCGTGTGCTGCGAACCGTGTACGCCCCGGTGGTCATGGAGTCCGATACCAACGTACCCGTGATCCCGCGTCCGGCCTCCGCCACGAATCCGAGCGGCACCGACGACGGCAGCAGCCCGCGCGGCACCAACAACGGCAGCGGGAACCCCTCCGGGACTTCATCGCCCAGCTCGGATACCTCCGGGAAGAACCCCACCGAGGATCCGACGACCCAGTCGAGCGACCAACCCTCGGACAACGCATCGTCGAAATCGGAGTCGACCAGTACCGATCCGGCGTCCACTACGCAGGACTCGACGACTCCGGCGTCCACCACTCCCGCTTCCACAACGCCTGCCTCCACGACGCCTACGCCGAGCACAACGCCGCACAGTCCGGGGAGCCCGCACCTCAGCACTCCTGGTAGCCCCGGAAATCCGGGTTCGCCCGGTGTCTCGGTGCCGCCGAAAGGCACGCCGAACAACTCCAACGCTGTCCCGGCCGCCGCCGCGCGGACCGGTGCGTCACCCGGTCGAGCCGGTACGGGCGGTATGGGCGGCATGGCTCCCGGTGCGCGGGGCGGCAAGTCCGATGAGGAATCCACCAAGGGCATCCCGGATTACCTGATCACCCAGGAACACGGCAATGAGCTCACGGGCCTCGACGAGTTGCCCAGGAGCGTTCCGCCGGTCATCGGTGACAACCCGCGATAAGGACGTCATCGATGCCCGAGGTGCAGAACTGGCGGTTCACCGCGCTCGAATTCCGGACACTATGGGAGTCCACCGGCCGGGACGTGCTGCCGTATCCCTTGCAGCACCAGTACACGACCGAGTTCCGCTCGGAGAGTCTGCGGTTGCGGCAAGCTGCGGCGCAGTCGCTGCGTCCGCGGATCGATGACGAGTTGTTGCGCGCGGTGGAGGTGCTGCTGGCGCCGGAGGCTCGGGTGGAAGTGGCCGGATTCGCCGGTAGACGGCGGCACCGGAGGTTCAGGGCGCATGCGGGGGTGCACTACGAGCACGGCGCGGTCGCGGTGCAGGAACCGGGACCCGTCCCCGCGCACGGTGGTGACGTGGTGCTGACATTGCTGCCCGCCGGCGAGGTGGCGCGGGCTGTGGTCGATGTCTTCCCCGCTTGCGCCCCAGGGAAGGGCAAGCAATTGCAGGCTTCCACGGAGGAGTTGACAGGGCCGAGGCCGCCGGTCCGTGACGCCTGGCGGCCGACGCCCCGCGAGGAGTTCGAGCAGTTCTACACCCGCGCGATGACGTTGATCGGGCACGTCGGCGTCTACGCGATGGGCAGCGTCGACAACCGGCATATCGAGGGCCGCAAGGATTTTCAACTCAATGACGTGGAAAATGACGGCCGCTACGTTACCTTCGGCACCGACGTGCTGACGATCAAACCCACCACCTCCGAGCGCATCGTCGCCACCTTGCAACAAATGATCGCCAGGACAGTCAAGGAAGTGCGCGACGGGGTTCACCTACCGTATTGATCACCGAGCGAGGCGCTGGGTCGCCATTCCTTGCGAATGCCGCAGCCAGATTCGCCGCCCTGCGGTGTGTCGCACATGAGCCCGTATCCGTCGGGTGGGGAAACGCCCCGACGCACCGAACGTCCGCCCGTCATCCCGGTGCAGGCCGGAACCCCTTGGGGGACCCGGAATCCGTAACCCGGGCGACGAGCGGACGTTCGGTTGGGGGGCGGCACCGCCGGAGGGGGCGGCGGCGTGACGCCCGTGTCCCGCGGGGTCCGGACCGCGGGACAGGCTGCGACGGTCAGACGTTCGCGTAGGCCAGCGAGGGGACGCGCTGGATGGCGAACGAGGACCGCAGGTAGAACCACCAGGTGACGGCGGCCATCACCAGGAACGCACCGGCGTAGGCCCAGAAGGCGGGAGCCATGCTGTGCAGGTGGGTGTTGGACAACCGCAGCGCCTGCTGCAACAGCCACCCGCCGGACGCGCCGACCGCGCCGATGACGCCGATCGCGGCGCCCGCCTGACGCTTGGCGGAGACGGTGGCTTCGGCCGGGTCGAGGCCGTGCTCGGCGGCGTATTTCTTGGACTCCGCGCTGAAGATGGTCGGGATCATCCGGTAGGTCGAGCCGTTGCCGATGCCGGTGAGCACGAACAGCACCAGGAACGCGACCAGATACAGCGGGAAGCTCTTCAGTTCCAGCCCGGCCATGATCAGCGCGACCGCGATCGCCATGCCGCCGAACACGTACAGGGTGATCTTCGCGCCGCCGACCTTGTCCGACACCCAGCCGCCGAACGGCCTGCTGAACGATCCGACCAGCGCGCCGAGGAACGCGAGGTTACCGAGTGTGGTGATCCAGCCGATCTTGGCCAAGTCGGGGAAGTTGGCCTTGATCAGGGTCGGGAAGGCGAAGGAGAAACCGATGAACGAACCGAAGGTGCCGATGTAGAGGATCGCCATCACCCAGGTGTGGCGGTTGGTGAGCGCGAGCCGGTAGGACTTCCCGTCGGACTTGGCCGTGGCGATGCTGTCCATGTAGCGCAGCGCGCCGAACGCGGCCGCGAGGATGAACGGCACCCAGACCAGCACCGACAGCGTGATGCCGAAGCGGTAGCCGCCCGGGTCCTTGGCCATGATGTGCGTGCCGAGGGTGATCAGCAACGGCAGGATCAGCTGGGTCTGGGCGACGCCGAGGTTGCCGCCCGCCGCGTTGATGCCCAGCGCCGCACCCTTCTTGCCCTCGGGGAAGAAGAAGTTGATGTTGGCCATCGAGGAGGAGAAGTTGCCGCCGCCGACGCCGGCGAGCGCCGCGAGCACCAGGAACACCCACATCGGCGTGCCGGGCTGGTTGACGAAGTACGCCAGTCCGAGTGTGGGAATCAACAGCATGCCCGCGCTGAACGCGGTGAACGCGCGGCCGCCGAACCGGGGGATGGCGAAGGTGTACGGGATGCGCAGCGCGGCGCCGACCAGGGTGGGGGTCGAGGTCAGCAGCAGCGCGTTGCTCACCGCGGTAGGGTGGCCCTTGCCGAGCCCGGCGAGGAAGTCGAATCCGGCGGCGCCCATGCTGGTCACCACGGTGCCCCAGATGACCCAGATGCTGAAACCGAGATTCTCGGCGAATACGGAGAAGATGAGATTCTTGCGCGCGGTTTTCGCGCCGCCGGATGCCCAGAACGTCGGGTTGTCCGGATCCCAGTGGTCGAGCCAGCGGCCACGTTTCTGATATTCGAAAGTCGTTGTCTGCGACTGCTGGCCGGTGGCTGCTACGGCGGTCATCGGCTTCCTCTCGATTCGGCTCGACCGGCCCTCATCGCGGCGCAGTGCCGCCGGCGGCTGTCGAGTGCCTAGCTACGGTCGAGACAAAGGTATGAGTCGCTTGTTGCGTCCCCGTGGCCCTCGATGACGTTCCCGGCAATTCCGACTCACATTGCGCGGCCGGGAATGGTGACCACTTGGTTACCTGGCGCGGTTTATCGCGCGTCCGGATATTCCGCGATGAGGGAGTTGAGGAAGCAGCGTGTCGCGGAGGCGGCCCGTTCGGGGTCGCCGTCGATCACGGCGTGCACCAAGGCGGCGTGCTCGTCGGTGTAGGAGTCGTCGGACTTGGCCGTGCGCGCGCGGATGACCTGTTCGATGATGGGCAGCAGCGAGTCGTAGAACTCGAGGTACACCGCGTTGTGGCTGGCGACGACGATCGCGCGGTGCAACTGGACGTCCGCCTCGATCGCGGCGGCGGGGTCGTCGTCCCACTTCTTGTCGCGTTCGGCCAGCAGGCGCAGCAGGTTCGCGATATCGGTGTCGTCGCGGCGGCGCGCGGCCAGGCCCGCGGCGGTGACGTCCAGCGCGAGGCGCAGTTCGAGCACGTCGCGTTCCTCGGCGTCGGCGAAATATTTACCGAGAGTTCCGCCGAGATCCGATGCGGCGATCACGTACGTTCCCGAACCTTGGCGACGCTCCAGCATGCCCGCGTGCACGAGGGCCTGGACAGCCTCGCGCACCGTGTTGCGGCCGGTGCCGGTGAGCTCGGTGAGCTCCGGCTCGGTTGGGATGCGGGAGCCGATCGGCCAACGGCCGGAACGAATCTCGGCACGCAGCTGTTCGGTGACCTGGGCGATGAGGCTGGTGCGCCGGACGGGTTGCACCCCGACAGAATAACGCCCATCACAAATCATTGCCGCACATCATCCGGTCATCCTATGATTTCTCGGTGACTGCGACCCTTCCGGAAACCGAGGCTCGCCAGGAATCCGTCCTGGTCGAGCGCCGTCGACGTGCGCTGACCGAGGGCCGGGTGCTGGTCCTTGCCGCCATTGTGATGTCGGCGCTCACGTTGCGGGTCGCCGTCACCGCGTTCAGCCCGCTGGCCGAGCAGATCGGCGCGGAAATCGGTTACGGCGCGGCCGTTGTCGGTGTCTTCGGGATGCTGCCCACCGCCATGTTCGCGCTGTCGGGACTGCTCACCCCGATCCTCGCGGTCCGGCTCGGGCTGGAGCGCACCGCGCTGACGGCCATGCTGATGGCGGGCGCGGGCATGTCGATCCGGGTGCTGATGTCGGGCACCGCCGAGCTGCTGCTGTTCTCCGCACTCGCCCTCGCGGGCATGGGTATCGGCAACGTGGTGATCCCGCCACTGGTGAAGCGGTACTTCCCGGATCGCCTGGCCGTGATCAGCTCGCTGTACATCGTGATGGTGCAACTCGGCACGGTCGTGCCCGCCTTCACCGCGGTCCCGGTGGCGCAAGCGCACGGCTGGCGCGTCTCGCTGGGGGTGTGGGGCCTGGTCGGCTTCGCGGCGGCGGTGCCGTGGCTGGCGGTGCTGCGCGGTCGTCGCGGACGCGACGGCGCGGACCGCACGGCGGTGCCTGCGCAGACGCCGCACACCGGGCGGGTGTGGCGCTCGCCGATCGCGTGGGGCATGGCGGGCATGTTCGGCATGACCTCGCTCACCACGTATGCGATGTTCACCTGGTTGCCGAAGATCCTCAGCGAGGCGGGCGCGAGCGCCGCGTACGGCGGAGCCATGGTCGGTCTGTTCGCCGTGGTCGGCCTGGTCGCCGCGCTCAGCGCGCCGACCGTGGTGGCCCGGTTCCGCAATCCGTTCCCCGTCGTGGTGGGCTGCGCGGCGCTGTTCTTCATCGCGTTCGCCGGGCTGCTCATCGCGCCGATGGCCGCGCCCATCCTGTGGGTGGTCGTGCTCGGCCTCGGCCCGAGCACGTTCCCGATGGCGCTGACGCTGATCAATCTGCGCACCCGCACCCCCGCCGGGTCGGCCGCGCTGTCGGGCTTCACCCAGGGCGTCGGCTACGCGGTGGCCTGCGTGGGTCCGCTGTTGTTCGGCGTGCTGCACACGGCGACGGGCGGCTGGCTCGTTCCCTTCGCCATGCTCGGCGTCGCCGTGCTCGTGCTGCTCGCGGGCGCGTGGCAGGCGTGCAAGCCGCGCGTGCTCGAAGACACCTGGAATTGACGCGCGAAGCCGTCCGCCCGGAAATCTCACAGTTCGGGTTGCGCGGCTGTGCGAACAGGGTCAGGATGGGCGCATTCGAATTACGCGACGTAGCGCGCGTCACACCTCACCGGTCGGCGAATTCGAGATCGGCCATTTCGTGACGCACGGAAACCGTTGTGTCACACGCCTGAAACATTAGGCCGAAACTCACCCCGGGTCACCGGTAATCGTGAGCAACCGTTGATTTGACGGTCATTTCGCGCAGCATTTCGGCAATACCCATTTCCTACCGTGGGGCCAACCGACTTTGGGAGGCCCCGTTGAGCACGCTGACGCGTAACCGTCTGGAAGCGCTGGGACGGACGAAGATCCGCAGGCCGCACCTCGAGCACTGGGATGCCGAGGATGTGGCCGCCTGGGAAGCGGGCGGCAAGGACATCGCCCGGCGCAACCTGATCTGGTCGGTCTTCGCCGAGCACGTCGGATTCTCGGTGTGGTCGATCTGGTCGGTGATGGTGCTGTTCATGCCGACCGACAAGTTCGGCATCGACCCGGCGGGCAAGTTCTTCCTGGTCGCCATGCCCACGCTGGTCGGCGCGTTCCTGCGGATTCCCTACACCGTGGCGACCGCGCGCTTCGGCGGGCGCAACTGGACCGTCTTCAGCGCGGCGATGCTGCTGGTGCCGACGCTGCTCACGCTGTACTTCATCAACCAGCCCGGCACCTCGTACACGACGTTCCTGGTGATCGCCGCGTTCGCGGGCTTCGGCGGCGGCAACTTCGCCTCCTCGATGACCAACATCAACGCGTTCTATCCGCAGCGGCTCAAGGGCTGGGCGCTGGGCCTGAACGCGGGCGGCGGCAACATCGGCGTTCCGGTGATCCAGCTGATCGGCTTGCTGGTCATCGCGACCCTCGGCAATGGCTACGCCTCGCTGATCTGCGCGGTCTACCTGGTGCTGATCGCGATCGCCGGACTCGGCGCCGCGCTGTTCATGGACAACCTGCCCAACCAGAAGGCCGACCTGTCCTACATGCTCACGGCGCTCAAGGTGCCGCAGTCCTGGGCCATCGCGTTCCTCTACATCGGCACCTTCGGCTCGTTCATCGGCTACAGCTTCGCGTTCGGCCAGATCCTGCAGATCAGCTTCCGGGCGGGCGGCGACACCGTCGCGCAGGCCACCCTGCACGCCGCGCAGATCGCGTTCATCGGCCCGCTGCTCGGCTCGCTGGCCCGGCCTTACGGTGGCAAGTGGGCCGACCGCATCGGCGGCAGCCGGGTCACCCTCTACGTCTTCGGCGCGATGATGGCGGCGGCGGTGCTGGTCACCGTGGCCAGCACGCTGGCCGACAACAACAACGGCGTGGCGGGCGGCGGCGTGATGACCGCGCTGGTGATCGGCTTCATCGCCCTGTTCGTGCTCTCCGGTATCGGCAACGGGTCGGTCACCAAGATCATCCCGTCGGTGTTCGAGGCGAAGTCCAAGAGCCTGGACGCCGCGCCCGCCGAGCAGGCGGCCTGGTCGCAGAACACCTCCGGCGCGCTGATCGGTTTCGTCGGCGCCATCGGCGCCCTCGGCGGCGTCGGCATCAACCTGGTGCTGCGGTCCTCCTACGCGTCCACCAAGTCGGCCACCACCGCGTTCTGGGTCTTCATGGCCTTCTACGTGGTGTGCGCCCTGGTGGTCTGGACGGTGTTACTGCGCCGTCCCGCCGCGCGGGGTGTCGCCGCCGACTCCGACGTCGTGGCCGAAGCCGAGACGTTCGTCCTCGAGGCCGAAGCATCCCAGTCCCCGTCCGCCGGCTCGTCGGCCCGCGCTTGACACCCGATCCAGTCCAGGAGGACCCACAGATGAACCCCACAGTCGCTCGCAAGACCGCGGTGGTCGTCGGCCACGGCATGGTCGGGCACCGGTTCGTCGAGGCGCTGCGCTCGCGCGACACCGAAGGCCAGTGGCAGGTGATCATCCTCAGCGAGGAGCAGCTGCCCGCCTACGACCGCGTCGGCCTCTCGTCCTACGTCGGCGCGTGGGACGCGAGCGCGCTCGCCCTGCCCGGCAACGAGTACGCCGGTGACGAGCTGGTCGAGCTGCGGCTGGGACAGCGCGCCGAGTCCATCGATCGCGAGGCGCGCAAGGTGACCACGTCGTCGGGCGACATCCTCGCCTACGACGCGCTGGTGCTGGCCACCGGTTCCTATCCGTTCGTGCCGCCGGTGCCCGGCCACGACCAGCCGGAATGCTTCGTCTACCGCACCATCGAAGATCTCGACGGCATCCGCGCGGCCGCCGAAGCCGCTGGTCCCGGCGCGGCGGGCGTGGTGGTCGGCGGCGGCCTGCTGGGTCTGGAGGCCGCGAACGCACTGCGCCTGCTCGGACTCACCCCGCACGTGGTCGAGTACAACGCCCGGCTGATGCCCGCCCAGGTCGACGAGGGCGGCGGCGCCATCCTGGAGCGCTTGGTGACCGACCTCGGTCTGCACGTGCACACCGGCGTCGGCACCTCGTCGATCGAGGCCACGGAGAAGGGCGTCAAGGTCATGCTCTCCGATGAGTCCGTGATCGATGCCGGGCTGGTCGTGTTCTCCGCCGGTGTCCGTCCGCGCGACCAGATCGCCCGCGACGCGGGGCTGGAGGTGGGCCCGCGCGGCGGCATCGTCACCGACCTGGGCCTGCAGACCTCCGACCCGAACATCTGGGCCATCGGCGAATGCGCCGCCGTGGAAGGCGTGTGCTACGGCCTGGTCGCGCCCGGCTACAGCACCGCGGAGATCGTGGCCGACCGCCTGCTGGGCGGCGCGGGCGAGTTCCCCGGCGCGGACATGTCGACCAAGCTGAAGCTGCTCGGTGTCGACGTGGCCAGCTTCGGTGACGCGCACGGCGTCACCGAGGGCGCGCTGTCGGTCGTGCTGCACGACGCGGCCAAGGGCACCTATGCCAAGCTGGTCGTCTCCGATGACGCGAAGACCCTGCTCGGCGGCATCCTGGTCGGCGACGCCACCGCCTACTCGGCGCTGCGCCCGCTGGTCGGCCGCCCGCTGCCCGCCGAGCCGGCCGCGCTCATCTCGCCCGCGGGCGCCGAGCTCGGGGCCGACTCGCTGCCGGACGACGCGCAGATCTGCTCGTGCAACAACGTGTCGAAGGGCGCGATCTGCGGTGCGATCGCCGAAGGCGCCTGCGACATCCCGGCGATCAAGAGCTGCACCAGCGCGGGAACCTCCTGCGGCGGTTGCGTGCCCATGCTCAAGAAGCTGCTCGAGCAGTCCGGCGTGGAGATGTCCAAGGCGCTGTGCGAGCACTTCGAGCAGTCGCGCGCCGAGCTGTTCCAGATCGTGCAGGTCACCGGGATCCGCACGTTCTCGGGGCTGATCACCAAGTACGGCAAGGGAACCGGCTGCGACATCTGCAAGCCGACCGTCGCCTCCATCCTCGCCTCCACCTCGAGCGACCACATCCTCGACGGCGAGCAGGCCGCCCTGCAGGACACCAACGACCACTTCCTGGCCAACCTGCAGAAGAACGGCACCTACTCGGTGGTGCCCAGGATGCCCGGCGGCGAGGTCACCGCCGAGCAGCTGATCACCATCGGCGAGGTGGCCAAGGAATTCGACCTGTACGTGAAGGTCACCGGCGGTCAGCGCATCGACCTGTTCGGCGCGCGCGTCGAGCAGTTGCCGCTGATCTGGAAGCGGCTGGTCGACGCGGGCATGGAATCCGGTCACGCGTACGGCAAGTCGCTGCGCACGGTGAAGAGCTGCGTCGGATCCACCTGGTGCCGTTACGGTCAGCAGGACTCGGTCGGCATGGCCGTGCTGCTGGAGAAGCGCTACCGCGGCCTGCGGTCGCCGCACAAGCTGAAGCTGGCGGTCTCCGGCTGCGCCCGCGAGTGCGCCGAGGCGCGCGGCAAGGACGTCGGCGTGATCGCGACCGAAAACGGTTGGAACCTCTACGTCGGCGGCAACGGCGGCCTGACTCCGAAGCACGCGGTGCTGCTGGCCGGTGAGCTCGACGACGAGACGCTGATCAAGTACATCGACCGGTACCTGATGTTCTACATCCGCACCGCCGATCGTTTGCAGCGCACCGCTCCGTGGCAGGAGGCGCTGGAAGGCGGCATCGATTACCTCAAGCAGGTGATCTGCGAGGACAGCCTCGGCATCGCCGAGGATCTGGAGGCGGCGATGGCCCAGCACGTCGCCGGCTACCGCGACGAATGGGCCGCGGTGCTGGAGGACGAAGAGAAGCTGTCTCGCTTCGTGTCGTTCGTCAACGCCCCGGAGGAAGCCGATCCGACGATTTCCTTCGACGAATCCGGGGAGCGGAAGGTCCCCGTCCTGCTCGGACTGCCGGAAGTTCCGGTCGCCACGCAGGGGAAATGACCGCTTAACCGCATGGAAACAGAACGTCGGTACCAATGAGTAAGGCGTTTGGAGGATGACACCGATGACCGTGATCGATACCCCCGGCATCGCCGCAGCAACCACCACGGGGTGGACGCAGGCTTGCCGTCTCGACTACCTGATTCCCGGCCGCGGCGTCGCGGTGTTGCTCAGAGGTGGCCGGCAGGCCGCCCTTTTCCTGCTCGAGAACGGCATGCTGTATGCCGTCGGCAATATCGATCCGATCGGACGGGCGGCGGTCATGTCGCGCGGGATCGTCGGCGATCGCGGCGGGGTGCCCGTCGTGGCCTCGCCGCTGCTGAAGCAGGCCTTCTCCCTGGTCGACGGGCATTGCCTGGACGACGAATCGGCGATGCTGCCGGTGTACGCGGTGCGCGTGGACGACGGCATCGTTTCGATTTCCAACGAGCCGGTGGCCACCGCGCTCGTGTCCTCGGATGGATGAACGCCAATGACAACAGTTGACGCGGGCGCGAGCCTGGCCGGATTCACGGTGGGCATCACGGCGGCCCGACGGGCGGAGGAGTTCGCCACGCTGCTGGAACGCCGGGGCGCGAACATCGTTTCCGCACCGGCCATCCGCATCATCCCGCTGGCCGACGACAACGAGCTGGAGCGGGTGACCAGGCAGCTGGTCGCCGATCCACCGCAGATCACCGTGGCCACCACCGGAATCGGCTTCCGCGGGTGGATGGAGGCGGCCGAGGGCTGGGGTCTCGCCGAAGACCTGCGCGCGACACTCGGCACCACTCGGATGCTCGCCCGTGGCCCGAAGGCCAAGGGCGCCATCCGCGCCGCGGAATTGCGTGAAGAGTGGTCGCCGGCCTCCGAGTCGTCCGCCGAAGTGCTCGATCACCTGCTCGCCGAGGGCGTGGAGGGCGTGCGGATCGCCGTGCAGCTGCACGGGGCCACCACCGAGTGGGAGCCGGTGCCCGACTTCTGCGAAGTATTGCGTTGCGCGGGTGCGGATGTCGTGCCGGTGCCGGTGTACCGCTGGGTGCCGCCGGACGATCAGGGGCCGATGGACCACCTGATCGAGGCCATCGTCACCTCGGGCATGGACTGCGTCACCTTCACCAGCGCTCCCGCCGTGGCGTCGATGTTGATGCGCGCCAAGGAAACCGGGCTGCTGGAAGGGCTGCTGTACGCGCTGCGCGGCCGGGTGCTGCCCGCCTGCGTCGGCCCGATCACGGCCGCGCCGCTGGAGGAGCTGGGCGTGCCCACCTCGATGCCAGGCCGGGCGCGACTGGGCGCGCTGGCCCGGCACGTCGCCGAGGAACTGCCCAGGCGGGCCAACCGGATTCACGCCGCGGGCCACATCATCAGCGTGCGCGGCGCCTGTGTGGTGGTGGACGGTCAGGTGCGTCAGCTGGCGCCCGCGCCGATGGCCCTGATGCGCTCGCTGGCCCGCCAGCCCGGCCGGGTGGTCTCGCGCGAGGATCTGCTCGCCGCGCTGCCCGGCGGTGGGGACGACACGCACGCGGTGGAGACCGCCATCGCCCGGCTGCGCGCCGGACTCGGCACGCCGAAAGCGATCCAGACGGTGGTCAAACGCGGGTACCGGCTCGCGCTGGACCCGGCGGAATGTATCGACAACAACCCACGGCCCACCGCGACAGGAGGACCGCAGGTGCCCGGTGTCGGAATTCCGACCCGGGCACCGCGGTACATCCAGACTGCGGGGAGCTGGTGACCGCGCCCGCCCTGGTGCTCGTGGCCCACGGGACGCGCAGCACCAAGGGTGTGCAGATGATCGCGGCGCTCGCCGAGGCCGTGACGAAGGAGCTCGGTGCCGGGATTTCGGGGCCCGGCACCGAGACGCCCTGGGTGCGTACGGCCTTCGTGGACGTGCTCGGTCCTTCGCCCTCGGAAGTGTTGCGCGATCTGGTGACCCCGGCTGGGGAATCCGTTCCCGCCGTGGTGGTTCCGGCGTTCCTGGCCTCGGGCTACCACGTCTACCAGGACGTGCCGCGTGAGGTCGCCGAAAGCGACCATCCCGCGGTGACGGTCACGCCCGCCATGGGGCCGGATCCGGCCCTGGCGCGGATCATGACGATGCG
>NZ_BAFR01000160.1 GCF_000308435.1 Nocardia araoensis NBRC 100135 | reverse complement strand
GTATCCCAGCACCTGCACCCGGGGCTCCAGGACGGCGGCGCGTCCGGCCGCGGCGGCGCGCAGCGGCCCCTCGTGCGGCGCGGCCACGACCACTTCGGCGCCGCGGCGCAGCGCCCGGTCGACGGCATCGATCAGACGCGGGTCGCCCGCGTCGTCGCCGGAGACCAGGACGACGTCCAGCGGCCCCACCCACGGCGGCAGGGCGGCGGCGGGTACGACGGGTAGGCCGGCACGGTCGCCGAGCGCGGCCACGAGCAGTCCGGCGGCGCGTGCGGCACGCCCGGAACCGGAGACCAGCACGACACTGCGTGGTCGTAGATCGGCCAATCGGGCCAGCGCGTCCTCACCGACGGCCGCCGCGGTAGCGCGGACCTGGGCGCCGCCGGAGGCAGCCGAGCGAAGGGCGCCGCCTGCGTCGGCGGCCTCGAGTGAAGCGGCATCGTCGAGGTCGAGCACCGGTGTTCCAGCGATCATCGGGCGTCCCACCTCCCCTCATCGCGCTGTGTCTTTTCCGCCCCCGCGCCCACCCGGTCCAGCTGCCACACCGAGACCGAGACGGGCGAATCCAAGGCCTGTGATTCCACTATTCCAGTCAGGAGCGCACGATGCTCAGGATCTCGGTCACGAGTGCGTCTACTTCCTCCGCCGATCGGGCCTCGACGTTCAGCCGGAGCAACGGCTCGGTATTCGACGCGCGCAGGTTGAACCAGGCATTGTCGGCCAGTTGCACGGTCACCCCGTCCAGCCGGTCCACCGAGTGCGCCCGGTCGGCGAAGGCGTCCACCACGGCAAGCGTCCGCTCCGCGGCGTCGGCCACGGTGGAGTTGATCTCGCCGGAGGCCGCGTAGGTGGCGTAGGACGCCATCAGTTCCGACACCGGCCGGTCCTTCTCGCCCAGTGCGGCCAGCACGTGCAACGCCGCGAGCATTCCGGAGTCGGCGCCCCAGAAGTCGCGGAAGTAGTAGTGCGCGGAGTGCTCGCCGCCGAACACCGCTCCGGTGGCGGCCATCTCCTGCTTGATGAACGAATGGCCGACCCGCGTGCGCACCGGCGTTCCGCCCAGCTCGTGCACCAGTTCGGGTACCGCGCGTGAGGTGATCAGGTTGTGGATGATCACCGCGCCGGGCTCCTTGGCCAGCTCGCGCTCGGCGACCAGGGCGGTGATCGCCGACGGCGCCACCGGGTCGCCGTTCTCGTCCACCACGAAGCAGCGGTCGGCATCGCCGTCGAAGGCCAAGCCGATGTCCGCGCCGGATTCGCGGACCAGCTTCTGCAGGTCCACCAGGTTCGCCGGGTCCAGCGGGTTGGCCTCGTGGTTGGGGAAGGTGCCGTCCAGCTCGAAGTACAGCGGCACGATGGTCACCTGGGGCAGCGTGCCCAGCACCGCGGGCACCGTGTACCCGCCCATGCCGTTGCCCGCGTCCACCGCGATGGTGAGCGGACGGATACCGCCGAGATCGACCAGGCCGCGCAGGAAGTCGGCGTACTCGGTGAGCAGGTTCAGTTCGGTCGCGGCGCCCCGCTCGCCCGCGTAGGCGGGCACGCCCTCGACGAGCTCGTCCTTGATCGTGGCCAGACCGGTGTCCTGCCCGACCGGGAGGGCCTTGGCGCGGCAAAGCTTGATGCCGTTGTAGCGGGCGGGGTTGTGGCTGGCGGTGAACATGGCGCCGGGGCAGTCCAGGCGGCCGGAAGCGAAGTACAGCTGGTCGGTCGAGGCCAAGCCGATGTGCACCACGTCGAGACCCTGGCCGAGCGCGCCGTCGGCGAAGGCGGCCGACAGTTCCGGGGAGGAATCCCGCATGTCGTGCCCGATGACGATCCGGTTCGCGCCCTCGGCGCGCATCAGGCGTGCGAAGGAGGCGCCGACGTCCCTGACGAATTCCGCGTCGATCTGATCACCGACCACACCGCGAACGTCGTAGGCCTTGATCACCGCGTTCACGAATTCGGCAGAGCGGGCGACTGTCATGCCCAACACCCTAGTGGTTGCGCCGGACCGGTCCGACACCGTCCTCGCCGGATCAGGACGGCGGGTCGGGCAGCACGCGCAGATGGCCGCGGCGACCGGTTCGTGTGGTACGCGGCGGCGGGGGAGCGTAGTCCCGATAGCCGCGCTGCTCGCGCTCCGGCGGGCGGCGGCGCAACCCGGCCTCCCGCACCGCCTCGGCGAGCGCGGTCAGATCATCGTCATCCGGTGTGCTGGAGGAGAATCCGCCTTCGTGGCGAACCAGTTCCCAGCCCTTCGGAGCGGTGATGCGTGAGCCGTGCGTTTCGCAGAGATCCCAGGAGTGCGGTTCGGCGACCGTCGCGAGTGGTCCGACCACTGCCGTCGAGTCCGAGTACACATAGGTGAGCGTCGCGACGGCCGGATTCTTGCAGCCTGGACGGCAGCAACGACGCATGGGAATCACGCCGATGAGAGTAACCCCCCTGGCGCGTCGATGGGGACAGACACGCTTGAAGAATCTCGGTCCGTGCGTCGCGGAACGAAGGCAGCACGACGTTCCGCAGGGCCGTGACGGGCCCCGCGGTGGTCTCGACGACATTCCTCGGACGCGCGGGCAACGGTGCGCGGCGCCGGCGGCGGCGTGCGCGGGTTCCCCTGGGTACCCAGCTGTCGGCCTGCCTACACGCGGTTGCGCCCGCGCTTGCCCCGCAACAGCATTCGACGGCCGCCGCCGAGTGGATGGGTGCGATTCACTCCGCTTCCGGATCGATCACGTCCGGGTCGACGCCGAGGTAGGTCGCGACCTGCTGGACCAGCACTTCGCGCAGCAGGTCCACCAGGTCGTCGGGGTCGCTCGCGCGCAGCTCGAGCGGCTTGCGGAACAGCACCACCCGCGCCCTGGTCGCCGCGCCGTGCCGATCGACGCCCGCCGGGATGAGCCGGGAGAGCGGAACCGGGCCGTCGGCGACCACCTCGTCCGGCCAGGTGACCGAATCGGGATGCAGCGGACGGATTTTCGGAACGTCGTCGACCGCGATGTCGAGCTTGGTGAGCCGGTCGTGCCAGCGGGAGTCCAAGGGGGCGAACGCCTCCAGCACCAGCCGGTCGAACTTCTGGCCTCGGGTCCGCCAAGCGGGCACGGTGGGCGGCAGCATCGGCCCGCGCACTCCGCGGCCGCGGCGGATCACCGACCGTGCGGTCGGCGGTCGACGCTTACGGGAACGTGCCATGAGAGAAAATCTAGGCCAGTCGGCTCCGGTCGTCCGCACCGAGGCGGTCGGAGATCGTCCGGTGTCGCGCGTGCCCGGAGCGCCACGGTGGACGGGCGGCTCCGGGCATCGCGGATGTCTGTCAGCCGATGCCGCGCTTGAGGCGGCGGCGCTCCCGCTCGGAGAGGCCGCCCCAGATGCCGAAGCGCTCATCGTGCGCGAGCGCGTATTCCAGGCACTCGTCGCGCACCTCGCAACCCATGCAGATCCGCTTGGCCTCACGGGTCGAGCCGCCCTTCTCGGGGAAGAACGCCTCCGGATCGGTCTGCGCGCACAGGGCGCGCTCCTGCCACTGCTCTTCGATGGACTCGAACATCTCGTCGAAGCCGGTCACGACCAGGCTGAGCCGGGGCGCTGTGACTCCGTCACCCCCCTCTTGGTCCTTCCAGCCGCCGTTATCTGCGCAGACGCCACGTGCTGCGCCTGCTGTGGAATCGGTCGGCGAGACCATCTCATTGGCCATCGCTCCGCCTCCTCACTGTGTGTTAGCGCAGAATGATTCTTTCCGTCGGACCAACACGCGCACCGACGGCCATACCCCGCGACGTTGTCCCGCGGACGTCCCCGAGCTTGTCACACCGATGCGAACGTCTGTTCGAAAAGCCGTTCGCGCGTAGATCTCTCGCGCGAACCGGAATGACATGTCTGTGATTAGACACGCCGGACGCGTCGATGGTCAAGCCGCCGTCGCTATTCCGTTACTATCCGCAGCCGCATTCCGAGTCCGCCTTGTGATCTGCGATAGCAAATGTATAGCAAATTTGCCGCGAACGGGAGCCTTCGCGTCAGCGCATAGGCTGTGCGGATGTGACTGGACAACAAGCGGACGCCACGCTCGCGAACGGACCCCGGATCGCCGTGCTGGTCGGCGGTGTCGGTGGCGCGCGTTTCCTGCAGGGCGTCCGGGAGCTGCTGCCCGAGGCGGATGTCTCCGCGATCGTGAACGTCGGCGACGACGTCTGGATGCACGGGCTCAGGATCTGCCCCGACCTCGACACCTGCATGTATACCCTCGGCGGCGGCATCGATACCGAGCGCGGCTGGGGCCGGGTCGGCGAGACCTGGCACGCCAAGGAGGAGCTCGCGAAATATCACGCCCAGCCGGACTGGTTCGGCTTGGGGGACCGCGATATCGCCACGCATCTGATCCGTACCGAAATGTTGCGCGCCGGATACCGGCTCTCCGCGGTCACCGAAGCGCTCTGCAACAGGTGGCAGCCCGGCGTGAAACTGATCCCGGCAACCGACGATCGCTGTGAAACGCATGTCGTGGTGTCGGATCCGGACAACCCTGGCGAACGGCGCGCGATCCATTTTCAAGAGTGGTGGGTTCGCTACCGCGCGAACATCGACACCCATGGATTCGCCACAATTGGCGCCGATGAAGCCAAACCTGCCCCAAATGTGATCGATATCATAGAATCCGCCGACGTGGTCCTCCTCGCGCCGTCGAACCCCGTCGTGAGCATCGGCGCCATCCTCGCCGTGCCCGGTATCCGAGGCGCGCTGCGCACCACCCCCGCGAAGGTGATCGGCGTGTCCGGGGTGATCGATGGCAAGCCGCTGCGCGGTATGGCCGACGAGTGCCTGTCGGTGATCGGGGTGGAGACGACGGCCGAGGCGATCGGCCGGTACTACGGCGCCCGCTCGGCCACCGGGATCCTGGACGGCTGGCTGATCCACAGCACCGACACCGCCGACGTGCCCGGTGTCGAGGTGCGTAGCGTGCCGTTGTTGATGACCGACCCGCCGACCACCGCCGAAATGGTGCGTCAGGCATTGGATCTCGCTGGAGTCGCCCTGTGAGCACACCGACCGACCACGCGGCCGGAGAGCTGCGCATCCTGCCCGTCACCGGGCTGCCCGAATTCCGGCCCGGCGACGACATCGCCGAGCACATCGCCCGCTGCGCGCCCTGGCTGGCCCACGGTGACGTACTGGTGGTCACCAGCAAGATCATCGCCAAGGTCGAGGGGCGCATCGTGGAGGCGCCGCTGGACCCCGAGGAACGCGACGCGGCCCGGCGCAGGTTGGTCGACCAGGAGGCGGTGCGGGTGCTCGCCCGCAAGGGCCGCACTCTGATCACCGAGAACAAGCTGGGCATCGTGCAGGCGGCATCCGGCGTGGACGGCTCGAACGTCGAACAAGGCGAGCTCGTGCTGCTGCCCACCGACCCGGACGCCAGCGCCAAGGCGCTGCGCGCCGCGCTCGCGGAGCGGCTGGGCGTGACGGTCGCGGTGGTGGTCACCGACACGATGGGCCGAGCCTGGCGCAACGGGCAGACCGACGCGGCCATCGGCGCCGCGGGACTGCGGGTGCTGCACGACTACGCGGGCGCGGTGGACGGCCAGGGCAACGAGCTGTTCGTCACCCAGGTGGCCGTGGCGGACGAACTGGCCGCCGCCGCGGACCTGGTCAAGGGCAAGCTCGGCGGCGTCCCGGTCGCCGTGGTCCGGGGCCTGCCTATCGTCGACGACGGATCTTCCGCCGCCGATCTGCTGCGCGGCGGCACCGACGACCTGTTCTGGCTGGGCACCGCGGAGGCCATCGAGCGCGGTCGCAAGGAGGCGATTCTCCTGCGTCGCTCGATCCGTCAGTTCTCCGACGCTCCGGTCGATCCGGAACGGATCCGGTCGGCGGTGTCGGTCGCGCTGACCGCGCCGGCTCCGCACCACACCCGCCCCGTGCGGTTCGTGTGGCTGCGCACGCCGCAGGTGCGTGCTCGGCTGCTCGAGGCGATGGCGCAGAAGTGGCGCGACGATCTGACCGCGGACGGGCTGCCGCCGGAACGGATCGAGCGCCGCGTCGCGCGCGGGCGCATCCTGTTCGACGCACCCGAGGTGATCATCCCGTTCTGCGTGCCGGACGGCGCGCACGACTACCCGGACGAGCGCAGGCGGGCCAACGAGCGCACCATGTTCACCGTCGCGGTGGGCGCTGCGGTGCAGGGTCTGCTGGTCGCCCTGGCCACCGAGGGAATCGGCAGCTGCTGGATCGGGTCGACGATCTTCGCCCCCGAGGTCACCCGTGCGGTGCTGGGCGTGGACGAGGACTGGAGTCCGCTGGGCGCGGTCGCCATCGGCCACCCGCTCGAGGAACTGACCCCGCGGCAGGCGGCGGGCGCGGGCTCCGGGCTGGTCGAGCTGTGAAGCGTCTCGGATCCGCGGTGCGAGAGCGTCACCGATGAGCGCGGAATCACTGCACGCTTCGGCCACCGAGTTGCTCGAGACATGGTGCCCGGCAACGGATCCGGAGCGATCGCTGCGAGAGGCGATGCTGGCGTTCCTCGGTTCGGCCCCGCGTGGTTGCCTGCGCGAGCACGCGCCGGGCCACATCACCGCCTCCGCGGTGGTCTTCTCCCACGACGGCCGCGAGGTACTGCTCACCCTGCATCCGCGCGTCGGGCGCTGGATCCAGCTCGGCGGCCACTGTGAGGAGCGGGACGAGACGGTCGCGGGCGCC
The DNA here is from genome assembly GCF_000308435.1 of Nocardia araoensis NBRC 100135. Lineage (GTDB taxonomy): Bacteria > Actinomycetota > Actinomycetes > Mycobacteriales > Mycobacteriaceae > Nocardia > Nocardia araoensis. Next base: position 43,014 of record NZ_BAFR01000160.1, on the reverse strand, counting down.
GCGCTGCGCGAAGCGACCGAGGAGTCCGGTATTCCGGACCTGCGGCTGGAGCCCGGGCTCTACGGCGCTCAGGCCCACCCGATCACCTGCTCGCTCGGTGTCCCCACCAGGCACCTGGACCTGCTGTTCCGTATCACCGCACCCGCGGGCGCGATCCCGGTGCGCAGCCACGAATCCACCGACCTGCGCTGGTGGCCGGTGCATGCCCTGCCCGCCGACGCCGACGTGCTGTTGCGCTGAGTCGGCCTCAGCCCCCCGAGCCCCGGCCGGAGTCACCTCCGCCGGGGCTTTTCTCCATCCAATCTGCGGTTTACAAATTGACCAATTTGTCTAGACAAGAGACAAATGTCCGTCTATCGTCCAGAAGTGAGGTAATGCACGTCACACGTGGCGTGCCCTTCGGGAATGGAGACAACGATGTCGACGCACGCCGACACGTCCGCGCAGCCGGTCGAGGCACCGGACTGGCGGGATCGCAAGCGCTACATGTGGCTGTGGGGTCTGTTCGCCCCGGCCGGCCTGTTCCTCATCGGTCTGCCGCTGATCTGGGGACTGAACGAGCTGGGCTGGCACCGTCTCGCGCAGGTGCCGTTCTGGCTCGGGCCGATCCTGGTCTACGTGCTCATCCCGATCGCGGACATCTTCTTCGGCCCGGACGGCAACAACCCGCCCGACGAGGTGATGGAGTACCTGGAGAACGACAAGTACTACCGCTACCTCACCTACCTGTACCTGCCGTTCCAATACGCCACACTGGTGATGGCGGCCTATCTGATCACCGCGGACAACGTGAGCTGGCTCGGCATCGACGGCGGGCTGCAGTTGGTGGACAAGATCGGGCTGGCGATCACGGTCGGCATGATCGGCGGCATCGGCATCAACACCGCGCACGAACTCGGCCACAAGAAGGTGGACCTGGAGCGCTGGCTGTCGCGGATCGCGCTGGCCCAATCCTTCTACGGACACTTCTACATCGAGCACAACCGCGGCCACCACGTGCGCGTCGCCACCCCCGAGGACCCGGCGAGTTCCCGTGTGGGCGAGACGTTCTGGGCCTTCTGGCCGCGCACCGTGTGGGGCAGCCTGAAGTCGTCCTGGCAGCTGGAGAAGGCCCGGCTGGACCGGCTCGGCAAGAAGCCGTTGAGCCTGCGCAACGAAGTGCTCAGCGCGTGGCTGATGTCGGCGGTGCTGTTCGCGGCCCTGGTCGCGGTGTTCGGCATCGAGTTGCTGCCGTATCTGATCCTGCAGGCCATCATCGGGTTCAGCTTGCTGGAGGCGGTCAACTACTTGGAGCACTACGGCCTGGTGCGGCAGCGCACGGCGAGCGGCCGGTACGAGCGGCCCGCGCCGGTGCACAGCTGGAACAGCGACCACATCGTCACCAACATCTTCCTGTACCACTTGCAGCGGCACAGCGATCACCACGCCTACCCGACCCGGCGCTACCAGACGTTGCGTAGCTGGGACGGTGCGCCCAACCTGCCGAGCGGCTACGCCAGCATGATCCTGCTCGCCTACTTCCCGCCGCTGTGGCGTCGTGTCATGGACAAGCGCGTGCTCGCGCACTATGGCGGCGACATCACCCGGGCCAACATCGATCCCGGCAAGCGAGAGAAGGTGCTCGCGCGCTACGGCTCGGCTCGGGCGGAAGGGGACGCGGCGTGAGCGCGTATCGCTGCCCCGTCTGCGACTACGTCTTCGACGAGGCGAAAGGCGATCCGCACGAGGGCTTTCCGCCGGGCACCCGGTGGGAGACGGTGCCCGACGACTGGTGCTGCCCGGACTGCGGCGTCCGGGAGAAGATCGACTTCGAAACGATAGGGGCCACGAAATGAGTGAGTACAAGCTTTATCAGTGCATCCAGTGCGGCTTCGAATACGACGAAGCCGAAGGATGGCCGGAGGACGGCATCGCGCCGGGAACCCGCTGGGACGACATCCCCGACGACTGGACCTGTCCGGACTGCGGCGCCGCCAAGGCGGATTTCTACATGGTCGAAATCGAACGGTCGTGAGATTTTGACTGCGGCAGGCGCCCGTGACAGTGTCGCGGGTATGCCGCGTACCGGAGCCAGGATCCCCTACCAGGAGGCCGCGCGGGACCTGCTGCGGACGTCGGTCCTGGACGCGATGCGCGAGCTGCTCACCGAGCGGGATTGGTCCAAGATCACGCTCGGCGACGTCGCGGCCAGGGCGGGCGTGAGCAGGCAGACCCTGTACAACGAGTTCGGCTCGCGCGGCGGACTCACCCAGGCCTACGCCCTGCGCCTGGCCGACTTCCTGGTCGATCACGTGGACGCCGCCATCAACGGCAACGTCGGTGACGTGCGCGCCGCGTTCCGCGACGGCATGGCGAACTTCTTCTTCGACGCGGCGTCCGACCCGCTGGTGCAGTCGCTGGTCGCAGGTGAGGTGAAGCTGGATCTGCTGCGGCTGATCACCCTGGATGCGGCGCCGTTGCTCGAGCACGCGACCGAGCGGCTGTCGCGCGCCTTCCAGCACAGCTGGGTGGCGTCGACGGCGGCGGAATCCGACCTCATCGCGCACGCGCTGGTGCGGATCGCCCTCAGCTACATCCCCACTCCGCCCGGCCCGGGGCGGGACGCGCCCGCGGAATTGAGCGCGTTGTTGAGTCCCTACGTCGAAGCGATCCTCGCCGCGCGGGTGCAAAGCTGAGCCCGAGTGAGCAACCGGCTCGCGACTGGCGCATATGCAGCACATTGAAAACCGACTGCACGGCTTATGATAGCGATCACGTCTCAACCGACAACATGGTTGTAACGGAGAACAAGTCAGCAAGTATTCTCATGCGACGGTGTTCGGGTCTTCTTCGAGTGGGGCAAAAGTTGCAAACGGTTGGCAAACCGGTGGGATCGCCCGATCCCAAACGCCTTCTGTGGGTCCTCGGCTTGCTTCCGCCTGCGTCCGCGTTGCTGCCGTCGCAATTGGTGCTGCACACCGGACTCGACGTCTTCTGGTGGATCGGCCCGATCATCGTGCTGATCGTCATCCCGGTGCTGGACTGGTCGATCGGCGTGGACGGCACCAATCCGAAGGACGAGGACTACGAGCGGCTCTCCAACGATCGGTACTACCGGTGGTGCACCTATCTGATGCTCCCCGTGCAGCTGATCGGTTTGGTGATCGCGAGCTATATGTGGGCCGGGGACGAACTGAGCGTGGTCGACAAGCTGGGTCTGGCCGCCACCCTCGGATTCGTCAGCGGCATCGGCATCAACGCCGCTCATGAGCTCGGGCACCGGGTCGAACGCCTGGAGCGCTGGCTGGCCAAGATCGCGCTCGCCCAGTCCGGTTACGGGCACTTCTTCGTCGAGCACAACCGCGGCCACCATGTGCGGGTCGCGACGCCGGAGGATCCGGCCAGCGCGCGCCTCGGCGAGTCGCTGTGGGAATTCTTGCCGCGCAGCGTGTCCGGGAGTTTCCGCTCGGCGCTCGGCCTCGAACGCGAGCGGCTCGCCCGCAAGGGCAAGGGCTGGTGGAGCGTGCACAACCACATCCTGCAGGCCTGGTCGATGACGCTCGTACTGTTCGCCGGCCTGATCATCGCTTTCGGCTACCAAGTGCTGCCCTGGCTGCTGCTGCAGGCCGTGATCGGCTTCGGTCTGCTGGAAACGGTGAACTACGTCGAGCACTACGGCCTGCTGCGGGCGCGCCGCCCGAACGGCATGTACGCCCGCTGTTCGCCGCGCGACAGCTGGAACAGCGACCATCTGGTCACCAACATCTTCCTGTTCCACTTGCAGCGGCACAGCGATCACCACGCCAACCCGGGCCGGCGCTACCAGACGCTGCGCACCTCCGAACAGGCCCCGCAACTGCCCGCGGGCTACGCCGCCATGATCGTGCTGGCCGCCGTCCCGCCGCTGTGGCGGCGGGTGATGGACAACCGCGTCCTCGCCCACTACGGCGGCGACATCACACTGGCGAATATTCAGCCGCGTAAGCGGCGCCGCATGCTGGCAGCGCGTGGCGTCACGGCGTGAGCCGGATCCGAAGCCGGTTCGCGCGGCGGAGGGACGGCCGCGTGGACCGCACCCGGTCGTGAGCGACTAGCCTTGCCTCGGTACTTGCCGAACCAGGAGAGGCTGATGACCACCTCAGAACTTCCCGCACGCACGTCGTTGACCGCCGATGTCCGCAACGGCATCGACTACAAGGTGGCGGATCTGTCGCTGGCCGATTTCGGCCGCAAAGAGATCCGTCTGGCCGAACACGAGATGCCCGGTCTGATGGCGCTGCGCCGTGAGTACGCCGAGGTGCGGCCGCTGCAGGGCGCGCGCATCTCCGGCTCGCTGCACATGACCGTGCAGACCGCGGTGCTGATCGAGACCCTGACCAGCCTCGGCGCCGAGGTTCGCTGGGCCTCCTGCAACATCTTCTCCACCCAGGACCACGCGGCGGCCGCCGTGGTCGTCGGCCCCAACGGCACCGTCGACGAGCCGAAGGGCACCCCGGTGTTCGCCTGGAAGGGCGAGACCCTGGAGGAGTACTGGTGGGCCGCCGAGCAGATGCTCACCTGGCCGGGCGAGCCGGCCAACATGATCCTCGACGACGGCGGCGACGCCACCATGCTCGTGCTGCGCGGCGCGCAGTTCGAGAAGGCGGGCGTGGTGCCGCCGGAGGACGAGGACCACTCGGCCGAGTACAAGGTCTTCCTGAACCTGCTGCGTGAGCGCTTCGAGTCCGACCGCGGCAAGTGGACGAAGATCGCCGAATCGGTGCGCGGCGTCACCGAGGAGACCACCACCGGCGTGCTGCGCCTCTACCAGTTCGCGGCGGCGGGCGAGCTGGTGTTCCCCGCGATCAACGTCAACGACTCGGTCACCAAGAGCAAGTTCGACAACAAGTACGGCACCCGCCACTCGCTGATCGATGGCATCAACCGCGGTACCGATGTGCTCATCGGCGGCAAGAAGATATTGATCTGCGGCTACGGCGATGTGGGCAAGGGTTGCGCGGAATCGCTTGCCGGACAGGGCGCCCGGGTGCAGGTCACCGAGATCGACCCGATCAACGCGCTGCAGGCGCTGATGGACGGTTACGACGTGGTGACCGTGGAGAAGGCGATCGGCGATGCCGACATCGTCATCACCGCCACCGGAAACAAGGACATCATCACCCTCGAGCACATGAAGGCGATGAAGAACCAGGCCATCCTCGGCAACATCGGTCACTTCGACAACGAGATCGACATGGCCGCGCTGGAGCGTTCCGGCGCAACGAAATTGAACATCAAGCCGCAGGTCGACCTGTGGACGTTCAAGGAAACCGGCCGCTCGATCCTGGTGCTGTCGGAGGGGCGTCTGCTCAACCTCGGCAACGCGACCGGCCACCCGTCGTTCGTGATGTCGAACAGCTTCTCCAACCAGGTGATCGCGCAGATCGAGCTGTGGACCAAGCCGGAGGAGTACGACAACGAGGTCTACCGGCTGCCGAAGCACCTGGACGAAAAGGTCGCCCGCATCCACGTCGAAGCGCTCGGCGGCGAGCTGACCAAGCTCACCAAGGACCAGGCCGAGTACATCGGCGTCGACGTCGAGGGCCCGTACAAGCCGGATCATTACCGCTACTGAACGCGCTGCTGGATGTCCCGCCCGCGGTCGGCGGGACACCCACGTCGGCCACCTCGCCGCCCGCCCGGACTGCCCGGCATCCACGCTGGTCAGCCGGTGCGGGCACACGTCGGCAGGCGGGGTAGTCTGCCTGGTCATGGGAGTGCTGATAGCGGTCGAGGGGCTCGACGGCGCCGGTAAGCGGACGCTGATCGAGCGGGTGGTCGCGGAGCTGCGCGGTCGCGGGCTGCGGGTCGCGACGATGGCCTTCCCGCGCTACCGCGTCTCGGTGCACGCCGACCTGGCCGCCGAGGCGCTGCGCGGCGCGCACGGCGACCTCGCCGGCTCGGTCAGCGGCATGGCTGTGCTGTTCGCGCTGGACCGCGCGGACGCCGCCGACGAGCTGTCGAAGCTGTTGGCGGACAACGACGTTGTGCTCCTCGACCGTTATGTCGCTTCCAACGCCGCCTATTCGGCCGCCCGCACGGGGCAGTCGGCGGACGGTGAAATCGTGTCCTGGGTGGGCGAATTGGAGTTCGGCAGATTCGCGCTGCCCGAGCCCGCGCTTCAGGTGTTGCTGGACGTGCCCACCGAGCTCGCCGCCGAGCGTGCCCGCAGGCGTGGCGAACTCGACGCCGAGCGTGCGCTCGACGCCTACGAACGTGACGGCGGTCTACAGGACCGGACCGGCGCGGTGTACCGTGAGCTGGCCGAACGCGACTGGCGCGGACCCTGGTGGACATACCGATCCGAGGACGGTCCGGCGGTGCTGGCCGCGCGCATCGCCGAAATCGTTGGTCGATAAGGTTGGCTGTGCCGCGGGTTCGCACCAGTGTTGGCGTGGCGGCCCGATCCTGGCCTGGGAGATGACAACATAGTAGTTATGAAGCCGAAGATTCTGGTCGTCGACGACGATATGGCACTCGCTGAGATGCTCACGATCGTCTTGCGCGGGGAAGGGTTCGACCCGCACGTGGTCGGCGACGGCACACAGGCCCTGGCGGCGGTTCGCGAGATCCGCCCCGATTTGGTGCTGCTGGACCTGATGCTGCCCGGCATGAACGGCATCGATGTATGCCGCGTGCTGCGGGCCGATTCCGGGGTTCCGATCGTGATGCTCACGGCGAAGACCGACACGGTCGACGTCGTGCTCGGTCTGGAGTCCGGCGCCGACGATTACATCGTCAAGCCCTTCAAGCCGAAGGAGCTGGTCGCCCGGGTGCGGGCCCGCCTGCGCCGCACCGAGGAGGAGCCCGCCGAGCTGTTGTCGATCGCCGATATCGTGATCGATGTGCCCGCGCACAAGGTCAGCCGCGGCGGCGCGCAGATCTCGCTGACGCCGCTGGAGTTCGACCTGCTCGTCGCCCTGGCCCGCAAACCGCGTCAGGTGTTCACCCGTGAGGTCCTGCTCGAGCAGGTCTGGGGCTACCGGCACGCCGCCGACACCCGCCTGGTGAACGTGCACGTGCAGCGCCTGCGGGCGAAGGTGGAGAAGGATCCCGAGAACCCGGAGATCGTGCTGACCGTCCGCGGTGTCGGTTACAAGGCCGGACCGCCGTGATCCATGGCGTCATCGCGCGTCTGGAACGATCGCTGGCTCCGGTGGTGGCCTGGTTCCAAGCGGTCGGCATTGCCCTAGGCCACCTGTGGCGCCGGTCGCTGCAGTTGCGCGTCATCGTGTCGACGTTGACGCTCTCGCTGATCGTCATCACGATCCTCGGTGTGGTGCTGACCAGCCAGATCACCGACCGGCTGCTGGATGCCAAGATCAACGCCGCGGTCGAGGAGATGGACCGTGCGCGCAACACGGTGGAGAGCCAGCTGGCCGGTGTGCACGACGTCGGCGCTCAACCGCAGCGGCTGGAGGAGGCCCGCAACGCACTGTCCAACCGTGGCGGCAGCGGCCAGTCCACCGGCGCCGCGGGCAGCTTCGTCTCGGCGCTGAGCGTCATCGGCGGGATGCCGCCGCAGCAGATCCCCCGCGGCCCGATCCAGGAGGTACCGGACGAGCTGCGCCGGTTCGTACAGCGCAACCAGGTCAGCTACCAGTTCGCGACGGTCGAGGACGCGGACGGCTACAGCGGTCGCGCGCTGATCATCGGCAGCCCGAGCGCGGAGATCCCGACGCTGGAGATCTACCTGATCTTCCCGCTGGCCAACGAGGAACGCAGCCTGTCCCTGATGCGCGGGACCATGCTGGTCGGCGGCATCGTGCTGCTGGTGTTGCTGGCCGCGATCACCGCCCTGGTCACCAGGCAGGTGGTGCTGCCGATCCGCTCCGCGGCCCGGATCGCGGGCCGGTTCGCCGACGGCAGGCTCAAGGAACGCATGCTGGTGCGCGGCGAGGACGACATGGCGCGGCTGGCCCAAGCGTTCAACGAGATGGCCGAGAGCCTGTCCAACCAGATCACCCAGCTGGAGGAATTCGGCAACCTGCAGCGCCGGTTCACCTCCGACGTCAGCCATGAGCTGCGCACTCCGCTCACCACCGTGCGCATGGCCGCCGACCTGATCCACGGCAGCAGCGACGACCTCGATCCCGCCCTCGCCCGCAGCGCCGAGTTGCTGGTCAACGAGCTGGACCGGTTCGAGGGCCTGCTCAACGATCTGCTGGAGATCAGCAGGCACGACGCGGGCGTCGCCGAACTCCAGGTGGAATCGCTGGACGTGCGGATGTGCGCGCGGGCCGCGATCTCGACCGTGCGGCACCTGGCCAAGGACGCCGGTGTCGAGATCATCAGCGACATGCCGGAGGAGCCGCTGGTCGCGGAGGTCGATCCGCGCCGGGTGGAGCGGGTGCTGCGCAATCTGCTGGCCAACGCGATCGACCACAGCGAGGGCAAACCGGTGCTGATCCGGATGCGGGGCGACGTCGAGAGCAACGCGGTCGGCGTCGTCGTGCGGGATCAGGGCGTCGGCCTGCGCCCCGGCGAGGAGAAGCTGGTCTTCAACCGGTTCTGGCGTTCGGATCCGTCTCGCATGCGCCGCTCCGGCGGCACCGGCCTCGGTCTGTCGATCAGCGTGGAGGACGCGAACCTGCACGAAGGCAGACTCGAAGCGTGGGGTGAGGTCGGGGTCGGCGCCAGCTTCCGCCTGACGCTGCCGCTGGTGCGCGGCAAGAAGCTCGGTCCGAGCCCGCTTCCGCTGGAGCCCGCGCGCAAAACGATGCACGTGGTGGAGCCGGAACCGCCCGCCGATCGCGACGCGACCGGACCCGACCCGGAGCGACCGATCGCCGAGGCGGGCGCCGCGCAGGTGACGAACGCCGTGCCGCAGGGCGCGCAGGCGGGCGCTTCCGATCCGGTCGGTGCGCATCCGGACGACTTCGAGACCGCCGAGCCGGACGACGTGCGTTCGGAAAGCGCGAGCGAGGCGGCCGGGACGGGCGGCGGTGAGCCGGACGGCGCGGCGGAGGGCGGCGCAGCCGCGGAGCCGAGCGCGAGTGGGTCGCCCGGTACGGCGACGCCCACCGACCACACCCCCGCCGAAGAGCAGCCTGCGTCCGGATCGAACGGATCGCCCGCGTCGGAGTCGGCGCAGACCGGGGGCGGCGGGGCGCGCGAACCGGGGGACGTACAGTCATGAGAATGCGTGTCGGATCTGCGCGGATGCGGCGGCTGACCGTGCTGACAGCGGCGGTTCTCGCGGTCGTGGTGCCGCTCACCGCCTGTGCCAGCCTGCCCGAGTCCTCCGCGCCGGAGGCGCTGGGCACCATCAACCGCGAGCCCACCTCCGAGGGTCCGCCGCCCCCGGTCGCCAATCGCGATCCTGATCTGCTGCTGCGGGATTTCCTCCAGGCCACCGCCGACCCGGCCAACCGGCATCTGGCCGCCCGGCAGTACATGACGCCTGCGGCCTCCACCCAGTGGGACGACGCGGCCGGCACCGTCATCGTCGAGAAGCCGGACACCCTGCGGGAGTCGCGCTCCGGGGACAAGGCCAACTATCTGATTCGCGCGCGCAAGGTCGGCGAGCTGTCCGCGGACGGCGGGTACCGGCCCAACGACGACATTCCGTTCGTCGAGAACAAGATCGAGCTGACCAAGATCAACGGCGAGTGGCGCATCGACGAGTTGCCCGACGGCGTGGTCATGGACTCCACCGCGTTCTTCAAGTCCTACCGCCGCTACGCGCTGTACTTCATCGATCCGGGCGGCAATATGGCCGTGCCGGATCTGCGCTGGCTCGCGGTGCCGAAAGCGCAGCTGACCCAGCGATTGATCAGCTCGCTGCTGGAGGGGCCGCAGCCCGCGCTGGCGTCGGTGCTGCACAGCCAGCTGACACCGCCGATCGCGCTGCGCGGGACCATCACCAAGGCCAACGGTGACCCCGATGGCGTCGGCATCGGTCTCGGCGGCGTCCGGATCGACTTCGCGGGCGCGTCGGCGCTGAATCCGCACGAGCGCGAACTGCTGGCCGCGCAGGTGGTGCTCACGTTGTCCAGCGCCGACATCCTCGGGCCGTACATGCTGCTCGCCGACGGCAAGCCGTTGGACGAACGCTTCGCCGCGAACGGGTGGAGCGTGGCCGACGTGCAGCAGTTCAATCCGGCCACCGCCGCCCGCAACCAGGTCGGGCTGCACGCGCTGCGCGGCGGCGGCCTGGTGCAGATCGCCGACAACGGCGGTATCACTCCCGCGCCGGGCTACTTCGGCGGAGTGAACAACCTCCAGTCGGCCACGCTGTCCGCGGACGGGCAGTTGGTCGCCGCGGTGGCGGAAGCGGGGCGCCCCCCGGGCGTGCCGTCGCGCACCCTGATGGTCGGCACCTACGGTGGCAACGCTTTCCCGGTGGCCGAGGGCTTCACCATCACCCGGCCCTCGTGGACCGCGGACGGCAGCGCGGCATGGGCGGTGGTCGACGGCGACCGGGTCATTCGCGCGGTCAACGACCGCGGCACCGGAAACGTCTCGGTACAGAACGTCGACATCTCGCGGTTGACGGCGGCATCGTCGGCCACGGCGCCCCGGCTACCGATCACCGAGCTGCGGATCTCCCGGACCGGGGCGCGGGCGGCGATGATCGCCGACGGCCGGGTGTACGTCGCGGTCGTGGCGCCCCAACCGGACGGGAAGCTGGCGCTGACCTCGGCGCTACCCGTCGGTGTCGGACTCAGTACCGCGGCGGTGTCGGTGGACTGGCTCGACCCGGACACGATCATCATCGCGCGCGAAGGCAATGTGGACCCGGTCAGCACGGTTTCGGTGGACGGCTCGGAGCCGACTCCGCTGACGTCGCAGAATCTCACGGCGCCGGTGCGTTCGGTGAGCGCGAGCCCGGACCATCAGTACGTCTCCGACTCGCGCGCGGTCCTGGAGCTGACCTCGGCTCCGGACCAAGGGCAGCCCTACTGGCGTGAGGTGCCGGGTCTGGGCGCGAACGCCACCCCCGTGCTGCCTGGCTGAGCGGCGGCCGGTCGCGGGCCCACGATCCGGGCCGTCACGCCGTGCGGAACGCGTGCTCATGCTGGTGAGCGATACGGCGCAGGCGCAAGGAGCGATAACGGGTCGAGCGCGGTGTAAAAGACTTCCCCGCAAGAACATAACGTTCCGCCAGAGGCGCCGCTGCCGACATGACCGGGCGAATCTGTCAGGGGGCGAGCGCACACTCGGTCGATGCGAACCCTGCTCGATCTGGTGTTGCCCGCCGCCTGCGCGGGCTGCGGACGTTCCGGAGCCGATTGGTGCGCCGACTGCGCCGTCACGTTGGCCGGTCCGCCGCTGCGGGTATGGCCGCGCAGCGACCCGGGCGTTCCGTGCTGGGCGCTCGGGCCGTACGCCGGGCCCGCGCGCCGGGCGGTGCTCGCCGCCAAGGAACGGGGACGACGGGATCTGGCGCTGCCACTCGGAAAGGCGCTCGCGGGAGCGCTCACCGAGCTGCGTTCGCCGCGTCTTCCCCTGGCGCTGGTGCCCGCGCCGAGCAGACGCGCGGCGGCGCGGCGCCGGGGCGGCGATCCGGTGCTGCGTTCGGCGTCGGTAGCCGCGCGATGGCTGCCCAATTGCCGAGTGATGCCGCTGTTGCGGGTGGGGCCTGGAGTGCGTGATTCGGTGGGCTTGACACCCGCCGAGCGCGCTCACAACCTGAAGGGAAGGGTGACCACGACGCCCGGACCCGCCGCGAACTGGGGGATACCGGCGAACGCCGAGGTGGTGCTGGTCGACGACGTGCTGACCACCGGCGCGACGGCCCGCGAGTCGGTGCGCGCGCTGCTGTGCGCCGGATTGCCGACACGTGGCGTTCTGGTTACTTGTGCTGCTTGACTCCGGGAAATTTGCGTGAACACTGGCGATCAGCCCGTCGGCGGACTAGCGTCGCGGACACACACCCGAACCGCAAGTTTGGAGGTGGCGCCTCGGACGTCTAGTGCCGAGCAATCGTCGTTCGGCACGGTTCAATCCCGCCGCACTGGAATCGGTCGGTGCGGCCAGATCCGGGAGGTACGCGTGACGACTTCTTCACGACCTTCAGTGAAAGATCCCGCTACTTCGGTGCTGGAGCCCGGCACCCAGGAAGCAATCGAGCAACCCACAGCAGAACGACCACGCGCGCCGCGCGGCGACATCGTGGTGAAGGGCCGCAACGTGGAGGTGCCCGATCATTTTCGTATCTACGTCGCGGAAAAACTCTCCCGATTAGAACGCTTCGACCCGTCGATCTTCCTCTTCGACGTCGAGCTGTTCCACGAGCGCAACCGTCGTCAGCGCAAGAACTGTCAGCGCGTCGAAATCACCGCGCGCGGAAAGGGTCCCGTCGTGCGGGCCGAGGCCTGCGCGGACAGCTTCTACGCCGCCTTCGAGTCGGTGACGGGGAAGCTGGAGAGCAGGCTGCGTCGCACCAAGGATCGGCGCCGGGTGCACTACGGCGACAAGACGCCGCTGTCGGTCGCCCAGGCCACTGCCGATCTGGTGGACGACTCCCTGTTCGAGCGACTCGGTGAATCCGGGGCCGCGCACGCGCACCAGGAGCAAGAGCGCGAGCCGGAGTACAACGCGGGTCCCGGCCACATCGTGCGCACGAAGGAGCATCCGGCGACGCCCATGTCCGTCGACGACGCCCTGTACCAGATGGAACTCGTCGGCCACGACTTCTTCCTGTTCCAGGACAAGGAGACCGACCGGCCTTCGGTGGTCTACCGTCGTCACGCCTTCGACTACGGCCTGATCCGCCTGGCCTGACGAAACGGAAACCACCCGTCCCCACTTCTCCGGGCATTCGGCTCACCGGCCGGATGCCCGGAGATTTTCGTCGAGACGCCGTCGGCGGGCCAGCGGCGGGCCAGCGCGAGCAGGAGCCGCAGATCCGAGTGGATGTCGCCGGCGGGCAGCCGCACGGGCTGGTCGAGCGGTCGCGGTGTCACGGCCGCGCCGTTCGTTTTCGCGGCGATGGCCCGCATGACCTGTTCCGCGTAGTCGGCGTCACTCGTCTCCGCGGGTAGGTAGTGCCGCAAGTGCATCAGGGCATCGCGGATCTCCACCGTCATCCGCACCAGCCGCGCTTCGGATCCGTTCAGGTGGATGTCCGGCTCGAGTACGACCTCGGGCACGGCCGCGGTGAGATCACGCCATAGCGGCCGCAGGCGACGGCAGTACCGTCCGGCGCGGTCCCACCCCGTGTGGGCCCGCAGCCACGCGATCAGCGGCACGGCCAGCAGCGCCGCGCCGAGCGTAGAGGCGGCGAAAGTCGGTGCCGCCCAGCGCGCCAAGGCTGGGTCAGCGGCCGGACCGGGCGTCGCGAGTCGCACGGCGGAGACGACCAGACCCGCGGAACCGGCGACCAGCGTTGCCAACAGGGTTGCGTAGACGATCCGTTCGGCGGGGGTGGATTCGTCCGAGCGCAATTCGCGCAGTGCCGCGCGCCAGGCCAGCCGTCCTGCCGCGAACAGCGGAAGCCACAGGATGGACCAGACCACCGCCGTCGGCCAGTCCGCTGCTTGCCCGAGCAGCCGGCCCTCCTGTCGCGCCGGGCTGCCGACGGCCAGGATGATCGCGCCTCCCGCCAGTCCGGCGAGGTCGTAGACCCGCTGCCGAGCCGATGCGGAGACGGGGTCGGCGCCGGACCACAGGCGGGCCGCACCGTACAGACCGGCCACCTCCATCAGCAGCGTGGCCATCGAAAGCTGGTGCAGCAGACTGCCTATCGCCGGAGCGAAGCCGCGCTCGAGCAGGACCAGCGTGGCCGTACCCCACAACATGGCTCGATTGAGCAGCCGGTCCACGATGGCGTGGTGCAGCACGATCCGCCGCCCGAGGACGACCACCGCGACGAAAGCGATCAGTGGTATCGCGATCGGCGCGGGGATCGGCGAGTTCACCGCCGCCGGTCGCGGAAGAACGTGCGGTGCAGCAGCGAATCACGGCGCGGTGGACGCATGGCGTGCAGCATCACCATGTCGGCGAAGGTCTCCGCGTCACGCTCGCGCAGGGTGCCGTAGTCGGTGCGGCCGAGCACGTGGGCGATCGACTCGGGCGAGATCGAGGGCAGCAGGTCGGCGACCGCCGTCACCGTCGGTGTGCTCGTGAGCGGCTCACCGGGCCGGTGCTGTTCCGGGCCGTGCCCGAGCAGCATGTGCCCGAGTTCGTGCACGATGATGTGCTCGGCGTGCCATTCGGTGGTGTCGGCGCCGTAGACGATCACGTCGCTGTCCTGCTTGGCGATCCACAGGCCGCTGCCCGTGCCGCAACCGGTGCCCGCGAGCAGCGCGGTATCGATCGGCAACAGGCTGATGCTGCGACCGCGGTGGGCGGCGACGGCATCGAGGTAGGTCTGGAGATTCCATGGGTGGGGTATCGGGAGGTCCCGGGTCAAGCTCCGGAACCGGGCCTGGATGGCCATGTGATCGGTCTCCTACAAAAGCTCAGTGGCCCATGTAGGAAGCATGCTACCGACTCGGCGGCGTCGACCCTTCCGTGCTCTGGATGATTTTGGCGAGCATGGCCCGATCGATGTTCGAACCGCGCAGCGCGACGCTGGCGACGTTCGCGTCGCGCATGGTGGCGAGGAGTTCGAGTTCCCGGTCGATGGCTTCCGCGGCGGGCCCGCGGGTGAGCAGATAGTCGGCGGCGACGCCGAAGCTGCGTGCCACCGCCGCGAGGATCTCGACATCGACCGCCGCGCCGGGCTCCCGGTCGTCGAACTCGCCCTCGCGCAGGCGCGTCAGATAACCGGGCGGCACCGCTCGGCCGAGGATTTCGCCGATCTGCCCGGCGACGGACTCGGTGCTGCGTTCGGGTGCGTTGCGCGGATGCACGACGGCGAACAGCCGATTGATCTTGTGGCTGAGGGTCAGCTCCGCGTAGTTCGGTCGGTGGTCGGTCATGGCTGCCTCGTCACTCGCCGTTGCGAACGGTTGTGGTCGCCGCGTTGGCCGCCAGCCAGCGTGCGCGGAATCGGGCTTCGGTCGCTGCATCGATGTCCTCCGATCGACCGGCCAGCCAGCGGCGGTACCGGCGTTCCTGTAGCTCGTCGGGGTCGCTGGCCTCCGCGGGGACCGCGAGCAAGTGCGCGAAGGCCATCTCCACCAGCGGGTGCAATTGTCTGCCCGGTCCGCCGTTGCGTTCGAGCATCGCGGTCGCGTACCGCGCCGACAGTTTGGAGACCACCCGGTTGAGCTCCGCGATCGCGGCGACCACCTGCGGGTCGGTGGTGCGACCGTGCTCGACGGCGTCGTTGAGGCTGCCCGAGGCCGCCAGAAGACCGGTGAGGTCAGAGATTTCGAAGCGGATCGCGTCCGGCCCGGCCACCACCGAGTCACCCGCGCCGCGCGAGGCGTTCGCGGGTTCGTCGGCGGCCGGGACGCCGCCCGCATAGGTGCGTGCGGCGCTGCCCGGCAGCCATCGCAGCGGCGCGTCGAGCTTGTTCAGCGTCTGCATGCTGATGGTCGCCTCGCCGTCCTCGATCTTCCGGATGGTCGGCGCCGAAGGTCCCCCGAGGTCGCCGATCTGTAGCTGGGTGAGGCCGAGCTCGTCCCGGCGTTCTTTGATGATTCGCCCGAATCTCTTCTGCCGCGACAGCTCCGAAGGGCTATGCATAGTGGGTTCATGGTAAGCCGATGCGAGGTCTGAGGCAAACCGATAGAAACTATTTGGAAAACAAGTCGAAAGTTTGTTACCGTTCTTTGCGTCGGATGACGGAGTGCATGCGACGGTTCCGGGACGGGCAGGGGCGTTCGCCGGGACGGACGTCCCGGTCTGTCGCGCAACGGCGCGCGGCGGACCGGTTCAGCGACGGTGGAGGGGATCGTCGCTGCGTCGGGGTTCACCGTCGGCGAAGGGGGTCGACGGTGAACTTACTTTGAAGTAAGTTTGGTGGTCCTAGGCTTTCGAAAGGAAATCGCATGGCCACCAGAGCTGCTCGCCGTGCCGTGATCGTGTCCGGTGCGCGCACGCCTTTCCTGCGTGCGTTCACCGGATACACCCGGATGGATTCCATCGCGCTGGCCGACGCCGCGGTCCGGGGACTGCTGGAGCGCACCGGGCTCCCCGGCGCGGAAGTGGAGGCGATCGTCTGGGGCGGGGTCATCCTGCCCAGCGCGGCGCCGAACATCGCCCGCGAGATCGCGTTGGACCTGCGACTCGACCCGGGCTGCGAGGGCTACACGGTGACGCGGGCCTGCGCCTCCGGTTTGCAGGCCGTCACCTCCGCGGCGGCCGCGATCGAGCGGGGCGAGTACGACGTGATGATCGCGGGCGGCAGTGATTCGACCTCGAACGCCGAAGTGAAACTGCCGCAGAAGGTCGTGCACGCGGCGGCGCCGCTGGCGCTGGGCAAGCCGAAGCCGAAGGACTACCTGTCCGCGGTCGCGCGCCTGGCGCCGTTCACCGATCTGCTGCCGAGCCGGCCGAAGATCGCCGAGCGCACCACCGGCGAGGTGATGGGCGAATCGGCCGAGAAGATGGCTCGCATCCACGGCGTGAGCCGAGCCGACCAAGACGAGTTCGCCGCCCGCTCGCATCACCGCGCGGCGGCCGCCATCGAGTCCGGCCGGTTCGACGACGAGGTGTTGCGGGTCCGCACGCCCGAAGACGTGGAGATCCGGCGCGACGGTCTGGTGCGCGGCGACACCGGCGTCGCGAAACTGGCCGCGCTGAAGCCGGTTTTCGCCGCCGACGGCAGCGTGACCGCCGGCAACGCCAGCCCGCTCACCGACGGCGCCGCCGCGGTGTTGCTGATGAGCGAAGAGAAGGCGCACGCCCTCGGGTATCGGCCGCTGGCGGCGTTCCGGTCGTGGAGCTATGTCAGCGTCGACCCGGCCGATCAGGTGCTCATCGGCCCGGCCATCTCGATGCCACGCGCGCTGGAGAAGGCCGGAATGTCCCTGGCCGACGCGGATCTCGTCGATATCCACGAGGCCTTCGCCGCCCAGGCCTTGGCGGTGCTGACCGCGCTCGCCAGCGACGAATGGGCCAAGACCCGGCTCGATCGCGACACCGCCGTCGGCGAGGTGGACATCGACAAGCTGAACGTGCACGGCGGCTCGATCTCGCTCGGTCACCCGTTCGGCGCCACCGGGGCACGCATGGTGACCACCATGGCCAACGAACTGGCTCGCACGGGCAAGAACACGGCCCTGCTCGGGATCTGCGCCGCGGGCGGCATCGGCGCCTCGGCGGTGCTCGAACGGGTCTGAGGCGACGCGTGAGCGGTGGCGGGGGCCTCGTCAGGCCTTGCCCGTGACGCCCCGCCGCTTGCGACCCTCGTCCGCCAGGATGCGCAGACAGGTCTGGTGCTTGGTCTCGCCGGGAATGCCTTCCCGACGCAGGCGCAACGTCGCCTGTGCCAGATCGATGCCCAGCTCGCTCGACAGCCGAACAGCATCGACATTGGCCATTGCACAAACCTCCTGGAACCGACGAAACCACGATGAAGCGCACTGCGTAAGAGGCAGTTTCGACCTTGTCGTACCCAGTGGGGATCCGATTGAACCATGAACGATCCACACATTTGGGTAACGATGCGCGGCCGGGAGGCGCGAGGTCAGCCGCGATAGGTCTCGCGGTGCACCGCGTCCGTGAGCGGTCTGCCCGCGCGCCAGCCGAAGCGCTCGAGGTCGGGAATGCGCTGGAATTCGCGCACCGGCCCGACGCACAGCCAGGCGACCGTGCGGACGCCTTCCGGGAGGCCGATCAGATCGGACAGGAAGCCGGGGTCGTAGAACGACACCCATCCCACGCCGATGCCTTCGGCGGTGGCGGCCAGCCAGAGGTTCTGGATGGCGAGAACGGCGGAGTAGATACCGGTTTCGGGCACCGTGGCCCGGCCGAGCACTTGCGGTCCCCCGCGATCGTGGTCATAGCAGACCACGACCCCGGTGCCGCTCTCCAGAATGCCTTCGATCTTGATCGGTTCGAAGGTGGCTGCCCGTTCGGGCGGCAGCGCGTCGCGGAACTCGATGCGCTTGCGCGCCACATGATCGGCGAACTCGCGCAGCGTGGCCGCTTCGCGGACCACCACGAAATCCCAGGGCTGCGAATTCCCTACGCTCGGCGCCCGGTGCGCGGCGTCCAGCAGCCGCCACAATGTCGCGTCGTCGACCAGCTCGCCGGTGAACTCCGCGCGCACGTCGCGACGGCGTCGGATGGCCTCATAGACGCTCAGAACCTCAGCTTGCACCGCTCGAGTCAATCAAACCCGGCGAACTCACCGCACACGGCGTGCGTTGGCGCGTCGGCTCGGAAGTCCGGGACGCGAGCCGACGCGGATGCGAGTCAGCTCGCCGCGGACACGCCGCGCCGGGCGAGCCGCCGCCGTCCCTTGGCGAGCGCGGTGCGCAGCCCGCGGCGCCGGCCGGTCACCGGATCGATGGTGGCCGCGGTCCGGCCCTGGAATTTGCGTTCCGAGGCGGTCTCCGGGGCATCGTCGGCGGTCGCCCGCAGGTACTTGTTCGGCAGCGCCAGCTTGAGGATGGTGCGCCACGCCTTGAAGTACTGCACCGGCAGCGAGCCGGTGGTGTAAGGCAGGTCGTACTTGTCGGCCAGCTCGCGCACCCGGACGGCGATGTCGGCGTACCGGTTGCTCGGCAGGTCGGGGAACAGGTGGTGTTCGATCTGGTGGCTCAGATTGCCGGTCATGAAGTGCATGACCGGGCCGCCGGAGATGTTCGCGCTGCCGAGCATCTGGCGCAGGTACCACTCGCCCTGCGTTTCGCCGTCGATGTCGGCCTTGGTGAACTTCTCCGCGCCGTCGGGGAAGTGCCCGCAGAAGATCACCGCGTTGGACCAGACGTTGCGGATCGCGTTCGCGGCCAGGTTGGCCGTCAGTGTGGAGAAGAACGCGCGGCCGGTGAGGGCGGGGAAGATCACGTAGTCCTTGAGGACCTGCTTGCCCATCTTGGTGAGCGCCTCGTCGCGCCTGCGCTCGAAGTCGGCCCGCTCGGGGGTGCCGGGCTTGTACCGGCCCGCCACCAGCTTGCCCAGCTCCAGGTGCTGGATCGCGACGCCGTACTCGAAGAACAGCTGCAACACCAGGTTGTAGATCGGGTTGCCCAGGTTGAACGGCTTCCAGCGCTGGTCGCGGGTCACCCGCAGCAGGCCGTAGCCGATGTCGTCGTCCATGCCGAGCACGTTGGTGTACTTGTGGTGCAGGTAGTTGTGGGTGTGCTTCCAGTGCTTGGCCGCGCCGGTGTTGTCCCATTCCCACGAGCTGGAGTGGATCTCCGGATCGTTCATCCAGTCCCACTGCCCGTGCATGACGTTGTGCCCGATCTCCATGTTCTCGATGATCTTGGCGGTGCTGAGCAGGGCGACGCCTGCCAGCCACGCCGGCCGCTTCGGGCTCGCGAAGAGCACCGCCCGGCCGCTGATCTCGAGAGCGCGCTGCAACCGGATGACAGCGCGGATGTACTTCGCGTCGCGCGCGCCGCGTGAGGCTTCGATTTCCCGCCGGATCGCGTCGAACTCCGCGCCGAGTGCTTCCACGTCGGCCTCGGTGAGGTGCGCGTATTCCTTGACATCCGAAATCGCCATACGGGTTACTTTACCGTAAGTTACGAGAGCGTAGGTTGCGAGATGCGGCTGGGGGATGTGTCAAATACCCTATTGCGATACCGATGCTCGACTGGTAGGTTAGCGCGCCCTTCGCTGGAAGCGAAAACGCCTGTCCCGCTTGGCTTTCTCGCGCAACGCCGCTTGTTCCTGGCGGGCTCTTTCCTGAAGCGCGACCTTGGCGTCGCGCAGGACCTGCCGCTCGTGTTCGGCCTTCTCCTGCAGGGCCGCTCTGGCCTCGCGGAGCATCTCCTTCTCCTGCCGCGCCTTGTCGCGCAGCGCGATCTTCGCCTCGTGCAGCGCCGAACGCAGACCGCGCCGCTTGCCGGTCTCCGGATCGATGCGCAGCCAGTGCGTGGACTCCGTCCCGAGCGACGGGAGCGTGACACCGGCGAACTTGCGTTCGGACGAGGTCTCCGGTGCGTTGTCGGCGGTGGCCTTGAGGAACCGGTCCGGCAGCGCCAGCTTGTGGATCGTGCGGAAGGCCAGCAGATATTGCTTGCCCAGCGAGCCGGTGGTGTAGGGCAGGTCGTACTTGTCGCACAGCTCCCTGACGCGCACCGCGATCTCTCGATACCGGTTGCTCGGCAGATCGGGGAACAGGTGATGCTCGATCTGGTAGCAGAGGTTGCCGCTCATGAACGCCATGGCGGGCCCCGCCTTGAAGTTCGCGCTGCCGAGCATCTGGCGCAGGTACCATTCGCCGCTGGTCTCGTTCTCCAACTGCTCGACGGTGAACTTCTCCGCGCCGTCGGGGAAGTGGCCGCAGAAGATCACCGCGTACGCCCACAGGTTGCGCACCAGGTTCGCCGCCGCGTTGGCCTTCAGCGTGTGCTTGAACGCCGGGCCGGTGAGCGCGGGGTGGATGAGAAAGTCCTTGGCCACCTGACGGCAGATCTTGCGCCCGAACGCCATGTTCGGCTCCGAGGTGATATCCCAGCGCGGCGTGCCCGACAGCTCCTTCTCGATGCTCCAGTCGTGCAGTGCGATGCCCCACTCGAAGGTCGCGGCCAGCAGCAGATTCGCCAGCGGCTGCACCAGGTGGATCGGCCGCCACTGCTCGTCCCGCGTCATCCGGAGGATGCCGAACCCGAGGTCCTCGTCCTTGCCGAGGACGTTGGTATAGGTGTGGTGGGAGTAGTTGTGCGCCCGCCGCCACTGCGCGGAGGGGCCCGTCATGTCCCATTCCCACGAGCTGGAGTGGATCTCCGGGTCGTTCATCCAGTCCCACTGCCCGTGGCTGACGTTGTGCCCGAGCTCCATGTTCTCGATGATCTTGGCAACCGAAAGCAACGCGGTGCCGGTCAGCCAGGCCCAGCGATTGCGGCTGCCGAACAGCACGGCCCTCGCGACCACCTCGAGACCGCGTTGCGCCGCGATCGCGCGCCGGATGTACTTCGCATCGCGCTCGCCACGGGACAGTTCCACCGAACGCCGGATGGAATCGAGTTCCTGCCCCAGTGTCTCGATATCGGTCGCCGTGAGGTGAGCGAATGTCTTGATGTCGGTGATGGCCACCGGGGTCCTTTCCCTACTCGATACACCTCGAGGGTACCTGCCGGACTACACGTCCAGAGTGCAGTCGCCCGCCGCCGCCGAGATGCAGGTCTGCACCTTGTCGCCTTCGCGGCGCTCCTCACCGTTGCGCAGGTCGCGCGCGTGCCCGGAACTCAAGGTGACCACGCAGGTCTGGCAGATGCCCATCCGGCAGCCGAACGGCATCTGAACGCCCGCCGACTCGCCTGCCTCCAGCAGGCTGGTCGCGCCGTCGGCCGCGACGGTGCGACCGGTCTTGCCGAAGGTGACCGTGCCGCCTTCGCCGGCCGAGGAACGCTCGATCTCGAAGCGCTCCACGTGCAGCCGGTCCGACAGGCCCGCGTCGCGCCAATGGTGTTCGATCTCGTCGAGCATCCCGGCCGGGCCGCAGGCCCAGGTCTGGCGCTCGCGCCAATCCGGGAACTCGGTGTCGAGGTCGGCGAGGGCGAACTTGCCCCGCTCGGCGGTGAGATGCAGCCGGGTGTCGAAGCTCGGATTGCCCTCGCGCAGCGCGGCCAGTTCCGCGCCGAACATCACGTCGTCGGCGGTGCGGGCCGAGTGCAGGTGCGCCACGTCGGTGAACACCTCGCGGCGGTCCATCGCGCGCAACATCGACATCACGGGGGTGATGCCGCTGCCCGCGGTGAGGAACAGCACCTTCTCCGGCGGCGGGGACGGCAGCACGAAGCCGCCCTGCGGCGCGGCCAGCCGGACGATGGTGCCGACCGGAACGCCGCTGACCAGATGGCTGGACAGGAAGCCCTCCGGCATCGCCTTCACGGCGATGGAGATCAGGCGCTTGCCGCCGTGGCCGGGGGCGGACCAATTCGGCGGACAGGTCAGCGAATACGAGCGCCAATGCCAGCGGCCGTCGACCAGGAGGCCGATGCCGATGTACTGTCCGGGCTGGTATTTGAAGTCGAAGCCCCATCCCGGCTGGATCACCAGAGTCGCGGAATCGGCGGTCTCCTTGCGTACCTCGACGATGCGCCCGCGCAGCTCGCGAGCCGACCACAGCGGGTTGGCCAGGTGCAGGTAGTCGTCGGGCAGCAACGGCGTGGTCACCCGTGCCACGGCTCCGCGCAGCACATTCAGCTTGCCGCCGCGCTCGGCGACGCCCGCTGCTGGCGCCTCCAGCCACGCGCGGACGCTTCGCACGGAGAAGCTCCCAATTTTCGAACCCATCGCTGCCGTTGGTCTCCCTGTCGTCGGATGCGCAGGCCGCCGTCGCTCCGATCGGAGGCCTCGCCAGCAAGGTTACGGCATCGTAGGTTATGGCGGTGGGCCAGTGGCGCGCCCGACCGCCGCGATTCAGAGCAGCTCGAGCAGAAACGGCAGCTCTTGTGCCGCGTACCAGGCCAATTGATGGTCTTCGGCGTCGCCGAGGACGAACTCCGCGTCGGTGTCGCCGAGATCCGCCGCGTCCACCACGTCGACGGCCTTGGCCACCTGCGGTTCGGCCTCGGCAAGGTCGACGTGCACCGAGGCGATCTGCCGGTAGTCGATCGGACCCGCCAGCCGGACCACCGCGTCGTCGAGATCGGGCCGCAGCTTCGCGCCGGTCACGTCGGCGGCGATCACCGCACGGCGGTACACCGGGCTGCCGCCGGCGACCGGCGCGGCCTCGTCGTCGGATTCCTCCGACGAATCGATCGCCTCGCGTTCGGCGGCGAGCAGTCGCAGCGAGGCGCGCGCGGCCTCGTTCATGGCGACTTCGCCGAGCTCCTCGTCGTCGCCGGAGGCGTAGGCCTCGCGCAGCGCGGGCGTCACCGCGAACGCGGTCCCGCCGACGGGGGCCAGCTCCCGGTTGTCGACCAGCTCGCGCAGCATCGGCACCGTAGCCGGGATGTAGACCCGCAGCTTCTTCTGATCAGACGCAGGCACCGAGCATCTCCTCCATGGAATCGCGCACCGCCGTGGCGAGCACGCCGATATCGGCCATCGCGTCGCGATCGGCGTTGAGACCGTAGAAGACACGTCCGTCGTAGGACGTGATCCCGATACTCGACGCCTGATTGCGCAGCAGTGGCGACACCGGGTACATCTCCAGCATCCGCGCGCCGCCGATGTACATCGGCGCCTGCGGACCCGGCGCGTTGGTGATCACCAGATTGAACGTGTGTTCTGCGAACGTACTCGCCGCACGCACACTCATCGCATGCAGGCTGGCCGGAGCGAAACCGGCCAGGTGCACGAGCGTACGCGCCCGGACGCCGCGCCGCTGACGTCCGTTGAGTTCGGTGGCGTGCGCGATGTGCGACAGCCGCATCACCGGGTTGGGTTCGCCCACCGGCAGATCGATCAGGAACGACGACACCTCGCTCGCCGAGTGCGCCTGGTCGCCGTCGTTTCCCTCGACGTACACCGACATCGGCACCACGGCTCGCAGCGTGGTGGACTCGGTGAGCGCTTCCCCGCGCGAGAGCAGCCAGTTGCGCAGGGCGCCGGTGACCACGGCGAGGATGGCGTCGTTGGTCGAGCAGCCGAACCGCCTGCGGATCGTGCGGTAGTCCGCCAGGTCGGTGCGCACCACGGCGAAGCGCCGGTTCCGCGAGGTGCGCGTGTTCAGGGGACTCGCGGGTGCGCCGGTCGTCGCGGTGCGCACCGCGCCGACCACCGACTCGACCGCCCTGCCCGCCGTCCCGAGTACCGCGAATGCCCCCGCGCCCGCGTCCCTGGCGACCTCGAGGGCCTTGCGCGGTTGGGTGGCGAGATGGGCGAGCGCGCCCACCAGCAGTTCCATCTCGCCGGGTTCGCGCGGCGCGATCCAGTCGTCGCAGGCCAGTTCGCGGGGAGCGGGGCCGGTGTCGAGGATCACGTGGCCGATCTCGAGCGCGGTGTCGCCGTCCACCAGGGCGGAATGCGTCTTGGTGAAGATGGCGCAGCGGCCGTCGGACAGCCGTTCGATCAGGTACATCTCCCACAGTGGCCGGGCCGGGTCCAGCGGGTGGGAGACGAGGCGGGCGACCAGGTCGTGCAGTTGCTCGTCGGTGCCGGGACCGGGCAGCGCCGAACGCCGGATGTGGTAGGTGATGTCGAAACGGCTGTCCTCGACCCAGACCGGCCGCCCGAGCGACAGCGGGATCTCGCGCACCTTGCGCCGGTATCTCGGCACCAGCGAGAGCCTGCTCTCGACCAGATCGACCAGCCGGTCGTAGTCCAGGATCGGTTCGCCCGAGCCGTCACCGGGTTCGGTGTTCCGCACGATCGCGAGAGAGCCGATATGGATCGGATTGCTGCTCGACTCGAGCCGGTAGTAGGCCGTGTCCTGCGGCGTCAGTCTCGTGATCACGCTGCCCGGTACTCCTTTTCCCGATGCCGCCCCCGCTTCATTGTGCTGCCGCGTCGACCGTTGGCCCGGCCGTTGTCGCATTTCTGATGAATTCGGTACACGTTTTTCCGCGCAGGGGTTCCATGACACGCTGATCGACTTCGAGTTCGGCGAGACGATTCGATCACAGGAGCCAACACGGCCCACGCAGCGCCGCAGGCGCTGTACATCCAGCAGACCATTACCATGGGCCATGCAGCGGATTCCGCGCAACCGCGTGGGCCGCACCGGCCCGGGGGCCGACGACACGATTTGACACACCGACCAGAGGACTGACGAGACCCGTGCCTGCGCTGACACTGACGAGGTTGCTACGGATTGGTGAGGGTCGCATGGTCAAGCGGCTCTCGCATTTCGCCGACCAGGTTCTCGCCCTCGAACCGGAGTTCGAGGACCTCAGTGACGCGGAGCTACGCGCCAAAACCGACGAGTTCCGCGAGCGGTACGCCGAGATGGTCGAGGACGGCGAGACCGATCCGCTCGGCCAGCTGATGGCCGAGGCGTTCGCGGTCGCGCGGGAGGCGTCCTGGCGGGTGCTCAGCCAGAAGCACTACAAGGTGCAGGTCATGGGCGGCGCCGCGCTGCACACCGGCAACATCGCCGAGATGAAGACCGGTGAGGGCAAGACCCTCACCTGTGTGCTGCCCGCCTACCTGAACGCGATCAGCGGCGACGGTGTGCACGTCGTCACGGTGAACGACTACCTGGCCAAGCGCGACGCGGAGTGGATGGGCCGCGTGCACCGCTTCCTCGGCCTCGAGGTCGGCGTGATCCTGTCCGGCATGAGCCCCGCGCAGCGGCGGGTGGCCTACGCCGCCGACATCACCTACGGCACGAACAACGAGTTCGGCTTCGACTACCTCCGCGACAACATGACGCACTCGCTGGACGACCTGGTGCAGCGCGGGCACAACTTCGCCATCGTCGACGAGGTCGACTCCATCCTCATCGACGAGGCGCGTACCCCGCTGATCATCTCCGGGCCCGCCGACGCCTCGTCGAAGTGGTACGCCGAGTTCGCGCGGATCGCGCCGCTGCTGAAGAAGGACCTGCACTACGAGGTCGACATCAAGAAGCGCACGATCGGCGTGCACGAGGCGGGCGTCGAGTTCGTCGAAGACCAGCTCGGCATCGACAACCTCTACGAGGCAGCCAACTCGCCGCTGGTGAGCTACCTGAACAACGCCATCAAGGCCAAGGAGCTCTACACCCGCGACAAGGATTACATCGTCCGCGACGGCGAGGTGATCATCGTCGACGAGTTCACCGGCCGCATCCTGGTCGGGCGCCGCTACAACGAGGGCATGCACCAGGCGATCGAGGCCAAGGAAGGGGTGGAGATCCAGCCGGAGAACCAGACCCTGGCCACCATCACCCTGCAGAACTACTTCCGCCTCTACGACAAGCTGTCCGGCATGACCGGTACCGCCGAGACCGAGGCCGCCGAGCTGCACCAGATCTACAACCTGGGCGTGGTCCCCATCCCGACCAACAAGCCGATGATCCGCGCCGACCAGTCCGACCTGATCTACAAGACGGAGGAGGCCAAGTTCTCCGCCGTGGTCGACGACGTCACCGAGCGGCACGAGAACGGCCAGCCGGTGCTGATCGGCACCACCAGCGTCGAGCGCTCGGAGTACCTGTCCAAGCAGTTCACCAAGCGCGGCATTCCGCACAACGTGCTGAACGCGAAGTTCCACGAGAAGGAAGCCGAGATCATCGCCGAGGCGGGTCGGCCGGGAGCGGTCACCGTCGCGACGAACATGGCAGGCCGCGGTACCGACATCGTGCTCGGCGGCAACCCGGACATCATCGCCGACATCCTGCTGCGCAAACAGGGGCTGGACCCGGTCGAGACGCCGGAGGAGTACGAGCGCGCCTGGCTGCCCACCCTGGACCAGGTCAAGGCTCAGACCGCCGAGGACGCCGAGTTGGTGCGCGAGGCGGGCGGCCTCTATGTGCTGGGCACCGAGCGGCACGAGTCGCGCCGCATCGACAACCAGCTGCGCGGCCGCTCCGGCCGACAGGGCGACCCGGGTGAGTCCCGCTTCTACTTGTCGCTGGGCGACGAGCTGATGCGCCGGTTCAACGGCGCCGCGCTGGAAGCGATCATGACGCGGCTGAACCTGCCCGACGACGTGCCGATCGAGGCGAAGATGGTCTCCAAGGCCATCAAGAGCGCGCAGACGCAGGTCGAGCAGCAGAACTTCGAGATCCGCAAGAACGTGCTCAAGTACGACGAGGTGATGAACCAGCAGCGCACCATCATCTACGGCGAGCGCGATCGGATCCTGCGCGGCGAGGACATGGAGGGCCAGGTCCAGAGCATGATCACCGACGTGATCACCGCCTACGTGGACGGCGCCACCGCCGAGGGCTATGTCGAGGACTGGGATCTGGAGAAGCTGTGGACGGCGCTGAAGACGCTGTACCCGGTGAGCCTGGACTACCGGGACCTGACCGGCGAGACCGAGGTCGGCGAGGCGGGCGAGCTCACGCGCGAGGAGTTGCTCGAGGCGCTGCTGGACGACGCGCACGACGCCTACGAGCGCCGCGAGGCCGAGATCGACGGCTTGGCCGGCGAGGGCAGCATGCGCAATCTGGAACGACAGGTGCTGCTGTCGGTGCTCGACCGCAAGTGGCGTGAGCATCTCTACGAGATGGACTACCTCAAGGAGGGCATCGGCCTGCGCGCGATGGCGCAGCGCGACCCGCTGGTGGAGTACCAGCGCGAGGGCTTCGACATGTTCACCGCGATGCTCGACGGTCTCAAGGAGGAGTCGGTCGGCTTCCTGTTCAACCTCCAGGTCGAGGTGCAGCAGCCGCAGCAGGAAGGCGTCGCCGTCGGCCAGGGCCTTCGTTCGCCGGTCGGAGCGATGACCGCCCCGCGTCCGCTGCCCACCGAGGAGACTCAGGTCGCCAACGGCCACGCCGCCCCCGCGGCTCTGCGCGCCAGGGGTATCGATGACACCGCCCCGCGCGGTTTCAGCTACTCCGGCCCCGACGAGGGCGGCCGCGCCGCGGTGCACAGCGACGCCGAGGAGTACGGCGTGGACGGTGGGCCGCAGCCCACCCGTCGCGAGCGCCGCGAGGCCGCCCGCGCGGAGGCGAAGGGCCGCCGCGGCCCGAAGTCGCGCCGCCGTCACTGATCCGCTGAATCACGAAGGCGCTCAGGGTTTCCTGGGCGCCTTCGTTGTTTTCCGTATGTCGAAGCGTCTTCGCAAGGGGATTTACCGTCGTGTCCACGCGTGTCCGGCGAGAGAAAGTTGTGTGCTACAGACGCACCGGCGTCACTTCTTCCAGCTCGCGTTACACCGAACCACACCCGAACGGTGGGCGAGTCAGGAGGACCACGACGGCTTGGCCCCGCCGACGAAGTTGGAGTGCTTCTGGATTCCGCTGACCGCCGCGCATGTGCTGCAAAGTGGGCAGAGCGCGATGATCGGCCGGCTTTTCGACTGAGTCTCGGACGGCTGAGGCGATTACCAGGGATCGTTGGAGTTCAGGGCGACGAGCAGACGGCGGATGGCGGCCACCCGGTGTTCCTTGCCCGGCAATTGGTCCAGCGCGCATTCGGGATCGGCGGGCGGACCGAGGTGGGTGCAGCCCCGCGGACAGTCCTCGATAGCGTCGGCGAGGTCGGTGAAGGCGGCGATGACGTCGTCCGGGGTGATGTGGGCCAGGCCGAACGACCGCACGCCCGGCGTGTCGATGACCCAGCCGCCCCTGGGCAGCGGGAGCGCGACCGATTGGGTGGAGGTGTGCTTGCCCTTGCCCACCCCCGACACCTCGCCCACCGCCCGCTCCGCATCGGGCACAAGACGATTCACCAGCGTGGACTTGCCCACCCCGGAGTGGCCGATCAGCGCGGTGAGGTGATCGGTGAGCAGATCCAGCACCGGATCGAGCGGATCGTCGATGCCGCCGTAGACGATGGTGAGATCGAGATCCTCGAAGGCGGCGGCGAATTCGGAGTCGGCCGCCAGATCGTGCTTGGTCAGGCACAGAACCGGTTGCAGCCCACCGGCGTACGCGGCGACCATGGCGCGCTCCACGAAGCCGGTGCGCGGCGGCGGATCGGCGAGCGCGACGACGATGAACAGCCGCTGCGCGTTGCCGACCACGATGCGCTCGAACGGATCGGTGTCGTCGGCGGTGCGGCGCAGCACCGTCCTGCGGTCGGCGACCCGGACGATGCGCGCGAGGGTGTCCGGTCGCCCGGACAGATCGCCCACCACGTCCACCTGGTCGCCGACCACGATCGGAGTGCGGCCCAGTTCCCGGGCGCGCATCGCGACGATGCGGCGATCCGGATCGCCGCCGAGGACGCATCCCCACCGGCCCCGGTCGACCGCCACCACCATGGCCTGCTCGGCGTCGCTGTGCTGCGGACGGGTCTTGGTGCGGGGTCGGGAACTGCGCCCGGGACGAACCCGGACGTCGGATTCGTCGTAGCTGGCCGCGGATCGTCCTCCCCGGCTCAGTGCGCCGCTCCTTCGTCGGATAGCGCGGGGTCGAGCATCTGCTCCCACAACGCGACGAAGTTCGGCAGGGTCTTGGCCGTGGTCCCGATGTCCTCGATCTCGATCCCGGGTACCCGCAGGCCGAGAATGGCTCCGGCCGTGGCCATCCGGTGATCGGCGTAGGAATGCCACTTGCCGCCGTGCAGTTCGGTGGGCACGATCTCCAGTCCGTCCGCGGTCTCGGTCACCTTGCCGCCGAGGCGGTTGATCTCGGTGGACAGCGCGGCCAGCCGGTCGGTCTCGTGACCGCGCAGATGCGCGATGCCGCGCAGCACGGACGGGGAGTCGGCCAGCGCGGCCAGCGCGGCGACGGTGGGCGTCAGCTCACCAACGTCGTGCAGGTCGATATCGATGCCTGCGAGCCGGTCGGGGCCGTGCACGGTGAGCACGCCGTCGAAGATCCGCGCTTCCGCGCCCATCCGCACGAGGATCTCGCGGATGACGTCGCCCGGCTGCGTGGTCAGCCGCGGCCAGTGCGGGATGCTGACCGTGCCGCCCGTGACCGCGGCCGCGGCCAGGAACGGGGTGGCGTTGGACAGATCGGGCTCGATCTCCCAGTCCACGGCGCGGATCGGCCCGTGCTCCACGGTCCAGGTCTGCGCTTTGAAGCTGTCCGCGGGCGCCTGCACCCGCACGTCGGCGCGCCGCAGCATTTCCACGGTCATCTCGATGTGCGGCATCGACGGCAGCGCCTTGCCGTCGTGGTGCACCACCAAGCCCTCGTCGAAGCGCGCGGCCGACAGCAGCAGGCCCGAGACGAACTGCGACGACCCGGACGCGTCGATCGTCACAGTGCCGCCGCGCAGCGCGCCCTTGCCGTGCACGGTGAACGGCAGTGCGTCGCCGTCGATATCGGCGCCGAGCGAGCGCAGCGCGTCCAGGATCGTGCGCAGCGGCCGGATCCTGGCCTGTTCGTCACCGTCGAACGCGACATCGCCCGACGCCAGGGCGGCGACCGGCGGCAGGAAGCGCATCACCGTGCCCGCGAGCCCGCAGTCGACCGTGCCGCCGCCCAGCGGCGCCGGGGTGACGGTGAGCGTGTCGCGCGCGCCCTCGATGTCCGCGCCGAGCGCGCGCAGCGCGGCGATCATCAGGTTCGTGTCCCGGCTGCGCAGCGCACCGGTGATGGTGGACGGACCGTCGGCAAGGGCGGCCAGGATGAGCGCCCGGTTCGTGATGGATTTCGATCCGGGCAGGGTCACGGTCGCGTGTACGGGGACCTCGACATGGGGCGCTGGCCAGAAGTTCACTCGTCCATCATCACACGGTGTTGGTTTGCCAGCGCCTGCGGCGCTGGGTGTACGCGGCCCTCTGGTGGCTCGGTCTCGCTTCGCTCGAAAGACGGGGTTGCGGTGCGCTGGGCACGTCGGTATCGAAGCTCCATTCCGGTGCGCGGTCTGTCGTGGCTGGTTGTCGACTCGGCTCGACCGGGCCTTCACCTAGCGGATCGCCGCAGGTACCACCTACGGCACGGGGCCGGGTACTCGAGGTCGAGTGCCCGGCCCGGCCGTGGGAATCCTACTTGTGCCGCCCGTGCAGGAACGGGACGAGCTTGCGCAGCAGCTTCATCGTGGAGTCGGTGCGGCTGTAGCTCAGCAGCGCCATACCGGGAACGGTGAAGCGCTGCACCGCGATCGAGTGCGGGCGGGTGAACTCGCGCAGACCCGGTTCGCCGTGGATGCGGCCGATGCCGGAATCGCCGACGCCGCCGAAGGGCAGGCCGGGAATGGCGGCGAAGGCGAGCACGGAGTTCACCGAGGTGGCGCCCACGCGCAGCTTGCGCGCGATATTGAGGCCGTTCTTCTTCGAGTAGACCGCAGAGGAGAGGCCGTACTTGGAATTGTTGGCCAACTCCACCGCTTCGTCGACACTGTCGACGGTGCGGATGGTGATGGTCGGGCCGAAGGTCTCCTCGCACACCGCCTCGGAGTTCTCGTCCACGTCGACCAGCACGACCGGCTCGATGAAGGGCGCCTTGACCGACTCGGGACCGCCGAGCACCGCGGTGCCGCCGCTCTTCAGCGCGTCATCGATGTGGCGGCGGACGATGTCGATCTGGCTCGGCATGGTCATCGGGCCGTAGGAGGCCTTGTCGCCGGAACCCGGCTTGACGTCGGTGAGGATGCGCTTGACCTCCGCGACGAACTCCTCGCGCACCGAGCGGTCCACGTAGACCCGCTCGACGCCCGCGCAGGTCTGTCCGCTGTTGGCGGTGGCGCCCCAGGCGACCGCGTCCGCCGCGGCCTTGATGTCGGCGTCGGCGGCGACGATCACCGCGTCCTTGCCGCCGCATTCCAGCAGCACGGGGGTGAGTCGTTCGGCGGCAGCGGCCATGATCCGCTTACCGGTGGCGGTGGAGCCGGTGAACGCGATCTTGTCGACGTCCGAGCGGACCAGCGCCGCGCCCGTTGCGCCGTAGCCGTTGATCGTGGTGAAAACGCCCTCGGGCAGTTCCCGATTGGCTTCGGCGAACGCGTCGGCGAGGAAGTTGCCGATGCCGGTGGAGTATTCGCTCGGCTTGAACACGACGGTGTTGCCCGCGGCCAGCGCGTAGGCGATGGAACCGTTCGGCGTGTAGACCGGGTAGTTCCACGGGCCGATCACGCCGACGACGCCGAGCGGGCGCTGCTCGAGCCGAGCGCTGAAGTTCGACATCAGCGCGCCGGGGGAGACCCGCTTGGGGCCGAGCACCTTCTTCGCGTTCTTGGCCGCCCAGGAGATGTGCTCGAGCGCGAGCATCAATTCCAGGAAGGCGTCGTCGAGCGGCTTGCCGTTCTCGGCGTGGATCAGTGCGCAGAATTCGTCCGATTTCTGCACCAGTTTGCTCGACCAGCGCAGCAGATGCGTGCGCCGCTGATCGAAACTCAGCGCGCCCCAGGTGGCGGCCGCTGCGCGAGCCTTGGCGACCGCGGCGGCCACCGCGGCGTCGTCGGCGATGACGTGCGTGCCGATCACCTCGCCTGTCGCCGGATTGACCGACGTCAGTGCCGTGTCGTGGTCGGCCGGTTTGGTGTCGGTGGATGTCACAGTGGTTCTCCTCTTGCCGTCTGCGGTGGACGGTCGATGCGTGTGTCCGAGTGGACGGGCGGCCCGTCCGTTCGATGAGAGAATGCTATGTCACAACTCTCAACAGGTCACCAGCTATGCACCAATTGTCTCCGACGTTGTCGGTGGCGAGTGGGACTATCGGGATATGTGCGGACGATATGCGACCACGACCAATCCCGGCAGGCTCGCGGTCGAGTTGGATGCGATCGATGAGACCGGCGCGGCCGACGAGAGCTCGTTCACCAATTACAACGTTGCCCCGACGACCCAGGTGCTCACCGTGGTCGAGCGGCACGACCAAGGCCGCGAAGACGACGACCCGAGAATGCGTATCCGGCGCATGCGCTGGGGACTGATCCCGGTGTGGACGAAAGCGGCCGAGCCCGGCGTCCCCGTCAAAGGCAAACCGCTGTTCAATGCCCGCGCCGACAAGGCCGCGACCACGCCGTCCTTCCGTGACGCGGTGAAGTACCGGCGCTGCCTGGTGCCGATGGACGGCTGGTACGAGTGGGTCGTCGAGCCGAACGGCGAAAAGGGCGCGAAAGGCAAGGTCGCCAAGCAGCCGTACTACATGGCCAACGCGGACGGTTCCCGGCTCTACATGGCCGGTCTGTGGTCGGTCTGGCGCGACCGGTCGCAGCCGGAAAGCGAACCGCTGCTGTCGTGCACCATCCTGACCACCGACGCGGTCGGCGACCTCACCCGCGTCCACGACCGGATGCCGCTGCCCATGCCGCAGGAGCACTGGGACGCGTGGCTCGACCCTGATCACCCGGCCCCGGCGAGCCTACTGGAGACGCCGTCCGAGGAGGTCGTCGCCGGAATTGTGCCTCGCCCGGTCCCTGCCCTGGTCAACAGCGTGCGCAACAACGGCCCGGAACTGCTCGCCCGCGTGGAGGATCAGAAGCAAGCCGAGCAGATCAGCCTGCTCTGAGCGCGGAGATTGTGCCGTTCGCGGCCCGGCTCGCGTCCGGGTGGCCCCGCGTCCGCGACGAAGTCGCTAGCGGTGGCCACTCGGACGCGAGCCATGAGGGGGCCGCGAACACGCAGCGCCGCAGGCGCTGCCAGTTATAAACTGCACTTCACGCTGGGTGAAGCGATGTTCAGTCCGCACTTGATGATTCCGGCGACCAAGTCGATCAACTTGGTGGTGACATTGCCGCTCAGCTTCTCGGCTTTCCCGGCCTTGTCGTCACTCTTCGAACCCTGACCGTCGAAGTCGAACACGGAATCGCCGGCCTGCGTGAGCGGCGGTCTGTCCGGCGCGGCGGCCGCCTCCGGGGCGGAGAGCGTTACCGAACCGAGAGCCAAGACGAGAGCTCCGAACAACGCGACGATCAGGGTGCGCAAACGCTGCTGCGTAGACATTCGCATCACATCCTCGAGTCGGATCGATCTGGCGAGTTCAGTAACGCACAGATCGCGGCGATCTTGGCCGAATTACGCGGATGTCACGGGTGCGGTCACCGCCGCGGTCAGCCGGATCAGGTCGGTGGGCGCCAGCTCGATCTCCAGTCCGCGCCGTCCGGCGCTGCACAGCATCCGGTCCCAGGTCAGCGCCGAGTCGTCGATCACGGTGGGCAGCCGCTTGCGCTGACCGAGCGGGGAGATTCCGCCGAGGACGTACCCGGTCGTCTTCTCCGCACGCGTTTTGTCCGCCATGCTCGCCTTCGACGCACCCAGCGCCGCCGCGGCGGCCTTGAGCGACAACGTGTTCGGCACCGGAAGCACGGCCACCGCGAGCGAGCCGGTGGCGAGTTCGATGACCAAGGTCTTGAAGATCTGCTCGGCCGCGACCCCGAGTTCGGCGCCGAGCGCGTCGACCGCCTCGGTGCCGTAGGAATCGGAGCGCGGATCGTGCTTGTAGGCGTGCACGCGATGGGACACCTTCGCCTGGGTCAACGCGCGGATCGCCGGGGTCGAGCCTGCTGCCATGGGCCAAACCCTAACGGCGGCCGTGACACCGCCCGCAACGGGATTTCCTGCGCATTCGCCGGGGTCGATGGTCGGTGGGAACACCGGACGGGTCGCGCATGTTGTAGCCGGTACACCGCGCTGGAACTGATTTCCACCGCGTGAGCAGGCCCTATGAGACGACGAGGAGACGCCTGTGCCCGTGCTGCTCGACGACCGTCCGGTATGGACCGAGGTGTCCCCGACCGACGGCGGATTCTCCTTCGATGTGCCGATGCCGGTAGATTTGGCAGGTACGGCGATCGAAGGGACAGGTGTGACGAGCGACGATGACGTGGCGGCCGACGATGTCGCCGCCGTCGACGATGCCGAGCTGGCACAGCGGTTCGAACGGGACGCGCTCCCGCTGCTCGACCAGCTCTACGGCGCCGCGCTGCGGATGACCAGGAACCCGGCGGACGCCGAGGACCTGGTCCAGGAGACCTACGTGAAGGCCTACCAGGGCTTCAAGTCGTTCCGGGAGGGCACCAACCTGCGTGCCTGGCTGTACCGGATCCTGACCAACACCTACATCAACTCCTACCGCAAGAAGCAGCGCCAGCCCGCGCAGTATCCGACCGACGAGATCACCGACTGGCAGTTGGCCGCCACAGCGGAGCACACCTCGCAGGGGCTGCGCTCGGCCGAGGTCGAGGCGCTGGACGCGTTGCCGGACGACGACATCAAGGCCGCGCTGCAAGAACTCCCCGAGGAGTTCCGCATGGCGGTGTACTACGCCGACGTCGAGGGTTTCCCGTACAAGGAGATCGCCGACATCATGGGCACTCCCATCGGTACGGTG
Source organism: Nocardia araoensis NBRC 100135 (assembly GCF_000308435.1). GTDB lineage: Bacteria > Actinomycetota > Actinomycetes > Mycobacteriales > Mycobacteriaceae > Nocardia > Nocardia araoensis. Next base: position 8,270 of record NZ_BAFR01000160.1, on the reverse strand, counting down.
ATGTCCCGGCTGCACCGGGGCCGGAAACAACTGAAGGGTCTGCTCGCCGATGTCGCGCGCGAGCGTGGATTCAACCGTTCGGGGGAACGCCAGGAGGTCAAGCAGTGAGTACCGAGCGGGACCCTGACATGGAGCTCGACTGCACGGCGGTACTCGCCGACGTGTGGCTGATGCTGGACGGGGAGTGCGACGACGCGACTCGGGAACGGTTGCAGCACCACATGGAGCACTGCAGCCCCTGTATCGAGGCCTACGGCATCGAGGAGAAGATCAAGAGCCTGCTCAGCCGCAAGTGTGGCGGTGATCGCGCGCCCGCGTCGCTGCGTGAGCGCCTGACCATCGAGCTCCGCCGGACGATCGTGACCACGGAGAGCTCGGTCGAGTCCTCCGACTAGCCGGCCGATGAAACGCGAGCGGCACGCCTTCCTGCTGGAAGTGCGTGCCGCTTCGTGCTTGCGGGCCGAGCGTAGCGCTCAGGCGTTGGGCCGCTTGCCGTGGTTGGCCGCGTTCCCCTTGCGGCTACGCTTCTTACGTCCGCGCTTACCCATGAGTAGTCTCCCTTCTGATTGAAGGCCATTCTTTCACGTGTGGTTGGCTGTACCGTCAGCGGATGCAGGCCAACGAGGATATGGGGTGTCATGGCTGAGGAAGTGCTCGCCGAGCTGGTGTCGGTCGTCTACCAAGTGGTCGCCAAGGAGGGCGACGAGGTCGAGGAGGGCGACACCCTGGTGATCCTCGAGTCGATGAAGATGGAGATCCCGGTGCTCGCGGAGTCCAGCGGAACGGTGACCTCGATCGGCGTCAAGGAAGGCGACGCGATCAAGGCGGGCCACCTGATCGCGGTCATCTCCTGATCGATTGCGGCGGTAGATCTGCATGTCGACCCTGAGCGAGCTGCTGGCCGAGCACACCGACCTACCCGGCGTCGCCGTGGATCATCTGCAGCGGGTCGTGGGGGATTGGCAGTTGCTGTCCGATCTGTCCTTCGCCGATCTGCTGCTCTGGGTCGGTGCGGGACCGGTGACCGATGGCGCGGACATCGTGTGCGTCGCGCAGTGCCGTCCCACCACCGCGCCCACCGTGCACCAGGAGGATCTGGTGGGCACGGTCGCGCTGCGGGCCGACCATCCGCAGGTCTTCGAGGCGCTGCTCACCGGTGAGACCGTGCGAGCCGACAGCGAGGTCGAGGCGTCCGGCGTCTACCACCCGCATCCGGTGCACGCGCTCCGCGAGGCCATCCCGGTGCGCTGCGGCGACGACGTGATCGCGGTGCTGAGCCGCGACACCGATCGGCAACGCTCCCGGGTGCGCAGTCAGCTGGAGAGCGCCTACGTGGCGTGCGCGGACGATCTGTGCCAGATGATCGCCGACGGCACCTTCCCGACCACCGAGGATCGCGCGGCCACCCATTCCAGCCCGCGGGCGGGAGACGGATTCATCCGCCTCGACACCGAGGGCATCGTCGTCTACGCCAGCCCGAACGCACTGTCGGCCTACCATCGCATGGGTTTGCAGGCCGACTTGGCCGGCCAGGATCTCGCCGTCACCACTCGTTCGCTGATCACCGATCCGTTCGACGCCCAGGAAGTGGTCGGCGACATCCAAGCCGCCCTGGCCGGGCGGACCGGGCGGCGGATGGAGGTCGAGGCGCGCGGCGCCACCGTGCTGCTGCGCACCCTCGTGCTGCGCCCGCACGGTGAGCTGGCCGGCGCCGCGGTGCTCGTCCGCGACGTGACCGAGGTGAAGCGGCGCGATCGGGCGCTGCTGAGCAAGGACGCCACCATCCGGGAGATCCACCACCGGGTCAAGAACAACTTGCAGACCGTCGCCGCGCTGCTGCGCCTGCAAGCCCGCCGCACCGAGAACGAGGAGGCGCAGGTCGCGCTCACCGAATCGGTGCGCAGGGTCACCTCCATCGCCTCGGTACACGAGATGCTGTCGATGTCGGTGGACGAAGAGGTCGATCTCGACGAGGTCGTGGATCGCCTGCTGCCGATCATGGCCGACGTGGCCACGGTGCACACCGCGCGCATCAAGGTGCGCCGCGCCGGCTCGCTCGGCGTCTTCTCCGCCGAACGCGCCACCCCCTTGGTGATGGTGCTCACCGAACTGGTGCAGAACGCCATCGAGCACGCCTTCGACTCGGGCGAAAACGGCACGGTGACAATCCGTTCCGAACGTTCGGCCCGTTGGCTGGACGTGATCATCAGCGACGACGGCCGCGGTCTGCCGTCCGGGTTCAGCCTGGAATCCTCCGATCGGCTGGGCCTCCAGATCGTTCGCACCTTGGTGACCGCCGAACTCGGCGGCTCCATCGGCCTGCACCCCGGCGCCGACATCGGTACCGATGCCGTCCTGCGCGTCCCACTGGGCCGTCGTTCCGGCCGCTGACCAGCCCGTTCGACCCGCGAGCCGCAGCTTCGAGAATCACTGCGACACGTTTCCCGGGGCAGAGCTGTAGTTCCCATCGCCGAGAGCGGGCGGGGCCGGGCGGCCGCTGCGATATCGGTCCGCGTGCTGTTGCTCGGATGTCGCGGGCGTGGCCGCTACTCGGGCGCGGTCGCGGCTCGAGGTGCGGTGACTTCGCGAATGTCCGCATCGAGCGGAATGCGAGGTGTCGCACGGATTCGCGACCTACCGAACCCGCTTGAAAACCAACCACTTTCCCACAGGTTTCGCTCGCCCGCCAGTCGAACAGCGGCCCCGGCTACGCGGTAATCCGCGCCGCCGATATTGCGGTCCGGCGAACCGCATTGATCGGCTTCCGGATTCGCCGCGAAGCGAGACCGATCATTTCCAGTTCGCGGACGAGCGTGCAAAAACAACACAGCCCGGCACCTTTGGGTGCCGGGCTGAAATGCGTTACCGGGCCGGGCTGAATGGCCCGGTAAGGCTGGTCGTCTGTCGATCAGACGACGGTGCGGGTGCGGGTGCGCGCGTTGCGACGCTTGAGCGCCCGGCGCTCGTCCTCGCTCATACCACCCCACACGCCGGCGTCTTGTCCGGACTTCAGGGCCCAGGACAGGCAGTCGGCGGTTACGGGGCAGCGAGCGCAGACCAGCTTGGCATCGGCAATCTGTGCGAGCGCCGGACCACTGTTACCCACGGGGAAAAACAGCTCGGGGTCCTCATCGCGACAGATGGCCTTGTGGCGCCAGTCCATTCCTCTGCTCCTTTGCTGGGCGCCGCACAGGGCGCCGATGGTTTGTGGTTCGTTCACTTGTGCGACTCGAATGTTTCCGCACGGTTGCTTGTGAATGCTTTCACGAACACCGTAGATGTCAATAGGCACGCGGTGCACCGTGGGGAAGCTCACGCTCTGAAGGCCCCCGCTGTGGGGAAGCCTGCCCGGTCCTTTGTACTCGCTCTACCCCGATTTCGCACCACTTACCGCGATGTTTTTCGCGGTGTTTCGCCGCTCAGCGCGGCCGCGGGGCGACGACGGCCAGGACGTCCGGCACGGCAGTGAAATCCACCACGTTGCGCTTCCCGATGAAGTCGCCATCGATTTGCAGGCCGATCGGTTCTTTGGACTCGATTCGTACGGTGGGAACGTCGTCTTCGCGAAATAAATTGCGGGACTTGGGATTCCCGTTGGCTGCCAGGAGCTGGCGCGCGAGCAGGAGGGTCGGGAGGACGGCCATGGAGCGCACCGCGAACACGCCGAGGCCCGTTTCGAACCGGGTGCCGGGGTTGGTGTGCACCGGCGTGGCGTTCAGATATGTCCACGGTGTGGTGTTGGTAACGAAGGCGTAATGCACCCCGTCTATGGGCTCACGGCCGGGAATTTCGACCTGAACGCCGGGTTCATTGCGCTTTGCCCGGAAGAATTGTCGCACGGTTGTTCGAACATAGCGTGCCGGAGTGGCGGCGCGGCCGCGGGCGCGACTGGCGTCGATCGCCTCACACACGTCGGCGTCGAGTCCGACGCCCGCGCTGAAGCAGAACCAGCGGTCGTCGGCCAGACCCAGGCCGATCCGGCGATCGGCGTCCAGTGTGAGCAGGTCGATGAGCTGGTTGGTGGCGGTCACCGGGTCGGGGGAGATGCCGAGCGCCCTGGCGAAGACGTTGGCCGAGCCGCCCGGGATCACACCGAGGCGCGGCAACCAGGCTTGACCGTCGTCGAGGACGGGCAGCGGCAGGAAACCGTTGATGGTCTCGTTGACCGTCCCATCGCCACCGTGCACGACGATCAGGTCCATCTCGTTGGTCGCTGCCCATTGGGCCAGTTCCGCGGCGTGGCCGCGATGCTGGGTGTGCGCAACGGTCAGCTGCGTGCGGCTCTCCAACGCGTGCGCAAGTAGGTCCCGGGTCGCCGGTGTGGTCGAGGTGGCATTCGGGTTCACGATCAGCAGCGTCCGCACGATGGCAGCCTAGTTGGCCGCCGACCCGCGCCGGAAAAGCGGCGAGCGCCGCCTCGGGCGCCGTTGCGCAGGTCCACGCCAGGACGATGGCGCGGGCGAGCGGGTCGTAGGCTTGCCGCGTGAACGAGCGTCAGCAAGGGAAGCGAGGACACCGTGCGCGGCGGCGCACGACGGAGCCGAACGCAGGCGGGGCGCGATCGTGAGCGACAAGAGCGCGGCCGCGGGAACAGCGCCGACGACGGTTCGGGCGGCCGGGGGGTTGGTGACGCTCGAGGGCGTCGTCGCGGTGGGCTTCGCGATCGTGCTGGTGGTGCGGGGGCTGCTCGGCCACGACCAGTCCGCGACCAGCGGTTACGGCACCGCGGCCTGGTTCGGCATCCTCGGCGGCGCGGTGCTGGCCGCGGGCATCGGACTGCTGCTGGGGAAACGCTGGGGTCGCGCCATCGCCGTCATCGCCCAGCTGCTGCTGCTCCCGGTCACCTGGTCGCTGCTCACCGATTCGCATCAGCCGGTCTACGGCACGGTGCTCGGGGTGGTCGCGGTCGCCGCGCTGGTGCTGCTGTTCGCGCCGCCGTCCACCCGCTGGATGGCTCAGGATTACGGGGTCGAGCCGGAATAGTTCCCGGCCGCGCGCAGCGCCGCCCGGCAGAGGTGGTCGGCGTGCCGGGTGGTCTCCGGCAGCCGGTAGCGCGGGGTCAGCGCCAGCACTTGGGCGCAGGCGGTGTCGAGGTCTATGCGGTGCCCCACGGAGACGAACACCGGCTTGACGCCGGTTCTGGTGCGCAACGCCCGCCCGACCACCGCTCCGTCGATGGTGATGTCGGTGGCCGCGCCGCGTTCGGGACCCGGTTCGGCGTAGTCGCCCCACACGGTCTTCGCCACGCCGATCGTCGGCACGCCGGTGAGCAGGCCGAGGTGGCAGGCGAGGCCGAAGCGGCGCGGATGGGCGAGTCCCTGTCCGTCGCAGACCAGCAGATCCGGTGCGCTGTCGAGTTTTTCGAGCGCGGCGAGGGTGGCCGGAATCTCCCGGAAAGCCAGCAGACCGGGCACGTACGGGAAGTCGGCGACGCTGTGCGCGACCGCGGAAGTGATCGGTCGCAGGGTGTCCGCCGCCAAGACGACGACGGCCGCGGCCACGGCGCCGGTGTCGTCGTAGGCCGAGTCGAGCCCGGCCATCGTGCGGAACCGGGCGCCCGGCGGCGTGACCGGCGAGATCAGCGGCCGCAATTCGTCCTGCAGCGCCATCGCCGATGCGGCGGTGGTGGGCCAGGACGCGAGATCAAGCGGCGGGAGCCAGGACATCCCGCGCTACCGCGCGTCGGCGGCCAGCTTGCCGAGCGCGTCGCCGCTGAGCCGATAGCCCAGCCATTCGTCCTGGGCCACGGCGCCGATCGACTCGTAGAAGTCGATCGAGGGCTTGTTCCAGGTCAGCACCGACCAGGCCACACGGCTGCAGCCGTGGTCGACCGCCTCTTTCGCCAGAGCCGTGAGCAGCGCCTTGCCGTAGCCCTTGCCCCTGGTCTCCGGACGCACGTAGAGGTCCTCGAGGTAGATGCCGTGCACACCGTCCCAGGTGGAGAAGTTCAGGAACCAGATGGCGCAGCCGAGCAGACCGGACTCGTCCGCCACCACATGCGCGAACACCTTCGGTTCCGGCCCGAACAGCGCCGAACCCAGCTGCTCGGCGGTGACCGTGCACTCGTGCCGTGCCTTCTCGTATTCGGCCAGGTCGTAGATGAGGTCGACCAGTCCGGGCACGTCGGAGGGGACGGCGCGGCGCAGGACGGCGGCGCCGAGGTCGACGGCGGTGGAATCGGTGGCGGGTCGGGTCACAGTGACGCTCCGTTGGGTACCAGGTTGTGCGCGCGGATCGTGCGCGCGTCGTGTTCGTAGCCGAGCACGGTCAGCGCGCCGGTCGCCATGGCGAACCGGCGGCCCTCCCGGATCTCGAATTCGGCCCAGCGGGCGATCAGCGCGCGGGAGAAGTGGCCATGCCCCACCAGCACGATATCCCGCTCCGGGAGCGCGGGCGTCACAGCGGCCAGCACCCGGTCGGCGCGCTCGCACACCTGCTGCGCGGTCTCACCGTCCGGAACCGGGCCTGTCCAGATGGTCCATCCGGGCGCGGACTCGCGGATCTGCGGGGTGGTGAGTCCCTCGTAGGCGCCGTAATCCCATTCGGCGAGGTCGTCGTCGACCACCGCGTCGGTGAGCCCGGCCAGCTCCGCGGTGCGCATCGCCCGTAGCCGTGGGCTGGTGCGCACCAACGGATTCCGCAGTTTCAGCGTGGCGAGCAAGCCGCCCGCCGCCCTGGCCTGGTCTTCACCGCGCTCGGTGAGCGGGAGATCGGTGCGGCCGGTGTGCCGCCGCTGCGTGGACCAGCTGGTCTCGCCGTGCCGGAGCAGCACAACGCGGGCATCGTCGAGTGCGGACATGCCTCCATGATGGTCCACCGTTGATCATGCAGCGGCACGGTGGTGTTCCCGTGACAGTGGCGAAGCGGCTGTGACCCCGATCGGCTCGCCGATTTCGAGCGCCATCAGCGGCGCCGGCCGACGACCTCGCCCCGATAGTCCGCGAGCAACGGAATGTCCGCACTCACCCACGCTGCGAACTCCCCTATGGGCCCGTGCCGTGCTTCGACAGGCGGTCGGCTCCAGGTCGACTGTGAACCGGAATCCGCTCCACGGCACCGACGGATTTCGGCGTGTCCCTCAGCCGAGGGCGTGCAAATCGCCGTCGCGCAGTTCCAGCACGGTGTTCCCGATGACGGTGAGCGCGATGGGGTTTCCGGTATAGCCGGGCCGGTCCACCGGAATGCGACCCGCTTCGGCTCCCGTGGCCGGGTCGAGGACGGCGAGCGCGCCGGTGGTGGGCAGCAGCAGTTTGCCCGCCATCAGAGCGGGTGACCCGAGGGCGCCGCCTGCCGTCCACAGGGGATCGAAAGTGCTGCCGTTCAAGGCGATCACGCTGTTTCCGGTGAAAACCAGATAGGCCGATCCGATCCGGGTGGTCGTGGCCGTCTGGCTCAGCGGCGCCGAAAGCTGATGCACCACAATGGGATTGCCGTTCCCGTCGTAGACCGCCAGGCGCGGCGGCAGCTGCTCGGCGCCTGGGGCGGCGGGGAAGTAGAGCACGACCCTGCTGTCGGACACCGCGAGCACCCGTGCTTCCGCGGAATCCGACCCGGGACCGGACAATACGTGCGAGCCGTACTCCTCCGGCACCGTGTTGTCCTTGGGGGCCGGGTTGAGCACCGTGAGCCGCTCGGCCGGGTCGGCGGGGCAGCGTTCCAGCACGGCGAGCCGGGACGGACTGGAACCCGACGACAGCAGCGTGCACCCTTTGCGCGGCTGCGTCTTGACGTTCACCGGGGCGTCGACGAAGCCGTACTCCACGGTGCGCACCAGGTCCGAGCGCCACATCTCCAGCCGCTGCGGCCCCTGCGCCAGCAGGTAGGTGCCGTCGGCGGACAGATGCACGTCCCGGTCCATGTAGCTGCTGCGCGCCGTGCGGCGGGCGCCGCTGTCGCCGGCCAGCATGGTGGCCTGGCTACAGCCGCGCTCGTCGCGGTAGACCGCGATCACCATGCCGTACTGGCCCTCGAGCCCGCACAGCGGCATGTCGCGCCGGTACTTCCAGAGTTGCTCGCCGGTGCGCGGGTCGCGGCCGGTGACGGTGTCGTCGTCGCCGGTCACCGCGACCCCGCCGGACACCAGCGCACGCGCGCTCGCACGGTCGGGCGCGTGCCACAACTCACGCAGCGACGTCGGCAGCTGATCGGCGGCGACCGGGGTCGGCACCGTGGACGACGCGGTCACCGATTCGGTGCCGTGCGCGTCTCCGCGCACCCACACCACGGCTGCTGCGACCACGACGAGAACCGCGATCGCGACTGCGGAGATG